>JAYZAL010000042.1:0-54893 GCA_036339735.1 Candidatus Poribacteria bacterium
TAGCTAAGGTGAATCTACCTAACAGTACCACAAGAAATCATTGCTCCACTGTCGAGAGTTTTTCTCTCTGATCACGTAAAAACCTCAATGTCGAATCGAACAGTGGCACAATAATCCTTGTTCACTTAATTCATTTTTTTAATTTTGCCCAGGTCGTTGCCAGTTTGTCTATCTGATCTACAGACAACAGAAGCTGGAGCCCGGAGTTCATAACTGATACAATTTCTTTCTCGTCCAATGCACGATTCCACATCGCGACATCATCCATTATTCCATTCCAGGTAAAATTACGACCGTCATTAAGTTCCCCAACCCAAACGGGAGATTTATCGTCTTTTAAAACCTCTTTTGCTGGGTGATTGGTTTCAGCTTCCATTTTGCCGTTTATAAAAAGTTTAGCTTTTCCGCCACCCTCAAAAGTATAAACCACGTGGTACCAATTTCCATTTTCTAGGGCCGTCGAAGAGCTTATTTCACCTTCGCTATTCACTCGAGCGTATACCTTCTGTCCTGTCCAGGTAAACAAGTTATAGCAATCACCATCCTTATGAGCGAATCTTTTAGAGACAATTGACATACCGTCTGCACCTTTGATTCCATTAGGCTTAACCCAAGCAGCGATAGTTAGTTCTTTCATTCCAGAAAGTTTATCCACAGATGGAACTTCTACTACATTGTTTCCTTTTCCGTTGAATCGAAGAGCCTTACCAAATTTTCCGTTTACATGTTCTAATTTTCCATTTTTCTTTGGCTTAGCAGGTGATTCGGAATGATCTACTGGATTGCCTGCCTCCTCAAAAGGAAGATATAGAATTAGACCTCGATTAATCGCAGCTTCCGAAGTCGTCAAGACCAAAAACCCAAGTATAAAAAATGAAATTAGAAATAGTTTACCGACATGTATCTTCATGCTTATCTCCTTATAAGTACAGAAGTAAATTGATAGAGCTGGCATATCATTGTGAGACCTAATTGGTGTAATGTCATCGTATCCAAATCGCCTGCGAAATTTCTCCTATTGTAATCAGATAAATTGTCATTTTAAATCAGATTTATTCAAGGGTTTTGGCTGATTGGTCCAATGACCTGATATATCAGTTCCTCTTGCAATGATAGAGTTTTTATTCCAACCTGTTAAAGCTTTCACTTCCGGTGGAACAAACCGCATGGTTAGTCCACACCTGCGTCGGTCAGATTGGTTAGGGGCTGAACCATGAAGTAAGAGATCAGAGTGAAGTGAGATCTGACCAGCTTTAATCTCGAAATCTACCGGAGCCAAACCATAATCTTCCGCGTCTTTCACCGTCTGACCCAATACATTCTGCTCTTCTTTACGACTATGTTCGAAAACAATCTGTCCGTGTAAATGAGATTTGGGAATGACTCTCATTGCTCCATTTTCCGTGTCTGCATCGTCAATTGCTAACCAGACAGTCACTGTTTTACTGGGTGTAATTGGCCAGTAGGAAGCATCTTGATGCCAACTAACTTGTTTAGTATCTCCCGGTAATTTACAAAAGTAGTGCGTGCCCCAACAGATTAGGTCAGAACCAAGTAAATCTTCTAAATAATCTAAGATACGACTATCTGTTACTAAGTCGTAAATTTCAGATTGTTTACTGTGCCATCCATTAATTGAATATGCATCTTTCCCTTCATTTATTTGTTGTTCTATTAACTGATCGAAATATGCTCGGTGTGTAGCAATCTCAGTTTCACTAAATACATCCAGCGGAAATATATAGCCTTTTTGGTTGAATTGCTGAATTTGTTGGGGGGTCAAGCTTTTTGGTTGATCATTTTCAACAGCAAAAAATTGGATATTTCTTTTCAATTCAGGCATAGCATCGGCTATAGGCATATCAACTTTCCCCCTGAGCAGGTTGTCATTTTTTGTTCTCTAATATATACGGACAATAATTTTTGGACACATGAAAAAGTAATGATGGATCCAACGTTCTTTGAGACAAGTAGGTTTTTTACGACGTCCTCTTTCCGCGCGTTACCTCATTAAGTCTTCCTTTCTCGTAATATTTGAATCTTTGATGCCAACCTGACTTCTAATTTTCCCGAATGGAATTGATGACTGATTTCAGTAAACCATCTCTGGGTGTGTAATAAATCCAGGATTGGTATCTTGCCAACCATCATACTGTTATGATCAATTGTAAATCCATAACACTTTGGCTTTCTATCATCACAGAATTCGGAGTTCCTGTATTATTTTCTTTGTTGGAAAATTTGAACTCTTTATCTGCTTTTTTTTTAAATCTTTTCGAATTTCTGCGAGCATTCCTGATAGTCAGAACAACATCTTATATTCAATAGTTACATGAACAATGATCCAACCTACTACGATAAATTCTAACAAAATTTTTCTTTTTGTTACAGGAAGCACTTAGATTTTTTCAATACAAATCCAATTTATGAAGTTAGATATATCAATCAGGCCCTAATACAGCCTCAAATTATCGAAAACTGGAATTCCTACGCTAGTCGGAATAAGAAGGATGATAAAAAACTACTTCTTTTCGGGTTGGGGTCTTGATAACTTCGCTGTGGGTTCCATCCTGCCACTGGACCCAAACACGGACAAAGTCGGCATCTTCTAAACCGAAAAGTAGCCTCGTGTCATTGTGTGAGACATAACTTCCACCACTCTGAGCCTCATCAATTTGACTTAATCCGTCGTCTGTTTCTACAAAAACACGTGCCATCAACGATTGTGCGGGAGGACGAATAGAGACTCTAATCCAGCTACGATCGTTTCCTCCATCATTTCGAAGAAGAGTAGCCAATCCCTGTAGGTTATTTATCAGAATGTCTATATCTCCATCATTATCATAGTCTCCAAATGCTGCACCACGGCTTACCTGTGGCTCGATTAACGCTTTGCCACTTTTAGATGACATATCTAAGAATGTACCCGTTCTCAAGTTTCGAAATAGCTGTTTAGGTTGGGCATAATCACCAATATCATCGAATTGGTCAATATTGTCGTGTATGTGCCCGTTTACCACAAATAGATCACGCCAACCATCGTTATCCACATCAACAAAACCGCATCCCCAGCTTAGTAAAGGGAAACTCGGTAACCCCGTACCTGACACGAATGAAACATCAGTAAAAAAACCGTCTAGATCATTACGGTAAACTGTATTAACCTGACTTTGATAGTTGGTAACGACCAAATCCAGGCTACCATCGTTGTTGTAATCTGACAGGTCAATACCCATCCCATTCCCGACAGTTCCGTCCTCGCTCAAGGCCACTCCAGCCAAAAAACCAATTTCTTCGAATTGACCATCTCCATTATTTCTATAAAGAAAATTTGGACTTAAATCGTTAGCAACAAAAATGTCCCGATCTCCATCATTATCATAATCTCCTGTAATAACCCCAAAACCACGGCCGGAATGAACCAAGCCGGCTGATATTGAGTCATTTTGGAAGGTTCCGTCACCATTATTTCGGTAGAAACTATCATTTGCTGGTGGGTAATTATCAGGTCCGCAATAGACTCTTAGGCTTTCCAATTGGCAACCATCAGTCTCAACTGAATATATCAGATAGTTAGCAACATATAGGTCCAAATCTCCGTCACTATCAGCATCGAAGAATGTCGCTGATGTACTCCAACTGTGTTCTTCAACGCCTGATTTTTCTGTCACATCAGAAAAAGTTCCGTCCCCGAGATTTCTATAGAGAACATTTTTTCCAAAATTACATATGTAGATATCTTCCCAACCATCGTTATCATAATCACCTACACATATACCCGAACCGAAGCCGGTATTACCAACTCCTGCTTCTTTAGTAAGATCCGTGAATGTATCATTACCATTATTCCGGTACAAGGCATTTGGTGCATTCGGATTCTGAAAATTTCCGCTATTCACTAGATAAATATCCATCCATCCGTCTGAATCATAATCCAAGAAAGCACAACCAGCGCCGTTAGGTTCGGGAAACAGACGTTTTCCTGTAGCACCATTACGGTGAAGGAAATCTATACCAGCAGCTTTAGTATTATCGGTAAATTCCACCCAGGCCCATAAGGGGCTGGTGATAAGAAAGGGACAAACTATAACTAAGATGCATAGACTATGAAAAGAGCGATTAGATGACAGAATCAAAACTTGATCATTTATTTTTATTTAATTGTTGGTAGATACGATTTCGCCATGCCACGATGTCAGGATTTTCTGGATCTTTCTGGTACGCATGCTCAATTTCGGCCTTGGCTAGCTGAAATTTGCCCTGACGAAAATAGATGGAAGCCAGTAAAGATTGATATTCCGGCGCAGATTCAAGATTAACAGCAGATTTAGACCATTTCAGCGCTTGATTGAGATCTTCTCCTGTTCGTACTAATAAGCAAGCCAGAGAATATTGGGGGGCGGCAATAGTCGGTGCAAGTCTTATAGAAGTACGAAAATCTTCTTCCGCTCCCTCCAAATCGTCGTTCTCGTATCTAAGTCGACCTCGCCATAGATAACCAGGTGCCCAAGATCCATTTTGAGAAATTCCCATAGTGTAGGCCGATTCTGCTCCGGTCAGATCACCCGTTTTTCTGCGCAAATCACCTAATTCTAGATAGCAATCTTGGTATTCAGGAACCAGTTTTATAACTCTAAGAAAAGATTGCTCCGCTGACTTTAATTGGCCTAAAGCGATTTCTGTCATTCCAAGATAATACAGAGATAAATAGTCCCCCGGATCGATTCCAAGGACATACTCATATCCTTTTTTGGCTGAGTCATAATCTCCGAGATTCATTTTTACATAGGCAAGGTATCGTTTAGTATCAGTATAGGTAGGATCAGTTTCTTCTGCCTTTTGCAAACGCACTAAAGCCCCATTCCAATCCGATTTCATTATCATCTGACGACCTTCGTTAAAATGTAACTTAGCTTTATTACGTTTATAAGCAGCTAAATGTTTTTGTCCTTCTTCATGGTTATTGAGTCGAAAAAAAACTTGAGCCAGTGAATGATGAAAATTTGGGATTTCCGGTGATAACTCAATCGCTCGAAGATAGTAGTCTCTAGCTGCAACAAAGTTTCGTCTTTTGGAACAAACTTGTCCTTTCCCAAAAAGTGCAGATGCCATATTAGAATCAAGTTCCAAAGCAGCGTCAAAATAGTCATCAGCTTCATCAAATCGATTTAACTTAATCAGAATCGTACCAAGATTGTGATAAGCCACCGTAGAAGTTGGGTGTAAATTTATAGCCATTATGTAGTGTTGTACTGCTTTGTCATGATTTCCTCGTTCAGTTTCTAATAAACCAAGTCCAATATACCATGCTACAGGAGCCTTCGACTTGGTACCCTTAATTGCTTTCAGGTACCATTTTTCTGCTTGGTCAAATCTTTGTATTTTTCGATAAACATCAGCAAGCTCTCCTTGCACACCAGTAGCATTGGGCATCAATTCCACAACCTGATGAAATGCTTCTAACGCTAATGGAAAATTTTCTAATTTGGCAGCAGATAATCCAATTCCGACTTGGGCGGCAGTAATTGCGGGGAACTCTTCTGCTAATTGCTCGTACATATATAGACTCTGATCCCATTTCTTACTTTTAAAAGCTTGGTTTGCTTGCAGAAAGCGAGATTCCGCCTCTTTGGGGTATGGTTGAACTGACTCCTCTTTAACCGACTGAGATTGAGCGTTAAAAGACAAAATTAGGAAAAAGAAAGTTAGAAATAAAAAAAATAATCGATACCGTTTAGATGTTTTCATCAATTTTATTTTCATCTAGATTGATCAGTTTTCTAACAATCTTTATTATCCTGATAGAAGTAAACTTTAGTTGTTATTCCATAATAGCTAGTATTCAGTAATGATGGCTGATTCTAACATTTTTCTTTACTTTTGCAATAGGATAGAGAAAATATCTGTAAATATCCTAATTTCAATTAGGAATATCGAATGAACAACTGGTTGAACATAATCTCGATTTAGCTCATCATTCGTTCGTTTATACTAAATACATAATGTCAGAATCTTTTGTAAACGTATATTTGAGGACAATTTAGCCAATAAATTCCCACTATTATGCACTTAAGGCTATACTGGAAATCACCCTTTTTCTATATCTTTGTCATCCTCTTTTTCTTCGAACCTTTTTACTCTCTTGCTCAGGAGAAAAAAAACAACCCCCAATTACTTCGGGCTGAATCCGAATTCCAACGAGGTAATTGGGAATCGGCTTTCTCTATTTACAAAAAATTGGCCACAGACGATCCAAATTATCTGGCCGCGCAACTTGGGATGGCTAGTTGTCTCGTTGAGAAAAGGAGATATCCATCAGCTATTTCGACATTTTTACGGGCTATCGAAATTAGTCCAGATCATCCTCAAATACAAGCAGCTTTAGCGAGTACATATTTCAAAAACAAACAATCCAAGGAGGCAGTTAAGTGGTATGAAAACGCTATCGATTCATCTACCTCCAAAGTACAGCTATCTTGGTACCTAAACCTAGGTACGATAGAAGCAGATCTAGGTAATATCGAACGAGCTAGGCAAATTTACAATCTTGCGGTACAGCTATATCCTCAGTCAGTTCCATCTTACTATAATCTGGGTATTATTTTACTAAGACAGAATCGTCTTGATGAGGCGGACGCGTGTTTCTACGCAGCCTTGGAATTAAATCCGGATTTTGATCCGGCGTTATTTAGCCGAGGTGAAGTAGCAACAAAAAAACATGATTTTATGTTGGCTGAGGAATTTTACCGTGCGTCTATCCAACTTAATCCAAGAAAAGCATCGTATACCTACGCCTATGCCCAGAACCTACTGCGTCAAGGGAAATCAGAGGAAGGGAAACGACAGTTAAAACAGGCAAGGCGCCTAAAAGCTGAAAAACATTCGCGTCAGGCCCATGAGTGGGCTGAAAGAAAAAATTGGCAGGAAGTCTGTCGAAATCTTCAACTTGCCGTCGAAGTAGATCCGACATTCTTGAATGCGATTGAGGAATTAGCATACGTACATGCCGAACTTGGCAATCTAAATCAAGCTAAATCTACACTCAGTATTGGCTTGTTAAATGTACCAAACTGGGCGCCCGGTTACTGGGAAAGAGGGAAAATCAAACAACGTACCCAAGAAATTGAAGGTGCAAAATTAGACTTTCAAAAAGCAATAATTTTGTCTCCAGAAGCTATCCCACCCAAGATTTCTATGGCTAAACTCTTATTGGAAACAGAAACTGACTTACCAACTGCGTTACAATTAGTTCAGGTGGCTATCGAATTGGATCCACGACCGGAATATCAGCAGATATTGAGATTGATAGAAGAGAAATTAGATTCTCGAAAATAGATTCTTAGATGATAAACCTTGATTCGCAAATTGATAAATCTTCGTACACAACTATGGTTTTAGCCAACAAGCCTATCAGTCTAGGTTTGGGATTCAAAAAAATCGTATTTCTTTCGTTGCTTATCATACTCAGGGAAATATTTCTCCCTACTGGTTCGACGACAGAACTTGCCAAATTTACAGATGTGACATTGGAAGTCGGAATTAATTTTCAACATGAAAATGGTCGAGGAAAAGAAAGATACTTTATTGAGACGATTGGATCTGGGTGTGCTTGGCTAGATTATAATAACGATGGCAATCTCGATATTTATTTAGTAAACGCCACATCAATGGAAGATTCCCCATCAAATTCTACAGGTCAAAAACAGTCTACTAATGCGCTTTATCAAAATAATGGTGATGGGAAATTTCTTGACGTGAGTAATATTGCTGGGGTTGATCATGCTGGATATGGTACAGGAATTGCCGCTGGCGATTATAACAACGATGGGTTTATTGACTTATACTTAACCAATTTTGGCCCTAATGTTCTCTATCGAAATAATGGTGATGGAACTTTCTCTGATGTCACCAAATCAGCTATGGCTGATCAGCCCGGCTGGAGTTCAGGTTCTTCATTCGGTGATTATGACAATGATGGAGATCTAGATTTATATGTATCCAGTTACTGTAATTTTAAAATCAATCAGCATCAAAAATGTTATGCCACTGATATTTTGGGCCAAAAGAAACATGTTTACTGCCCAGGAGAACAGTTTTCTGGGAAAGCAGACACCCTTTATCGAAATAATGGCGACGGTACATTTTCAGATGTCACTAAAGAAAGTGGAGTTTACAATCCAATTGGTAGGGGGATGAGCCCTTTGTGGTCTGATTATGACGACGATGGAGACATTGATCTGTTCGTTGCAAATGATGCAACTGAAAATTTCCTATACCAAAATAATGGTAATGGAACCTTTCAAAATGTAGCTTGGGAGACGGGAATTGCTGGTGATAGTAGTGGAGAACTACAGGGTTGTATGGGATTGGATGTG
Organism: Candidatus Poribacteria bacterium; assembly: GCA_036339735.1. GTDB lineage: Bacteria > Poribacteria > WGA-4E > WGA-4E > UBA9662 > TMED15. The sequence continues at coordinate 8,376 of JAYZAL010000042.1, forward strand.
GCAGACTACGATAATGATGGGGACTTTGACTTGATTATGACTAATTTTCAAAATCAGCCAAACGTTCTTTATCGAAACGAAGGAAACGGTTTTTTTGAAGATATTTCATTTGCTGTCGGTTTTGGATATTCACTTCCTTATGTAGGCTGGGGAGTTGGTTTTTTTGATTTGGATAATGACGGACTGAAGGACCTATTTATAGCAAATGGACATCTGGAAGATTTGATCAGCGATTTGGAAACTGGAACAACTTATGCTCAAACTAACGATTTACTAATCAATAACGGTAACAGTGGCTTTACTAGAATTGTTGATGATGACACCCTCAAAGATTTACAAGCCAGTCGGGGGGCAGCATTTGGTGATTATGACAATGATGGGGATATAGACATACTAGTATCTAATGAGCATGCTGCACCATGCCTACTTAGGAATAATAGTCAGACGGGTAACCAATGGTTAGTGGTGAAGGTTATTGGTGCGTGCCCTCCATTTGGTAGTAATCGAGACGGAATTGGTGCCAAAGTAAAACTTACTGTTACTTCAGTTGATACCGTTAGGACCTACGTTTCAGAGGTTCGATCCAGTTCTAGTTATATGTCCCAAAACGATCTACGTATTCATTTTGGTTTAGGATCCGATGTAAAGCATATACATCTACTGGAGGTTTCCTGGCCAAGTGGAATCATCGATACCATCCGAGATGTAATTCCAAACTCACTCATACAAATAAGAGAAGGCGAGACAGAAAGTAAGCTTTAATAATTAACAGTGTTGTCAAATTGTCGGAAGTAGAACTTATGTGTAAAAATATGACTTTTATCACCGTTATAAAAGACTAATTGATGTTTCGTGATCTAGAAAATTGATCATATATCTTTATGCAATAATTTGTTGCTCTTGGCTTAACTGATCTGATTTTTAAAATATGTTGTGAATGTTGTGATTTTTGAAGACATATTACTTTTTCTAACAGTTAGGATCGTTGTGGAATCAACGTATTTATGTTGACACGAAAAATTTGCTTCTTTTTTTTCTTTCTTATTTTTATTTGTCCTTTTTCTTCAGCAGAGAACTATGCCTTGTTGGTTGGTATCAACAACTACCCTGACGATATCAGCCCACTACGCTATTGTGTCGCCGATGTCTTATCTTTTCGTGATGAGTTAATTAATTTGGCTGGGTTCAAAAGGGATAAAATACTTCTAATGACTGATGATACCAAAGGAAATATGGAGCCAACTCACATTAATATCATCATGCAATTAGGCCTTTTAGCCAAACAAATTCAGCCTCCAGACACCTTTATTTTTTACTTTTCAGGGCATGGTATTGCCAATGAAGTTGGCTCTTTTCTTTTGTCCTCTAATAGCAATATTGTGACTCAAGATACGTTAGAGATGAGCGCAGTTCCCTTGGATCGTGTCAATAAAATTCTATCTTCTCTTAAAGCACAACAATTATTGGTAATTATTGATGCCTGTCGTAACAATCCGGAAGTGAACCGCGGCATTGAAGATAACTTTTTGACTGATAACTTTTCTAAAGGGTTTCAAATTCATCGTCGCAATCTTGATAATCATCAGCCTCGAGTCAGTGCTATCTTTTATGCCTGTAATGTTGGTGAGAGAGCTTACGAATGGCCAGATAAAGGTCATGGCGTTTTCAGCTATTATTTGCTACAGGGGTTGAAAGGTGAAGCCGCTAACGAGAACGGTGAAGTTACCATTACCGATTTGGCAGACTACACGCGAAACAAGGTACTGAATTGGGCTAAAACTTACCGGGGAAAAAAGCAAACGCCGTGGTTGAACCTAACAGGTGAAACTAGATTAGTTTTGGTCGATAAAATAAAGCCAAGATTACTATCAAATGATGGTTCCAGCGTAACTGATCCGGAACTTGAAGCCTGGAAGGTCGTAAAAGACTCAGCCAATATATTAGATTTTGAAGATTTTTTGTCTGTTTTCCCCGATGGAGATCTATCGGATGTAGCACGACTGAAAATCAAGAAACTAGAGAGAGTAATTAAACCTCAGCAAGTAACCAAGCCCCTTTCTCAGCAAATACAGGCGGAGCTAGATTTAGCCCGACAACGATTTAATTTAGCAAAGAAGAATAATGATACTGTTGCACAGGTCATATATCGTCAAAAGGAAGCACAATTATTAGCGAAACTGCGTCAAGCTGAAGCAAAGGAGAAGTTAGAAAAGCAACGCAACTGGCACAATTCTAGATTACGACAACCATATCGGACCGGTTCTCAAAACCGGTCCGATATGGTTCTAATACCAGCCGGTCCGGCCACATTGTCTTTTTATCTGGATAAGTATGAAGTTACCAATGCCCAATATAATCGATTCGTACAGGAAACCGGACACCGAAAGCCTTACTACTGGGATGATGAATATTTCAACCAGCCGAACCAACCCGTTGTAGGCGTTAGTTGGTATGATGCATCAGCTTATGCAAGATGGATTAACAAACGTCTGCCTTCTGAAAATGAATGGGAATGGGCAGCTCGTGGTGGTTTAAAAAACAAGCAGTATCCTTGGGGAAATCAGGAACCTAATACTAGTCGGGCCAACTACGGCCGTGATGTAGGAAAATCAAGCCCTGTCGGTAGTTACCCTGCCAATGGGTACGGATTGTACGATATGGCCGGAAATGTTTGGGAATGGTGCCATGACTGGTTTAGCCTTGACCGAGATGGAAAAGTAGTACGTGGTGGTTCCTGGTACAGTTATACTTATTCTCTGAGTGTAGAGAATCGAAACCAACTCAATCCTGATAGTCTCGATAACTTCTTCGGGTTTAGATGTGCCTCAGAATCAAATTAAAATAACTGCTTGCATATTATTACTTGTCTGTGCTTTTACCTCTACTAGCAAAATAGCTAGTTAGTCAAGCATAAAATGGCTTTACTTGGTCGGTTGGCGGTTCAAATTCAATCCGTTCTTTGTCTGCTATGGCGTGGTAATCGTAGATCCAATGATTCAACCAATCTCTCATATAGAAGGATGAGGATATTTCTGTAATGGATTATCTTAGAGACATTAGTAAGAAAGTCAAAAATAAACTGTCAGAGCAAGATCAATCAACCCTGCAATATGAACAAAAGAAAAACGAGTGGGTGAAATTACAAATAGAAAACCAAAATTTATATCATGATTGGAAAAATATGATGCTAGACCAGGAACCCGAGAGATGGTCAGATATCAACAGTTCCAACAGAAGCAGTCTGCCTTTCGAGGAATATGGATATTTACCTTTTCATGAACACTTAAGGCTTGGGTATGAAATATATGATCGGGATATCAAGGATTTTAAGAAGTACCTAAAAGAACAAAATACCAATTCAAATGGCTGATGGAAGTCTCGAAAATTACAAATCAATCTTGAGTCAGATTTGATATTATTACCCACTAAGAATGGTCAAAATCCTATCTAATTTTCCCTAATTGTATTAGTCGAACACTACATCTTGACTCATACAATTTATTCCAATTTTTTCGTTGTTTATAATTCGTTTAGTGAATTTAAATAAGAAATCATATCTCGTAGGAACAAGACTAATCTTCGATTTCGCTTGTCGCGATCTATTCTAGATTTTCTGGTTGTTCCAAGGTAAGAATTTGTCTAGCGGGTATGTTATTCAATATTTGTTCACTTCCATCTGGCCAGCGAATGTTGACCTCTTCCACTACATCCACATCGCCAAGACCAAAGTGAAGACGAATATCGTTACTAACGAGGTAGCTAGATCCACTAATTACTTCACTCGTTTGAGTTAATCCATTTGTACTTATTCTTATTCTTGCACCGATAGCATCTGTATTTTTACTTTTTCCAATAAGGCGAAACATAATCCAAGATTTGAGGTTGCCTAGATCGTTTCGAAGTATAACAGTCGGTCGGTTAGACTGGCAGACAATCAAGTCAAGGTCTCCATCATTGTCAATATCTCCACGAATTAGACCACGAACGACATAATTGGCTGGTAGAAGGTTTGTGCTAAACTTTCTTTCTTCAAATTTTCCACTTTTATTATCGAACATCTGAAGTGGCTGCGCATAAGTCATGGTCGTATCGATTAAATGGACATTATCCCAAATATGTCCGTTTCCAACTACCAAATCCGGCCATCCATTGTGATCATAATCCATAAATAGTGTACCAAAGCCAAGTAAATGAAACGAAGGTTTTGCCAATCCTAAATCAAAAGACAAGTCTTCAAAATAGCCAGTTCCATCGTTGACCAAAAGGCAATTTGCCTCAAGAGAGAAATTTGTTACCCATAAATCAACATCTCCGTCATTGTCATAATCTCGTGCGTCAACTCCCATAGAGGCATTGATTAATCCCTCCCCATCATAGGCAACTCCCCTTAATACTCCCTCCTCAACAAAAGTACCATCTTTCTGATTGATATATATATTGTTTTTGTTCATATCATTCGCAACATATATATCAATCCAATTGTCATTATTCAAGTCTGAGCAGACTACGCCCAATCCGCGAGAATCAGGTTCATAGATTCCGGCTGAGATAGTGATGTCAGAAAAAGTACCATCCCCATTATTTTGGAAGAGACGGTCACTAACACCAGAATATTCAACTGGCCCGCAGTAAATCGGAATATCCTTAAAGAAACAACGCTTCTCATTTTCTATTTCGTAGCTTACATAGTTGCAAATGTAGAGGTCAAGATCACCATCTGAGTCGATATCGGTCCAAGCCGCGCTCGTACTAAAATCTGAACAGATCGCACCAGCTTGTTGGGTAACATCAGAAAAGGTTCCGTTACCATTATTTCGATACAGGATATTTGGTCCAAAGTTGGTCAGATACAGATCGCGAAAACCATCTCCATCATAGTCGCCAACAATCACACCGAGACCATACTGACTGTCACCTAAACCAGATTTCTCAGTAACATTGATCAGTTGATCACCATCGTTGCGATAAAGTTTGTTTGTTAAGCTCTGGTCTAATTGGGTTATATAATTTCCTTGTACGAGATAGAGATCTAAATCTCCGTCATTATCAAAATCGAAGAGTGCTCCACCACTTCCAATTGTTTCCACAAAATGACGCTGATCCGAGAATCCACTGACGTGGCGAAAATCTAATCCTAATTCTTTAGTAATATCATTGAAATGTTCCGGTTTTGCTGATCCGTGGTCAAGGAAATGGAAAAAGAGCAAGCCGAGAACGATCAAAACCCGTGCCAGCATAAATATTCGAAGGTTAAATATATCTGTTATCACGGTATATTCGGTAGGTAGTGTTTACCGCTCCTAGATTCTTTCTGAAACCGTAATCAAAATCTAGAAGTCAGAGGTCTTGGGTATCTTTGAGGAAGGTCGGACCACACGAAACCCGATAGAATGGCTGGAGTCAAGTGGGAAAAATTTGAATCTCAAGGCCGAACGAAGAAAAACCCGTCCACTATCCCAAGCCCCACCGCGAATTACTCGAGGGTATAGAATATCACGATGACGCAGGTTGATTGGATTCTGGCTGGGTCCGTTATGGTAAAAATCCGCGTCGTATTCATCCATACACCACTCCCAAACATTACCTGCCATATCTTCTAACCCTTCGGCAGTTGATCCTTTTGGGAATTGCCCAACAGGCATTGGACCGTCATATCTTCTGGCAAAATTGGCATGTTGACGAGATCGAGGTGAGCCGTTTCCCCAAGGGTAGGTATTCCTACGTTTGCCACGAGCAGCACGCTCCCATTGTGCTTCGGTAGGCAGGCTACCTCCGATCCACTCAGCAAACGCTTGTGCATCAAACCAAGTGACACCAACAACAGGTAATTGCGAACCAGCAAACTTTTCCTCTTGCCAAATATCCTGTCCTTGATTGCCTCGAGGTTTAGGTCGTCTATTTTCTTCCACAAATAACTTATATTGAGCATTAGTAATTTCATGCTTAGAAATATAATAAGTTGGTAGGTAAACCCGGTGTAGTGGCTTTTCAGAATCAAATGCGTGTTGTAAGTCCACCATAGCTCCCCGAAAACTAGCTTCCAGATCCAGAGTAGAAACTTCTTCAGTCTCGGAGCCCATCAGGAAATTTCCGGCAGGAATCTCAATCCATTCTATTGAATTCAACACTTCGTGGATAGTTGTGTTAATCTGGGTGGAATCCGTCGCACCCAGATTAACACAAAACCAAAATGGAACTAATCCAAACAGAACCGTCAAGGAATAGTTCATTTAATCTACTAATCTGATTGGAGTCGTCCTTTGATGGCTCCCCAAGAGACTGGTAATTTTTGTTTCGGCAAGACTACAAATGGTTCTAGGTTATCCCTGAAATATTCATATTGAATATCTCCTTTCCCTACGGCCTCGCAATTACCAGCGTAGATGCCAATTTCGATCGGGTCTTTCAAATCCATGGTTTTGGTTTCTTGAATTTCATTCCACTCATCACCTTCTTTTTCTTTCCACCATGTGGTAAAGGTTTTGCCTTTCCGAGCTAACCGGATATAGACATCCATCGGCTTTCCAGCTTTAGGCTTAAAACCAGGAGCTTCGTTTTGTATCCCTCCTTCTCTAATTTGGAATTGGAGGATGGCATCACCGCCGCGGCCCCAAAATTTCATAGTAACCCACTCAGGCTTTCCACCTTTACCCAGAGTCGTTTGAGATAGTGCTACGACACCAGAAACAATACTTTGGGTAGCATATTCCATATAAACGTGCGTCTCAACATCGAAATCTCCACTATGTTCCTGGTAAAGTCGATTGGTGGTATCCGCGTTCCATAGATTTCGATTCGGTGCAGCGTCTATGTGAAGCCAACCTTCTTTAGTTTTTCCAACATCCCATTTTTCAGGTTCTGTACCTTCGTCCTTATTTCTGTCTTTCCATTTCCACTCAGGATTTTGCAATTTATTCCCATCAAAAGGATCGCCTAAAGACTTGGCCATCAAGCTTGGAGCCACCAAACAAAGAAGACAAACCACAAATATCGCTGAGATTTTCATAGCGATTTTTCCAATAAACAAAATTTTACCTCCATCGTATCATCGAGTACTGATTTTCTTGTACATAACAAAAGTGTGTCAAGAAAATAACAATAAGACCCGTATTCTGTCAAAATTCTATTGAATGGTCAAGTTGAAAAATGAAAAATTAAGATAATAACGGCGTTCAAATTAAAGCACACAATTAACATTTACGAAAATTGCGAGATTCACGGCTAAGTGTTATAGGAAAAGAGAATGAACTCGTTTGGACTTCAGTAAAAATTTAATTCTTCAACCAAACTAAGATTTTTCATTCTAGTTCTAAAGAATATTAAGAACGTTTTCAGAAAGTTTCCGAGTCATTCCATATAACTCGGAAAAACAGAAGGAACTGCTCTGATGAGTTTCTGAACGATTTGGAACTAGAAAATCAGCTTAAAGACTAAATCAACCATTCGATCGAACAAATCAGAGTCTAGGATCAGCACGAAAATTATAATACTAAGCCCCTGGCCAAAAATAGTAGCCAAACACGACTGGCTTAAGAAATTCAAAAATCTGACCCAATCAAATTGAAAGACAACGACTACAAGTATAAAGAGCCACAACGACCTAAACCATTGAATAGCTGGGTTAAATTCGTATTCGAAGCCAATTAACTTTATCAGTTTTTCAAATACCGACTTACTTCAGGATTACCATTTTTCTGGTTTTAATATAATTACCCGCTTGTAACTGATAGAAGTAAATACCATTAGCCGCTACTTCGCCTTTATCTGTTTCTCCATTCCAGTAGGCCGACCGGCCTGAAGTTAAATATCTACCGGCCGTTACCATGCCTAGTTCCAGTTGTCGAATCAATTGACTCTTAACATCATAGATACGGATGATTACCTCTGTGTCTTGACCTAATTCAAAAGGTATCCACGTATCAGGGTTAAAAGGATTAGGATAATTAGCCAACAGTTGCGTTGTCGTCGGTAATCTTTCTAGCAGAACGGATTGTAACCATCTTAATACTACCTCTTCGGCAACTGAGCGTTGTGAACTGACTAACAGTTGATCCACCACAAAAGCTAGATCTCGCTTTTGCTGAGTAGTTAGCATAATCTCGGAGGCCGTCGACGGCGAAACTAATAATTGACCAAAACTACCAGCGATTATTACCAGATCAAAGATATTGACCAGATTATCTCCATTTACATCGCCAACCAAGTCAGTTCCCATTTTTCTAAATGAACCAACTGCTATCACTAAGTCAAAGATGTTGACTATACCATCTTCGTTAATATCACCGATTAACGCTCCCACCTGTTTGGTTCTAACACTTGATACTGTTCGAAATCCAGATAAGCTATATCTAACCGATGGGGCATGGTAACTGCGGTGAGTTAGTCGCAGGGTCTTCTTATAATTATTCCAAGATCCACCCCGCAATACTCTTATTTCGCCGGTATTTGGTCCTGTTGGGTTACTTGCTGGCGAGCTTTCATAGTAGCCTTTATCATACCAATCAGCACACCATTCCCATACATTTCCGACCATATCGTATAAACCATACCCATTAGGTTTAAAACTACCTACTGGTGAACAAAGGTCCCACTTATCTTTACCGCCAGTTCCAGAATAGTTAGCGTAATCACGTGCAGCATCCCAATTATCTCCCCATGGATACTGTTTACCGACGAGACGACCCCGGCACGCATACTCCCACTCAGCTTCGGTTGGCAAACGCTTACCCGCCCATCGAGCATAGGCACTGGCGTCATCCCAATCCAGTCGGACCATCGGATAATCATCTGCTGGCGAATACTCCGCTACCTTACTCCAGAGATGTGCCGGATAATCATAACCGCTCTGATTGATAAATTGCCTGAACTGACCTACGGTTACCTGATGTTTGTCCATGTAGAACGAATCTAATTCGACTCTATGTACAGGACGTTCGCTTATATCCCCGTCGTTCAAATGATCGCCCATCTCAAATGCCCCGGATGGTATCAAAACCATTTCTGCTCCATCCTTCGGCCAAGTGATTTGTTGCTGGCCTGTGACAAATAATGAGAAGGAAAGTAACAAAAATAGGGACTGAAAAAATAAGATTTTCATTGTAGAGTAACTCGTTTATCAAGTCATAGAATAAGTCAGGAGATTATCTAACAGGTCAGGTAACGAAATCAATGCACATTCAGATGGTTATTTTTTTTAAACGGACAAAGAAGGTACAGATAACAGGAAAAGTACGACAAATCATTAAATAGGAAAAACAGTAAACACAACCTTCGTGTCCCTAACTTGATTAGCCCTTCGAATTTTATATCTTGTTAACAGAAATATTATATTAAAATACGATTGATCATTTCGTATAATTTGATAAAGATCAGGTTTGGAAGGCAATGGAGTATCTAATTTGTGGCGTTAATCCTGCCAAAGTTGAAGGGATTGTAGTTTAACTTTTTGGTAAGTGAGGTGATGATGGGTCGAAACCTGAGACGAGGTTTTGTTAGTCGGTAGTGGTGTTATCGGTTATTTACCTCATTGTAGAAAGTGAAACGACCGACAGAGGCCAAGCGTAATATCGGACCTCAGTCATCCTCTGTCGTTATCCGACTTAATTAAGTCAAACACTTATTTTATTTTTGCCATTTTCTCGTGCGTCTTTATAGATTTGCCAAGCCCTAGTCATGGGTTAACTATATATATTAGTTCCGTTTATTAACTTTTTCATTAGGCCAAAATCAAAATCTGAAAATCTACATTTTCAAAATTTAAAAACTAAATATATAATTTGATAAAAGAGGTAGAAATTTTGTCAACTATACGATGGGGCATTATAGGTTGTGGAGATGTTTGCGAGGTTAAAAGTGGTCCGGGTTTTCAAAAGGCGAGTTCTTCGGAATTAGTAATGGTAATGCGTCGAGACGGTAACAGAGCTAAAGACTTCGCCGAACGACATCAAATACCAAAATGGACTGATCAAGCCCAAGAGGTAGTCGACGATCCAGATGTAGATGCAGTCTATATTGCAACACCTCCTTCATCTCATTGTGAACTGGCACTGAAAGTTGCGGATAGCAATAAGCCATGCCTCGTAGAAAAGCCAATGGCAATCAATCATAAACAATGTATTCAGATGACAAAATCGTTTCATACAAAGAATATACCACTTTTCGTTGCCTACTACCGACGAGAATTGCCACGCTTTTTGAAGGTTAAAGAACTACTACAAGCCGGAGTAATCGGCAAAATTACATCAGTCCATATTGTTCAATATGGACCTCTAGCAGTGGGAAAAGTTGCCCAAAATTGGCGTTACGATCCAGAAATCGCCGGAGCTGGAGTCTTCCTAGATTTGGCCTCACACGGGTTGGATATTTTAGATTTTATACTAGGTCCAATTAGTAAAATACAAGGGTTCTCAGTAAATACGGGTGGAAGATATAAGGCAGAAGATGTGACCGGCGCATCAATGGAATTCGAGTCAGGATGTATTGGAACTGGAATCTGGAATTTTCATGCTGATCATTCTGGGGACCAGATTATTTTTACAGGTGCTGAAGGCGAACTAAAAACTCCAGTATTTTCGGACACCGACATTATTTTAAAAAAAAATGGGCAAGAAAAATTCATTTCAGCCCCAAACCCACTACATGTACATCAGCCCTTGATTCAGACAATTGTCGATCAACTTTTGGGAAATGGGCGCTGCACTTCAACAGGTGACAGTGGAGCTAGAACTTCATGGGCAATGGACCAGTGTTTAGTCACATACTACGGGAGTCGATGAGTATTCAAAACAAATGAACACATAGTTAACGCTTAATATACTTCAGTAAAACAATATTTGAACTAGATCAAATATACTTTGAGATCCAAATGAGAACTTTGTCTACCTGCAATACTCGAAAATCATAAGGTGTTAAATTCTAGATTTTCCAACATATTTTCGAAAGCTTCTCGACCTATATCTGCTTCCTCGCTTTTAGCCCTATAAAGAAGTCGGTAAACTCTTCTTGTATTACGACTCGAGCGAATGAAATAAGCAATGCCGCCTTTGATACCCGATGCACGATGGGTATAGTAGAACTTATATCCACTATACGAATCTTTAGTCCTGACTCCCTCTTTTTCATAATATTCATTTTCTGGATAGCTTTGCATAAATCCATTACTAAAGTCTTCGGCTGATCTTTTATCAGTCTTCGTCTGAGTTTCCATACCTATTTCAAGATCGGCCAATATCCCGTTGGATTCATCAAGTCTACTTTGGTATTCTTTCTTTGGATAGCTGGCTAATAACAGCACAACAAACTGATTGGTGTTCGTATCTTTAGCATAGTCTAGTGTTAATTCTGAAATAAGTGGGTGATTGTCCGCATAAATGGCCCAGTTATCGACTGGCAAATTGGAGATTTTAAAAACCAGATTTTTATTGCGATATGTGTTACCAGCCAATCCATAGGGTGTATCATCCACTTCTTTGGTTTCTAGTATATCCTTGGTGACATTTTGCTGCCCACAACTAAACAAAAAAACTGATACCAACACCCAATAAATTCTTTTCATGATAAGCTCCAAGAATTTCTTATAGACAAAAATAGATTGTCGAACTAACTACCAACGATTAATATACAGAATACGAACACACCAAATTTACGAAGTTGCTGGAGCTAGTTTTCAAATCCAGACTAACTCCGTTGGGGTAATCCTTTTTCTATCATACATTTTTCTTAATTGACAGATCAATCAAAAGGAATTTTTTTTACAGTACCGAGTCTAATTAAGCGACCTATTAAAGGCTAGCTCAATAAATCAGAATGTTTACCAGGCAATGGAATTACATTTTGTAATTGGTTACAGGTTTATAAGGATAAAATAATAAATGAAACAGAAGTTAAGTTTACAATCAGAATTTGGGGACCGATCAAAACTGAAATTCGTGACTGATGATATTTTTGCAATTTGGTGGGAGGAAAAATTCGATCACCACTCGGATACCGAAATAATTTTCAAACATCTCAAAGCCGTACGCCAAGATTGTCTTCATAATCTTGGTATGGAGGACCCTCCGAATCCCAAAGCTGGATTTTTCTACAATGTTTATATTCACCATGGCGAAGAGGATGATTTCCCTTCTGAGTGGGGAAACGGTCAAGGAACAGATAAATATAGATTACCTTTCTTAACCTTACCTGTCGGTGTACACACTTCCGAGTCAAACCTTTACCATGAAGGATTTCATATTTTCCAGTATCAAGCAAACTCGCCAGGATTCGCTTACCAAGGCGATTCGCAGTGGTATATCGAGGCTTCGGCCCAGTGGTATATGTGCCAAAATAAACCTGAGGGAATTAATACTTTTGTCGAAGCTGGTGCTATCCTCGCCAATCCACATTTGTCATTATGGCATAGTTTCAGCAATCAAGCTGAAAATGATCCTACTGACTGGCTTTATCAAGTTCGACAATACGGGATGCATACCTATCTTCACTATTTAACCCAAGTAAAAAATGTTTCACCTGATTTGATCACTAAAGGTTTCTATCAGGGAATAGATATTAGCCCTCAAGAATACCACTATAGAGAGATAGGAGCAGATTGTCTCCGTAAATATTTTGCCGATTGGGCAGCACAAAATACGGTTGGGCTGGATTACCTAAGTAAGGAACAAATCGACAGAGCAGAATTAGAGATCCAGAACGTTGCAGACTCTACAAATTTGCACCCATACGTATGTTCATTCGATAATCCAGATCAAATAAAAAACTGGATTTCTCCACCGGAATCTATGAAACCGAGAGGTTGGTCTTATAATGTTATTCGATTTAAAAATTGCCCTGTTGGTAACTATAAGATTGAAATAAAAGGGGATTTACTTGGGAGCGAGGGAGCTAATTCTCACTTTGAAGGAAGGATCGTTATCAATTCTAAAACTCAGAAAGAATATAAAGGTATTGAGATGATCGATTCAATATCAGGCTACACTACTGTCGGAACAATTGATCAAGACAGCGATTTGTTTTTAGTAGTAGCTTCAGTCCCAGAGCACTTTGGCGGAACACAAAGTTATGGCTATAAGGCAAAAATTGAAGTTGGTTCGTGATTCAGGTAATAGAAATAATTCAATTAATTAGACTTGGGTTTTGTTTCCTTAATTTTACTAGGGAGATTAAATTATTTTGTTGGAATGAATAGAGCAATTGGGACTAAAATTTGAAAAAATCCGATTGGATTGGTACTACCTGATACTTACTGACAGGGGCCACCACTTCTATCAACCAGTATATTACTGACTTTATTTCCATCCATATCAAGGATGGGATGATAAAATTTGGCTAACCTTTCTGTCATACTATCTACATAATGTCCGATGAAAGTCCGCCGACTACGTGTCAAAGATTTATTAGGGGAGGAACCATGGATTAACTGGCCATTAAAAAACAAGGTTTGACCCCGTTGCATATAAATCGGAACAATTTCTGATCTTTCAACCATTTCGGCGATGGCGTTTGTTTCTCCTTCTCTTGGTGGGCACAAAATTTTTGTATTGTGTGAGCCTCGCACTACCTTAAGACATCCGTTCTCTTCATCAGTATCATCAATAGGTGTCCAAGCCGCAATGCATGTAGCTGGTGTCGATAACAAATAAAAATTATCTTGATGCATTCCTTGCCCAACAGACTGAGGTGGTTTGTAGTAATACATCGTCTGGGCTCCAAGTGCGGGGCAACCTAGTAAATTCATTAGTATGAATCCTATTTTCGGATGCAAATACCATTTTTTCACTTTCTGGCTAAAGCGATGTGGATGCATAGCTCGCAAGAGTTCCTTTGAAGGGTCAATCTCACTAAAATTGAACGTATAATTCTCTTCCCACCCTTCATCTGTACTTATAGCATTACCAAAAGCATTGTGATCATGGTTCTTAAAATCTTCAAAGAATGTCTCCATTTCATCCAACTCAGCTCCTGAGTAGACGTTATCAACAACACAATATCCTTCCTGATCATATTGTTCCTTGATTCGTTCTAAAACTGTACTATCAACATCCGCTTTTGGAAACAAGTGGCTCGTAATATTTTTACTTTCCATAATCTTTGCTCGATATTCACCGATTATTCAATCTTTTTTCTAAATTTAATTGAGATTTTCCATATCCAACAAATAAATTTCTTGAAGTGATTTTTTTCATTGGTTTTCAAAATAGATCAAGTTGTTAAAACTAGTCCATTTTGTTTAGGTTTCGAGTAATTAACAGCCCAATATTGTCATGATCTTAATATTATTCCTACAATCTATCAAGTCAAAATTGTTATCTTTTCCACTGAGCACGAACATTATTCTACAATATTATCTGTTCAAATTTCATTTTGGTGGTAGAAGATTTTGAAAAAACTTCAGGAGGACAAGAAAGAAAATAATCTCAAGAATGGATTTTAATTTGATTCAACTTGTATTAGCTAGTTATTTAGTGGAAACTTTTTCAATTCTGGCTTACGTCTTGAAGCTAAAAATTATTATTTCCTAAACAATTGGCATAAAAAATCAGATTATAATGCAAAAAAAATGAGCGACAATAGCGGCATTTGCATCTTCTTTCTACTGAAATAGCTGAGCGTTTTTCCGCTCAGCTATTTTTTATGCCACTGAAACTAGTTTCTCCAATTCATTAGACTTCTACTGTAATTCTTGTTGGCCGAATGTATCTCGCTTATTCAATCTACCATCTGCCGTTTATTTTTCTAATTGGACAATACACAAGGAATAAGAAATAGCAGGTATGGTTACAACGGAAGGTGATCAGTAAAATGAACATCAAACGATCAAATAGACATAAGAAGTCTAGATAGCCAGTCTGTACTTACTGAGCAGCTCGCAAGATATCATTTGGGGTAATAAGATTTCCCCAAATAACGTTTCAAGAGACATCAGACCAGAAGATGACAAGGCTGCTATTCCATTGACACTTTCATCTACGATTTTGACAGAAAAGTCAAACTTCGAATACTCAACCAAGCTTCTCTTCGATTAGAAAGTATAACCCGAGCCCAATCGCCTCGTTCTTCTAGAACGACGACTTCGACACCGGCTGGTAGTGGTTGAGAAAAGCTTTGTGGAGAATTAATCGAATCGGAGACTCTAGCAATAGTGTCATTGACCGTAACTACGGCCTCCTTTCCATCACTAGAATTGATTTCGATGACATAAGATGTGATAAGTACTATCCAAATAAAAAGAGGTAAAAACGACAGGTTTCTGACCGCTCCTATCCGCCAATATATTGAGATAGAAAAACCAATAGATGAGACAAAAAAGAATATGGCTGCCAATCCTGTGCGCTCACTAGTTGATATTGATTTGTTCCACGTAAAGAAGCTATCCAAGATGTTTTCATCAGTGGGTTTAGGTACCCAGTTGGGAAGGAGTTTTCTTGCTTGCTTCAGGTTCTTTAGGGCTTTAGGGTAGTCTGGGTCTAATAGCAATGCACGCCGGAAAGACAGGACTGCATCACCTAAATTTTCGGCCTGCAAGGCCGACGTTCCTATGTTGGTGTATAAGGCAGGAGTATTAACTCCTTTATCCGATACATAGCTGAAAAGACGTTGAGCTTGTCTGAACTTTTCCATGCGCTCTTCTCGATCGGTTGAAGATTGAGCTTCAGCATAAATTTCTATTGCCTGTTGAACTTTTTCTTGTAGTGGCTCAGCCACGATAGATGTCAAATTAACTGAGAAAAAACATAATGTAACTAACAGAAAATGTTGATTCATTCGTTTTTTGATTTGGGGAAGATTATTGGTCATAATTAAGATCTTCGTTCAGTCTGAGGAAAATGAAGAACTATTGAAAATCTAGACACCATCTCAGTTGGGGCGATCAAGTATTTCGTCCACGATGGTTAGGCCACGATTGCGAAGCTCCACATCTAATTTGTTAGATATATTTTTTTCGCGAGCATATTGAAGAGTGTCACAATCAGCTAATAGTGATTCGAATTCCTTTCTAGAAATGATTTCAGTAACTGAAGCAACCCTTCTTAGTGCGTTACTTAATTCTTCTACACTATTTGCCTTATTGATTACTTCGCGTTGCAATTTCAGCTCATTCAACTTAGCCGTGATCTGGGGGTCGATTTCTGACTGACGTCTCATTAAGGTAACAGCAAATACTAAAATCATTGCTAGGCCATAGCTAAATGTTTGCTGCCACCAACTGCCTAGAATACCACTGGATGATTTCGTCAGTAATTTGAGATCTCGATTAATGGATAAGTCAGCATCAATTAAAGAAAATTTCCTATTTGTTTGAGTGGATACCGCCGGTTCTTCTTGATTTGATAGCTCTGGCGATGTTTGAGAATCCTTACTAGAACGAACTACATCCTGGGCGGAAATCATTTGTGCACCTTTTACGGAAAGAGCAATAGGTAGAGACTGAGTCGTTTGAAAAGATTTAAGGTCTGGATCAAACCAGGAGTAGGAAATCGGTGGTATTTCACTAACCTTATCACTTAGTACTCGGATAACTATTTCAAACTGTTTTTCCCCATCGATATATTTTCCTGCAATTTTACCCGATGGTAATCGAAAGTCGGTATCCGGCAAATCACCTGTCATAACAGGAAGGGATGCGTTAGCAACCTCGGCGTCTCCTTTCAGTTTTAGAGTCAATTTAATAGGATCACCTGCCTGTACTACAGAACGATCAGCACTAACTTCGAGTACGAATCCTTTGCCCACAGCACCGGCAAAACTGGGCGGTCGATTTTGTGTAGGCAAAGAAAGAACCCTAAATTTTACTGGTTGACTGCTGGTACGTAATTTACGAGACTGTGTCACTGAACGTCTACCAAACAGGTCACTTTGCCATCGTAACCCTTCATCCACGTTTACTGTAGCTGATGGGATATCAAATGTGCCTGCCTTTAGTGGTACCATTATTCTCTCAACTTTCCATACTAAGTATGATTTTCCATCCAATTGATTGGAGCTGACAGTAGCCGGAAATTCTTTTTGACCTGATTTAAGCGTGACAGAAAATTTATTGTCGCTATCTTTCTCTTGGTCGTAAAATTGAAAATCATCTTGTTGATCGAAGAGCGGAACATTTGCTTGTTGACTTATCAGATTTTCGACTCCATCAGCTTCTACCCACCATTCTAAACGAATTGGAATGCGTTGACCTATATAAATATTGCTATCAGGAATAATTAACTTCAGCTTTTGATTAGTCGCTGCAGGAACGTTTGTTACTTCTATGCTAACGGCAGCAATTTTCTTCTCAGCATTACCTTGGGTCAATCGGATTGGACCTACTTGGTAACGGCCTACCTTTGAAGCTAAAAAATTTAAACGGTAGTTATAGACAACACTTCGACTTTGCGTCATGCGTCCATTAATAATCTGGATGCTAGAACTGACACTGGGACTGACTCCTACCAGATTCAGAGAAGCACCTTCTGGCTGATTAAATTGGATTTCAGGTTGTGGGGATTCCTTAAAGCCTTCAGCTATGACCTGCAACTCGAGAGGAACACCTGCGTAGTACGGTGGGCGTTGAGCCGTTTGCAATTTCGCTGACTGTGCCCAGCTAGTCGAAAGTCCATCTACCAAGAACAAAGCAGCCCACAGAGAAGCCAAAAAAGTTATATATTTTAATCTCAATCTAATTTTCCCTTTAATCAGGTATTTTTCACCAATCTTTCTCCACAGGCCTATATCCCGAATTCTTCCTCTGTCTCTCCTGTTGATTCTGACGACGTTGTGCCTCACGATCACGTACCCCTTGAAGCATTTGGCTCATATCGCCTTTTGTCATTTTTTCAGATTGACCTTGTTGACCTTGTTGACCTTGTTGACCTTGTTGACCTTGTTGACCTTGTTGATCTTGTTGACCTTGTTGATCTTGTTGACCTTGTTGACCTTGTTGATCTTGTTGATCTTGTTGATCTTGTTGATCTTGTTGCTGGTCTTGTTGTGGTGGCTGTAGTATATTCAGGGCCCGGATCAGGTCCTCTGATGCAGATTTTTGTTGAGGGCCAATTTCTTCTAGTGAAATTTTCTCGTCCGTCATCATCGATGCTGCACCATACATTTTCACGGTAGCTTCGCCTACTAGTTGCCCTGCCTGGGCATACTTCTCACTCATCTGACTTGAGGATCCATTGGTTCCATTTTGCTTCGCCTCTTGTTGTACGATTTGTTGAGATTCCTTAGCTAAGGCTTCAGCAATGGTACCAGATATATTCGATAAATTTACTTGTCTAGATGACAATGGATTCATTCGTGAAGCAGTTTCATCCTTAGTTTCTGTCTTAGCCAAAGCAATTGCATCCTGCGTTTCATCACCCAGTTCTACTTGTTTCTGAGCTGTTTCTCGGAGGTGCTCAACTAAAGAAAAAAATAAACGACGTAATTGTTCTACGGTTTTAACGGAATCCTTGACAGAAGATCTAAGTGGTTTGAGGATAGAATTCGAAAGATCACTTTTTCCTGATTTGGCGATAAGGCCCGTTAGAATTTTTTGATTATACTCGAATTCAGTGAATGCCTTTTTCCTCAATTTTTCTGCTTCTTTTAACCGTTCTGATTGCGCAGTAAGCTGCTCTTTGAGTTGATTCTGTTGAGGTAAAATGGTTTGCGGTTGATTTGGGGTTGAAGTTTGCAAGTTTTGTTGAGTTTCTAGTTGCTGCTTCATATTCTCCTGTTCGGTTACAGCTAAGTCTATTAATTTTTTCAGACGTTTAGTTCGACCCAAATTTTTCTGCTGAAATTCTTCGATCAAGGGTAAGTATTCGGATACTACTGCTAACGACGCTTTTTCAGTTGGTAGATTATTGCTCGTATTTTTACCACCAACACCAGTTAAAGATGACGGAGCCAACATTTGACTCGAAGATGGGTCCAGATAGTACTGAATGCGTAATTGGTCCTGATAGACTACTTCAACTAGTTGACGAAGATCTAGAAAAATTTCGCGGGCAGAAACTAAGGCTTTTATTCCTTCATTTTGCAACACAAATGATTCATCGAATCGTGACTGTTCAAGTTGATTCTTAGTCTGATCGAATTTTTCACTTGATTTTTTTAGCCATGGCAGAGCTAAGCGTAAATTTTCAATTAGCTGTTTTTGTTTAGGGTCTTCCACTGATTCACCTGAAAGACCAGCGTTTAAACCATTATGCAATTCTTGCACACGCTCACTCAAGCTTGTCTGACTTTCTACTAAGTATTCTTGTGTTAACCATTCGGGGAATTTTTTTTCATTTTGTATGGCTAACTTACCCATTTGGTTGTCAGCTTTGATTGCTATATGCCGAATAGATTCGGCACTGTCATTCAGCAAGGCATCAATCCGAGACACTGGGTCCAGCAATTGGTCTCGACTTCGCTTAAGCTCTGCCAAGGCGATGGCTGAACGACGATAAGCACGCTCAATTTGTGAAGTCCGTAACCGACGCCGAGCTTGACCCATCCGTTCTTGGGATCGATGAAGGTAATGTAAAAATCCTTCTATTTGAGCAACCCTCATCTGATCTTCCGGGGTTTGTTCACTTTCCAATTTTCCTCGAAGTGTATCACCTTCACGAGCAGCTACTTCTGTCAGTTGTTGACTTTCCGATAAAATATCTAACTGCTGTACGGCTAACGATCTAAGTTGAGTTCGCAACTGTTCACTGGTGTAAGCTTCGACTTTTTCTATGTCAACTTCTTTCCTGAGAATATCCAAAAATTCTCTTTGTGTGCTGATATTTTGGTTTATTCTGGACAATAGGTCTCCAGCTGTTTTTTTTTGCAAAGAATCCGCTAGAACCATTGCTCTTTGTAACACTACTTCCAAGTTATGACGTGCATCGATATCATCTCGCAGAGCAATCGATTCCCTGAACCAATCTGCCGCCCTATATAAAGATTCAAGAGCTTTATCTGGTTCTTTTTCTAGCATTTCATCCGCGGTTTTTACATCTACCCATCCTAGATTGTAAGTAGCGTTAAATCTAACTACGCCATCAGTTCCAGCCATCCTTCTAGCCTCTTGAAATAGTCTACTAGATTGCTCCCACAACTTATTATTAAATTTCTCCAAAGCCTCGTTGTATAACGCCCTAGCATCTTTATCCGATTCTTCATCATTTTTATTTTTTACTGTGTCATCCTGCTCATTTTCTACCTCAAGTATTTCATCGGCTTCATCAGAAAAGATCACAACGGGCTTTTTTTCTTCTTGCTGTGCAAACGAAGAACTCGAAAAAAGAAAAGGCAAAACCGTAATTACAAAACTCGTTAAATTAACAAGAACTAGTATTTTATGAATCATTATGAATTAGAAAACACCCTAATATTAATTATTCTTAGTCATAGTAACCGTCCGACGCTGCACCGACGGATCATAACCACTACCAATCGTACTTATCACGGCTCCTAGTAAACACAATAACCCCAATAGTAGTGTGATTTGAAATGCGTCATTTCTGACGGTTCTACCACGGCCGTCCATTTTTCCTCTAGTTAAACCTGCAATATGGTTGTCAAATATAGACTTCAAATCCAGAACGCCAGTACCTGCCGGTATGTAGGCACCTTCGGTCAATAGAGCAATTTCACGTAACAGCTCACCATCTAAACGGCTCTTTACAATCTCGCCATTACTATCCCGTAATATACTACGAGCGCCAGTTTCTGGATCGCTCATCATAATCTGACTACCATTTTCATCACCGAACCCAATAGAAAGAACTCGAATACCTCGTTCTGCTGCTTCTTTGGCTGCTTCCAAGGGAAATGAATCGTGGTCTTCACCGTCAGTGATTAGTAAAATGGATCTTGAAACATCAGCAGTATCTCCAAACCCATCTATCGCTTTCCGAATTGGTTCCTCTAATCGTGTACCTCCGCGTGTTACACTGTGGGGACCGGATTGGTCCAATACCAACCTCAAAAAACCAAAATCGGGAGTTAATGGAGATACAACTGAGGCTCGGCCAGCAAAGGCAATTAAACCCACCTGATCTCCGCCCAGATAGGCTAGGAGGTCAACTAATTCCGCTTTGGCACGCTCTAGTCGACTTGGTGCTACGTCTTCGGCTAGCATAGATTTCGATACATCCAAACAGACCATGATTTCCGCTCCAACTCTCGGGGTTGTAATGAATTTGACGCCCCATTGTGGTCGCATTAATGATAGAACTAGGAATATGCAACAAAGACTAAGTAAGATTATACGTATATATCTCCTATTTGGAGGAATTGATCGTACTAGCCGAGACTGTAGCAATGGGTGTATAAATTGGGAGAGGTCCCCGCCTGCACGCGTCTCCAGCCAGATCATTATTCCTACAAAGGCCACGATGCCCAAGAACAGAGGGGACCATTGTGGTTCAGCAAAATAAAGATTGTTCATGGCAACCTCCGTAGCATTGTACCTCCAGCTAGTACTGATAACGAAATGAATATCAAAGCCAGTAAAACAAATGTACTAAAGTGCTCTCGATACTGCAAGTAACGAATTTCGGTTACTTCGCTGCGTTCTAACGCATCTATCTCCTTGTAAACTCTTTTTAACCCGTCAGCATCACGTGCGTGAAAATACTTACCACCTGTTCTAATAGCAATATCTTTTAACGTATCCTCATCGATTTCCACTCGGGCACTTTTCAGGGCGACCCTACCGTCAGCTAAATTAACAGGGAACGGAGCATAACCGGTAATACCAGCTCCTATCGTATATACTTTTATGTCATTGGCGGCAGCCAAGTTGGCTGCTTGCAAGGGCTGTATTTCTCCTGCATTACTAACACCATCCGTGAGTAATATCACCACTTTAGATTTGGCTTGATGCTGTCGTAACCGCTCCACAGCCAAAGCTAAACCTTCTCCCACGGCAGTGGCTGCTTCTGATTGTTGCCGGGCAACTTCTATATCATCCATAATGGATATCAAATTCCCATGATCTAGTGTCAACGGACACACCCCATCAGCGTAGGTACCGAAAGTGATTATGCCAACTAGATCGTTGGGGCGACCTTCTCCAGATTGTCCACCTAATACAAATTCTTTCAGTACATTCTTGAGGGCTGATAATCTACTAACACTGTCATCTCCCTCAACGAAATCACGTGCGTTCATAGAACCTGAACGATCGATTGCCATAATCAAGGCAATACCTTCTCTTTTAATTTTGCTGGTTGCATCTCCCGTTCTAGGACCAGCTAAAGCTAATGCGATACACAGTTGAGCTAGCGCCAGTAGTATAGCCGGCAAATGAGATAGATAAACTCGAATAGTACGTGGAGCTTGATTAGGCAAATCAAGGCTAGAATATGTAACCGAAGACGGTATACGGACAGAAAGCCAATAAACTAAGGGGGCAAGCAAACCTACTAGCAGAAAAAGTGGATCACGAAATTCCCATCCTATTGAACTAACCATTATTTTGCCTTTTCTGTTCTGATACTGTACTCGTCGATTCGTCTATAGCGACAACAGAGTAATCATTTTGCAATGATCTGTCTCCATTTCCTTTTTTTTGTGATTCAAGATGCTCCTCTAATAGAGGAGCATCTTGCTTTGTTTGCTCAAGAAAATTGGTAGCTGAACTTAGTGCATTATCAATCGAATGAGCATCTGGGATGTGTTGGGCGAACTTGACTTGATCAGCTTGACGCAAGAATTCTTGCAGGAAGCTTTTATGTTCTGATGTTAAGTCGGGCGAGGTAGCAGCCACTTCTAAAAACTCTTCTGTTGTTAACTCAGGTGCATGTAAGTTAAACCGATCTTCTAAATAGCGACGAACAATATCTGAGAGTTCAACAAAAAAGATGCCAATTTCTTCTTCTCTAGGTTTGGGTCGAGATCTCAGTCTACTTAATCGACTATTAGCGATATCATAAGCACTTCTTCGACGTTTACCAATTCGGTGCTGTTGCCATAAACGTAATAAAAAGGGCAGCCCTATTAGCAAAATCCCTAACCCAACAATAGCAATCCAAATTGGAGTTCGAATTGACCCCAGTGGCTTTAGCTTTCCAAGTGGAGCTTTTAACTCTTTCGAGGCGCCACTTGGAACGACTGACTTGACATTAAATTCAATTCGCTCCGTCAATATTTCATAAGCATCTTCACCTTCGGGTGCTAATCTATTCCCTGATCGTCGATCAACGAATTCGATCATCAGAGGAGGAATAGATTGCGGTCCAGACCCTGATGTTTGTAGTCGGTATCGATATGTGACTATCGTTTTACCTTGATCATCAATTACCTCTCTAGGAACGAAGTCTAGAATAGTGAATCTTTCTAGGGATTGACCGAACTCTGGCATGAGCAGTTCCACCTCAGCCTCGGCACTGACCTGAAGCGTTAAGGTTAAAACATCCCCTATAGTTGGTTCTGACGGCTCTAACTTCACTTCAGTCTTCACTGGGCCACGCTGGGTAATTTTCTCAATTTTTTTATTAGAACTCGATTTGATCAGATTTTGTTGATCTTTTTTTGAGATCTTTTCTTCCGCTGATGTCAAGTTTTGGGCAAATGTATGTACAGTGAAAAGAAAGGCTAAGGATATATAACAAGCGGCTAGGTAACCGTACGCCGTTATATTATCAGTAAAATTTGAAAAATTAGTAATCATCGACGTGACCGTTTTTCTCGCATTCTGAAGAATTTGACCAGAGGGTCGACTACTGATCCTGAGGCATCAATGTGGATGAAATCAATTCCTCTTTTTCTCAAATTTTGTTCTAGTTCTGAAATTCGCTGTTTTCCAGCAAGGGTCATTGAGGTTTTAAAAGAACTTGAACTTGTGTCATACAAACGGGTGCCCCCATTTTCAGAATCCTTTAGTGCTATTAAACCGATAGAAGGCATTTCCAATTCTCTAGGGTCGCTTATCAATACCGAAACAACATCATGTTTTCGGTTAGCCGTCATTAACGACTGTTGATAATTTTCATCCATAAAATCACTTACTAAGAAGCAGACGGATTTTCTCTTGGATACAGACAATAAAAACTCCATTGCTTGGCTAATATCAGTACCGCGATCAGCAGACCTCAGGCGACCTGTATGTGAAGACTTCTTATCCTGTGTACTTTTTTTCCAGTTATTAAAAAGCCGTTGCCACAATTTTAATTTTGCATCTTGGTTTTGTTTCTTATTGTCTGGTAGGTTTTGACCGTGAGCTAAAACCTCACGAACGACGCGTAGAGCGTGTTTTTGACCTTTTCTTGGTGGTATAAATTGTTCAATCCCTCCGTGAAACAGGCACAAACCTACTTTGTCATCATTTTGAATAGCCGAAAACGCCAGCAACGCGCAGAGCTCAGCTGCAGCATCTCGCTTACTTCGTTGGCTAGATCCAAATTCTTGGGATGGAGAAATATCGGCAATTAACATTAATGTCAGTTGTCTTTCCTCGACATATCGTTTCACGAAAGGTTCACCTACACGTGCCGTCACATTCCAATCGATTGAGCGAATATCGTCACCAGGTATATAAGGTCTTACCTCATCAAACTCAATTCCTCCACCTTTAAAAACAGATACGTATTCTCCTGCTAATACGTCAGCCACATGCCTACCAGTACGTACCTGAATTTCCTTAACTCGGCGGATAATCTCACTTGCTAACATTATTTACAACCAACATTATGGAACTAAAACCGAGTCTAAAATTACCTGAATAATATCTTCTGCAGACTTTCCTTCAGCCTCGGCTTCATAACTGAGCATTATACGATGCCTGAGCACATCGGGTGCAATAGTTTTAACATCATGTGGAGTAATGTAATTTCTTCCCTGTAAAAATGCATGCCCTTTAGCTCCTTGCATTAGAAAAATCGATGCTCGAGGGCTAGCACCATATTCAATCATACCTTCGACTTCTGCTGGATTCTGACCTGATTCTACTCGGGTGGCTTGGACCACATCTACAATATAATTTCTGACCTTTTCATCAACGAAGACTTGATCGACCATTTGCCTGGCGGCAAAGATTTCTTCAGGATTAGTTACTTTATCCACTTTGGGTTGAGACTGACTGATAGTCATACGATCCAATATTTTCCTTTCTTCGTCTTTATTAGGATAGCCAACTTTAATCTTAAGCATAAAACGGTCTACTTGGGCTTCAGGTAAAGGGTAAGTTCCTTCTTGGTCAATTGGATTTTGAGTCGCTAGTACCATAAAGGGTTGATCCATTTTGTATGTTTGCCCACCGATTGTTGCTTGCTGCTCCTGCATCGTTTCTAATAGTGCTGCTTGTACTTTTGCTGGAGCTCGATTAATCTCATCTGCTAAGACAAAGTTAGAAAATATCGGACCTTTCTTAATGCTATAAGTAGCTTCTTTAGGATTGAATATTTCAGTTCCAACGACATCTGCAGGTAACATGTCCGGAGTAAATTGGATACGAGAAAAACCTGTATCTACGGCTTCTGCTAAGACTTTGACTGCTGTTGTTTTGGCTAAACCTGGCATTCCTTCTATCAGGACATGGCCACCAGCTAATATTCCTGTTAACAAACGGCTAACCATGGTTTCTTGACCGACCAAAACCTTGTTAATCTCGTTGATAAGTTTGATTCCAAAGTCCTTTAGATGATCGGGGTTTTGTTTTTCAGTTTCAGTACTCATTATGTGAACCTCACAAATTAGTAATTATGTTTCTTTTAGCAGTCTATAACAACTTAGTTTTCTCTAATACTGGTGCTAAAACCTGTACTTGAACACTAGATTATCATTGTTATTGTTAAGTCTAAGAACTTAATCGCAATTCATATTTCTTTACAGGATAAAGTCCAAAGATTGGTGTGCCAATTTCACTTTAGTTTTTTGATTCCAAATTTGACCAATTTTTAAAATGAATGATCGAGTTTACCCGAATACAGTTTCTTAATAAGTAAGTAGTAAGGATGATAATTAATGTTCAACGTGTTTTGAAGATTTCTGATATTTTTTGACTGCTAGTAAATTCTTTTTTCTTCTTTTTATTTTTTTATCTTCACTGGACATGATTTGGGTGTAGTATTTCTTGTTACTGATTACTCTTCCACACTTCAAGCTACAAGAGTTTTGTCTAGAATTAGTGGGAGAGAATGTTGCCTGGCACTCAGGACAAATTTTTAATTTGCACTTTTCCGACATTAATATTTTTTCATGCAATTGCTTATATGCTAAGGCAACTAAATCTCTGTGATTGCTAACTTGGCGAATGGGCTTGTAGTCCCCAAATGAGTCTTCAAATTCGATTTTAGTGTCAATCCTTTGTAAATGACTATTGATTTCATCTAATCGTGAACGCTCATTGTTTACTGAATTATCAGGTTGAAACTTTCTTTTTAAATTTGACTCCAGTATTTTGTATAATTCTGAATCCGGCAAAACATCTTTTTTTAAATTGAAATAAGAATACTGATCAGCAAAATCAATCTGGTAATTCCACATTTGATCGACAGAAAAAATTATCGTCGGATGATGAGTATCCATCCAAGTATAATCAACATGATCGAATCCCCACCTGGTCATGAAATTTACCGCCTTTCTTTTTTCAATTTCAATCGTAGTCGATTTTTTAATGTAATTTGGCTTTCTTAGATTAAAAAACTCCTCGTAAAAATTATTCAAATTAGGTTTATCTGTTCTTTTTTCTTCAGACTCTCTATCATATTTTATTAATTCAACATACGCATCATGTTGAATTTGCCTAGCTCTACAGGATTTATGACTAGATCGAGGTTTAACCAGACCGGGAACGACGGAATCATATCCTACATCCTGCTCCTCCCATTCCAATCCATCCCAGTCGATGATCCAACTGAATTCTCCGGGACCTTTTTGTACGTAATCGCCCCATTTCATAATTTTAATAGTCATAAAAGCTATTCATCAGAACCTCAATCGGGCAGTATTATATCTTATGAATTGGTGAAATCAAGAAACTGTGAAATTAGATTGTCCATCCATCTAAAAAATAGTTCAAGTTACATATTCTAACTCATACCCAAATAGAGCGTAATTTTACCCACTTCACTTTGTAACGAGCAGTTTTTCTATTGGTTTGCATGCAACAAGCAGTCGAGACAATTATGAACTTAGAAAAGTCAGATAAAATATCATTAATCAAGAAATCTATCACCGAAAAAATATTAAGGTAAAGCGAAAAATGTGTTTTTTCATAATTCAATAGTAAAGATCTGAATTATAAATTGTGAAATGGTTATGCTAGTATAACCACGGAGGGGTCATTGGCTTAATCAAAGAACAGGTACTAATCTTTACACCGATATCTATTTTGATTGGCGGTGATTAGTAAATTGATTGAATCAATTAGCCTAAGCCTAACAAGGAAAGTGGAATGATATTTTTGTTTTGTTATCAGAAAAACCCCTGATTAAATATTCAAGTAATTACGCTTACTCTCACTATTATCGTCAAAATAAAACATGATCAAAAACCGATCGGAGATAAAATCGTGCTCAATAAACACTTATTGGATCCTTTGTTGGAAGATAGTCTAATATGTCAAGGTACTGAGAAATCTAATTCACTCGAATCATCAAAAAATAGTGTTAGTTTCAAGGAGAACCCGATTCGATTCGGGGTTATTGCAGACTTACACCATGACTTGATGCACGACGGTATTGATCGTATGAAATCATTTCTGAATAGAATTTCAATGAATCCAGTGGATGCAATCATACAACTCGGGGATTTTGCTTATCCCAATGCAAAAAACGCGGATATCATTAACCTATTCAATCAAGCACATGAACACTCCCTACATGTAATTGGAAACCATGATACCGATTCCGCACACACTAAACAAATGTGCCTAAACTTTTGGGGGATGCCTTCCCCTTATTACACACAACAAATTGGCGAATTCATATTTCTAGTCCTGGATGGGAATGAGTTGGGTTCACCAACATACCAAGGAGGTTACCCGTCTTATATTTCTGGCGAGCAAATGGACTGGTTAAACGAACAATTAGAAATCATAGAGGGACCAATAATTATTATTTCGCATCAGCCGCTTGCAGGTAATTTCGCTATTGATAATGCCGTTGAAGTGCAATCGGCTTTGGAGCGGTCGTCAGACAAAATTATCCTCGCTATCAATGGACATTCCCACATAGACGAAGTGCTAAACATCAACGGCATTTCATACATTCATGTCAA
This sequence comes from Candidatus Poribacteria bacterium, assembly GCA_036339735.1. Classification (GTDB taxonomy): domain Bacteria; phylum Poribacteria; class WGA-4E; order WGA-4E; family UBA9662; genus TMED15. Next base: position 36,537 of record JAYZAL010000042.1, read on the forward strand.
TTCAGCTTCGTATTACTGGGTTGGTGATCCTTATAAACACGATTCATATCCACAAAAAATACACCAAAACTTCCCTTGGATTTCTTATACTTGTCCTTACAGAGATTCTCTTTTTGCGATTTTTACAATTGATCTAAATAGCCGGTCAATTGAGATTGAAGGACGACATAGTCAGTGGGTTGGGAAGTCACCTTTCGACCTTAATTACCAAACAACTCCTGATTTGAAACATAACCATCAGATTACACCAATGATTAGAAATCGTTTTTTATAATATAAACCACAACGTGAGTCAGTCGGTTATCTGTCTGTATTTCTGCAAACAAAAATTTTTTGAAATGTGGTCAAGATCCCTATTTTAACCAGGCTTTATTTTTATCAGGAAATTATGCCTTTAGTTGATTATAGAACTGGTGATAGCTGAAATGAATTTTTCATGATTATTCTCAAAATTTTCTCCTGCCCTTGCACGTGTCATAGAAATTACGAGTTCGTTTTTCAAATCGACCCGCAAAGTACAAGATGATGCTGAACCATGCCCAATAGTTTTTTTGCTAAGACCTCCTTCCTCAAATTCGGTCAATCCGATTCCCCAAGTAATATCAGTGTTTGGCCCCAAAATCGAATTTAATCTCTGTGGCAACATTTGCCCAAATTTTTCCTCACTGAAAAATAAATACTTGTTATAAGTTCCTCGATTACAAAGCATTTGGCCTATGATGGCCAAATCATAGGCATTTGACCAAGTCAACGCTGAACCATCAACTGATTCAATAGATTGACAGCCCAAGGGCCCAAACAAGTATTTTTGATAAAGGTCTGGCAGAGTCATTCCAGTGATGTACTCAAGGGCTTTGAGCGCAATGCCAATACTCGTCCCGTTGTACCGATGTTCTCGGCCGATATTTAGATATGGGTATGCTTCACCGTAGATTTGTTCTAAATCATTCCAAGTGTCTGTGAAGTGCTCATCCATATCAGCCGTATGAGTAAACAAATGACGAAAGGTTACAGGAGTTTCGATCTTTTTATCGGAAAATTGTGGCAAAATATTACTGACGGGATCATCCAATTTAACTAATCCTTTTTCCACAAAAATCATAAACAATGTACCTGATATTGCTTTAGTTATGGAATAAACCAAATGCTTAGTATCTGGAGTTACGGGTTCTCCATTTCTTTCACCATACCCTTGGTTGAAAAATAATATTCCTTTTCTGGCGATACAAACGTTAAATGGCTCTGATGATTCTTTTAACCAAGTATTTAGGATTTTGTCTAGTTTTTGAATAATTCCTGATTCCATCCCCGCTGTATTTTCTGTTCCTTCGATTAAAAGTGGAAATGATGTGTTGTTTTCTGTTCTAGTACTAACCGGGATCTCAGACACACGGCTTTCACTACCATTTATTTTTTGTTTTAGCTTTAACCACCACCTTCTGTCTCTGGTGATGGCGCTATCTAATTGAGAAAGTGATTGGCAACCAGAATCTATTTCACTCAGGCCAGAAAGTAAAATTGCAAACTCATGAGATCGGTTTTTATCTCGTTCAATAGCTGCGGTAATGAATGTATTTATGGTCTGACTCTGATTTTTCCAAATCGAAGAATCTAATCCTAAATATTTCGGGAAAAGGATTGCTCCTTCTAGCGGATCATCTACCAAAATCGGTTTAGTTTCTTCACATCTAAATAGAGTTCTATATCGAATGTATTCTATCCCATCTTGGGCCGTAATTTTCACCACAGCTCCATACCTACCCGGATCCTCGGCTGTTTTGACTATTTTAAATTCCTTTGAGTAGAAAACGACGTCAATCTTATAGTCTCCTAGCAGCGCCTTTGCCTTTTCAGTATTTATGAATTTCCCCTTGGGGAACTCATTGTCTTCACTAGGTGAGAAGACACAGGGCTGAAAGACAAAATTTAGGTTGATCATTTCTCTGAATCTGTTTTCAGGTTTCATAAAAGTAGGGTCAATATTCATTTCGCTCTCTCTTCTGTATCGGGAATCGGTAATAATGAGATTTTAAATTTGGGAGGATACGACATAACTGGCGGTCCGTGATAACATATCACAAGCAAGTAAGAAACTCTACGTCGGCTGGTAGGCAATTACATCCAATAATATTGGTTGGCACATGGAGGGAAACAAACTCAAGTATCAGAAGTTTCTTGAAGGTCCCAAATAGGAAAAATCGTTATCAAGTTGTGCTGATCATCAACAAATAACTAATCTAGTCTATCGATTCAAAGTTTGATTGATAGTTTGTAGCAGAGAAGTTTGATCCGTGGTATCCTGTCCTATCTCCCAAATCATTATTCCTGCTAATTTTTTCTGTAATGAATATTGAACTTTCTTACGAACAAGTTGTTGTCCGTTGAAGTATATTCCTCCTACCAAATCAACGTCCTCTGATAGATCGAACTGTCTGACCAAATCTGAGTAGGCCATCGCTTGGTTCCAATTTTGGAGAGATCTACCATAGAAAGGGATACCTAAACACAGTTTTCCGGGCTGAATACCAAATCTTAATTGTTGTGAAACATCCGATAAACTCTGCTGATAAGTTGAGTGTTGGTCTGGATGATCATAGGACATAAGATGAATATAATCAATGATTTGATATACAGATTCGCCTAATTTTGTATGTGGATTAACCGCAACAGTAACCAACAGTCGAAATTTAGAGAAAACAGATTTAGTCTCGATTAATAATTTTTCGTACGCACTAGCCTCTTCTTGGCTTTTGGGGAATTCCCAATCAAAATCAACGCCATCGATCTTCTGGAGTAGACAGAAATTTTTCAACTGATGGATGAAGTTCTGGCGTAAATCCTTATTGAGTGCCATACCGGCAAAACCTTGGCTTCGTCCCCAGCCTCCGATACTTATCAAAAATCGAACATTATGTTTTCGTGTGATCTCTCTCAAAGTCCCGAAAGATGATTCGTTAATACGACTCAGATCTAACCCGCCTGACTCATCTGGCTCAATTGAAAAGTAAATCAGGTCCGTTAGTAGTTTAATCCAAGATAAATTTAACTGATCGACTCGGTAGTCAGGTAAATATCCAACCACACGAAATTGACGATTGCATTCCGATTGACTATCTAAAATTTTAAAATCAGAAGTCATCAATAAAAACAGGAAAATTACAGTCAGAGGTCGTACGTATAACATTTTTATTTGATCTATTTATACTTCCGATAATATTTGTGACATATAGTATAACTTGGGTTTAAAACGGTTGTTGTTGATCAGATCTGGTCACGGATTGCAGTTTGACATCCCATTTTTGAAATGGTCTGTACTAGCTTGCAGCCAACAGGAAAGACAGAAATTTTTTAATTGTGCAAACAGAAAATTCCAGGTAGCTAAATTTGGAGAGAGTATATGCAGTCATAGTTAGTTCTATATTGTCAAAACCGCTATGTCTACTTTTTGGTCTTCACCAGTAATGATCATTTAAAATCAGCCAAATACTTGGCAATAAAAACTATCTCGCCCTAGTCTATTAAGATATTGTATCTTTCTTTGTTCATAGAAACTGCTACTATTCCCTCTTTCGAAAAACCATAAACAATCAATCAAGACACTCAATTTATAAACGTCAAAGAAGTATTTTTTTTCAACTGAATTTAACGGTCGGAATTTTTGATATTCTGATACTGTTCTTTTAACACTTTTAAAATTGAATATTTCATCATCTAAACCGAAGTGATGCCAAGTATTCCAGCCAAAAGACGGGATGAATAGATTGATATCGATGAGGCAAGCTAAATCAAAGGTTAAAAAAGTATAGTTCGCATCATCAAAATCCAGTAATGCACAAAAAGTATTGCCTTCAAAAAGAACGTTCGAGAAATGGAAATCACAATGGCAAATGCCTTTTGGTAAAGACATCGGCAATACTAATTCTGATAATTGACGTCGATACCAAATCAATTTCTTTTGCGCGCTCTCTGTTGCTAATTCAGTAGCTATATTCTCTGCTAGTATTTCACACAGTTCAATTCCATAATTCCACCGATGTCGAGTGTAAGTTGGTCGATAATTCTTGGTCAAATTCTGTAGCTGAGCTACTTTTTCGATTAACCGTAGTCGTTGTTTTTCATTTGGTTGCTCGATATGTACGCCCTCAATAAATTCGAAAATAGCATATGGTTTATTCTTGAAATATGCAGCAAATTTACCTCTCTTATTTCTCAAAATGTCGGGGCACGGGTATTTTCTCTTTTTGAGATACTTAATTAGGTTGACTTCAAATAGGACCGAGTGAAATGACCTATTTCGCTCATAGTATCTTAGTACGAACCTTCCACGCGTTGTGTAAACTAGAATGTTTGTTTGAACCGTTCCAGCCTCAAAAGAATCAAAACTTTTAACCTCACCAAGGTTATAGTTTGTAAATATTTTTTTTATGTCGCAGCTTTTTATCGTCGATTTTTTAGTGGGTAACATTTTTGTTTGCTATTTATTTGGTCTCCGAATGTTTAATGATAATTCTCGAATCATCATAGAATTCACCGAACGAAAACAGGGGGTGCGATATTAGCAAGTTAATGTCTCTAAAAATACTTGACTCGACTATCAACCTTATTGACATAGATGTGAGTATGTTTCAGGATTGTCTCTTCACCGAAAATAATAATTATGTATACTGCTTCCGAGACGATTAGCTAATTGTAAGGATTGTATCTAGATCGGGATAAATCTTTCGCTGAAAATCACGATTAATTTTTTTATGGCGAAAATGAAAATCCATAAAATCTAATAAGGCAGTGTAGTCTTCTAATAAGTGAGCATGCCCACTTTCTCGATAAGACCAGCCAATAGATTTTTTTTGCTTCAACATCTGATAAACTTGCTGTGCAGAAATCGCTGCAGCATAAGTGCCGGCTGGATTGGCAGCATGGTCTTCATACGCTTCAGTAAGCAAAAGCTTTCTTGGTGCGACCAAAGCATGCAAGTAGTGATTATCGTACGGTAACTGATCGTCCCGGTCTCGGTAGGATGCAAATTTTTCACCGAACCAAAATATATTTCCCGAATCAAAGAAACTATCGATGACTTCACTACCCTTCATTTTCAAACGGTTTGGCGCAGCACCTCCTACGCCTGAGTTATTCGGATTAGTAATGGCCACGCGTTCATCTGTCGCACCTGCTAGAAGAGCAGTTTTCCCGCCTCTAGAATGACCTGTGATGGCAATAGCTTCACTATTCACTCTTTCAATTGTTATCAAAGCATCAACAGATCGATGAACAGCCCAAGCCCAGGCAGCACACACGCCAAATTTTGCACTGGGAAATAATCGGTACAAGCCAGTATTCCGGTAAGAATCCTTATTGTCTGCTGCAACTTGTGTACGGTCAATACTTGCGGCGATATAACCCCGCTTCAAGATATTATGGATGACTTGGTCATTAAAATAACGCCAGCAACCATCAATATCTAGCACTGTACAAAAAGGGCCATCACCAAATGGTATCCAAAGTGATATTGTTAGAGAAATCGGACGTATGTCATGAAACCAAATATCGATTTGGTAAGTAGCATACTCAGCACCATCCCAATCGTGAATTCTGTTGTTGGCACGACGGATTACATCGACGTTTGTGGGCTTTGGTGGCATGCCACCAAATTGGTGCGATATGATAGCTGCAGCCAATTCTTGGCGTCGAAGAACCCAAGAACTTTTTTCAACCGGTGAACCATCACTATGAACAAGAAGATTGGGCGTTAATAACAAAGCTTTAACTTTCCTTTTTAATTATAAATTTACTGAAACCGTTGTACTTGCTTAGTAAATCTGCAAACATTCTAAAATATTAGATCCTAAAACATCCTCTGATCAACTATACCTAAATCTCATTTACTTTTATTACCAAAAAGTAGCAGTTGTAATAACGACTAGCTTAATCACCCCCACTATTATGAAATGACAAACTATTCTCGACATACGCTGACAGTCTAAGTATATTTCAATTCTGTAGTACTGAATATGCAATTTTCTTAACTTTTACACGTATCTTGAAAACAGATTGAATATCCTCAGGGGTAATCATAAACGAAGGGACAAGAGTAAATGACTACTAAATAATTCAACATTTGGTTTAGAGGTTTTATTCATGAAATCAAAAGCGTAAGTAGAGATGTTTGCTACAAGCACGAGAATTAGAGAGAAATATTTTATTCTTCATTTGTGGACTTGGTATATATTTCCATGCCCTTAATCGGTTTTTCTTAGAATGTATGTCGACTAAATGCATAATCAAATCAGTTTTAAATAGCCGTATTTTCTTAGATGGTAAGGTGATTATGATGAGTTTACCAATACTGTTTACTACAGAAAATCTAGTTGAAATTTTAAGCGGTTTCTATAAGAATGGGGGTAACCACATGAGAGATGTGCGAACGAAATTTAATCAGATAATATCCTTCATTGTTTCCTCACTTCGTGAGTAAGAACGGATGTTTCGTAGTTTACCAACTCATGAGCTTAATTATATTCATAGATTAATGGAATTAGAATGTCAGTAAATGAAGCGTACGGTTCAAACAAAGTTGTTATCAGTATACTCAATTCAATGGCGGGTTCATCATTTGAAACTGCCTTAGACCAACATGTCTTGTGGGGGATTAATTACTTAGATTTAAAAGATTGTATCTGGGGAAAAAGTATTGTTGAGTTGACCATTGATGAAGCCAGAAAGGCTGCTCAAATTATTAAAAGAAGAAGTTTATCGGTCTATTGTTTATCAACCGTCTTATTCGGTGGAGACATCGAGTTAGGACAATCATACTTTCAGTCTAATTATTTTAATAGAATCAATCATCTAATCGAAATTGCTAAAATATTTCAGCCCCGGTTCATACGTTTACTGGCAGCTAAAACAGCCTGCAGAAGTATGATCAGTCACAGTGTAGATTACCTTCAACAAAAACATGAATGGTTAATCCCATTATATATTGCCGCTATTGACCGGATTCAAGAAGGATATTTTTCCTCTTTAGCATCTCAGTTTCACCATGGTACAACTATCGAAAATGAAGCGCACAATTGTATCTTCTCAAATCCAAAGGAGATTGTCGATTTTTTTAAACTACTTGATAGGCCTCAATCGGTTGCATTAACTTGGGATGTACAAAATCTGTGGCAAATGGGAACATTTCCAACAATTGATGTTTATTATCAGCTCAAGAATCTAATCCGTTATTATCATTTGAAGGGTGGACAATTCCGAGGAGGCAGTCAAAGTTTGTATTGGAAATCAAATTTATCAGATGCATCTTGGCCCGTGGTTGAGATCACACGGCAAGTTGTTATCGATGGTATCAGTCCCGTAATTTGCTTGAATCCTTCCCATGGTCAAGCCAAAAGCGGATACGACTATCATAATTCTAGCATCAGAGATATCAAGTTTACTCGTCGACTAATTAGGGAAATATAATTGTAGGGTTATTTTCCTCCGATCTAAAATTTTCATTATTTCCTCAGCAAGATCGAACTATGCCAAATTACCTCCCCATAACTGATTTTCACGCACATACACCAATAAACTTATAGAAAATATTATGTAGAGAAATGGTCTGCCATGACAAGCCAACGATGGTCTATACCCATAAGTGATTTAGAATAGAACTGTCGATACGAATGGGAATTATTTTTCGCAGAGATTGTCGAATTACCAATTGGTTGGTCCGTATAGAAGTCAAAACGAGTCACAATCACCTCCACGTATTGATTCTGCACTACATTTTCTAATCTGAAGGTAGAATTCTGGTATGTACAACGGTTTACCAGCGTGAACAAATTGAAGTCAAAATAGGACGGAGATTAACCGACAGCGAGTAATTCCCCTTTTGACAATAAAGCAGATTCGTAAACTTCCATCAGGTGAAAAGCAAACTTCAATGAACCGAGTTGAGCAGGTGTCTGACTCAAAATACATTGGCAAAAATAGTTCATTTCCTGATAGAACCCTTGAGTGAATAGGGCTTTATTTTCCAAAGTGGCTAATCCATTCTGAGGTTCCCACATAATGGCACCGCTATCGAATCCTTCAGGAACATAGTCAGTTGTACTCGTATACTGAAAAGGGATGCCACGTTGCCAAGTAATTCGCAAATTATTGTCAATATTAGCTTGGCTACCATCACCAAAAAAACTATATTGCTCAATTGGCTGCCCACTTCCACCACCAGCTGCCAGATGTAGATTGCCGACAACTCCTGAATCGAAGGACAAAATACACACACCTCCTCCATTTTTACCCCGATGTGTTAATACTGAATCGACGGTACCACCAACTGCCAACATTAGTGAGAGAGGATGACAGCCGTTTTGCAACCAGTTTGTATGGATGTGTTCATCTAAAATTTTTTCTCCGTTTGATGGAATCGTCATCGGATAAATAGCCAACATGGATTTCAATTGACCAAATTCTGATTGGTTCACGATTTCAATCACTTTTCTGGTGCTCGGCATAAAGACTTTTTTGAACCCGACGACTACCACTTTCCCTTGCTGTTTTTCTATCATCTGCTGAACTTGTTCAGCTCTCATCGCAGGTGGTTTTTCCAACCAAACATGCAGGCCTGCATCCAAAGCCTGAATCGTCAGTTGCGGGTGTAGTCGAGGTGGTGCAGCAATGAAGACTGCGTCCAAGCACTCTTTTGTTAGCATTTCCTCGATTCGTTGATAACAATTGGAAACACCATATTGGCGAGCCGTAATTCTAGCTCGATCTAAATCCACGTCACAAAATGCTTTTAGTTCGACTGGCAGAAAATTCATCGTTGGGAGGATATTTCGGTAGGCATGAGTTCCGACACCAACCAAACCAACACTTAACTTGTTTGAAAAATCTCTTTGATAGCTCATTATAAATTCAATTAAATATAGTCAAAATCCAATAAAATGATGAAGAGTAAAAACTCTTCCACGCATTACAAAAATCACCAACGACTACAATTTTTTCAGTCAAAGTAGAACAAAAGTAGATTCCGTTTTCACAGAGCAGATTGATTATGATCTGATACTCAGTGACCTTTGTAAAAATAAGGCGATCGTAAATGAAGCTTCTTTTCTATTTTTGATCCTTTTTTTGCAACCATAGTAACGCTACCAAGTTTTTTAGTACTAACAGATCCATTCTGGTAAAGATTTGCACAGTTACTTATCTAGAATAGGACGATTTAACCGTGAGTGGTAAGGTGGTTCCATCACACTTCTCTGGCGGTTGTCAGCCCATTCTGGTACTGGATAAGCCGGTACATATGCCAGATTTCCCGCCGTATATCGCGTTAAAATTGACCTTCTGTCCTGTTCAGATTTCCAAGGAATAGCACCATGTGTAACTGCCTCGGTAAATATCACCACACTACCAGCTTTGCAGGCTACTTGTCGTACCTGTTTCTGATGCTTTTGATAGCGGCGAATAGAATCAGGACAAGCTATATTGCTTTTGTGGCTACCTGGAATCAAGACCAATCCGCCATCACCTTCATTGACATCGGTTAATTGGAACGCAACCACCGTCAGGCCATTGTGCATCTGACCATTACGGAAGATATAATATTGATTGGGATCGAAACCTGGGCCAGAAGAACCGTGAAAAAGATGGCCCTCGGTTCCCTTATCCATTGACAATAGGAAGGGATGATGATCCATGCGAAAACCCTGGCCCAGAATTTCATTTAGGTAAGGTACAATTTTGGCGTGGGCTAACATAAGGCGAAACGGATCGCACCAGGGAGGATCTAACTTCAGCAATCCTCCCATTTCACCTCGGCCATGCTCCCCGCTCAATTCTGCTGAATTGCCATCCAATCGTTGATCCCGAGATCGAATATGCATCCTATCCAAATTCTGGTCAATAGCTTGATTGGCAGTGGTAATTTCTTCTTGAGTCAAAACATCTTCAATAACCAAATATCCATTCAAATCAAAGAGATAAAGTTCTTCTTGATTCATATAAAAGTCCTCTTTCAGATAATCAGTTCTGAAAATCTTCCCTTTAAGAGAACAAAAAGATCTTCAGAAGTTTAGACAAAAATCGACATGCTGGACGGCTAACTTGAACCCATTATAGAAATAAAGACAATAGGATCTATGAACCTATAGAAATTATAAATTTGGCTTGTTGGTTTTCTCCTTCAAGCCAAGTTCGCAGGCTAATAGTAGAAAATTCTCAATATTTCTGTCAGATATTTACAGCATATAGTCTTTAATCCAAAACTCTTCCGTTGTTGATGATTTTAGTATTAAGATTAGCGCAACAGATCAAGTATTTCTGGAAAACCTTTCTTTCTTGGGCAATCTCATTGTAAGCTAGCATATTATAGAACTAAGCAGAAATCAACATTCAACCGGAAGCGACCGACAAAATAAGTATTTAGCTTACGAATTCTAAGATCACACGATTACTGATAAGTCATTTTATGATTTTTCTCCCTCAATCAAGGGAAAAAATGAGATGATGTAGAACTCGACACAACTAACGCATTTGACTTTTTGCTCCAAGACTGGCAGAATCGAAAACGATCCGCTGGCCGACATCGTTTTCGATTCTGCCAGTCTGTGTGCTCGCCGTTTTGGTTCTGAAATAAGGATTGTGGTGTGTATCAATCTACATTACGAAATGGTCTCGGGGTACTATTCAGTAGGTACTATCTGAAATGGTGGCACATGCGTCAATGCATACTATCAGTAATAATTTGTCAATAATTGGTGGTTGACAAATTATGAGGAAACACCCAATTTAGGTAGAAGGGAAAGTTTTCGTTCTGTCACAATACTGGTTCAACCGCCAAAAAACATAGAAATATCTGATGAAGAATAACGAAAAGCCCAATGTGGTTTACATTTTAACAGATCAATGGCGCGCCAAAGCGACGGGTTATAATGGGGATCCGAATGCAATCACGCCAAATATAGATCAGCTGGCTGCTGAATCAATTAATTTTGCCAATTCCATTAGTACTTCTCCCGTTTGTACACCCGCACGAGCTGCATTGTTAACTGGTCGTTTTCCTACAACCACGGGCATGTTTATGAATGATGTACCATTGTCACCTGAGGAGAGGAGTCTTGCCAAAGCTTTCAAAACAGGTGGTTATGATACGGCATATATAGGTAAGTGGCATGTGGACGGACATGGTCGTGCCAGTTACATACCACCTGAACGGCGGCAAGGTTTTGATTATTGGAAAGTTTTAGAGTGTACGCATGACTATCAAAACTCTGAGTATTATGATAACGATGACCAAGACATTAAAATATGGCCTGGATATGATGCTTTCGCACAGACGGATGATGCTTGTGCCTATATAAACCAACACTCCGAAAACCCATTTTTCTTGGTTTTATCACTTGGGCCGCCACATTTCCCGCATCATAATGCTCCCCCCAAATTCCAAAAAATGTTTTCACCCGAAGAAATCATATTCTCACCTAACGTAGCATTCGATGATTCAAAATCAGAAGCATTCACCCGAAAAGAAGCGGCGGGCTATTATGCACATATTGCGGCGTTGGACCAATGTGTAGGCGACATCGCAGAAACACTAAAGGCTAAAGGGTTAGAAGAAAATACTATTCTCATTTTTGCCTCTGATCACGGAGAAATGTTAGGGTCTCATGACAAAAAGCCATTTACGAAACAAATCTTCTGGGATGAATCCTGTCGCGTACCTTACCTGTTGCGCTACCCTCCATTTACTTCTGAATACCAGAACCGGAAAGTGATGACCCCATTGGGTACGGTTGATATCATGCCGACATTACTGGGATTATGTGAACTGGAAATTCCCGATACAGTCGAAGGTAGTGATTTGTCAATCTGCGTTCGCAATCCAGTTGAACTAGAAGATCATGTTGCACTTTATATGAGCGTATCGCCGTTTAGTGAAAGAAATTATCTGGATGCTGCTTATCGTGCGATTCGAACGAACCGTTATACTTTCGTTCGAACAAGTGATGGTGAGTATTATCTCTTTGATGATGTAGAAGATCCCTATCAATTAAATAATTTGGTCGGCACTCCTGAGTTGGCAGATGTTCAGAAGGATTTAGAGCAAGAGTTGTCGAAACAATTGGAAAAGATTGGTGATCCTTTCAAGAAGAAGGAATATTATCTGGAAAAGTGGGAATATGAAGTTGGTGATTTTGGGGATGTACCTTATTCGAGATAAATTCAATAACAACTCTGTTCGGATTTAACCTTTATTTACGATCGTTTAAGTAAGGTTTTATATATTTTACAATGTAGCCGAACCCATTACACTACGCATATTCTGTTTGCAGAAAAGATTAAGAATCTGCGGTATAAGATATATTTGCTTTGGCATGTTGATAGTTAACAGTCATCATATTCTATTTTAATTAAGTGTAATTTACAGATACTTTAGAGAAAAAGGTTTGTCTTTTGTTAGTAATTAGTTAAAAGAAGATACTGCGGAGCTAAACCGACAACTCGAGCAAATTCTACTGATCAGATTTCAGTTTGCCTGCATAACAGAGTTGGTCCCATTGAGTTGCTTGAAATATCGGTTGTTGGCCTTCAATAACCGACAAGGCATCTTGACAGGCATGTGTGAAACAGCGTCGATGGCAAAAGTCAGTTCCACCTGCAATATGGGGTGTCACTAGTACGTTCGGGTGCCGCCGAAACCAAGCGTCTTTAGGAGGAGGCTCAGGGTCAAAAACATCAATAGCCGCGGCCAATTCATTAGCCCTAATCCTCTCCCATAATGGCTTCTGCTCAACTACTGCCATACGTGTAACTAAAACAAACAACGCTCCCTTTGGTAACGATGAAATCACCTCTCGATTGATAATTTCTAGAGTATTTGGTACCGGAGGGAGACCTACGACAAATATTTCTGAATTTGCTGCTAATTCAATCAAAGATTCAGAACGCTGAATATTGTGATTATCGAATACGTGATCAGCTACAAAGGGATCGTAACTATGAATAGTGCACCGAAAAGGTTCAAGTAATTCAGCATAACGCCGATTGATACTACCAAATCCTGCTAAACCGACTCGGCGACCAGTTAAATCACCGTAGATGAAGTTTGGGTGATTCCAGGTTACATCACCTCTCCAATTACCGTTTTGTGTCGAATTTAGCGACTCAGGAATGTGGCGAATTAGATTTAGTGTCATTGCTAACGCGAATTCGGACACCGAAGGTGTCATTCCACGCGATGTATCAACTACAGTAATACCTGTTGAATTGAGTACATCAATATCGATCCAGTTCGCAAACCTATTATCAAAGGTTCCGGAAAAAACTTGCAAATTTTTAGCGGACTGCCAGTGGTGAAGATCAATCGATGGTCGATACCAAGGCCCGATAATCGCACCATGGGCTGTTTCTAAAGCCTTGTAAAATCTATCTAGAGCCGTTGCTTCTTCTCCTTTGGAGACAACAATCTGTTCTACAGTTCCCTTACTACTCAGTAGATCGCACCCAATACTATGATAGTTTCTGACAATATCCGGCTGTTCTCTAAGTAATGTTACAAAATTCATAGATGTACCTCTCTTGAAACCTATTAATAGGTAATATCTGTAGAACAGATTGGAATTTGTTTTTCAAAATTGGATTTTTGCCGATTTAGATTACTTTCTCAAAAACATAATGGAAATATTGTTTGACCTGCTATCGTAGCAGTACAAGTGTGGGGCTGACTTCCCAATATTTTAACCCTTTACTCGACGCTCAGGTAATTTTCATCTTTTGCTTAGGTTAAATTAGATCTGTTTTGAAATTAATTGAATATGGCGTAAAGAAAAGTGAAAATTACTATAGTTATTGATACTAACAACCGATGGAATATTATTTCATCAGCCTATCAAGAATACAGATCTATATCATCAAGTCTTCACTGACGTCTTTTTTTTATTCTAGCCAACAGTCTTCAGTGAAGGCTTGTCGTTCAAACATTTTTTTTCGGGCCGGATTAGCTTTTTTCATCCATTCCACTGGTATCTCTTGTGTGTAACGGTGTGGCGGACCAGCCTGTTTAAAAATATCGATCACGAATAGGCGGTAAGCCTGCGGCGAATTCCACGGTTTGGATTCAACTCCATGATATGTTCTAGCGTTCAAGTAAACCATGCTACCGGCGGGTAATTCTAGCCGGTGTGCTTCTAACTTTCTACCCGCTTCTTGGTCACATTCGCCCGACAGTAGCCTATCCGGGGATATACCCGGTGTCGGAGCTACCTTGTGACTACCTGGAATAACCATCAGGTTTCGATCCCCCTGCTTAAAACCATTGGGATAATACAGAATTTGGATATACCATTTGTCTCGTTCCAATAAGTTAATCGGATTTTCATGAAACCAATGGTGGTGGTCTTGATGGAAACCAAGTCGTTTAGCCCCACGGGGAGCAATATTCATAGCCGAGTGGCAAAAATGGTAATTTGAACCAATCGTGGAATGTAATAAGGCTGTTACTAATGGTGCATCAATTAACCTATCGCCCCAGGGGCCTCTGTCATTCCAAGGCCTGACGAAGTAGCTCGAAGGATGTTTCGGAGGTAGATTATCAGCTTCTGGATTTGATTTAGATAGGGATTTGAAGTAATCTTTCACTTCTTGTAATGATAAGATCTCTTCAGTTAGACCTTTCAATCCTTCATCTGTAAAAACTTCCGGTAGGATTAAGAAGCCATCTCGGTGGAAGGTCGAAACATCATCATCTGTTGGCTCGTCTAATCGAAATACTGGTTTCATTCTCTATCCTCTTCAGTTTCTATCTTATTCAGCCTTCGTTTATCTACCACACGGACAATGTCAATAACAATCTTGTCTCACAACGAACCTATTTTCCGTTTTCGTCAATTATTTCATTTTATAACTTACTGGATATAATCGCTCGGAGTTCGAGAATTAGCCGATACTTCGTGACTTTTACTAGCATTCTTGATAACTTCTGGAACTGGTTCTGTCCACCAACTAGGTGGGTGAGGGAATGAAAACACATCATGCCAAGCTAGTAATAGAGTCCGTCGGTGTTTAGTTTGATTTGGCCAAGCCGCATGTATCAATCGTGCGTCTGCTATCAGCAAATCTCCAGCTTTCATCGGCACATCTACGGCATCTGGATAATCAGCAAAAGCCGGATGGGAAAGATCATCAATAGACTGAATTTCTGCACTATGAGCATCTGGAAGAATGTCATGTAGTAGATGACGTCTACGGTGTGTCCCTGGAATAGCACGCAAGCAACCATTCTGACGGTTAGTATCAGTCAGGTAATAAGACAAGAACACACGTGTAG
Source organism: Candidatus Poribacteria bacterium (assembly GCA_036339735.1). Taxonomy (GTDB): domain Bacteria; phylum Poribacteria; class WGA-4E; order WGA-4E; family UBA9662; genus TMED15. The sequence continues at coordinate 51,844 of JAYZAL010000042.1, forward strand.
GCCAAGGAGTAGCAGCTTCTGGACTATTCCATTTCATAAAATCTTGATGCCAGTATAGTGGTGGTCCATAACCAGGTTTAGACAAGATTATCACCAAATCATCTGGATTCAGATTTTCCAACCCAATTAATTCACAAACTTCTTTCTGTAACGGTAAGTCGATGATTTTTTCGGCAATTGAATCAGGAAAATGATTGGGTTTTCGTTCTTTACCGTTTTCACCCCATCTTCGTTCCGTATGTACAAAGATATCACTACCCTGATAGCGAATTTTTCGGTCGATATCCACACGGTCAAGAATGTTATCCGACCAGATGCGAAGTTGTTGGACTAAGGGTTTTGGCATAACTGTGGGTACAGTAGTAAATCCAAATTCCACCAACTCATTTCTCTTTTCTAGAGCTTCTAGTTTATTTAATTTTTTCATTTTATCGTCTTTTGGCCAAAAAAATTTTGATTGTAAAATCAAAAATCAAACAAATTTACTCCACTTTCATCTCGCTACTAATGTCTAAAGACTAGCGGAAGGTATCCTACGGTGAAATTTAATAATTGTCAACAAAGTGAGAAGCGAAAACTAGTTATATGAATGTTAAAGAGAGAAGGAACTATCCTCTGCAAGACTAGTTTGATTCTGGTATCGAATTTCTAATCTTCTACTGATTCTTATGTGCAATTTATTTTTCTTGTATCCGTTGCATACAACTGGTTATTCAGTGACTAGTAATAAACAGCGAGGGCTTTCGGTTTTTTGATATTTATAAGCTTTGTTACCAAATATTTCTACTAAAAAATGTATCAGTTTAAGTAGAAATATTCGAGCAATTCCATCCTCTTAAAAATTTGCACTCCATGACTTTATGATAACTTTTTGCATCTTTTTTGTAAAAAAAAGATTGCCGACTTACAAAAATGTGGTAGAATCGCTTTGTACACAAATGGGTAGACGAATCGTATGTTATTACCTGTCAGATACAATAGGACAACACTGATGGTAAACGATACAAATTGTACAAAATAAAAAAACGGAGTACTGTACTGGTCATGGGTATGTATAAATTCTCAATCTCGTTGTTATCGTGTTTTATTATTTGTTTATGTCTTTCTTTGCCGAGTTTCTCTGCGGGATACGATGAGAAAACAGTGGTTGGACAATGGCTTTTTGACGACGAAGGAGAGAACGCTATTGATTCCTCTGGCAATGGACATGACGGCCAAATCAAGGGTGGGAATAATCGTGTTGATGGTAAGTTTGGTACAGCCTTACAAGTTTCGGGTAATTGGGTGATGGTGCCGCCGGATGATAAATTAAAACTGACTGCATACACCGTTACTCTTTGGCTAAATACAAAAAGCGGTTGTGCCGACTGGTGTGGAATCCTATCAAAATCTATGGACAATCCAACTAGAACCTATTGTATGTATATTGATGCCAGAACTGGTGTAGCCGGCATGTCCATTGGTAACAAAAAAGCTGGCAAATGGAGTGACGTCAGTGGAAAAACCCAAATTAACAAAGGAAAATGGACTCACGTTGCCATCAGTTATGATGAAAAAGAGCAGGTGCAACGTATTTATACCAATGGGATACTAGAGGGTGAAGCTGAAGTTAAACATGACTTGCCACAAAATGACGCCAATCTAGTTTTCATGGCTTGGCATCATCCGGGTGGTAATGCTGGCATAACCGGTATGCTTGATGAAATTGGTCTTTTCAACACAGTTTTGGATGATGCTGTCATTAAAACTATTCATGACAAGGGATTAGGAGAATCAATGGCTGTCGATCCAAAGGCAAAACTAGCCACCAAATGGAGTAAAATAAAGAACTCACCTTAAGAATTATTGACTAATTGACATAAATATTATTGCTGTTGATTGCATAGAAAAATTAAATCAGGAAGGCGTCAATGATCCTGGTTTGCTAATTCTCGTTTCTATAGGTAGGGTTGATCTTCATTGGTTCAATAAGAATACTGCCTTCCCTATCTTGAATGTTGATCCAAACTTCCCCCTTTTTATTGGCTTGAGACATTCATTGACATTTACAGGTGAAATGGACTATCTAACAAGTCTCTGATGTATCAATTTGATAAGCTTGTTTAAATGCATCGAGTCGTCTAATTTTGGATTTGTACAATCATAGAATCAACTATCTGACTGATCTTGATTGTACGATTGACTAATTTTAATCACAATCTACCTGTATGATATTTTTTCACCAAGCTGACTGAGTGGAATTTGGAACACAGCCAAAACGCTAATAACATTAGTGTTTTGGCTAATTTGCTTGACTTGACTTGGTTAAGTCAAGTTAGAAACCCATTAGTAGACAACACTGGATCGATTATACAGAAGTAAGTTGGAGACATTGATATATCCAGACGATTACAGCGGTTATTTGGCATATTGAGCGCGTCTTTAGAAAAACAATGTGGTTCCCTTGTTTGAATTATGTGTTTTTTATTTTTCTTTTAATATCCACCACCCTTGAATTACGGTCGACAACCATTAATGATACTGGGGGTGCCGATTTTTCAACTGCAATTACTGATTACCATCAACGACTTGAGCTCGCACCTGAATCAGGGGAACTTCACCTTCAGTTAGCTCAATCATATACGGCAGTAGAAGATTTTGAAAATGCACTAACCCATTATCATTATGCCTTAGAGTTAAATCCTAATCTCGAAATGGCTTGTTACGGATTAGGTGCTGTATATTCTCAAAATCGCGAATTCAGAAAAGCTATTCAGGCTTACCAACAAGCGGTTTCTTTACAACCGAGTATGGCCCAACTATATGTCGAACTTGGGTATGCCTACTCACAACTTTACCAATTTCCGGAAGCTATTACTGCCTATCAGAAAGCAATTGAGCAAAAACCCAACTGGGGAGAGCCATTCTATCACTTGGGAACAATTTTTGCCAAACAAGGGTTAATAAAAGAAGCTCTTCAACATTTAAACCGAGCTATTTTATTAGAAGAACATCTGCCAGCGACTAATCGGTTAGCGGAAGCCTACTATCAGAAAGGCAACTTGCTGGTT
>JAYZAL010000043.1:0-9293 GCA_036339735.1 Candidatus Poribacteria bacterium
TTCTATTTTTCCAGCTTGCAGAGCTATATCCAAACAATTTAGGTAAGATACATTTGGTCGATGAGTCTGCTCCACGAATGATTGATCAAATTTGTCAATTTGCGCCATATTGACAAGTGTAGTTTCTTTGATAATATTCAAAAATTGTCGAAATGCAGAAATCTCATGGTATATTGTCCGCTCTGAAATTTTTTTCGTATTACAACTTGTTAACATTGGCAAAAAATTCTTTGTATCAATAATCTGAAGGGCAGTTTCCAAGAATTGACTAGGTGTTAATAAATCTGAATAGTCCAATGAATTTTTTAGTTTTGACAATGCTTGCCGGACCAGTTTGGATTTTAGAATTGGGCTACTAACACAAGTCCTGAATGCAATTCCATACGATGGGAAAATTTCCTCAATCAAAGGTAGATAATCATCAAGTTGGCAAAATGACACCCCAATTCTACCCAGACCCACACTTTTTGAATGCCGTTTAACTAGTTGTGCGACTAATTCAACTTCTTCTATCTTATTGGGTACGGCACTAAGGTGGATTCGATGCCGCAAGTTAAATTTCTGCCTGTCCTTCTGAGGCTGGAACAAGTAGTGGGATAAATAAGATTGTATGTGAGCTACTTGGGTGTCGGCCTTCTCGATTAATTGAAAGTCATTTTTTATAAGGTAATCATAATTTTTTTTCACGCCAGCGAATAGGTTTTCATTTTCTGGACAAAAGTCAAAGTAAATCGCCGTGTCTATGTATTGGGCTAAAACACAAATGATCTGTAAGTCTACTAGTGAAAAGTTATGAAATCCCAAAAAAACAACTAGATCTACGGACTGTTCTACAGGTAAAAACGAAGGACGATTGCTGGCCATCAATTTGTCCTCAGACCGTTCCTGTAACATTTTCAATACTGAAGCGTGGGTACCAGCCTTATCAATCCAATGCTCGCCTAATCCTCGTTGATAAGATTGATAAACCGTGATCAAATTAGCCAAATCCTTAGGAATCGCTTCTTGACTAACTGACTGTTTTAAGGCTTCAGGCGTCCACCCATTACTCTTTAACCAATTGATTTTGTCGACTGTTTGATTGATCATGGTCAACGGTGGTTTTATACCTGGCGCTTGGTAGTCCTGTTGTGATTGAGTCTTCGAAAGCCGAATCCCTTCAATAATTGGAGATAATCGATGAACTAATAATGTTTGACTACTAATAGAAATTTTCTTCTTTTGATGTGCGCCTGATCCAACATCCCAAATTTGGCCGATCAAATCTTCTAAGGTTTGAATCTGTAGACTGCCAATTGCTTGTTGTTGCCCGGAAATGATGCGTTTTAGGAACCTAACAGATTCGAAATTCGGCATAATTATCAAAAATGACTCCATATTTCTACTATTGATAGAAGCCTCTAATTCAAGAGTCAGATTGTCAAAAGATTTGCCAGCAACACTGCTTGACCGAGCTAGTAATTTTTTGCCAACGAAGAAACGACGAAATAATAATGAACTAGATTTCATTTTTAATCTAACGTAAAAAATGTGCCGAATATTTATATAATGGAGTCTAGTGAATTCAATAATTGCTTACATTGAGCTTGAAATAGTATTTACCTTGTGCTAGTATTCCGAAGCTTGGGCAGCACGAACTTCGAGAATAGAAAATGGACGCAAGAATTCTTCAAAATCCCATTCATCATCTCAAACCACCAGAAGCAGATTGTGTGGATGCAGAACTTCCGGTTGTGGATCTAATCTCCAAAATGCAGGAAGTTACTCCTCAGCACACTCGGGGAAAAGGTGCTGTTCTGGTCACCCGAGCTAGTGAACTGGTTGGCATTATCACTGAGCGTGATTTGATACGACGGGTTGTTGGCCCAAACAAAGATATCAATAAGACCGTTGTTAGTCAAGTAATGACGAGCCAGCCTGAAACTCTGACTAAAGAAGACCCCATTGTCTTTGCATTAAATCTTATGCACCTCGGACACTATCGCCACGTACCATTAGTTGACGACAAAAACAGTCCTGTTGGTGTTATAACTAGTAAAAATATTGCTCAATATATCAGTCAGTTTATGGTTACTGCTTAGAGAAATGCGAATTTACTGACTATTTAGATAGTTAGTAAACAAATGCTGTGCCGTCTAGCGAGCTGACTATTAATGGGTCTCCTGAGAGCTTCGTTAAAATCAAGAGCACGACTTGTTTTTTCGAAACAGAATAGGCCGTTTGTACTGACTGTAGCAGTCACTACACATGTTAAGTACTCAGAAACCGAGTACTGATATGTATATAATGCAAGCACTAAGTCGAAGGTTTTGTCTGGTGGGAGCAGCAGTTATGGGTTCGAATTGCCGACTAATGCCTCGGGCCGCCCAGTTTGTGTCGTATTTTATCAAAACATATATGGACCCAAAGTGTGATTTGGGTGATGGATGAGAGTTACGCTTCTGACTTTCCTCACCGGTGCGTAAGTGTGAGCAAGAAAAGATGGCTTCTCTGTAACTCCCAGAAAAGTAGTTTAATATCTACTTACAAAAGTACGTTAGACACCCAATAAATGAACGGCACGCATTGTGCTCGGGTTCATTTGTATGAAGCTAGGATATAGCATACTGCGTGGGCATGGTAGAAAATTCTCTAGCGGGGGAACCGAATATGTTGTTGTGCTGGACTTTTACAAGAAACAGGCCTGACTTTTGGATTCACAACGGGCTAACTTGTCATCTTTTCTCACTCGGTGGGAACGAGAACACTGCTTCTTTTGAAGAACCATGCATTACTTTAAAGCGCTAAACAAAAAAGGAGCTGAATATGCCATTTGAGACTTTGATCGATGATGAAATGTTGGTTATGGACGAGCTGCTGGAGGAATCTGGAAAGACGCTGGAAACCCACCAGATTGAAGTCCCGTTAGGTTCCATTATGAATCAAGTTCCTTCTGTCCAATCGGGTGCTAGTCTGCAAGAAGCTGTCGACTTAATGGTATCATACGACATAGGTTCCATTTTTGTTGTTGCTGATGAGAAATTAAAAGGCGTGATAGGGGAACGAGACATTCTTTTGAAAGTACTAAATAAGTCCCTTGAATACGAAAAGTTGACTGTGGATGCCTTTATGAAGGTTGACCCTCTGACTTTGCGGCCAGACGATTTGCTAGACACAGCTATCCAAGAAATAGCCCAAGGTGGGTTTCGGCACATCCCAATAACAGACAAAGACAACGCTCCTCTAGGAATGTTGTCTGTTCGGAACATCATTTCTTACTTGGTAGAACATTTCCCTCAAGAAGTTTTAACACTACCTCCAAAGCCAGTACGAAACGGTACGCAATCAAGAGAAGGAGCTTGATTTTCTCATGAACACTAACCCCATAAACAACCTATCTAATGCCAGCCATAAAGTATTAGGCTGGTTCATTCTCTGACTGAGTTGAAGAAGGACGATAGCTGATGAACAAACAGAGGCAAGTAGTTAGCGACGCGACGGTTATTATCGCGGGTAACTCAGGAGATGGCTCCCAGACAGTTGGCGCCCAGTTAACGCAAACTTCGGCTTTTGCGGGAAATGACATTTCCACTTTACCTGATTTTCCAGCAGAGATCCGAGCACCCGCAGGTTCCATAGCTGGTGTTTCCGGCTTTCAACTTCATTTTTCCAGCACAGAAATCCACACCCCCGGCGATGCTGCGGATGTCTTGGTGGCTATGAACCCAGCGGCGCTGAAAGTCAGCCTGCCCAAACTGAAGCCAAATGGGATTCTAATTGTGAGCTCAGATACATTTGGCGCGCGAGATCTGAAAATGGCTGGTTACGAAGAAAATCCACTGGATGGAGACCTCCAAAATCAGTACCAAGTTTTCTCAGTAGAGTTAACTCGACTGACTCGGAGCGCATTGACCGATACTGACCTAACTGCGAAACAAAAGGATCTTTGTAAAAACTTTTTTGCTCTCGGTTTGATTTTTTATTTATATGATCGGCCACTTGATTATACCCTGAAATGGATCGATGCTAAGTTTGCTTCTAAGCCGCAATTCATAGAAGCAAATCAACTGGCTCTTAGAGGTGGCTTTGCGTACGCTGAAATGACCGAGCAAATTGCGGTGTCCTACGAAGTCGAATCAGCTCAATTTAGTCCGGGTACATATCGAAATGTTACTGGTAACTTGAGTACTGCTTTAGGGTTGATTGCTGCTTCCCAAAAAGCAGACCTGCAACTCTTCTACGGTAGTTACCCCATTACACCAGCCAGCGACGTTTTACATGAGTTGGCAAAATATAGAAATTTTGGTGTTAAAACCTTACAGATGGAAGATGAAATTGCTGCAGTCGGTGCTGCTATTGGTGCAGCCTACAGTGGGGCTCTGGCAGTGACAGGTACAAGTGGGCCCGGTGTGGCCTTGAAAGCAGAAGCAATAGGCTTAGCTGTAATGACAGAATTACCATTGGTCGTTTTGAATGTCCAACGCGCGGGCCCATCAACTGGCATGCCAACAAAAACTGAACAATCCGACTTGTTGCAGGCCCTATACGGCCGAAACGGGGAATCGCCCGTACCAGTGCTTGCGGCTTCTCGACCATCCGATTGTTTCGAGACTGTTTATGAAGCAGCTCGTATCGCCATAAAATATATGACCCCGGTTTTCTTTCTATCGGATAATTATGTGGCTAATGGTGCTGAACCATGGCTAATTCCTCAAGTTTCAGACTTACTACCGATCTTACCAGAATTTGCCACAGACCCTGAGAATTTCCTGCCTTATCAGAGAGATCCGGAAACAGGTAGAAGGCCTTGGGCACCCCCTGGAAGGGAAGGTTTTGAACATCGAATAGGAGGACTTGAAAAAGCAGACCTGACTGGTAATGTTAGCTATGACCCAGAAAACCATGAAAAGATGAGTCAGCTGAGAGAGGAGAAAATTTCCAACATCGCTAAGAATGAGATCCCTACAAGTGAAGTATTTGGTGATAGTCCTGGCGATTTGTTGATTATTGGTTGGGGTGGTACTTACGGGGCTTTAAGAACCGCGGTTATAAACCAGCGTCACGCAGGCCAATCGGTTTCACATCTGCACCTACGATTTCTTAATCCTTTGCCGAACGACCTTGGCCTAATCCTTCAAAATTTCAAGAAGGTCATTGTGGCCGAGTTGAACCTGGGTCAACTAAACCAGTTGATACGTAGCAAATATCTAGTAGATACTATCGCATACAATAAAATCCAAGGCCAGCCGTTCCAAGTAGCAGAGGTTGAAGCCAAAATCCAGCAAAATCTGAGCGACTAACTTATAAACAGGATATACATGAATCGCCTAAAAAGCCTAAGAAACAGAAAAAAGCTGAAAAACATAGAAAGCCAAGAATCCCTTATTCCAGCAGCCATACCCACTTTAAGCAAAAGAGATCTTGAGTCTGATCAGGATGTACGATGGTGCCCAGGTTGTGGCGATTACTCTATTTTAGCTCAAACCCAGCGTATTATTCCTGACCTAGGCATTCCAAAGGAACAATTTGTTTTTATATCTGGTATTGGTTGTTCCAGCAGATTCCCTTATTATATGAACACTTACGGGTTTCACACTATTCATGGCCGAGCACCAACAATCGCCACTGGTGTAAAAACCACGAATCCCGACCTATCTGTCTGGGTAATCACGGGGGATGGGGACGCTTTGTCCATCGGTGGGAACCATTTCATTCATATGCTTCGTAGAAATTTAAATCTGAATGTCTTACTATTCAACAACCAAGTTTATGGATTAACCAAAGGCCAGTATTCGCCTACGTCTCCTTTGGGTACGACGAAAAAGTCAACTCCAGATGGTTCCATTGAACAACCATTAAACCCTGTTGATATTGCTTTATCGGCTGGAGCTACATTTGTTGCACGAAGTATCGACCGAGACACTAAACATCTTCAGGCAACGATAAAGGCTGCGCATGAACATAAAGGTACTTCTTTCATTGAGATTTACCAAAACTGTAACATATTCAACGATGGAGCCTTTCTTACTTACACCGAAAAAGCAACAAGGGCAGATAACACAGTCATACTAGAACATGGTGAGCCTTTGATCTTTGGGGCTAAGAATGACAAAGGCATCCGATTAAATGGGCTACAACCAGAGGTCGTTTCTCTATCTAGTGAAGTTGACGACGATTTGATAGTTCACGACCAACACTCAGATGACCCGACCTTAGCCTACTTTCTGAGTAGAATGACTGAGACCCCTGGCCACCCCATGCCAATGGGGATTTTCCGTTCTGTAGAACGCCCGTGCTACGAGGATATGCTAAATGCGCAAGTTGACCAAGCTCGTGAAACTAAAGGTTCTGGCGATCTAGAAAAGCTGTTGAATTCAGGAGATACTTGGGTAGTCTAAGTCGTCGTCGTTGGCATTTTTCTCACCTGCATCTGTTCGGAGATAACACCCAAGTGCCGACTGTTCGCCCACTAGATATTAGATTTTCTTCTGTTTATCCAAAGGCCGAATCATGTCTCTGTCGACTAAAAGTGGGCTTTTAGTCCATCCTGTTACTCAGGCAACCTCAATCGTCTTACTGTCCTTGGTCATCAATTCGATAATCCTGTTGGCTTGTAACTATAATCCGGCAACAGCGTTTTCTGCGTTGTTTAATGGCGCCTTCGGTTCTTTTCGTAGCGTTTGTGAAATTTTTGTACGTGCCTGCCCTTTGCTTCTCACTGGACTAGCTGTTTCCTTTGCTTTTCAATGTGGCGTTTGGAATATTGGTGCTGAAGGGCAGTACTTTGTTGGTTCTATGGTTGCCACTTGGATTGGGGTAGCTGGTAGGGGTTTGCCACCATTTATTTTGATTTTGCTCATTTTGACTTCTGGTTGCGTATTTGGTGGGCTATGGTCGGCTATCGCTGGCTTGCTTAAAGCTCACAGAGGTGTACAAGAAGTAATCAGCACTATTATGCTCAACTATATCGCATTTTATCTTTTGAGCTATGCAGTTGATGGTGGGCCATTACAAGAATCAGCAAAATACTACCCACAAAGTGAGTTAATTCACGTTCATTTGCCTATTTTATTGGATAAGACTCGACTACATATGGGCGTTCTACTGGCGATGGCTTTAGCCCTTGGTTCTTATTGGCTATTAATGTCCACGACTATTGGATACCGCCTGAGGGCTGTTGGACATAATATGTTTGCTTCACGAGTGTCGGGCATTAATGTTTCCAACAACATTACCCTAGCAATGTTTATCAGTGGCAGTCTAGCAGGATTGGCTGGGAGTGTTGACCTGATTGGTGTTAGCCCTTACCGATTATTTCAACCTGGTGGTATGAGTATGCTAGGACCTGGTTTCATAGGTATTGCAGTAGCATTGCTGGCTCGGTTAAACCCGATTGGAATTATCTTTTCAGCTCTTCTTTTTGGAGGGTTACAAGTTGGTGCTGATGCTATGCAGTTGATAGAAGGGGTACCAGCCAAATTAACCTCCGTTATTCAAGCTACCGTTTTGTTATTGGTTCTCGGTTTTGCTGCTATTGAGCAGCGAGATACTATCATTGCAGGAACTGAAGGATAAGTTAAGGATGAATATCATATTCCTAGCTAAATCCTCTGATTTAGGTCGAAGATGTTTGATATAATTTCCGAAATCCTAGCTGCTACCATTCGACAAGGCACTCCGTTACTAATGATTGCTTTAGGTGAAATCTATGTTGAACGGTCTGGAGTAATTAATATTGGAATTGAAGGTAATGCTATTACCGGAGCTTTCATTGGTTGGTTTGTCTCATTACAATTGTCTAGCTGGGGGATGTTAGCCCCAGTAGCAGGTTTGATTGCCAGTGCCAGTGTGGGCATGATAGTAGCACTCATATTTTCCTTCTTCGTCTTACGACTCAAAACGGACCAAGTTGTCACTGGAACTGGTATTAATTTACTTGCTTTTGGCTTAGTTCATTTACTTTATACCCAGTTGGTGGGTGAAACGGGCGAAGCATTGAAATCTTCAATATTCAACACCGTCCCAATTCCTATTTTGGCGCAAATACCAATTCTTGGACAGATATTTTTTCAGCATAATGTATTAGTCTATATTACTTTTGTAAGCCTACCGATACTTCATTTCCACCTTTTTCGTACTCGATATGGCTTATCTATACAGTCCTGTGGCGAACACCCAAAAGCCGCTGACACTCTTGGAATCAAAGTGTCAGAGTTACAAACAAAATGCCTCTTGTTTGGAGGCGCTATGGCAGGTATGGCTGGTGCTTACTTATCTCTAGCTCATGTACCTTATTTCAACCCAGATATGACTGCCGGCCGTGGTTTCATAGGATTGGCAATTGTCATCTTTGGTGGATGGCACCCGGTAAAAGCCGGTGGAGCTGCGTTAGTTTTCGGTTTTGGCAGTGCATTGTCAGACAGATTACAGGCTCGGATGCTCGGAGTCCCTCATCAATTTCTACAATTGCTGCCCTATGTGTTGACCCTGTTAGTATTAGCAGGTCTCCTTGGTCGTACACGGGCTCCTAGCGCGCTAGCGGTTCCTTTTCGTCGAGAGTAATTAAGCTGTTGGCTGAAGAAATAATTTTTTGGATTACAGGCCGTCCTTTTCAATTTTTCTGATCTCGGTTCAAAAGCAAATGCCAAAAACTCAGAAGGATATATACTTGCGTAATCTTGGTTTAAGAAAAGATCATAATTTCCCACACTATTAGCCTGACTGATGTATATTAGCAGTATCTGTTATTTCCCACAGTGTTAATGTATAATCAGGACGGAAAAAAGAAGAGGAAATAATGGTAATCAGTGATAAAAAGGTCGTTAGCATACACTATACGCTGAAAGATATAGACGGAAAATTACTAGATAGTTCAGATGAATCCGAGCCTTTTGCATATCTGCACGGAGCTGGTAACATTGTGGTAGGTTTGGAGAAAGCTTTATCAGGAAAATCAGTTGGGGACCAACTTACAGTAGAAGTTTCACCACAAGAAGGCTACGGTGAAGTAGAACCTAAAGAGATAAAAACGGTCGACAAGTCCGTCTTTAGAGGGGTAGATAGTATTCAAGTCGGTATGACCTTCAATGCGCAGTCAGCAGATGGTTCAGCAAAACCCATTAAAGTGACAGCAATCGAAGGTGATAAAATTACGATTGATAGCAACCACCCTTTAGCTGGTATAGCCCTTCATTTTGAGGTGGAAGTTATCAGTATACGTGAGGCAACTGCGATTGAGATTGACCATCGTCACGCGCACTAGATATGTCTTATAAGAAATGACAAAGGCAAAATTTATCGAGCAGAAAACGAAT
>JAYZAL010000044.1:0-43560 GCA_036339735.1 Candidatus Poribacteria bacterium
GAAAATTACCAAAACACCTAAAACTAATCCTAATTTCTTTTCCCGACTACTTAATTCTTTCATTATATTCTTGTCGATCTATGTTTGTTTTTAAGGCATCGCTTTCCGGATCATCTTTGTCATAAAGTCTTTTTTTCTTAGTTTTGACTTCAGCCTGTTCCTCTTTGCTCATTCTGTCGTATTCTTCTAGTGAAGGCCACGTCGTTTCTTCTCGTTTTTCGCCGATTGACCTCTCATTGTTTCCTTTTTTCCCTTCAGTAGACTGTTCCTTTCTGGCTTTAGTCTCTTCTTGTTCCATGTCAAATGATTTGTCTTTCCTGGATTTCTTTGAGTTCGATTCTGATTTAGCTTCCTCGCTTTTATTTTCTCGTTCTGCTTCGTCTCGATTTTTTTCTTCAGTTGACGGACGATTAGTTTTTGAAATTTGTAGCCCTGTACCGAGATACCGGTGTTCAGCTAAAGTTTTGACTGCCCCAACCTTGATCGAGCAAGTTATTTGGACCTGAAATATATTTTTTCGATCTTTATTTACGCTAATGATTTGTCCCTGCTTTAAATTTTTGAAAATGCCCGATTGGTTCAGTGCAGTAACTAAGTTGCTAATATCCTGATGGGAATTGGCTTCAACATTAAAATTCAGTCGAGCTTTAGTCAAATCATTTAAGTTGGTCAGCTGAAATGTCGTCAAAGCAACCTTGGTCCGATCACTGAGACGGAGGCTAAATTCACGAAGTAAATCCAACGCAGATAATCTAGGTTTCATTAGTTGAGTTACAACCAACTCCTGCTTTAATGTATTTCTAGCTCGATTGGCTTTAGATTTAAGTTTTTGTAACTGTTGATCAAGATCATCCACTTCAGATTGCTGATATTGACCATAGGATAGGACACCGATCGCTAACAATGCTGCAATACCAGTTCCGACTGCTATTCTATACAACATTCGGCGTTGTTGATCGACCTTCTGAATTTGTTGTTTTTCGGGTTTAGGCAATAAATCAAGTTCAACTGAGTCGTTCAAAAACGCTAAACCCTGCCCAATTACCACTGCCAACTGGTCGCTAATTTGTAAAAAATCGCTATTGTATTTGACTTGGAGTACGTCTAGCCTAGATGGAATGTCCCAAATATGAGTCGAAATCGAAAGTGCCCTGGTTAAATAGCTGGCTAACCCACTTAAACGAGAACTACCACCAGTGAGTAAAATTTTATCAATACTAACTGGTGGGCTAGACGTATCTTGTTGGTAAGCAATAGTTGATCGTTGTATTTCAGTAGCTAATCGCTGACACCATTTTCCTATAGTTGTTTCGGACAATTCGTCATGATCAGCTGGACATAATAAATTTCGTTTTTGGTTTTCATATGTATCGAAGTTTTGTATAGGAATTGCGTTATCTTCGATGGCTTCGGTTACAGGTGAAACCTCGCTACTTAGGGACAAGGTGAGCTGGTCCCCACCCAGTGGAAAGCTTCTGGAAAATATGACTTTTCCATCTTTTACGATTGACAAGTCACTCTGCCCCGCCCCAATATCAAGAATCATGGTTCCACTGCTACTTTGCTCAGATAACCTAGATGCCGCGACCATAGCTGGCATGACTGATTGAGGCGTGACGTTTATTGCTTTTAGTGGTGACAATAAATTCTCTATATCGGCACGTCTGGCAGCAACTAATTCAACTGACAAGGCATTGCCTTTTTCAGTCGGATTATAATAATCAAAGACCACTTCTTCAGTTGTAAAGGGAAGAATACTTTCAGCTTGAAAAGCAACAATATTATCTAACTTATTAGCATCGTTTAGACCATCAATTGGTAAACCATCTATCCAGCGGGTTGTGAGTAAAGCTCGAGAAATCGATAATACTACAGGTGATTTTTTTGGAATTTCAAGTGAATTGACTGCGACTTTCATACTATCGGAGGTTACCTGCATTCCTCTACCAAGTAATTTCCTCTCTTCATACTCAACAACCGCACTATGAGAAATAGTAATTTCACCATTGTCGTGCTTCTGTTCTAAATAGGCTGCTTTGACGCTATGAGTACCAATATCTATAGAAACAATGTGTCGTTTTTTTGCCATCTTTTATTTGACCATCATCATTTTTGGACCATTTTTTTTCATTTTGGTTTAGTATTGCCGCCAATAAGTCAATTTGATGTTTTCACCTGTTCGGTCAATAATTGACTCACATTTGGATACTATCTTTCCATTACTATCAATACCTGAACCTGTGATCAAAAACCCGTGGGATCGGGAAGTAATACGTCCAGCTAAATCCTTAAAAATATTCATGTTAAGCCCTTCAACTTCGAACAGATCAGTAATTTTTTGAAAAGGGTTTCCTGCGACGTTTTCCAAACTGGGGTCGGTATCCTGGGGCGTTGTTTCGCGTCTGGTAATAATGGATGAAACGATTTCTTCTGTCATGTTGGGCAATAACATCAGTACTTCTGCGGGAGCCGTATTCAGATTAATCAAACCAGATATTGTGTTTCCTTCGACCACAGTAATATAATCTACGATTTCTCTGAATTCGTCTTCGGTAATTAGCTTGACATCTTTTAAATCATCAATATTATCAAAATTTCCGTTTTCATCCCGATGATTAATAATACGATCCGCTGTACCTTCTCCAATTCCGTCTAAGTCGGCTAATTTTTCCGTATCAGCTGAATTAATATTGACTTTATCTTCATTGTCATCGTTAGTAGAAAGGCGATCTTCAATTTGACTGAAAATATCGTCGGGAACGGCAGAAGCGTCCAGTAAATCGCCGAGACTATCGAAACTTCTTCCTTCAACTAAGGCCTTGGCTTCATCCTCATCAAAAACAGATGAATTATTCCCTCCTTGGATTTGGCGTATTTGTTCTACATCTGCCTGGTTGATGTTAGTTCGTTCTTTACCATCAGCTGAGGTGTTTTTATCAGTTGAGTAAACAGTAATATAGTCAATTAACCCATTTAGTTGAGTTTGACCACTGGAATTAATCTGTGTTGTTCCTAGGGCATTACCAAACAAAATCTGCTCCGTCATACCCTCAACTCTTCCCAAGTCTCGAATAGTACGGAATGGTCGAGATTCTTCTATTTTTTGGGCTAAGGTCTGTACCCCTTCTTCCATATTACTATCTTCTTGGTATCCCGCCGATTGAAGTAATTTATCCAAGGTCTCGGTATCAACGGTGTTGATGTTAATTTTCGATCCCTCATCAGTCAAGTTTGCTGAAAAGTTTAATACTTTCCCAACCTGAATCCCATCTTCGACTTGTCCACTGATAGGTTCGGCCCAAACTTCACCCAATGAATCAAAACTAGTCTGATCAGCACGCAAATAGGCTATAGCTGTCTCAACACCGGATTTGGCAGCATAGTAGTACTTGGTACGGTCAGTAAAATTAGCTTGTGCCCTTTGTTCTAACCGAATAGAAAACAAAAACTGAGTAGCTAACACCGATAAGATAGCCATAACCCACAAAGCTGAAATCAAGGATAAGCCTAATTCCGGATTGTCAGAATTAATGTCCTTTCTTTTTTTTCGATCCATTAGTCACATTGTGCCGTTAACCACCTGTTTCTCTAGAAAAGTTGGCACTCATTACTAAATAAACCAGTGTGGATTGAGTGACAGTACCACTGCTGCTCGATACTGCGTTATCGGACAAAGCAGAACTGACAGAGTTTGTTTCTTCTTGATTGTAGGTTGCGTCTTCCGAAACGGAAACTAAAACCTGTACGGCTAATGGAATCAGTTCTGGGTCTTCCCATGATTCGTACCATTCCTCACCGTCAAAATATTTTAAATCAAACGAAGATACTTGTGTTGCTATGGCGGTCACTACCGCCTCGATTGGGTTTCCTTCCTCGTCGGTGTCTGGTAGTTCACCTGTTTCTAACAAAGGTGTAACGATTACTTCTGGATCCAGCTCAGTGGTAGCAATTCTTAACAAGGAAACTTCGGTTGTTTCTTCTTCTGATCGATTGGTTTGCAACTGACCAGATAGCGATGATGGGTCCCACATTGATTCCAACGGTTCAGGTTCTGGTCCAATCATGTAAATAATGCGCTGAACATCCGTCGTTGTTGCGTTTGACAATTCATCTGTTTCGCTACTGGTTTCAATACCACCAATCCTATTCAGTTGTTGAACAATAGGATCAGGAGTAGTTTTGACCAAGGTGACGAAACTGATGATATCTTGTTGCATAATTCCACTATCATCGGATTCTGTATCTTGACTAACTAATAATAGGTTAGTATCGCCCTCGACTGCTTGCAGATTCACCAAATCAGTTGTAACTTGATTTAAACTGGCTCGGCATTTTTGCATTAGTGATATTCTGACCTCAGAGTTATTGTAGGTACGAGTTGCCATTCGAAAAGTAGAGTATGTGACACCTGCAAAAATAGACAAAATAGAGATTGAAACTAGCAACTCGATTAAAGAAAAACCGTCAATATTTGTACTACTGAATTGTTCCCTGTTTTTCAGCTTATCCATTGCTATTTTCTGGGTTTCCTTGGTTTTGTTGCTGTTGGATTTGTCGATCGGATACCAATGCTTGCAAAGACATGGACTTCTCCTTCTGACGATATTGCCAAAAAACCGAAACTGTTATTCGCCGCAGACCTTCTAGTTCTTCTGACTCAATATCAGAGACGGTAATGGACCAAGTATACTGGTCGTTTCCATCAAATTCTCCTTCCTCAGTTCGTACCTCAGGGAAGCCTTCTGCTTCAACCTCCCCCATTTTGTATTTAAGTAGATACAGTGCGGTGGTTCTATTTTCAGCCAGTGCCTGCCCTCTGGCTCCTGAAGTAAAAGCATTCAATAGAGGAGGCAAGGACAACCCCAATATAGCGATAGTAACTACGATTTCAACTAGCGTAAATCCTCTCTCTTCAGATTCGGCTAACCGACCCGATTTAAGAACTATTTCTCTCCAGCATTTCGGCACTGATCCGTTCCAATTTTATACGAGCAGTAGCATGCTCAATTTGAATTAGTATGGTTGGTTTTTGTTCTTCGCTTACGGCACCGACAGTTGAATTTTGGCTTTGAAGGACAATTTCAGCTTGTGAGGCCGTACCGTTCGGTGAAAAATAGATGTAACCTTGTCCTGTTTGGAGGTTACTAGATTCGATTTGTGTGATATTATGTTTAATATCCAGACTTGAAAATTGAACTGAGTCATTCAACTGTTGTGGTTGACCGATTAGTATTCCAGCCCGTGTGGCTGTCGGCTGACTAGTATTTAAAACTGACTCTGTCTGCAAAGTAGCTACTTGTTGACTAACTTGGCTAGGCTCCACCAGCGACATATTTTGCCCCGTATTGGCGCTAAACTGTTGATTCAAAGTTTCTACATCGGCTAGCCAGTAACGATTCTGATCCATATCTAAAACTACGAAAAAACCAGATTGTTCGGTAATCGCCATGTTACGAGCAAAGTAGCACAAATCCCGTATTCCCTTTGCTGAGGCTTTTAACCGACGGGAAGCAGCCACACCTTTGAATGAAGGCATAGCAACTGAAGATAGAACCGCAATGATAGTTAATACAATCATCACTTCTATTAAAGTGAATCCTGCAGATAACTGCCTATCAGATTTAACCTTCGTCTTCAACCCAATTAGTAACATCTGCGTCGTAAGAATCTCCACCCTCTTTCCCATCTTTTCCATAAGAGCTTAGATCATAATCGTATCCATAATGATTGCCGGGTGATAAGTAGACGTAAGGGTTTCCCCAAGGATCATTGAAGGTAGCATCCGAGACATATGGCCCACTCCAATTCTCGACGGAGTCTGCCGTCCGCCAGAGAGATTCTAAACCTTCCTCAGTTGAAGGATAATTACCTACGTCAATTGCATAGTTTTCCAGTGCAGTCGAAAAGCTTTTAATTTCCAGTTTGGCTTTAGAAACTTTTGCTTTATCAACATTCCCAATAACTCTAGGACCTATTACACTTGCTAACAAACCAATGATTACGATTACAATCGTAATTTCAATTAGTGTTACACCTGATTGATTATCATCTTCTGGTGCGACGATTTTATGCCATATTTTTTCTAGCATGCTTAATTTTTTCTCCTTAAAATTATCGCTTAGTAATAGGAACCGAGGGATTATCCACCAATCATCGAACTCGCTTCGAATATTGGCAAAATCATTGCTACTGCAATAAAACCAATGACTAACCCCATAACCAAAATCACTAGTGGTCCTAACGAGCCCGTAACACGTTCTAGCGTTTTTCTGACTTCGACATCGTAATAATCAGACAGTTTCCCTAGCATCTGCTCTGGTGAACCTGATTCTTCACCAATGGAGATCATATGTACAACCATATCTGGAAATACACCACTACCATTCAACTCGTAAGCTAGTGTTGAGCCACCCTCAATTTGTTCGCTCGCTTTGGTTAGTGCATCACTGTAAATTCGGTTGCCGACAGTATCCTTAGCTACGTTCAGCGCAGGTACTAGAACTACCCCATTTTCTAAAAGTGTGGCCATTGTTCTAGTGAAACGGACAATAGCAAAATTACTGAATACTTTACCAAAAATCGGCAACCTCAGCTTTAAGCGGTCAAAAAACAATTCACCATCTGTAGTTTTGGCAAATTGACGCCCTAACAGTATAGAAATGATTCCACCTCCAAGTACAGCCCACCAATAGGAACTGGTAAAATCGGCAATCGAAATAAGTACTTGTGTCGCTCCGGGTAGGGAATTACCACCCATAGTTTCGAACATCGCAGTAAATTTTGGCACAACAAATACCATCAGTACCGCGATGGCAGAAACACTCATAGCCATCAGAATCAGTGGATAAAATAAGGCTGATATGACCTCATTGGTCAAGTTACGCTGTCGCTCAGCAAACTCTGCTAAGCGAGACATAACTTCACCTAGAACTCCACTGGCTTCACCTGCTCGAATCATACTTACGTATAAATCTGAGAATTGTCTAGGGTGTTGCGAAAGCGCATCAGCCAATGTAGAACCATGCTCTACATCATACTTGATTTGTTCGATGATACGCTGTAGTTGTGGGTTATTAATCTGCGATAGAGTAATATCTAGTGAACGAACTAGCGGAATATGCGAATTAACCAAGGTCGCCATTTGATAAGTGAAAAATTCGACTTCTGCAGGCTTAACTTTTTGCACAGTTAGCTGTGCTAATTGGGATCCCAATGTACTAACAGTAATTGAAGTCTTACTGTCAATGGAACTTGAGGGCGCAGTCTTTTCGGAGCCGTCAGGTGATACCTCAGATTGCTCAATCATAGTTGGCCAGTATCCTCTAACTTTTAATTTCGCAACTAGGTCAGCTCTCGAATCGGCCTCTTCCGTGTTGGTAATGCTGGTTCCAGTGTTGGTTACAGCTTCATATCGAAATCGTGGCATTACGTTATTTTAGGCGGTCGCTCGACTTTGAGTCGGCATTTTGGATACAGAAACTAACACTTCGTCTTCTGGTGTTAGGCGAGTGATTTCGTCAACGGTTGTCAAGCCGTCGACAATTTTACGCCAACCATCTTGGCGCAAGCTGAACATTCCTTGATCCAAGGCCAAGCGGCGAAGCTGACTACCAGAAGGGTTGGTCAGTGTTAAATCCCGGACTTCTTCACTAATCGGTAGCACTTCAAATAAACCTAGTCGACCGCTATACCCTCGATCACGACACTCTCGACAGCCAATGGCTCTCGGTATTCTGAAATCATCCATATCTAGATATCGTTGACGTTCAGCTTGGGAACGAACCATTCGATGAATCTCACGCTCGGTTGGTTTATAGTACTCACAACAAGAAGTGCAGACACGCCTCGCTAATCGTTGAGCGATTATACCCTCTAGTGTTGAAGCAACCAAATAAGGCTCGACATCCATATTAATTAAACGTGTAATAGCTGATGGAGCATCATTAGTATGAAGTGTACTAAAAACCAAATGGCCAGTCAGGGACGCATGAATAGCCATCTCTGCTGTCTCAAGATCTCGAATTTCACCAACCAGTACGGTGTCGGGATCCTGCCGTAAAATGGAGCGCAAACCTGCGGCAAAAGTAACACCGATTTCAGGGTTGACGGGGATTTGGTTAATGCCTTCTAGTTCGTATTCCACCGGATCTTCGACGGTGATGATTTTGACACTTGGTTGGTTGATTTGCTCCAGACAAGCGTAGAGAGTTGTTGTTTTCCCATGACCTGTTGGTCCTGTCGCTAAAACAATTCCGTATGGTTTTTGCAAGAATTGTTGAAATAGCTCAAGATTATCTTCCATCAATCCCAGTTCCTCTAATCCATAGGAAATCGACTGCTTATCAAGAATCCGCAAAACCACACTCTCGCCGTGAACTGTGGGAACCGTCGAAACTCGCAGATCAATTTGACGATTTCCTAAACTACGGATTCGTAACGCGATTTTCCCATCTTGTGGTCTTCTTCGTTCGGCAACATTCATATTAGCCATAATTTTAATCACCGATGTAATAGCCCACTGTAATCGCGCTGGAGGTGCTGGCTGTTCTTCCAAAATTCCATCAATTCTGTAACGAATTTTGACTTCGCCTGCAAATGGTTCAATATGAATATCACTAGCACCAACACGAACGGCGTCAATAATAGTTTGTTCGACTGCGTGAACGACTGTCGGATCCTGAGCTAAGTCTTGCTCATTGATACCAAAGTCATCGATTGTTTCTCGCTCTATAGTCGAGACCGCACCTACTGGTCCTTGAATGCTTTCATTGAGAATTGCACTTGCCGTTTTGCCATAAAAAAGAACAATCATATCCTCAATTTCTGAATCTTCAGCTTGAACGGGCTGAATCTCATAACCAGAGATCAACCTCATTTCATCTACCAGTACAACATTGAGTGGATCAATCATTGCGACCGTTAGAACACCATCTATTAAGCTAATGGGAAAGACTTTATTGTCGTAGGCAAAACTCGCTGGGATTTTTTGAATGACTTCTTCTTCTGGTGTTATATCTTCTAGAGAAACCTGTTCCGGATTATTTAGGTGATCGAGATAATCTAACGATTGCAATTGTTTCCTCCATCAAGAGAGTTCAACCAAAAAATTCAGCAAAAGTCTCTTATTAGACTCACTGATATTAATTATGTTCGTACTGAAGCAAAATCACCTATCAAAGCAATTTTCGACCTTTACACGGGTATCCATTATGGCCAATCAAATCGGCCCGTTTAGACGCCATCTAATAGTCTAGGTTTAGCATTCACAAATCGGTTGTTGATTTTTGTCAGGTATAATTTTGGTAGCTATGAGATGTTAATTGGTTGACCGTCGTATAGACTTTACAAGCCCTCGAGAATATGTAAATCTTTCTCATAATCGATTTCGAAAATCTAGTAGTAATATATTTCCAAGTTAGCAAATTGATACGAACGGAAAGTCAAACAAGCCGAAGATCGGTATATGTTTTATCGTTCATGATTGAGTCCTGTCAATGATTCTGTAATTTTTTATACAGAAAAGACTTTTGAAGTAACAGATTTTTTATCAATTGAATAATTATGACTAGAAAATTTACAAATATCATGCCCGCAAAAATCAAATTGGATATCATCAGATGAGTAAACTACCGAACCTTATTTTCATGATGACCGATCACCAAAGAGCAGACAGTATAGGAATGACCCAGCTGGGGGCCAAGGGGCAACCAATTTCCGTTTGTCCAACCTTAAATCAGCTAGCAGAAGAAGGAACCTATTTCCCTCGCACCTATAGCACTTGTCCACTATGTGTCCCCGCGAGAACGGCACTTGCAACTGGTAAATACCCTACTAAAAACGGTGTTGTATTCAATGACTGGCGGGGAGAGAGAGCTGAGGATCATTTAACTATCCATCAAATTTTGTACGAGTCTGGCTACGATATTGCTCATATTGGGGTGGATCATATCCGAGTTATGCCATCTTTGAAAGAACGTATTAACTTTGCCAAATGGATTGATAAATCCGATCATCAACGATACCTGAAGGATATTGGTTTAACTCAGCCGACAATCAAAGAAAAGTCGGCTTTTAAGCGACCAATTCGTGAAAATCAACTAGGAAGATATGTCAAAAAGGCCTATTCAAATACCTTTTGTAGTGCATGGAATGGTTCCGTAAAACATTTTAAAGATAGTTATTTTTGTCAACAAGCGACCAATTTTTTAAAATTCCAAACCAAAAAGAATCAACCTTTCGCTTTGTTCTTGTATTTATGGGCCCCACACCCACCATTCTGGGTCCCAGAACCTTATCGCACGCTATTTCCACCAGAACAAATTGAACTACCCTGTAATATTAATAAAGCCGCGACGGGTGAACCTAAAAATCGTCGCCATGGAATTGCTGCTCAGTTGGCTGAGGATTTGACAGAAGATGACTGGCGGCAAGTTTGGTCTGCACACCTGGGGCTAGTTCGGTTAGCTGATGATGGACTGAGCAAAGTTATACACGCGTTAAAACAAACTGGTCAATTTGACCACAGTTTAATAGTCTACACATCAGATCATGGAGATCATTTAGGGCAACATCGTATGTTTCAAAAAATGGAAATGTATGAGCAGGCTATCTGTGTTCCAAGTATTATTTGTGCTCCAGATGGAGTGTCAAAACGATTAGAACAGCCTATTTCTCATTTAGACTTAATGCCAACAATTTTAGATTTACTTGGTTGTAATGTGCCCAATGATTTAGATGGCAGGTCCCTGTTTCCAATCATAGCAGAAGGTCAACAGATGCCAGAACAGTCTGTCTATTGCCAATACTCAGGCAATCCCAAATTGGGTGATACCCGACGTGCTATAATCAGCCGAAGACATAAATATATCTACGATCCAAATGATCGACCAGAACTATATGATCTTCACCAAGATCCTATGGAAATGGTCAATCGAGCTGATGACATCGATTTTTTCAAAATCCGACAGGAATTACATCAAGACCTAAAGTCGTGGTCGCAACAGCATGGTGACTGGTTGCAATTTGATGAAGTTAGTTGATAAAGTTTCGGGTTCGATTCTCTAATATCAACTCACCAAGATTACCGAAACGAACTTCCGGACTTATGATGCTGAGAAAATTAGTAATTAGTTGATGTTCTCTATGCATTAATCAATATTCTGTTAACGCAAAACTTTTGAATGAAAAATAATTACTAAAAGTCAAATATATAGAGCATAAATTAGTTGGTAATAAAAATCTTATTTGCCTATTTTCCTATACAGAATTGAGAAAATATTCGACCCAAAATGTCATCGCTGGTTGTGTGACCGACTATATCGCCGAGTGAATCTAACGCACCTCGTAGGTCTAAAGCAATGAACTCAGCTGCCATATCAGCTTGAATGCTATCAATAGCTTGGCTCACTGAGTTTTGTGCATTTTGCAAAGCCTCTTGGTGCCGAACGTTGGTAACTAACACTGATTGGCTCAGGTCGGTTTCCATCACAATTGCTAATATTTGTTCTTCCAATTCCTTGATCCCAATAGAATCGAGAATTGAGGTTTTGACAATGATCGGAGAGGTATTAGTCTTGCCATCGGAAAATTTATCCGATAATTCTTCAGCGGATGTCTCAATAGGAAGATCAATTTTATTGAGTACAAACAAAGTTTGTTTGGGCTCAACCAATTTCAATAGATATTGATCATTCTCATCAAGTGGTCTAGATGCATCGACTACTAGTAATATAAGATTTGCAGCTTGTAAAAGAGATGTGCTTTTTTCTATACCGATTTTTTCCACTAAATCATTAGTCTGACGAATTCCTGCAGTATCTACTAATTGAATTGGTAGACCTTTCAATTGCCATGTTTCCTCAATTGTGTCTCTAGTAGTACCGGGAATTTCGGTTACAATTGCACGATCAATGGCTAGGAGCTCGTTAAGTAAACTTGATTTCCCAACGTTGGGTTTGCCCAAAATAGCAATTTTCAGTCCTTCTCTAAGCAAGCGCCCATTATTACTTGTTTGTAAAATTTGCTTGATAGTGTCTGAAATTAGCGATGCCTTGTGGTTAATTGTACCACGATCAAGTAGGTCTAATTCTTCATCAGGAAAGTCAACTGTGGCTTCAACTTCAGCTAGCAAGTCAGCAATTTGGTCGTTGAGTTCGTAAATCTGTTCTGACAAACGACCCACCAGTTGATTAGCGGCAGCCTGTCGGGATAATTCAGTTTTGGCGTTAATCAGGTCCGCAACAGCTTCCGCTTGGGCTAAATCGAGTCGACCATTTAAAAAAGCTCGTTTGGTAAATTCGCCTGGCTCAGCCACTTTGGCACCATAACGAATCGTTAATTCCACTACTTGCCTTAGTACGCTTTGTCCTCCATGACAGTTGAACTCGACTGTATCTTCCATGGTGTATGAACGAGGAGTACGCATTAATCCAATCAGAGATTGATCAATTAGTTGTCTATTGTCGGGATCAATAATTTGACCATAGGTCAGGGTGTGTGATTCAAGATCAGAAACCCGACGACCGTGTGCGGGTTTAAAAAGTTGATCAGCAATCGAAATAGATGCAGGTCCACTCAACCGAACAATACCGATACCACCTTGGCCAGGTGGTGTCGAAATAGCAACAATGGTTTCATCATTCGGAAATAAAACCGACATTCAGTTAGCCTTTATTCGGTAATTACAGATTTGGATTTCCACTAAATGAATTCTATAGTAATCGAACCAGTATCTATCAATTAAACAAGCAGGAGCAAAGTTAGATTTTTCACCAGAATCGATCAATGCCCTCAGCCAGTAATTGGTAGGTCGTCTTCTCCTAATATCCTTTTAGTAATTAAGTTTTGAAAAATAGTGAATATATTACTACAAAGAAAATATAGGATTAAACCAGAGGCGAAGTTATAAAAAATAAAAGTGAAAATTAGTGGCATATACTGCATCATTTTCATATTAGGATTATCAGCGGCAGCAGTTTCCATTCCCCCACCTATCCTTTGTTGAAGTAGAGTAGTAGCAGCGTAAAGTAAAGGTAGTAAGTTCAGGTTTTCGCCCAAGAAAGGAATTGCGAAGGGTAGAGCATAAATGGCATCCGGTGCTGTAAGATCACTAATCCACCAGAAAGAAGCTCCTCGTAACTCGATAGCGTTTCTCAGTAAATCAAAGAGTGCAAAAAATATAGGCATACTTGGTAGCATAGGTAAACATCCACCAAATGGATTAACCTTATGCTTTTTAAAGAGAGCCATTTGTTCTTGGTTGAATCTTTGTGGATTGTCTCGATACTTCTCTTTTAAAGCTGTTAACTGCGGTTGAACTTTTTTCATATCCAAGGTGGCCCGGTAAGCTTTTAGCGTTAAAGGTGCTGTTGCAAGTTTGACAATCAATGTTAGTAAAATAATAGCCACGCCATAATTGTTGACTATTTTATGACAAAGATTCAGAATGCCCAGTAAGAAACGAGCAACCGGAGCCATCCAACCAAAAGATAACATTGCATCAAGGTAAACCTTTTCAGGCTTTTCCTCCGTACTGTCGGGGGCTTCTACTTGTGATAATAAACCAGTAATCTTAGGACCAACAAAAATACGAAATCGATCAAAGTTCTCACCAGTCAGGTCGCTTTCCGGTATGAGTAAACTAGCCGCCTGCGTTGAAGCAACAACCCTCGGTCGGGTTTTAGATTTTTCAGTAGCAGGCAAGTTTAATTCACCTAACTCTATCAATTTTGCGTGCGCACCGCGACTTGTTTCTGGTATCAGTACAGCAGCAAAATATCGATTGTTGAGTCCTGTCCATAAAACTGGTTCTGGCTTTTCGTCTTTTCCAGTTATAATCTTTACCCCATCAGTCCTATTGTCTGGCTCGCCTAATTCCTTACGTTTCATAAATTCAACTTTACTAGGCTCACTTGGTCGTAAAGCGATGGCACTTTCATTTTTTTCGCTTGGGGCTTGATCATGAGGAATACGATCACCAAAAATACCTGGCCCCCAGCGTAGACTATAATCGTACTGCCCATCACCAATTTTAACTACTTGGCCTGTTGGTGATATGTTCTTAAATGTAATTTCGAGATCAGCATAATATGTGTCAGGATAAAAAGTAAATTTTTTCCAAATTTTTACTTGCTGAGGGATTTCAGTACTGACTACTACTTGTCTAGGTGATGTATTTTCTCTGAGGTCTAAGCTATAAGATTCTATGTTTTCTTCAGTCCGGTTAAATTTAGAACTATCAGTCAGTTGCCAATGTGCGAGATCAAGTGCTTTACTAGCTCGTAAAATCGCATCTGTAGTGTTGGGAGCAAGAACTATTTGTAAACAATTTTTGGCTCCCTTTGGGATTAAGTTAACTAGTACTGAGTCAGTAGACTCATTAGCCTTCCCGCGTTCTAAGTATTCGACGAGCTTCCATTCTAGAGCAACAGCAGATTGGTCGAGGGTAACCTCGTATTTGTTAGTTCGAACCGTTATTTTCCATTGACGCTGTATTTCTTTCGCAACCTCCAAATTATTTGAATTAACTTGATTTGTAGGTTGATTGTCAGTGGAGATTTGCCGTTGGTCTGTAATTTCGGTGGGAGGCTTTTGGGGCGGGCGCTCTGGTTCAATTTGGCGTAGAAACACCATTTGCGCTACGATAACCAGGGCGATTAAAACGAAGGCCAAAATATAACGTTTTTCCATATTTATTCTGTTTTCTCTTAATTCTTACTTACTTATCTCTACAATCTAACGGGTCATATCCACCTGGATGGAAAGGGTGACATTTGGAAATGCGCAGGCTAGCTAACCAAAACCCCTTGACGACGCCGAATTTCTCAATTGCCTCGATTGTATACTGGGAACAGGTTGGCTGGAAGCGACACCGAGGAGGCAAAAGAGGCGATACACGCAGTTGATAAAAACGAATGACTGCGAGCAAAATTGCTTTCACGTCAATATTTTTGCCCGACGAAACAATTGAAACAGTGCTGATTGTGCGTTTTGCAATTTTAAGCTTGTTGCTACCCTTCGACCAATAACAATCACATCTAAGCCAGTTCGCAACTTTGGTTTTAAATTCCGATAACTCTCTCGGACCAGACGCCTTACTCTATTACGCTGGACACTACCACCAACTTTTTTACTCATAGTAATACCAAGGCGAGTTGTTGATGTGTAGTTAACGCAGACATATATAACAAAGTATCGGTCCCAGTACTTTCGTCCTTGCTTGTAGCCTCTCTGAAATTCTGATTTTCGAGTCAGTTTGTCTGGGTGATATCTCAATTGGTTAACCTTATAGGCACAAATTTCGAAATTGTTACAGAGTGGGTTCCTAGTATTTCTTGATTTGCAACTGACTTCGCCAATCTTGCAATCTGATATTACCAGAGAAGTACTGCAGATAAGTAGTAATTGTACCTTCTAACATCATCAATGGTGAGCCAGAATCGTCCTCTGCAATAGCTCTGACTGTATCAATAGTATTTTTTTCAAGCTGCGAACCATAGGCGATTGCTGTCAACAAGAGAAATTCTCTTTGTATGGCAACGTCGGAAAATGCCTGCGGAACAAAATGGATTTGCACAACATTACTATCTCCACGTAGTCGTCCATTTTTCGGCCGCCAGTAAATCAATTTGATATTTTCTTCTTGGCAAATCTGGCGAAATGCGTCATCCTGAATGGCGATGGCTTTTTTGGGTAATGTTTCCACAGGTAAAGGCGCCATAGTATCTTTCCTGGTTGATTCCGCGGGTTCTGACAGACTTACAGGAATGAAACCAAGAAAACCTGCAGGTTTCTGACCTATAGCAAATGCTACTACCAAAGGTTGTCGGTTCTCTGGCGGCTTAACGATGTCGCCAACAGCACGTTTAGTATTAGAACGATTCTTCTGCCCCCAAGCTTCCATACCCCGAAATAAGAGGTAATAATCGTCTGGTGCCTTGATCGAGCAACCACAACTGACTAGCAAAACTAGTACCAGAAAATACCTGAACATATACAATATTTGTTTATTTGTTTATTTGTTTATAAGTAGAGATACTTCTTCCAGGAAGGATCATAATTTTGGTGATTAGGGTGCAGATGAGATATGATAGTTGGTGCCTTGGGTTTACGCTTGAGGACCATTTGAGCCTCAACTGGTGTCCGATCTCCTTTTTGATTGTTACATTTGAGGCACGCGACAACCATATTCTCCCAACCAGTGTTTCCGTTTCGAGACCTTGGTACTACGTGATCTAAAGTTAGTAACTGTTTAGTGGGTTTAGTTCCACAATACTGACACATATACTGGTCCCGTACGAAAACATTTTTTCGAGAAAACTTAATAGCTAAGTGGGGTATATGAACATAGCTCACAAGCCGAATCACTAGTGGGATTTTGATGTTAAGGCTAGCCGCGCGGATCTCGAAAGACTCAGAGACCTCTTCGGTGCGGGCCTTCCCCTTGACAATCATCTTTATCGCCCGCTTTAAATTACAGACGTTAATAGCCTCGTAGCTTGCATTCAAAACTAGAACTTGTGATTGAAATGTTACCATCTTTCAAAACAACCATCCGCTATAAACTCAGCTAATTCTAACATGCCCTAATTTTAGTGAGCAAGCAGATAATTCAAAGAACCTGACGACTCTACAATTCATTCAGCCCATGAGATTACTGATACAATCTATTAAAATAAATGGCCGACAGAATAATTGACGACGGGAAATTTAGACTGGCGACCTGGTAAATCTAGTGGATAAGAAAATTCTAAACGATAAACACGATAGTTAAGCTTGGGACTACTCAAACGCAAGCCAGCACCTACGCTTCGCTTTGGTCGGCTGGAAAGAAAGTTTCCTTTAGTCCAAATATGGCCAACGTCAAAAAATATTATTGAACCAAGAATTAACCAATCATTTTCCCAGTATAGGCCTCGACTTTCGATGTTAAGGATGAGATTATTATCTCCATCAAAACGGCGTAAAGGATAGCCACGTAAACCATTTGATCCGCCCAAAAGGACTTGGTTTTGCCGATTCAAAGTACTACCAAAAGTGGAGGTAGTTGATAGTTGAATTGCAAGTGACTGGTTGTGGAAATTCTTCTTAATCAAGCGAAAACTAGCACTAAGAATTGCCGCTTCGATTACTCCGTTGTGAATTTGACTTAGGAGTTCAGACTGGCTATTTAGATATAGTTGATATGAACTCCTGTAGAAATGCTGAGCGAAAAAACTCAATTGTGTTTGACTTCGATCTGAACCCAACCACATTAAAGAACGGCCAATTTTAGTGCCGTAGGTATAACCAAGCGGAATATCCTCAATACGTCCCATTTGATTAAGGTGACGCGTGCGAATGAAACTAGCATTTTGTTTGGCTATAGAAATCCCAATAAACTCAAATCGCTGATCATCAGGTATGTATGATGTATCTTTTGTTGATACTGATTCCGATTCATGGTAGCGGCTTGTGTAGGAATTAGTCCATAATCCAATCTGAGATTTATTGGTTTTGGTTCCAAACGATCGAATGACCTGACCTGAGTACAGATATCGGTTACGAATAAATGAACCCACAGGAGAACCGCCTTTGTACCAGTACAGTTCGTCTACTGACTCAGAAATAGAAAAATCAGCTCCCCACTTTGATTTTAAAGAATAAAGTGGGTACGAAAGCCCAATTATCCAAGAATCACCTTCTGCTTTTTGAGTATATCGGCCAATTGTATTTAAGTGAGTACCAAAGGTCCTGGGAATTTGGTACCCAACACTAAGTAAATTCCGAGTTTTTTGCTGGGCCTCTCGTATTTGTTGGAATCGAAATTGATAGCTGTTTCCACTGCCAAATACATTGCTTTCAGACAAACGAACCAGCACACTTGATTGCTCCTTAGAAAAAGCCGGCAAATCGAGCGTTGGAATCAGTGTCCAGGCTTCATTAACACGAACATGAATATGAACTTTCATTGTCTCAGGCTGCCATTTTGAAATGATTTCAGCCTCACTTAAGTATGATTTCTTTCGCAGAATACGTTCACTCTCTAGCTCTTCATCGTAAAAATAAACCGTGCCGACTGTAAGTATTAATTCTCGAACAATCACTTCTGTTCGTGTCCTGTGATTTCCTTCGACGGTGATTTTTCCAATTAGACCTTCATCAATATGAATATGTAGGTACAAGCCACGGTCAAATTGTTTAACAAAGAGTCTATCTTTATCTATTCGGGCAAATCGGCAGCCAAGCTTGTAGAATTGAGCAACTATTCGATCAAAATCTTTTTGAAGTTCAGTCTCATCAAAGTCCTCACCGACTCGGGTTTTCATGATTTTACGAATTTCGTTATCCGTTAGTATCCGGTTACCTGTCAAAACGATGCGCTGAATTTTGGTCGTTTTGGATTCAGCGATGCTAATTAGATTTGTCCAAATTGGTAAGGCGAGCAATAGGAATAACTTTTGGAGCAGATGGTAGTTCAAAGGAAGAAGGTATTAGGGAAGAGAATGTGATTTTGCTTCGTTAATCTGACTCGCACGTGTCTATTATCTCATAGTCTAATTCTTGCTTCAACCCCAATATTGGTTATCTGCCTGATAGTTAATTGATTAATCTACTTGACTCTATAGCTATTGAATAACGAATTTTTATAATATAATCCAATGGAGTCTCAATAGGTCTAAACCTATTCTGAAGTCAAGGTATGAAGAAGAATAGAAACCAAAGATTGGATTTGGCTTTATACACGAGCTAAAGATGGTAGAATAACTAGGCAAAATTGTCTGGTTGATTGAGAAACCCACATCAGACGATAATTTGTAAGTTAGTGTGCAAACCTGAATATCGATTGATAACAATAGATACCTTTCAGTGTATAGGCTATATGATTGGTAAGTACATTTTTGCCCCAATGAAATTAACTAACTAAAGTACCAAATAAGGATATTCGATTGAGTTCTCAAACATCAACTAAAGAAAATATTGAGCTAGGAAATTTAAGCATTGACCAGCAGATAGCGCTAATCCGACGAGGTACTTCCGAGATCATCTCTGAATCTGAACTAAAGCAAAAATTAGAAATTGCAAGTGATGAAGGAAGACCATTACGCATAAAATTGGGACTAGATCCAACAGCACCTGATATTCATCTGGGTATAGCCGTTGTATTGAGAAAGTTACGCTTGTTTCAAGATTTGGGTCATGAAGTGATCATTATTATTGGAGATTTCACTGCAACTATAGGAGACCCGAGTGGAAAATCAAAGACTCGTCCCCAACTAACGAGCCAAGAGGTTGCGATTAACGCTAAAACTTATCAGGATCAGTATTGCAAAATTTTGGACGCCGAAAAAACTCGTGTCGTCTTTAATAGCGAGTGGCTTAACCAGATGAATTTTTCAGAGGTGATACAATTATCTGCACAAACAACGGTAGCCAGAATTCTTGAACGTGATGATTTTGCTAAGCGGTTTACCAATAATGCCTCGATTGGCATCCATGAGATACTTTATCCAATTTGTCAGGGCTATGACTCGGTGGTTTTGAAGTCAGATTTGGAAATGGGTGGTACCGACCAAAAATTTAATAATCTGATGGGGCGTGACTTACAACGATCAGATGGTCAGGAACCACAAGTTGTATTGTTAATGCCTTTGTTAGTCGGGTTAGATGGTGTGGAAAAAATGAGCAAATCATTGGGTAATTACGTTGGTATCTATGAACCCGCTAATGAGATGTTCGCCAAATTGATGTCGATACCCGACTCATTGATGGAAACCTATTTTGAGTTGACTACAGATGTCCCAATGGACGAAGTCTCTCGAATGATAGCTGGCCTGAGTAAAGGAAATATTCATCCGAAAGTAGTCAAACAGCGCTTGGCTCGTGAAGTAGTAGCAATTTACCATGATCATGAAGCAGCAGAATCTGCACAAGCCGAATTTGATCGTATCCACCGTGATCGTCAAATGCCAACAGACATTCCCACATTTTTTGTTGATAATTCGGAATTGACCAATGGTCAAATCTGGGTTGGCCGGTTATTAACTTTAGCTGGCTTATCCAAAAGTTCTAGTGAAGCTCGCCGATTAGTAGTTCAAGGTGGTGTCCGTCTAGATGGTGAAAAGGTTGTTGACCCTGCACAATTAATCAGTATAGAGAAAAACCGGATCGTACAAGTAGGTAAACGTCGCTTCGTACAAATTGAGCTCCGTTGATTTCGGTATAATTGACTTTGATGAGAACTTGCCTGATACTACCTACTTACAATGAAGATAAAATGATAGTTTCCGTCATCCGGTCTGCTCGTCGGGTTATACCGGATGTTGTGGTCGTTGACGATGGTTCCACAGACCAAACTGCAGAACGGGTTCGATTACTTCCTCAAAAGGATAAGTCAACTGTTACCTTGTTACAACATAAACACAATTTAGGTAAAGGAATGGCACTCAGAACAGGATTTGCCTACGCTTTGTCAAATGGATTCGACATCGTGGTGACCATGGATACTGATGGTCAACATGATGTGGCTGATTTACCGAGATTTCTATCTGAATTTCGTCGCCGTTCTCGGAAGAACTCAATCGACATTTTGGTTGGTAGCCGAACATTGTCTGTGCATAATTCCTCAATGCCTCTTCACCGCCGATTAAACAATTGGCTAGTATCGACTGTTGGCAGTCAATTGTGTGGTCAGAGAGTTCCCGATTTCCAATCTGGATTCCGTCTGATTCGATCTACAGTACTGAAAAAAGTTAAGCTAGAAACCGTTCGGTATGAAACAGAATCTGAGTTACTGATTAAAGCCGGTTTACTTGGTTTTCGCATCCATACTCTACCAATTTCTGTAATTTACGGTGATGAAACCAGCTATATTCGAGCTGGGCGTGAGATATGGTTGTTTACTAAACTATTAATTAGGAGTCTGCAAAGTATTTGAAAATGATCTTGATTACTAATGACGATGGTGTACAGGCACCAGGTATTTTAGCTTTAAAACAGGCATTAGTTGATATAGACCGAGTCGTTGTAGTGGCCCCAGACCGAGAGCGTAGTTCGATTGGCATGGCGATTACGCTCAATAGCCCGTTACGCCTTAAGCAGGTATCAGATGATGTATATTCCGTGGATGGGACGCCGGTTGATTGCGTAGATTTAGCGCTAGCGGAGATTTTATCACGGCCACCAAACCTAATAATTTCTGGTATCAACCGTGGCGAGAACTTGGGTCATGACGTTCATTTTTCAGGAACTTTGGCTGCCGCAAGAAAAGGGGCTTTGCTGAATGTTCCATCTCTTGCCATCTCACAAACTGCTTGGCGAGGACCATTACCCCATCAGACCGTCAACAAGCCGGTTCGGTTAGCGATACCTGACACTTTAGAAGGTTACCAATCCTCAGCCCAAATAGCATCCCAATTAGTGAAAAAAGTTTTGGTTGACGGAATACCAAATAACGTTCTATTAAACGTAAATGTGCCCAATTTGGACTTATCTGAAATCCGAGACATGGTTGTAACACGCCAAGATCGAGGACTTTATTCTGCTCAAGCAATCAAACGAGAGGATCGGTATGAACGTACTTATTATTGGATTGGTGGTGTTCGCTCAACGGATGATCACGGAGATGATACAGATATCCACGCTGTTCAAAATAATCGAGTCTCCATTACCCCCATTAAAGTTGACTTAACTGATTATCAGCAAACTGAATCAGTCAAAAACTGGCTATCTTATTAAGAAGGATTGCTTTATTTCGATTAAATCATTATTGCTAAACAGGTTTTTGATATACATGTGCTGACCATCAAATAGGAGTAGAAAAAGTCATGAAGTACATAATGTTTACCAAACATTTAGAGAGTATGGTTATAGATCAGATTATTGAGGCTCTACTATCAGTAGGTGTAAACGGAGCTGATTTATGTGTTCGACCTGGTTATCCAGTTAACCCAGATAATGTATTAAAAGCTTTGCCAGCAGCGGCAAAACAGTTCACACAAAATAATCTTTCTATCCCTTTGGTTACAGCACCTGGTAATTTCCTGGATCCTATGGTTGACGAGACCGTGCGTGTTTACGAAGCTTGTCAAGAAGCTGGGGTTGAAAATATCAAGATTGGCTACTGGAAATGGTCCGTTGGCACCGATTATTGGCAGGAAATCGACCGTCTTCGTGGTGTTTTGGATCAGTTTCAAAAATTATCAAAACGGACAGGTGTTCGTACTTGTATCCATAACCATTCAGGGACAACAATGGGCTTAAATGCTTCTGCAGTTATGACTCTCGTTAAAGAATTTGATCCATCTTATGTTGGAGTATTTGCTGATACAGGACATTTATCGATCGTAGGCGAACCCATCGACATGGCACTTGATATTGTTAAATCTCATTTAGCTGTTATTTCATTCAAAGACTTAGCTCGTCGTCCTGGTGACCGAGGTGGCACAGTTGTGCACATGGGACATGGCTTCGTTGATTGGGAGGTGACTCTACAGTCCCTTGGTCGGATTGGTTTCACTGGACCGATTAGTTTCCACAGCGAGTATGGTGGTGAGCCAGTTTCAACTGTCATTGATCTGGCGCGAATTGATGTCCGATTTATTAACAGGCTGCGAGATAAGCTTTCGAAGGAATAAATACCATCAATTAAGATATGAACCCCAACGGTAATAATATTGTCAGTAAGCCAACTGAAGCCTTTTCGATACTGATCTTTGCTCGTTCAGTTATCGGCGGATTATTGATGGGGTTGGCTAACCTAGTACCCGGTATTAGTGGAGGTACTATGTTATTAGCGGTCGGTATCTATCCACGTTTTATCAATGCCATTTCAGATGTCACGACGATGAACTTTCGATTCACGTCTATTTCTATTCTGACTACCGTATCAACCACCGCTGCGTTGGCTATTTTGTTGCTAGCTGGTTTGGTAAAAGGCCTAGTAGTTAGTCACCGGTGGTTGATGTATAGCTTGTTTATTGGCTTAACTTTGGGTGGTTTGCCTATAGTGTGGAAGATGTTGAAACTGAAGCAAAAAGCTACATTTGCCTACTGTTTTATTGGATTCTTGTGTATGGCCTTATTGGCTTACTTTCAACAAGCACCAACTAGTGATAGTACGGTTGGATCTGGGTTTACCATGCTATTCTTAGCTGGTATAGCAGGAGCGAGTGCCATGATTTTACCTGGAATTAGCGGAGGCTATTTACTTTTGGTCCTTGGGCAGTACGTTCACATTTTATCAGCAATTGATAATTTTAAGTTGGCCCTAAAAACTGGAGATATAGCTTCCGCGATCCAAATCGGATTTTCGGTCGGTTTACCAGTTGGTCTTGGTGTCGCTACTGGTATTATTGTGGTCAGCAACTTTCTCCGATTAGTTCTGGACAAATACGAGACAGTTACGCTTGGTGTCTTAACTGGTTTATTACTCGGTTCAGTAATAGGTCTGTGGCCATTTCAGGAGACCTTCTCTCCTGAAATTGGTAGTATGGTTAAAGGCCAAATTGTCACCGAAACTGTTCTCACAGAACTGGATGTTGCTGATTACCCTGTACAATACTTTAGACCTACCCTATTTCAAATTGTTTCTTCAACTGGTTGTGTCATTTTGGGTTTTTTTCTTACTTCGGCTATCGCCAAATTTGGTATTGAAGAGTAGTGAGTTTGGTTATCTTGATTCCACTACTTCTCGCTGTATTCTTCACCACGAAAAGCAGATCTTACTTCAACACGGTTATTAGATTTCATAATTTTCTCTTGTAATTCTCCTTCTTCTTTTACTAACTGTTGTACATTCTCTAACACTTCAGCCATGCGACTAGCGGGAAACTTGACTGCACCATTTTCGTCCATATGAATAATTTCTCCTGGTGCAACGTCCATACCACAGATTGACACAGGAACATTAACTGCGTGGACTGCTTGCTCTCCATGCCCCGGCGTAATACCAGTTATCATGTACTGAAACTTCATCGGTCGAATTTCGTCGATATCTCGTGATGGACCATTGGAAATACATCCTAAACAGCCCAAAGTCTTCATCGCTGAAGTCATATTTCCTCCAGCTAAACCTATTTTTCCTGCTATCTCTGGGGGGAAGTTCTGTTGTAAAGCCAAAATAGTTGGCCGAGGAGACTCATCTAGTGCATCGACTACATCCATAAACGACAATCGGTTGAAACTAGGGTCAGGTAGACCGTAGATGCAAGTTACCGCGTAACCAACTTTAGGTCCGAGGTCTGGGTACATACACTTAATCCGCTGATCAGTATACCAATTAACGGTCCATGGGTTATATAAACCTAAACATAACGGACTGTTTGGGTAGGTAGCAACAACATTAGTGATTGAAGGAGTATCATACTTTTCCAATTCTTTCAATATTTCTTGATTAGTCATGACCAAATTTCATGTGAAAAAGAGCAAATTATTAACTGATGCTAGCTTAACAGAATAACGACCGTTTTCCAAGCCGATACTTATAAAGGCAAAACCGGGAAGACATGATACACTAATTCAGTGATTGTTTATCATTATTGATACTACAGACGGAGATTTATGGTGGAACAGCATCATATCCAATACGAAATATTAAATACACATAGTACAAATACTGAAACTGGCCGTTTCTGGAACATTGACGTTCATGCTACCCCAGAAGAATTGAAAAAATTTGATCAGACAGGAATGCTATTTCGAAAGAAATTATTTCAGGGGCAGGCTTTAAGTCGTTTGCAATTCGCTCTCGACCAATTGGAAGAACGAGAGAGCCAAGATAAAGATCGTGCGCTGTCCAGTAAAAATGGATGGGGGTTTATCCCTCGCCATTTAATGGATAAAGACCAAGCTTTTTTAGATCTACTAAAATTTCAACCTTTGTTGTCGATTGCTCGTGCTATGATGGGTCCGTTGGTGCGTTTGCGCGGATTAAGTGCTAGAATTGCTTATCCGGGTGAAGATCGACTTCAACAAGCACCCTGGCATAGACATTTACGAGTAATTTCTAAGCCTTTGCCCGTTTGGTTTTCTCATCCACACTGTATTGATTGTTTGATTTACCTGGACGATCTTAATGATGATACGGGCCAAGTTATCGTTGTTCCAGGATCACATAAATGGATGGATCGTGAGCCTCCAGATGTGAGCGACGAATGGGTTGAAGGACAGGTCGAATTAGACATCCAAGCTGGAGGCGTTTTGTTAATTCATGGGAATCTGTGGCATCGCACCCAGCCTACCCGAAAGACCAAGCGCCGAATTTTGATCTTGAGCTACACACCAACTTGGCTACGGGAATCTCCGCATGGAGGTACAAAGCCGGAGAGTGGATTGACAAACTCTTTTTTGCAACAGGCAGATTTCGAAGAACGAATGTTACTTGGTATTGGTGGCTATTCGTAAAGCTAATTATTTAAATTGGGCGATCATAAATTAGTTTGTTAGTTGCGTAGGGGTCTAGAATAGTGATTCCATCCCTACCAAACTTAGCAGTAACGGGCGTGCCTAAATTTTGATTCAAATAGCTAAAATTAGCATCTCTCACAATTCTAGCGGCTTCAATCAAGGCGACTGAAAGTCTTCCATCTTCTGGGGTAGGAAAGGTTGAATGTAGTTCAACCAGAGGTGTTTGATAAAATTTTCGACGCAAGATAGCTAATACACAAGCAATAAGGCTATCTTTACCATAACCAACGTAGGACTTTGATTTATCGGGCCTTAGTATATCTCGCGTGAAGTGTGTATTACTAGTTCGAGTACCTCCATTCTCCAAGGTATATCGAAGCCCTCGATATTGTGAGTCAGACTCAACTTTCCCATTAGTAAGCAAAAGTTCAGATTCTTGGTTAACAGGACCTTCAAAATCAGATGGCATAATCCAGTTATTAATAAACTGAACATGCATTTTGTTATCAAAAACTACGCTAACTTGCACAGCATCATAAGCATCAATGCCGTACTGCTGGCATAATTTCATCTTTTGGCCAACAGCAAATAAAGAAGCTGGCTTCGTTTTTAGGTAATGAATAAATAGATCCGTCCAGTGAACACCAACATAACTAAAAGGGTCGCTCTTGCTTGCCCATTTGAAGGTTGTTGTTGAAACTTCCAAGGGTTCTTCCAGAACGGCTCTACCATATATAGGACTTCCCATCTGATGAACTAAGTCGTGAAAAATTTTGCAATGATCCGGATCATACCGCTTGTGCATATCCAATCCAACCACCAATTCCCGTTCATTTGCTAGTTCGATAATCTTATCAGCTTCTGTCATTTGCAAAGTCATTGGTTTTTCTAAAATCACATGTATGTCATTTGTCAAAGCATGCCAAGTTGGTTCAAAGTGCAGATGGTCAGGCGTTGCTACGGCTAGGAAGTCCAAGTCTGGGTACTGACCTATCATTTCCACCCAAGGTGTGGGTCCATGGAAGTAGTCAACGGCATTTCCTGTCAATGACAGATAATGGTTTTTTGCTCGAATTGCAGAAGATTCTGTTCTAGAAGATAGAGCTATTAATTGAAATTCAACATCTGCAAGTGCAGGAGAAAAATGGTCGAAACCAATACGACCCAACCAAGGCGAAATTCCACTTCGCTCTAAATCCGCATAAGTCCGTAAATGTACATCACCGCCGAACATTCCCACACCAACTAAACCGATTTTAATATTTCGTTTCATAGTTTAATTCTTCTTATTTCTTCAGACTAAGTTGGTCTAACACACGATTAATTTTTTTCTCATTCATCAATGTATTATATCGAACAACGGCTTTGACTGCATTTTGGCGATTCCCATTATAGTATCGCCAGAGTATCGAACTCCCTAAAAGTATAGCTGACTGTCTTCGGCCAGAGCTAAACAAATGGCCCATATATGAAGCAATAACCCCGTTTAACAGAAAAGAATTAATTCCGTCAGCCCATTCACCCGCATAGAGTTGCCCCAGACCTGGACAAAATGTAGATAACCACTTCGCTATACTAGCCGATTTGTTTACATCTTTTTTACCAGACTCATCTAGTAAAGTAATCACTTCTAGAGAAACCAAATCACTGGCCAAAAAGGCAGCTTTCGCCACTTTCCAGTTTTGTCTGTATAGTTCGGAAATTCCTAGGAAAAAGTAAATTCGAGCTCGATCAGCTGAGTTAACATTTGCGGATGTTTGATCTAGTGGAGTTAATACTTGATCACACACAATTACAGCACGATCGGTTTGGTTTTCAGCAATCAAGACTGGAATTAACTGAAGACCAATTTGTAATTTTTGTGCTACGTCACTGGTTCGTTGGAAAGTCCCCTGAAGTAAATCTATAGCGGACTCAAAGTCAGCTAATTGAATAAAAACCTTTCCCATTTGAAGATTAACAAGTGATTTTTGTGGGTGATCAGGATGAAAAAATAGGAACCGCTTGTATTCAGTAATCGCTTGATCATAATCTCCATCGAGGCAATACTTTGTTGCTTTTTGAATTGCCGGATTTTCTGATATGTTGGCTAAACTAATTGTGGTAATCAACCAACAGATACACAGAATGCTATTTTTTGATGCTATCATTAAACAAACATCTCAAGTACTGCTTGTATGATATCGAAAAGGTGGGGGGAAATTTCCCACACCAAACATCATATCCGAATAGACACCTGGCGGTACGTTGAGTGGATCTTTCATTTTATAATGTTCAACTAAATCCATATCTAGTTCTATTCCTAATCCTGGTGCTGAAGTTAGATTTAACCTACCATCTTTAATATTCAGTGGTTCAGTCAGCAGATTTTCGACGAATGGATTGGCCATTTGGTCAATTTCTACAGTAATTCCATTGGGCATGGCTGCAATTACGTGAGCATTAGAAACGATAGCAATAGCATCGCTCCAAGAATGTGTCGCGACACCAAGGCCGTATTCGTGAGCCATTTTGGCTATGTCCCAGGTAGTACTAATTCCACCACAACGAGCCGTATCAGGTTGTACAATATCAACTGCATTGGCCTGAATTAACTCCCTAAAGCCTGACAATCCAAATTCATTTTCGCCAGCAGCAATAGCAACATTGGTATTTTGTTTCAGAGTAGCATATGCCTCCAAGTCATCCGGTGTGAATGGTTCTTCATACCAAAATACACCTTGCTCTTTGAAAAAGTATCCCATCCGTTGTGCTAAGTCGGGCCAATAGCGCATGGAAGCATCGACCATGATATCAAAATCAAAACCGATCGCTTTACGAACAGCCTGTACGGCTTCCTTATCGTAATCTTCACTCCTGGCTAACCTCATTTTAACCCGATGGTATCCCTTTTCAATATAACTAATAGCCTCTTCAGCTAATTCCGTTGTTTCCTTCCATAACAAGCCACTTGCGTAAGCATCGCAAGAAGGACTATCACCACCCAAAATCTGCCAAATAGGTAGGCCTTTGATTTTTCCACGTAAATCCCACAAAGCGGTATCAACACCACCCAGTGTCGTCACAGCTGCGCCTTTACGACCGTACCAAAGCGTCGTTCCATACATTCGGTCCCATAAATCATCAATATCTGTGGGATCTTGTCCCTTTAGTAATGGTTCTAATTGATCGCGAACAATCAAATAAGCCAGTGAAGGGTGAGTATAAGCTGAACCAATGCCGGTTAATCCGCTATCAGTGGAAACGGTAATCAATGTTGTTACGCGGTGAGTACAGATACCACCACCATAACGAAAGCGTTGGTTGGGTAAATATTCATAAGATAAATTAATGGCATCCACAGACGTAATTTTCATGAGTATAATCAAATTCCTTTATGTGATTTCCCGCTCAGCACATGAGTATTCTGCCATATTTCATATGTATTCGGCAATTCATGTGGGCAATTCTACTATTTTGTAAATCAAACCTGTTTAGCTAAACCAACACAAAAATTTGACTTTAGGCCTTTTTACACTAGTGGCTAGAATTCAGTTTTGAAAAAATAGCAATGAGAGATATGAACAATAAGAGTAAATTAAGGATTATTTAAACGCTGTAAAGAGCTTCTATGACGGGAAAATGGATCTTGGTTTACAAATCAGTACTAGCCAAACAGCAAAATTTTTACTGTTAAGCTTCTTAAACTACAACGGAAGGTAAAAAGGATACAGACAGAAGATATTAGGCAATATTTAAAATTAATCAACGGTTGATGGGTTAATTGGGTGCAAACAGTTGATACATTGAAGTCCGGTAAGCCAACTAAC
Organism: Candidatus Poribacteria bacterium; assembly: GCA_036339735.1. Taxonomy (GTDB): domain Bacteria; phylum Poribacteria; class WGA-4E; order WGA-4E; family UBA9662; genus TMED15. The sequence continues at coordinate 29,193 of JAYZAL010000044.1, forward strand.
GAAATTAGGGGAATTGCCATCGGTTGAATGGGTTATACATGGGGTCTTCAAAAAGCTTCGGGTTTAATGTTTATTACCCACGAACCAACCGGTCATGATGATTGGATTTGAATACATCTGTTGTCTTTCAACAAAACTAAACAAATGGACCATGATATTTTCGAGAGAACCTTAGCTGTTATCGAGCATTAATATTGCCGGTTTCTTTTGTGAAGAGATTGGCTTGGCATTATTTCCGGTTTTTTTGTTTGCTCCTAATTGCCGTCCACTAATGCCAAATGTTTCTCACAATCAATTGAATTCAGGTGTGTAGTTGATGCTGAAGAACTGTGTAAAGTAGCAATTGGATATGAGCGACAAACGTCGAGAGATTTTTCGTTACTATCTTTTTACATTTTACTTTTGGACAGAAAGTTAGGAGGGGTAATTTACGAAATTAACTCGAAGTTTGGTAGATGTTCCATTTGGTACCCTCTTTCGGTTAGAAATATGACAGCCCTACTATAGTCTGACTTAAAAAAATACAATAACCCGAAGCCGATAGTAGTAAAAGAATAGAAAAAAGAATATCCTCTTTGTTGTACATTTTAATCCAACACAGATGTTAATTTTTGCCATAAAGATTTAGTTCTCATTTCTATTAGTTTCTGGTTTTCCTTCTTTTTGAGGAAGGTGAAAATCCATATCGTCATTATGACCATTACTCAAACTCTGTTTTCAGTTTTTTCCAGAATGAACGCGCTTTCATTTCGATTCTATCTCGACGTCCTAGACTGACTTTGATCGACAGCCTAATATTTTTCACAGGTCGTGCTCCAGCTGGATCTTTCTTCCTACTAGCTCCTATTTCAGTTTGATATTACGCTTGTCCCCTACCGGTCGTTTCACGTACTCTAAATTTCAACTTTTTCTAAACTCATAGCTCTGAAAAAATTGCACATTTGAGAAACTCACAGGAGTGTTTCGTGGAATAAAAGATAGTAAATACTTCTGTTGTTTGAAGAAAAACTGACATCGGTATTTGAATAAGATGTACTGTTCGAGATAAAAATTTTGGAATTTTTCTGTATTATTTAGACTTTTCGGTGACAAATTTAGTTCACCACCTATAGTGGAGTGTAAGAACATCTTTTATTTACTAGTAATTCTTTCCATGTGATAAAAGAATCATAAATTGTTTGGAATGAATAAATATATAGTGCTTTCATGCGGGATATTTAGTTGTATATGATGTACCTTCAGAAGACCGTAAAGCACAAAAGCCTTCTGATAGATGATCGTTGGAATGTTTAAGGATACAAATGAAAAATGAATAGGTCGACTTTTCCTCGCTTCTGAATATTTTTGCTTGGTCATTCCTTAACCATAAATCAATTAAAAGATCTTGATTTATAATTATGAGTTTACATTGAAAATGGTATAAAATAAATGTTGCATATGTTACTCCTTGTCTATGCAACTAATAAAACCACGCCGGGTCAATCATGGTAGATCCCCTCACCATTTACCTAGCTATAGCCTTTGTTCCCTGAATGCAAAAGTGCCTAGTTTAATTGCTTCCTAGGCACTTTTTTTGTTCCTAGGTTATTTCTTGACTGTAAATCGATTAAGTACTTTTTTAATAAATTTAGACTCTTTAGGAATTAAACTTCCGGTGATACTGACTATTTCAAATAATTACTATTTTGCATGTGCTTTAGACAGTATTAATCTGTTAGGTTATACGATCAAGCGATCAAGTATGCTAAAAAAGAATTAAGTAAAAAGGAAACGCCCTCGATTGCTTCAGTTCTATGTTGTTTTAGGATGTTTTACCTTTCAGCCTTCAAGTCTTAGGGGTAACGGCTCAGCCGATCTAAATTGCTAATAGATTATATTCGATAAGGCCCATTATTAGACGTTAATGTGATTAAATCTTAATTCTCTGCATTTTCAGTTTTTGCCATTTTTCAGATTTTCTTTTTTCTTCTGTTCTGCTAAAAGTTTGGTCTTTTTTCTCATTCAAAAACTCAACCGCTTCTATTATTCCACGGTTTAACGTATTATACGTCCTAACAAATTAAAATGGACTCACAGGAAAAATACTCTTATAGAAGAATGAATATTACCAAATTCTCTATAAAACAGATATAAATTATATTTGGTACAACTAATGCTCAATCCTAAGGTATTGATCAGTTTATTCATTATTGAGCAAGTAATAATTAGGAAACAATAACGGGATATACCTATCCTTCCTCCATGCATCTCTTAGTTGTGTTTTAGTATAGTGGATTTTTTAATCGTTTAGGTGTACAAAATTCAAGCAAATAACCCATTCCTTTGATCGCCAAGTATTATCTTGTTCAACCTTTCTTTCATTTTTTTAAGTGAGACTATTTATAATGAAAAGATTATTTATAATTTTATTTTTTTACATAATATTGAGCATTTCATTGATCATCAATTCCAATGCGGGAAATGTATTTGTCGAAAATTTCGAAGATGCTAAAATCGGCGATTGGCTAGTTTACGATGAATTAGACAAGAATTTATCTTGGAAGGGGCCGTCAGATTGGAAACTCAAAGAGGATGGTATAGAAGGAATAGGACTTTACCAGGGAGCGAATCTCTGGGGAGATCCTACTGATACTGTGCCTATTGGTTCAATAATAGTTTATTCCAAGTTGAAATGGACTGACTTTATTTTAGAAGTTGATGTGCTTACCACAGATGATGATACTATGGGTATTGTTTGGCGTTTCAAGGATTTGACAGAACATTATCGTTTTGTGACACTCCAATCGAACTTGGATAAAGGTGAGAGTGGCCCTTGGAGAAAGTTAGAAGTTCGATTAGGAAAAGGAAAAGGGGAAAAACTGCCATTCTATAAAACTATAAAAACTGAAAAAGGTAAATCTTATACTTCTGGCTCTCCAACCCATTGGAAATTGGCAGTTAGAGGAAATACCTTTTCGGTCGAAATTGATGGGAAAAGAAGTTTATTGGGTACTGACGATCGATACAAATCATCTGGCTATATTGGTTTCACAATTTCCTCTCAACAAGGAGTATTCTTTGATAATTTATCGGTAACTGATATTCTTGATGTACAGAAAGTGAATGTTATAGCTTCAACTTGGGCAAAGATTAAGTCTGTTCACAAATAATAAAAGTAGCAACAATAGGATATGTATCAAAGTTGAGACCGTCTGAGCTCCCCCCTATTCCCTATGAGCAAAAGGTTTATCATGCTGTCACCTACCGGTCGATTCTTATAGGTGCCTTACTGATTCCACCGAATAGTTTCTGGATTATGCAGGTAGAAGGTGTTTGGAACATCGGTCACTCCACGTGTCTTTCACTGATGTGGCACGTGATCTTGAACCTACTTACCCTGATCCTGATTAACCGGTTGTTGGTTGAACGAAAATTCCCCCAACAATCCTTAACCCAAGGAGAACTGATAACAATTTATACTATGCTCTCCCTAGCTGGTGGTATTGCTGGAAGGGATTCTTATCAGATCTTGGTTCCTGTTATGGGCTGGGCTTTCGAGTTTGCTACCCCTGAGAACGAATGGAACCAACTATTTCACCGTTTTTTGCCTGATTGGTTAATATTGCGAGAACCAGATGTTTTGCGTCAGCTATACCGTGGAGATTCAACACTCTACAAATGGCCGACCTTACGGGTACTCGTGACACCCATCCTTTGGTGGAGCCTGTTTGTATTGGTACTCGGCCTAACTATGTTCTGTTTGAATGTTTTGGTTCGTAAGCAATGGATACAGAATGAGAAACTCAGCTATCCGATTATCCAATTACCTTTAGCTATTACCCAAAGTAACGATAGTCATTGGCAAGCACACGGGAGCCGATTTTTTAGAAATCGACTTTTGTGGGCCGGATTTTCGATCGGTGGGGCAATCAATATTATCAATGGTATCCATCATTTAGTACCATCTTTCCCACATCTTCCTGTCACTTACTTAGACTATAATCTAGGCCAATACTTCACCAACAAACCGTGGAGTGCTGTGGGAAGATTTCCTTTTCCGATCTATCCGTTTGTTATTGCCATCGGTTTTTTTCTTCCCTTAGACTTGGCATTTTCAACCTGGTTTTTCTATTTGTTTCGTAAAGTTCAACAGGTAGCCGGTGTGGCGTTAGGCATAAAATCTCTACCCGCCTTCCCCTACCTTAATCAGCAATCAACTGGTGCTTGGGTAGGATTGTTCGTGGTCGTTATGTGGGCAGGCCGTACTCATTTTAGATCTGTTTTTCGCCAGGTCTTTTCTCTATCATCATCAACTAAGGACATTAATGACGAGTTGGGTAAAGATTCACCAATGTCCTACCAACTAGCTTGTCTTGGTATTCTCTTTGGCTCAATGGCGATCGTTCTATTTTGTCATCAAGCGGGTTTATCTTTATGGATTATTCCGCCTTTCTTTTTCATATTCTTCATGCTTTCGATTGCTATTACTCGTGCGAGAGCCGAGTTGGGTCCACCTACACACGAACTAGCTGGGATGAACCCTGGAAACCTAATGGTGGATCTAGTCGGTACTCGTCAAATAGGTGCCAATAATTTATCAATCTTCCCTCTCTTCTGGTTTTTCGCTGGCCGCGGGTATCGCGGCCATCTGATGCCTCACCAACTAGAATGTTTGAAAATGGCAGAGCAAACCCGAATGAATGTCCAAAAATTAGGATTGGCTATGCTAATCGCCATCTTTTTAGGTAGCCTCTCCGCTTTCTGGGCTCTGTATCACTTGGCTTTTATCGAAGGTTTGGGCGTCATTCCGATTGGGCACGATTCCGGTGTTTTTCGGATGTTAGCGGGACGTCTTAACCACCCAACACCAGCTGATCTGCCGGCAACCAGTTTTATGGGAGTTGGTATGTTGACGACCTTTTTGCTGATGTTTTTGAGAACTAGATTCTTATGGTGGCCGCTTCATCCCGTGGGTTATGCACTATCGATGAATTTCGGTATCGATTACATATGGTCTTGTCTGATTTTTAGTTCTATCATCAAGCGAATTATTTTATCTTACGGTGGCGTTGGAACCTACCGTCGTGCTATTCCCTTTTTCCTCGGCGTTATTCTAGGAGAGTATGTGATTGGTGGTTTTTGGAGCCTAATTGGTGTGATACTGCAGTACAAGACTTATGATTTCTACTTCGCCTGAGATTGGGCTCAGGAAAAATTTAGATGGGACGCTTAAACTTCTTGATATAGTATGTTCAAACAAGAGACTACACAAAATATATAGGTGCTATAAGTAAAAAAGATTATTATGTTCCTATTTCTGATAGAAAAAATAATCGGTGTTAAGGACAAAGGTGAATTGGAAGAGGTTAATAGGCTTTTCAATTCCAGCATTTGAGTAATTTTTGTATCAATGTTTACTTTGGAAAATTAAAAGAATACCCTAAAGCGACAGGCTGGTGAAAGACGAGAAACCATACTTAGACAGCAGGGGCTACTAAGAGACTCAGAAAATGAGGATAAAGAAGGAGAGATGAATCCAAATATCTCTAAGACAGAGTCTACATCGTTCTAATATCGAGCAACAATTAAATCTAAGTTTATGGTGTTTAATTATACCATTTGATAATCTAGACCTGTAAAATTGCCCCCGATTATTTCTCAGTATGCTTGAAATCATTCTGTTAAAATTCCGTTTCCACACACAGTTTTTTCGATTATTTTCCTTGGACTAGTGTATTCCTACTCCATCCACTTTTGTTTGTCAACCCATTTGGAAATGGGGCCTCGATTGTTTTGCTGGTCAATGGACAAGCCAAACCAAATAGAAGTCTAGTTAGTTGACTCACTTAGATTTTCTTTGTGGTTATCAATCAAAATATTCGGTATTTCGAATTGCCCTACCATGTGTAGGCTGGTGTTCTTTCATTAGGGGTAAACCTAATTGAGACCATTGGTTTGGCCTCATCAGATTTCTAAAAACTCCCACCAAAAAATATCTGCTGATGAATTATATTACCTACGATTGTCCAAATACTTCCGATTGTATACTCTCCCAAAATTAACCCAAGAAAAAACGGTTGTGCTTGTTGATATTTCTTAATCCCTCCGTACTTGATTAATAAGTATTTGAGAAAAAAGCCAACCAAGATTGAAAACCAGAAATGGTTAATGTCCAGGCTATTTGATATTGCGTATCCCGCAGGGTGTAATTTCCACCATAAGAAGTATTGACGCATAAAGTTAAACCATATTACAGCTCCAAATCCGGTACCAATAGCTAATAGCCCACCATAATCTATATCATCTGATGGGCCTGTTAACCAATTTGCTAAACGGGTATACACCACGTGTGCAAAACGCTCTAGCGAACTCCCCCCATGCTGGTAAGCTACGTGTAAGTAGATCCAGAAAAATGATACGACTCCTACTACAAGAGCTATCATTACAGATGGAAATAATAAACTGTAATGAGATTTTGCTCTATTCAATAGTGCATATCCCTCGATTTGGTGAGGTTGTGGATGAGCACGATAGGTAAAGTTAAAAAAACCAAGCATAGACATTATACTGATATTTTTATATCCCAAGCGGCGGGGGCTGAAAATACTAGGTAACATTTGGTCAGGACCAGTGAAATGAAAATCATGGAGTGGTACTCCCATTTCAGCACGAAAACGTGCTACGCCCAGCGAAATAAAATAATATAAAATAAAAAATAATAGAGCTAACCAGATTGATAAACCTGCTTTCCACATAAAGATAGATAAAATAATAATACCTAGTACTATACCTAGAAGAGGCCATTTTAAAGTCATAAAGTCTTTTTTGGTTTCCCTATCCAAAGGATATGATTGTGCTTGCCGGCTATTTCTCATGATTGAAGTACCGGAAATGAGTTTATGCCCACTCCACAAAGCTATAACGGTAATGCCTGCTAATGCACCAAAGGACTGTTGGTTTAAGTAAACCAAGTACCCAGAATAAGCAACCTGCTGTGCCCCTAAACTAACCGCTACAATCCGTTGAACTTTAGATAAGAAAAAAAAGAAGACGCACGAAATTGACATGTCAAGTGGCATAAAGAAAGCCAAGCCAATCACTGGGGCAACGACTCCGACTCGAAAGGCACCCATTGATCTCCAGGGTTGAGCTGTTATGTATTGACTTAGATTGTGATTCTTAGGATGTATTTTAATCGGTGGAATGGTTGGAAATAGGTCAGCTAAACCATTGACCAAAGCAATACCGCCAGAAATTGCTACTCCAAACCAAAGGGCATTTTGGGAAAAAATGCTCTTGTGATTTGACCTAATACTTAGTCTAGTTTGATGGCTCATTGCCAGGGGCAATTGGATAATTGGGTAGGATAATCGTTCGTGTTCTACCCAATTCGCACGGATACACAAGGTAATACAATGCATTACAAAGACCAAAACAATTATAAAACCTGACCACCATATGGCAGGCATGAACCAGCTTGCTATGTGTGGCCAATGATAGAAAGTCGAATCACCTTGGTAATAGGCCATTACGGATTTTTTGTTACTTACTGACAGCCAGCTTGGTATGTATTTACCAAATAAATTTTTCCAGTCATTTTCAACTGTTGCTCGGCGAAACGGCACTTCCATCATAGTAGTTAATGTCTGCATCATCTGGAATGACTGAATAGCCGAGGCCACACTCAGCATTACATAGATTATGATCAGTTCTTCTCGATTTAAAACTGATCTGGGCAAGAAACGAGCTAATACTTGGTTAAATATGACGAGTAGAAGTAAGATGAAAATGACATTAAAAAAAGGTGAGATGATAGTAGGAATGGGTTGGTATTGGTAGGGCTGGCGAGAAATTATTAACCAATAACAGTTGATTGGAATCAGTATAGAGCCTAATATTGTCGCTCTTGCAGATAATCGAAGCATAGAAGTAATAAGAAATTAATGGCCGACTGTAACTGTTGCAACTACATACTGGGGCAGATGATAAAAAATTCCACAATTCACCTTCAGTAATGGATTATACTCTAGCATGTTGACTTTCAAATTTCTAATGTTAACAGCGACACAAAATCGTGTTTGATTGACTTGTTCAAAGTTCTTTTTTTAGACATTTTTTTAATTCTCCCTATTTGGGTGTGTAAACACCTCCAATTTATAGGTTAATGCCTACTAGTAATTGTGTACAATAGGTAAGCTTCTAATCTCCTCCTTTAAGGCAAATATTATGCAATTAGATTCAGACTTGTACTCTAGCGTTTATCAACTCCTTACTCAAGTGGATGAAAATCGGTTGCGTAAAAACCTGTTCCATCTTTCAAAGTCTCCTTTACCCTTTCGTAAACTCAATTACAAAAGACTCAAAGCAGAAGAAAATACGTTATATGAAGCTGATAATTTCATCAGTGAACAGTTGCAAAAGTCTGGTTACTCAGTGGAAAAAGAAAGTGTAGTTGTCAAAGCTTTTAGTTGCGATACTTCCAAGCCAAAGGCTCACCAGTATTCCCCCCCAACGGCAGATTCGACAGAATTTACAGCCTATAACCTATATGCTAAAAAGTATGGATCACAATATCCGGAAGAAGTTATTCTCTTTCTTGCACATAAAGACTCCCAGAGTTGGGTGGATTCACCAGGAGCCTATGATAACTGTACTGGGACTGTGGCTACAATGGAGATTGCTCACCTGCTAGCTAACCATAATTGCAAAAGATCCGTTTGGTTTTTGTTTTGCAATGAGGAACATACTCCTTGGACGAGTATCGCCGCAGCCCAAAATGCTAGGATTAAAGGCACCAACTTAATTGCCATCTTTAACCTTGATTCATTGGGAGGGAAATCGAAGCAATCTTTAGATTCTGGGCTAAAAACTAATGTTACATTGTATACTGAACCCGAAGGAGAACCCTTTGCCGATCTAATGACCGAAGTCAACGAGATTTATAACATTGGACTTCTACAAACAAAATTCATGCGTCAGCGACCTGGAGATGACGATGGATCCTTTATCAATGCGGGCTTTCCAATGGCGGTTATGAATGTAGGCTCTTATCCTTATGCAGACCCTAATTATCATCTCGAAACCGACCGGCCTGAGCTCGTAGATATTGAAAATGTACGATTAGCCACCCAAGCCAGCTTGGCATCAGGATTACACGTGGATTACTATGGAACATAATCAGAAAATGCTTATTCAGGAGATAAATAACCCTCGGCAATTTTCACTTCCCGGCAAATCGTCCAGTTTTTGCTAATAGACCAAAGCATTTGGTCTCATTATTACCTAAACCAATTGCGCCGATCAGCCTTCCTCTTTTCAGCTTTTTCAGTGTGTGAATGATTGAGATACATAGTTTTTCGTACCAACCCACATCTCTATTTCAAGCCCATGCCTGAATACCGATTTCTAATCTGTGTTTTCGTAACAACCATAAAGAATGCCCAATAACCCTTTCATCCAAAATGGTGAACGACCATACGGTCAAGATTGTCAACTTTAGTACTAATCAAAACTGATTTGTTATCATGTTAGCTCAGTATAAGACTCATTAATCCTTCACTTTCCACTGATCCATATACGTTTATGTTAGTATCCAAGGAAAATAGATGATCAAGTAAATATATTGTACCCGACTGAGAAATATTTTGAATTCACCGATAAACCAATCACAACCTAAACCAATGCACATTACTTGGTAGCAAGTCCAACCAATCCTATTGGTTTGTAACATATCCTTATTCTATCCCAATTCACTCACATATAAAATTAGGTGATTTTATAGTTTCGCAACAAAGTCTTGTTTACCTTTACAATCATAGAGATTTATAATGTCTTATGAAAAATTCGCGGCGGCTTCTAGAACGCAATTGGTTTGGATGAAGTTTCCTCGGATTGATTGATTATTTTTTGCTTCCTGATTCAGATTGGGCTATCTCTAGGTTGTGTTTCAAGGTAGTACTCTTAGGTAAAAGTTTGAGTCCCTCTTCGAAGCGAATAATTGAAGCCTCAAATTTCTTGGCATCAAGTAACTGAAATGCAGTTTCATTATAATAAGCTTCAATTAACTGGTTGAAGGTTTGTCGATCTTTTTTTGACTTTTGACGACCATTGACCAAAATTTGGATTGCTGCCTTGAAATCTCCTCTATTGTAGGTTTGCTGTCCCCATTGTAACATGACTACATCCCAGTTATGGTTTAGTGGCTCCGAGCTTGGATCTAAATCTAATCCCTGCTCAATGGTAATCTTGGCCTGACTATAGTTTTCATCATTTAATAATTTTAAGCTCAAGTTATTTAACATTGATAATAACTTGGGCCGAATCATTGATTGAAATGGCCTGATAGTTGGTTCTATCTGAGCTTTGTGTAGTAAATCAATAGCTTCCGATAGGTTGTCCTGTTGTTTCAATTTTTCTGCTTCTTTAATGTAATGGTAAGCAAATATCTCCTTCAGTTTCAAATTATGTGGAAATTTAGAAATAGCATTTAAAAAAATGTCTTCGGCTATATGAAAGGATGAGCTTTTCGCGTAATTCGAAATCAGGTTAATAGCTAATGTCTGAAAGTCGCTTTCGGCTGGAAACTGGTTAATCATCTGTTCGATTAACTTGAATGCAGACTCAAAATCGTTAGCTTTAGATAAAAGATAAAACTTGTTTAGAGAGGCTGCCTTTAGATTTTGTTTCAGTAATATGTCATTTGCGAAATAAGTCAGACCTTCACTAGCCGTTGTGATGGCCAGTTGGTATTGTTCGCTTTCTACTAATTGCTGAGTCCAATTGATATAAATACTATATTGTAGTTGGCTTATTTTATCAATTTTAGGGAAGAGAACGGCCAGTTTGGATAATGCGTATAGAGCATCTGGTGAACGTTTTGCATTTTCCAGTGAGACTATATAGTTATTGATAGCATTTTCCCAAGTATTAGAGGTAAAAGGTAAATCACCTGCCAGGAGGTAGGCACGATAAAGTAGGGCAGTTGCTTCTTTTAGTTGGCCTTGTTTGGTCATTTGGTCATATCGGTTGGAATAGATCAAAGCTAGCATTTGGTGATCTTTGATTTCTTGACGTTGACCATAATTCTTAGGATCCACATACGTAAAGCCAGTTAGCTGTCCAAATTGGTCTAAGATCCCTGTTTTGCTAGAAGGATCGAAACCAAATTTGACAGTAGTTTCGATATCAATTTTAGTACTATCAGATAACTGTAATTGAGCGAGAACATGGTCTGTGGTGGCCACCCCAGTAATTTTAATATTAAAGCTTCGACAGGCAATCGCATAAAAAATTGCAGATGAAACACAGTTAAAACTATGTTGACTAATAATTTGGTCAATTCGATGTTGTTTGGGATTATATTGACCAAAAACAAGGATATGGAGTAACTGGAGAATATGATCAGAACGGGATAAGATGTTTTCTGAAATTTGCCGAAGAACCAATTCTTTCTTCAATTGGCTGACTAATTGGTCTATCTTTTTTTTTGACTCGACCATTTCATTTGGTTTAACACCAGAAGCCGACAGCCCAAAGTTTACATAGTCGTTATAGTTGTACGGAGCTTTTGTGTTCATCATTTTTTGCTCCAACGGAGACAGCTGTAACATTTGGTCGAAATCGTTAGTAAAATCATTGTCATTAGTCGTCTTAATTACGTTTAGCTCTACTATTTGCTCTTCTTGACTAATAGCAATTCGAGTTACCCCTACAACAACAAAGATTAAAAGAGGCAGAAGTCGTATCGTTAACATTGAATGTTCTCCATTTTTCTCGCTAATTGGTTTGCCACATGGTTTATAATAACAGGATTGAAAGCTATTTTGAGTGACAAGATTCGTAGGAGCAGCCACTCAGATTTTGATAGTTGTATCTATTATGATCATGGTCTATGTAGAAGTAGCCAAAACTGCTTGTTTCTGTTCGGCTAATGTTCCTATCCTTGTATTATCTCGATTTTTCCATGAAACCGAAAATTTTTAATGACCTATTTGAATCGATTATGATTGGCATCAAATTGGAGATTTTGATAAACTATTTTTTTCGAACAGGATGAGAATTTAGAAAAGAGGGAAGACTTTCATGCAACTGAAATTTGGGCAGGAAACGCCGCATGTTATGAATGTAGGAGCCGAAGGTATTGGTACTATTTCACGTTATGTGTGGTACCCTGAGCTTCATCCTCATATTACTTGTTTGTTAGGGCCAGGCAAACGTAATGTACTGGAAAATCAACCAGCTGATCATCTACACCATCATGGGATTTGTTTTTCACATGGTGTAGTTAATGACCATCTTGATTTTTATCTCTATCGGGATAAACGTAATTTGGGACAGATCAACCTAGTGGATACAGTAGAAACTGAAGCTGTAGATAATGTAGGTATTCTAACACACAAAAGCGAGTGGATTGCCCCTGATGGAAATGCCTTAATTAAAGACCACCGCTCATATCGTTGGGAATTGCTAAACGATGGAGAGCTCTATTTAGATACTTCCATTTGTCTGAATCCCGTTAATCAACAAGTTACCTTCCACCCAACTAATGAATCTGGGATGCCATTGGTTCGACCAGCTGACTGGTTAGTTGCCAATCATGGGGGAATTCTAACTGATAGTGAAGGTCGGCGTGGGGAGAAAGAGATGTTTGGCCAGCCTGCGCGTTGGATTGATGAAACAGCCGAAACTGATGGTACGCTAATTGGCCTATCTCTTTTAGATCACCCTTCGAACCCTACTCCAGCTCATTGGTTTGCCAGGGATTATGGTCCATTGTCTCCCAACTATAATTATTTTACTGGCCCGATAGAGCTAGAAGTTGGGGATCAACTCAACTTAAGATATCGAATTTTTGTCCATACTGGCCCAGGTGATCCGAATCGGATTAACGGCGAATATGAAAAGTTTGCCCAATCGTAAATTAGTATAAGTAGAATTCTAGAACAAGGAAAATTAGATGGATAAATACCGAGTTGGTATCGTGGGCTGTGGAGGTATCGCTCATTTTCATGGTCAGAATTATAATCGTTACCCAGACGATTTTGAAATTGTTGCTGCTGCGGATGTAAGTCAGGAGTCAGTTGATAAGTACTGTCAACAGTTCGAGATTGCTACCGCCTATACTGATTATCAAAAAATGCTAACTGATGAGCATCTGGATATAGTAACAGTTTGCACTTGGCAAGGTACACACGCAGAAATTACCGTAGCCGCTGCAGAAAGTGGAGTCAAGGGTATTTTATGTGAGAAACCGATGGCAGTCAGCCTAGGTCAAGCCGACGCCATGATTGAAGCTTGTGAGAAAAACAAAGTTAAATTAGTTATTGGTCATCAACGCCGTTTTGAAGCTATCTACCCGGAAGCGCGCCGTCTTCTAGCCGATGGTGTAATTGGTGAGCCAATTTCAGTAGTTAGGCGAGTTGGTAGTGGTTTGCTAAATTGGGGAACACATGTTATCGATATGACTCGACAGATTTTGGGTGACCCACCTACTAGTTGGGTCATTGGTCAAGTAGAACGGAAAACCGACCGCTATGAAAGACGTTGTCGGATTGAAGATCTTTGCATGGGTTTGATCTGTTTCGAAAATGATACACGACTAATCTTAGAAATCGATATGCCAAAGCCGCACCTGAACAATATTCTGATCCAAGGATCAAACGGAACAATGAGTTCAGATGGTGGAAAGTTGAAATATTTGAATAGTGATTCAAGTGGTTGGCAAATCGTTGAACCTAAATCAGATGGCCGAGATTTATGGTCGGAATTCAAACTATGGTTGGACGGTGACATCGACGATCACAGGTGTAGTGGCTACCAGGCACGTGGCACAGTTGAAATTATGATGGCTATTTACGAGTCTGTTCGTACGAGAGGATTAGTTCATATTCCTTTCCAAACACCAGAATCGCCTCTAGAGTTACTAATAGACAATGGAATGTTACCTGTAGAAACACCGGGCAAATACGACATCCGTGTTCCATTCTAGATCAAAGTATAGGAGGGAAATTCTATGCCAGTGTACGACTTCGAGTGTATTGATTGTGAAATTATGTTTGAAGAAAAATTATCTATCATCGAATCCGATAAAACTGTAAGTTGTCCCTTTTGTCAGAATCAAAATACAAAAAAACGACTCAGCGTGCCAATGGTTTTCAAGAAACAGAGCAGTTCTCCAAACCCCGGAGCTAGTCCAGCACCCACATCAAGAAGCCATCGATCAGGTTGTCCCTGCTGTTAGCCGTGATTTATGTAGGTTTATCAATCCTAATTACGATGCTCGGTGGGTTTCTCGGGGCTCCAAATACTTAATTGCTTAACCATATTTATTTTACGCAGCGACTACGATTTAAAATTTGGTGTCCTTGTTAACAATCTCGGTGGAATTAAT
>JAYZAL010000045.1:0-43040 GCA_036339735.1 Candidatus Poribacteria bacterium
TGAGCAATCGCATTGATCGGTGCTTTCAAAGAGACCGCTACTTGTGTTCTGAGCTGATCTTTGGATAACATGTTGACCAAATTTTCTGTTGTTTTTTGGTCAATTACCTGCCCTCCGAGTATGCCTCCCTTAATTTTAAGTGCTTCGTTTTCTTCTTCTTCACTGAATTCAACGAGTGCCTTCGTTAAGCTTGCCGGATCATCACTAATAGCAACAGCAGTTGTACCTTTAAGATACGGTTCAAGCCCTTCAATACCCAAGTTATCGGCACTGACTTGAATCAGCCGATTTTTATAAACTTTATACTGAACACTGGCTTCCCGTAACACATCGCGTAACTGCCCCATTTGTGCAACGGTTAAGCCTTCATAACTGGTCAATACTGCTACTTCAGCCTCTTCCAGCCGCTGTGTAATCTCAGCTACTTGCTCAACATTCTTTTGATTTGGCATTTACCAATCTCCCTTAAGAGATCCCTCTGATACTTGAGGGTGGGTTAAACTTATCAGCAAAAAAAAACCTCCAATCGTTGGAGGCGAAGTCCGACCTAAGACTAGAACCTAGGATCGACATTAGCCTCGGCCGGTTGTTTTATTCGATTTACTCGAACCGACTGTCTTCGACTAAAAATGAAAATGTGTTTTACTTGTAATATTAATTTTAAGTACAAAGATTAAGCAAACGATTGCAAGTCAACGCGAATGCCAGCACCCATCGTTGAGGAAATTGAAACACTTTTTAAGTAACGTCCTTTTACTGTTGATGGACGAACTCGAACCAATGTTCCCATGACTGCCTGAATATTATCTTCAATCTGTTCTTTACCGAAAGATGCCTTACCAACTGGAACGTGGACAATACCAGACTCTCTCTCAACACGATATTCAATCTGACCGGCTTTGATATTGTTAAGTACGCCAGCGACATCGTTGGTTACCGTTCCGGTCTTAGCGTTCGGCATCAATCCACGAGGCCCTAGAATCCTACCCAATTTAGGGGTAATTCTACGCATCAAATCTGGTGTAGAAACCGTGGCATCAAAATCCATCCAGCCACCCGCAATCTTATCAACTAGCTCATCTACTCCCACTTCGTCTGCCCCAGCATCAAGTGCGGATTGGGCATTTTCACCTTCAGCAAAAACGATTACCCTTACTTTTTTACCTGTTCCATGTGGTAAGGAAATAGTGCCACGCAGATTCTGCTCAGCCTGTTTAGCGTCTACACCCAAGTGAGCTGCCAGATCAACTGTTTCGTCGAATTTGGCACTAGCGTTACTTTTTAAAATTTCAACGGCTTGATCTATTGCGTAAACCTGATTTCTGTCAATCGACTCACTAACCTTTTTGAACCTTTTACTACGTTTTCCCATATCGATTCTCCTGATATTTATTCACTGACTAGTAAGCCCATGCTCCTGGCTGTCCCTGCAACCATCCGCATTGCTGATTCAACGCTAGTCGTATTGAGATCGTTGAGTTTGACTTTGGCAATTTCTTCAAGGTCTTGTGGGGTAACTGTTCCGACCTTATTTCGATTTGGTTCTCCGGATCCTTTGGCTAATTTCGCTGCTTGTTTTAGCAACACTGCTGTCGGCGGAGATTTAACTTCAAAACTGTAAGATCGATCCGCATAACAAGTAACGATGGTGGTAACAATTAGCCCAGATTGATGCTGAGTTTGAGCATTGAAGGACTTTACGAACTCTTGCAAATTAATTGCATAAGGGGCCAAACTCGGCCCCACAGGTGGCTGGGGCGTCGCCTGACCAGATACCAGTTGCAATTTGACTTCGCCCGCGATCTTTTTTGCCATTTCTTAAGTTTCCTCTTATCCTAATAATTCCTATTCTATTCTTACTCTAGTTTCTCCACTTCAAAAAATTCTAGATCAAAGGGAGTGACCCGGCCAAAAATAGAAATATTCAAATGCAAACGTCTCTTATCTACATCGACACGGTTTACCTCAGCTACAAAACCACGGAACGGCCCCTCGATCACGCGAACTTGGTCTCCAGGAATGTAGTCTATTACACCAATATCTTCTTCTTGTTCAGCTGGGGCATCCAGAATTGTCGAAACCTCTTCAGGACTGAGCCTGTTAGGTTTCGTACCTCCCCCACCAACAAAACCCATTACACTTGGGGTGTCCTGAATCAACGCCCAGCAGTTTCTAATATCTGTGTCTTCTGAATCTGACTGAATCTCTTTTTGGGTTTCAATCAAAATGTAGCCAGGAAAAGACGGACGCTCGACAGTTCTTCGCTTCCCGTCTTTGATCTCGGTAAATTCTTTAATGGGAATAACTACTTGCGTTAGAAAATCGTCAAGTTGCAAAGCAATTGCACGCTGTTCTAAATTCAACTTGACTTTTTTCTCATGTCCAGAGTAAATGTGAAGGATATACCAGAAAGTTGACATTGAATATCTCGACCGAACTACAAAAACAAACTACGAAGCCAAGCTATGCCAAAACCAGTCACCGGCCCACCAGCCGTCAGATGTAGAACGACAGCAACGGTAACCGGAACTAGACCTATTACAATGGAAAACTTCCAATCGTCCATAAGACGACTAAAGATAAAGGGGATAGCCAAAGGTAAAACGGCCAACAATGCAAAGCCCGGCGTCACGAGGTCAGTAACTTCTTTTGAGCCTCCAGTCCAACGGGGCAACTGATCAGCTCCGTCCACTAGCCACAGAAAAGCGATCAGTATAGCAGTAGCAGTGATAACAACTAAAGAATTACCACGAACCTCTTTCCATTCTGGCTTGGATACCTTAGTCCACTCATTTTGAATATCTTGGAAATACTTTTTTGTTTTTGCGATCATTATAAATTTCCGCGCCCTACACAAACCGTGCTTTTATAATAAAATACGGCGCAATAGATAGAAAGACAGGCCAGAAAGGACTCGAACCTTCAACCCCCGGTTTTGGAGACCGGTGCTCTGCCAATTGAGCTACTAGCCTGCAAGCTAAGCAATTACATTACAATTGCTTGTTTAGATAGTGATAAGCTGATGGCGGGGATTGAACCCGCGGCCTCCTCCTTACCAAGGAGGTGCTCTACCACTGAGCTACATCAGCACCAGCAGGCTAAAGCGGGTGATGAGAATCGAACTCACGTGACTGGCTTGGAAGGCCAGGGCTTTACCACTAAGCTACACCCGCAATTCGCTCACTGTAATATTAACAATTTGGGGAGGGACGGATTCGAACCGCCGAAACCTGAGGTGCCAGATTTACAGTCTGGTGCGTTTAACCACTTCGCTACCTCCCCACCGGACAAGCTGATGAGAGGACTTGAACCTCCAACCTGCTGATTACAAATCAGCTGCTCTGCCAATTGAGCTACACCAGCCTATAGCGAGGTGGAATTATATCCATTGCTATTTTTAATTGTCAAGATGATTTTATCCTTTCCTAAACCCAAAGTTGTTTTGATGGACTATTGATGGTCCAATTTTTAACGAGAAAGAACAGCCTTGACTTTTTTTACAATAGAATTTGCATCTATACCAAACGCACACAACAGTTCATCTGGCTGACCTGATCTAGGAATACCATTAACTGCCAATTTATGAACACAAATCCCGCTTTGTGATACCGCGCTCTGTACAGCTTCGCCAATCCCACCTTCTGGATAGTGATCTTCGACGGTGATAATTGTATTACCAGTACTTTCCGCCGACTTGATTAGAGTCTGAGAATCTATGGGCTTAACTGAATATAGGTCGATTACTCTGATCAGTAATTCATTCGCTTTAAGTTCCTGGTAGGCCTTCAGGATTTCGTGAACTGTCACACCAGCACCAACTACAGTTATCTGGTCGTTTTCACTCGATTTCAAGATTTTACTGCCACCGATTGGAAACATTTCTTCATTATCGTAAATAACGGCGGTCTTTGGCCGAGACGTTCTAAGAAAAACAATCCCATCGTATACGGCCGACTCTGCTACCAGCCGTTCAGTAGCTACTGGATCACTTGGATAAAGAACTGCGGCGCCAGGAATTGCTCGGAACATAGCTAAATCTTCTAAACCCATCTGTGACGGTCCATCTTCACCTATGGATACGCCACAATGCGACCCCACGTATTTGATATTAGTTTGGGAAATGGCTGACATACGGATTTGGTCATACGCTCGTGCGAAAAACGCAGCAAATGTCGACACAAAGGGTATCTTACCCCTCTTTGACAAACCAATACCTGCACCGACCAAATTCTGTTCGGCAATATACATCTCGAAGTATCGATTTTTATCTACTTCTAGAATTTGCTCGGCGTAAGTTGAATTTTTAGTGTCTCCATCCAACGCTACTATATTCGGGTTAGCCATAGCTAATTTAGCTAACGCTGTACCATACCCGCTTCTTGTAGCAATTTTGTCCCCTATCTGGTACTTTGGAGGTTCAATTTTACTAAATGATTGAGATCGCAATTCACTAACTGTTGGCACCTGAATTGGGACAGGGACATCCATGATTGGCCCTAGTTCATTTAAAGCTTGTTCTAATTGCTCATCCGGAATTGCTTTGCCGTGCCAGCCGTCTACATTTTCGGTAAAAGAGACACCTCGACCCTTGAAAGTTTTTGCAACAATCATGGTTGGTTGTTTTTTTATGCTTTGGGCTTGACTGAATGCAGATATAATTTGTTCAATATCGTGGCCGTCAATGCTAATAGTATTCCAACCAAAAGATTCAAACCGTCTGCAGTACGAATCAACGTCAAATCCATACATTGTTTGCTGACTTTGACCAATTCCATTGACATCAACAATACCAACCAAGTTATCGAGTTTATAGTGAGATGCTAATGCTGCAGCTTCCCATACACCACCTTCAGCCGTTTCACCATCACCCATTAGTACGTAAACTCGATAGTCTAACTGATCCAAATATTTGCCGTTAATCGCCATACCTAAGCCAACACTCAACCCTTGTCCTAAAGATCCTGTGGCCACATCCACCCAAGGTAGGCGTGGTGTAGGATGTCCTTCTAAATCGCTGTCGATCTTTCGCAGATTAAGCAAATCGTCAATTTCAATTATACCAGCTTCAGCCCAAGCCGCATAAAGCAATGGCGCAGCATGTCCCTTGGATAAAATGAAACGGTCATTGTTGGGATGATCAGCATGATGAACATCATATCGCATACTATGAAAAAACAGTACTGATACGATATCAGCAGCAGACATACAAGTCGTTGGATGGCCAGATCCAGATTCACTTGTCGAAACGATTGAATGAATTCGTAAGTTATTGGCTTTTTGTGAAAGTGCTGTTATAGTACTTGTCATTTGTGTTACTCTCACCTTAGAGATCGGTCTCCTACGTTTAATTTGAAGTCTTTTTAATCTGGGTAATCAACCCAACTAAAATGTCAATTGCATGCATAATCGATTCTTGGTCTGCATCACTGTTTGTTACTATTCGAACTTGCTGTGTGTCAAAATAGGACAACTTAACCCCTCTCTTTCTAGCTTTTTCAACGAATTCTGGAGCTGAAATGCCAACTTTTTGGCTATTAAAAACAACTATATTAGTGGGGAAATGAGACGGTTCCAGTTCTAGCTCTTCAATTTCTGCTAAATGTTTGGCGATCAGCTGAGCATGAAGATGGTCTTCAGACAATCGTTTGACCATTTTGGTTAAAGCCACGATGCCAGCTGCAGCAATTACACCTGATTGACGCATACCACCACCTAGTCGGCGGCGTACTTGCATTGCCTGCTGAATAAAATCGTTCGAGCCTACCAGTATGGACCCAACGGGTGCAGATAGACCTTTGGACAAGCAAAATGAAACGGAATCAGCATATTTGGTAATTGATTGAATTGAAACTCCTAACGCCTCAGCGGCATTAAAAATCCGCGCGCCATCTAAATGGACTGAGGTTTGGTGCTGGTGGGCCAATTGAAAAACTGTTTTCATCCGATCTAACGTGATTGGTCGGCCACCACGGCGATTATGTGTGGTTTCTAGACAGAGTAAACTAGTTTTTGGAAAGCGATTTCTATTCCTCTGCAGGTAATATGTGATCTGCTCTGGGTCAGGACAGCCTGTTGGGTGATCAACCACAATTGGCATTACTCCTGCTAGCCCTGAAATTGCCGCCGACTCGTAGTAATAAATGTGAGATTCTGCATCCACAATGGCAGTCTCACCATGGCATGCATGTGTCATGATAGCCACGTTGTTACTCATTGTGCCGCTCGGTACGAATAATGCAGATTCTTTTCCCATCATCTGGGCGGCTAAATCTTGCAGTTCGTTTACAGTGAAATCTTCACCGTGGCAATCATCACCCACCACGGAGTCCTTCATAGCTTGGCGCATCTCCTTTGTGGGCTTTGTAACGGTGTCACTCCGAAGATCTACGATTTTCATCGCTGTCACTTAAAAAGAGGAATAGAGGGTGGTGTAAATTTAGTTAATCTTTGTTACCATGAATACCAAAAAGATTCGCTAATCGACGCTCAGCTGCTAACGAAAGATAGTGAAGTTTGTGATGACTAACTAAATCCTCAAACAAATTTATTGCAAGGTCTTCTTTCTCAAGTTTTAAATAGGATTCAGCCAACCAATACTTAGATTTAGCTTGTGAGTCATCTGGCTCAGAAATTTCAATTGATCCCGACTGGGAGGTTTGCGTATCCTCTTGATTTGCTTCTGAATAAGTTAGAGCCTGTTGAAAATAGGACACAGAAGCCTCAAAATCTTGTTCTTGGTGATAAGATTTGAAAGCCAAATACAGACAGGTATTATCTCCATTGAGAAAATCTAGGTTGTTACTGGCATGAAAAGGATCCGACAATTCTTCGATAATGTCTTCTTCTTGCTCTTCTTCTAAGACTTCAATATTCGTTTCATTTAGCATAAAAATATCCTGTGACCAAGTCTCATTCTACTAGCATCTTTTTAAGCAATTTTATCAATCAGTAGACCACCGCCACGAAGTTGTCCTTTTGCGTCTCTACTGATTCTGCGCAATGTGTCAACATTCCTAGATTGCTGTGTTCTTTGAAGTTGGCGCCCACGCTGGATACGCGCCACTTCTATTTTCTTTGTGGCTAATTTATGTCCTTTCCGTTTCCCAATTTCGCTAGCTTCCCGAGTCAAATTTCGTTTTCCTAGCGGTTTACTAGAATTGCGGTTCGTCGTGTGGGTAGCGGGAAGCCGCATTTGTCGACCTAGATCCTTCGTCGGCATCAACGTACTGGTATGAGTAGACATTAGAAAAAATCCTTAGGCCATGTAGCCCGCGTTCGAAAATGGTCTACCATTATAACCGAAGTTAGTCAGTTTTCCAACCAAAAACCACAGATCATTTGTGGCTTTTGGTGTTAGCGGCGCTTCCACCAGACGGTAAAGCCGATTATTGAAATGAGAAATGGTATTAGAAATACAGAAACCAACTGGATTAGAATTTGCTCTCCGGCAGTAATGTTTCTCAAACTACGAGACCGAGGATCGATCGGCCGGATCGAAATCAGATCTCCTTCCATTGTCAACCAACCAGTACTTCCCAAAAAGAAATCTCCGCCACTTGTACTCGAAAAGAATTGGTTGGAAGCAAAGTCAGCATCGCCAACTACAACAATGCGGCTATTGGCTTCAGATTCTGCTGCAACAGCTATGGAAATTGGGCCTGCTGTATCTTTTGCTTTATCATATTTAGCTTCTTGCCAAGATGATTGCTCGGTTTCCCCCCAGCAAATATTACTATCAAAGTCAGGCAGCTTGGCTAGCGGTTGAACAGAAATTCGTTTTTTAAGACCTTCTGTTTTGGTGAAGACTGATCGGGTTAATTGAAAGACAACCGTTGGTCTTACTAAGTGTTGTGTTATGGGGTGAAAGTCAAAGTTCATAAAAACAGGTGTGGCGGGACCACCAAAAGCGGAGAAAAAACGTCGATCTAGTACAACTACATAATCATTGTTAACTTGGACTCCCCAACGTGCAAGTAAGTCAATTAACCCCTGACTTTGGTCGCGTTGCTCGAATGAGGTAGGATCAAGCATTACCATTATTTTTCCGCTTCGGTTCATATAGCGTTCAATAGAACTAAGTTCGTTTTCAGATAATGGGCGCTTAGGGGCTGCGATGATCAAGACTGAACAGTCAGGGGGAACTCTTCTCTGGCTTGTTAGCGATAAATCGTAAACGACATAATTCTGCTTTTCTAATTCCTCTTTCGCTTGATTATAACCATTAATAGAAAAATCATCGGTTGACCGTTCACCATGCCCAACTAAAAAATAGACTCGCTGTTCGGTGTCACGGGTGATTTTCAATAGTGCACTAGTAAATTTTTGTTCATCAACTGTATGAACGAACTCATGTTTTGGGTTGCCTTTGGATTCAAAAACTAATGTTCCATTATTTCGAATTTCATATTTTTCAACTGTTTGGACTTCAGTGAAAGTATCAACAAACGAGACGTTAATTTTGTCTGATGCTCTCTGGTACATCTTCAGTAGCTCTTTGGCTCGGTCATAATCCCTCTTTTCCCTTTCACTAGATGGATTTTGACTAAAAAAAGCTTTGACCTCAACTGGTTGGTTAAGCTGTTCTATGACCTTCTGCGTTTGGGGCGACAAGGTATACCATTTCTCACCTGTTAGGTCGATAACGTGATCAAAACGCTTCAAAACAATCAGGTTTGTAAAAATCGAAAGACCAGCTACAGAGAGTACGCTAATTGCGACGTTTGTACCATATCGTGTTTGCCTACTTTGTAGCACTAGGACTAAGTCTTGAAAGCAAAAAATACAGAAAACACATAGGCTACTTGTCCCTAAAATTAAGAAAATCCAAATAAGAAGAGTGTTTCGAAGTAATAAACTTGCTAGCAATGGGAATAAGAGGCTAATAGCGAAAAAACCACACAAAGTGCCAATTTGGCGTTTCATCATTACCTCCACTTAGCAGATTCTACCGACTTTACTGTGCAGAACAAGCTAACCGTGATAAAACTCACGTAGTATACGGTATCTTTGATAGACAATACTCCACGAGAAAAGTCGTCAAGGTGAGTGACTGGCGAAATGTATTTCAAGAATCGACTGGCTGCATCGGTTCGATCCGAAAAGGAGCTGACAATCCATAATATTAGGAGTACACCAAAACTAGTTAAGGCTGATACAATTTGGTTGCGGCACATGGAAGATATCATCAAACCAAAAGATAAAAAAGCTGCGCCTAGTAATGTAATACCCAGGTATCCACTTACGATTTGTCCATAATCAGGTTGACCAAAAGGCTCGATTATTAATGGGAAGAAGAGAGTTAGTGATAGCATCAACAGATAGAGAATTAGGCTTGCTAAATATTTGCCCAAAACGATTTCAACATCCCTGATGGGTGATGTCATCAGTAGCTCGATAGTACCTGTTTTTTTTTCCTCGGAAAAAAGTCGCATGGTCATAGCCGGTGTAAAAAAGAGTAAGGTTACACTGAGGTAGTTACGAAACAAAACTTGCATTACCGCGGTACTGAGTTCTTGACGAACTACAGCCCGTAGTAAGATAGCATAAAAAAAGAATCCGGATAGGCCAGAAAAAATAATCAGTACAAAATAAGCTACTGGCGAGACGAAATAAGTATAAAGTTCTTTGGCTGTAATAGCTGGAATTTTTTTCATCGAATTCTCTGTTTGATAGGTTGTTTCCTGCCGAAATTAGGGCGAGGCCAATTCCGGACCTAAATTTCTGATTCAGAGTGTATATAATGGCGTGTTACCGCGTGACGACGCTGTTTCATATCCTTTATGGGGTTACCGGCATGAATCAAATTTCCACTGAACAAGATGGCCTCAGATTGGTTTACTAGTAAAGCTTTTATCTTGGTTCAGTTGTCTGAAGTCAATTTGGTAATTTCTGGGAAACACCGATTAGCTTGTTGATGTTTATAGGCTCCGCCGCTTGATAAGTCCATCAACCCATTATCCCTGACAACCATTCGTCCACGGCAGGAACCCGGTTCTACGCAAATCAACTCATTATCTTTCGTAATATCTACTATGTTAATCGGGATAAACATAATGTCAGGCAGCTAATGTTGATTCCGATGCAAATGTTGTTCAGAACCACAGAAAAATGTATAGTCTGAATTCCATCAGATGGCTGGCCAATATAATCAGCTAGAGGTCGTTTCAAGTTAGGGTGAGTTAGCATTTTTAATATCAGTAAACCATAAAGGTAGAAATGACTATTTTTGCTGAGAACATTCCAAGATTTTATCCCCTCTATCAAGTGTTTCTATGTCATCGACAAAATCTCGGCATTCTGATGAGGAAACCAGATTTTTCACAACTGTATAATCTATTGATGGGAGCAGGTAATTTGACCTTGTGTTAATCGCACCTTTCGATATTATTTGTAAATTTAACTGGATTACTCACCTGAACGCCAAAAAACGTGTCCAACAAAAAATGGACCTAGTGAATCAATGTATTCGGCTGTTTGTTGTGTCCCCCTCATGTCCTGAATTAGGCGGGATAGTGGGTGTAATTCTGGCCCAACCAGGCCAATGACAAATTCGTTATCATTGGCATCTAAGCCAAAACAGGCCAAACGAATATCAGCGGCGAGGCCTTGGCTTGCATATGACTGACCTAATATTCCATGTTCTGCGAGAATCGGTCCGCGTTGCCGATGTTCCATTAAATAGAAGTTGGGCTTCCGACGAAGCGGATACCAGATTGCCCAAGGGTAATCTGTACTTAATAAATTTCGAAGAGGTTTCCCTATTAGCCAATCCTCCAATTCTGTTTCTCTTCCGGAAGCATAGGTTCGACCGGTCATGGTCATTTCGGGGCGATGAGTCAATTGACGGAAACAGTCTTCGGAGAAAGTCTCACGAACCTTTCCCACTATGTCGGCGGGGTTTTCTGTTGCTATGACAATACCGATTCCATGTGGATGATGCCAATCTTTATACAATACACAGTCGAGGCCAGACAAGGCTGGCAGAAGGACTTCAGGATCCTTGCAATCTGTAAAAGCATGCAGTTGAAAAAACATTCTTCTATCAGAGATTTGCTGTTGGCCCTCTACTGGAGCCCCAATCTCTCGGACATCGAGTTTTCTTCTGTCTTTCATATTTAAATTACTTTATATTCCTTTTAAATTGAGATTCAGTAGTAATTTCTATCAGACTCGTTAATTCTTCTGAAGCAGGAAAATGGTTGAGGATCAAGTAGACTAATACACCTGTTACGGAAACATACAACCAAATTGGGAAAGTGTAGCGAGCGATTCGACGGTGTAAAGTGAATTTGGACAAGAGAGCGAAAGCAAAAGTTATCAAGACGATTGGTAATGCAATTATAGACAAGACAATGTGTGAAATCAGGATAAAAAAGTAGATGGGACGAATCAGGCCTTGGCCCAGAAATTTTGTATCCCCGTGGAAGTGATGGTAGACAATATAAGAAACTAAGAATAACGAAGATAAAAGTAGAGCCATTAACATAAATCTTTGGTGTTTTTTCTTTTGACCTCGTTGAATGGATCGAATGCCTAAGATTATAAAAATCGCACTTGAACCATTTAAAAGTGCGTTGACTATTGATAAATTTTCAACGAAAGGTAATCCAGTTTCCCCTTCTGCTTTGAAATAAATGAGCCAGACTAGAAAGATAATGGCGAGAAGACTAACAGAAAGCAGGGTAATTACAATAGAACGGGTACTTTGGATAATCAATGTATTCTTAGAAAATTTGATCTGCGATCATTGCAACCAAAATCAGAGGAAGATAGACTAGTGAAGCTGATAAAACTCGTTTGGCAGCTAGTTGGGATGGGGACAAGGCTAAAGACAAACTAAGCCCCAGAAAGACTAGACCTATAAGTGTTGCAACAAACAAATAACGATAGCTAGCAATTTGAACAATTGGGACTGCTGGTAATAAGCCGACAAACAGAAGAATTAGAGTTTGAAACCAAATATGGAAAATCGTGCTTTTTCCATTAGGTTGAACAATGGGTAACAATTGAAATCCGGCTTGGGCATAATCATCTCGATACAACCAAGCGATGGATAGAGAATGGGGTAGTTGCCACCAAAACAAAATGGCGAAGAGAACACCAGCCCCCAAATCAATCCGTCCACTAGCCGCACACCAGCCCACAACTGGTGGCAAAGCTCCAGGTATAGCGCCTAAAAAAGTACTAATTGGTGATTTTTGTTTGAGTGGGGTATAAATCAGCAAGTAACTGAGATGAATGGCGATAATAACCATCGTGGTTAGTGGATTGATCACCACAGAAAGGTAGACTGCACCAGCGGCCGAGATTAATAAGCCAAAAACTAAGGCCTGCCTAGGAGAAATACAACCAGTGGGGATTGGTCTCTTAGCTGTCCGCATCATTAATGCATCACTCTGGCGTTCGATGTACTGATTCAGTGCTAAGGTACCTCCAGCTGAGAGTGCGGTTCCAATTAATGTTTGAATCAGCCGCCAATAATCTACAGGTATTGGCGACAGAAAAAAGCCTGCCGTCGTAGTAACTAGAATCATAGCTACTAAGTTAGGCTTAGTCAGGTTAAACAAAGACCTGACTAAGCTTGAGGTCGATATGGACGGCACATTAGTAGAATCAGATCTCATCTTTCACCGAATTTTTCTTAGGTCGTTGATTGTGCTCGAGCTGAATCGGGTATTTTGAGTTCACTACTATCCGTTTCTCCTGCAGCGGTGTGGCGAATTACCTCAAAAGAAAAGATTAGAGAATTCATAAATAGGAAGATACCCAAAAATTGATGCCCGCTAGTAATTGCGGTTCTCAGAGGAATAGACAATCTTTCACCCAATTGAAACTCACTGTACCAAGCTCCAATACCGAGTGTCATTTGCAGGATAATAATCGTTCCCATTATCATTGACAAGTTAATAAAATTAGTGAAACTGGAATATTCAGAAAACACTCGTCGAACAAGAAGGACGATATGCATAGAAACCAAAATAGCAATCAAGACGTGTACCACTAGATATTGAGTAGTATGACGGACTATAGCACCCAAAACCAGTTGTACATATATAAGTGTAGAGGTGAAAATACTTAATCGGCCAATTTTGTTCGATTCTGGTGGCAACATTAGACTTGGTGGCTGATAATTCTTCCTGGAAGTTAGCATCGTCAAAACAGTAAAAAAAGCCAACGATATAGGGGCAAAACTAGCATGGACGACAGCTAAGGTTATGCTGTTCTCAGTTACCCTAAGCCCGCCAAGGAATCCCTGTATTACCACAGTGATTAGAGACAATACTGAAAGCCACCTCAGTAAACCTCGTTGCTTGGACAACCACACTGAAACTAACGTAGCAATTGCCAGTAGCCCAACTAATGAACCCAACAATCGGTGAGAATGTTCTAGGAGGACTCCATGCACATAAACCCCCAATTGCCCATCTTGACTAAGGATTGTATAAGACCGGTGTGTTTGCCTATCCGTAATTTTCCAAACTTCACTTGGTTTAACCACATGAATTATGGCCATTTCAGACAGGTGATTTTCATCAACAGAAACTGAGTTTTGAATAGCTTGAGTCATAACCCCTTTATCCAAATCATTGGCCAAATGACTTGGTACTGAGACCAGAAGTCCACTGACCATCCGATCTATAGGGTATAGGAACATATTTTCTCCGAATGTAGTGGGCCAATCTGGGACAGACATACCGGCGTCCGTACCAGTTACCATACCTCCAACCAACATCAGGACAAGCATGGTTGAGAGCGTGCAAACGGCCAAGACATAATTCAGTGGGTAGTAGTTTTTTTTCATCGGTAGGTTACTGACGCTCGCGTAGGCTTATATTATACCACTGCTGAGAAAACGAATACAAGAATAGTTGAATTGAATGTAAGCCCATGCTATACTTCGGCTGTTTATTTTTGCTTTGATAGGAGTTCCACATGAATGCTGATAGTGGCGCAGTTAACAAGAAAATTGAAGAACTTGGAATTCAATTACAGAAGCCGGTTAAGCCTGTTGCCAATTACGTGACGACGGTTCAAACTGGGAATTTAGTCTTTACTTCAGGGCATGGACCAATCGGGGATGATGGTCAACTAATCCTTGGCCAACTCGGAACTGATATGGATATTGAAGGTGGCTATCAGGCTGCACGCGCTGTTGGTATTGGACTTCTTAGTACTCTTAAGGCAACACTTGGCAATTTAGATCGAATTAAGAAAATAGTGAAGTTAGTCGGTTTCGTCAATTCCTCAGCGGATTTTAAAGATCAGCCTGCAGTAGTAAATGGGGCTTCAGACCTTTTTGTCGAAGTTTTCGGTGATAAGGGAAGGCATGCTCGGTCAGCTGTAGGAATGGTACAGTTGCCAGGTGGTATCGCGGTTGAAGTTGAGATGATCGTTGAAGTTGAGTAGGCGGATGGCCAAACAAGTAGTACACCCAAAGATTCGTGGCTTCATTTGTACCAATTCTCACCCAATAGGTTGCGCCAAGAATGTAGAAATGCAGGCAAATTATGCTCGTCAGGCTATATCTTCACGTCAAACAGGCCTGAATGCTTTGGTCATTGGTGCCTCAACCGGATATGGTCTGGCATCTCGGATTGCACTGGCAACTGGCTACGGGGCCAACACAATTGGTGTGTTTTTTGAGAAACCACCAGTCGGAAAAAAAACGGGCACTGCGGGTTACTATAACTCATTTGCTTTTCACAAATACGCTGAAAGACACGGAGTGAAAGCGCTTAGCATTAATGGGGACGCCTTCTCAGATAAGGTCAAGGCTGAAACAATCGATTCGATCAAGAGGGAACTTGGTCAACTTGACCTGATAGTTTACAGCTTAGCCTCACCAAGACGTATACATCCTCGAACAGGTGAGGATTATCGTTCAGTATTGAAGCCAATAGGAAAACCCTATAGCGATAAAACAATTGATCTCGTCAAGGAAGAAGTCGTCAATATTTCGGTTGAAACAGCTACACAAAAAGAAATTTCGGATACAATCGCGGTAATGGGTGGTGAAGATTTAACTTTTTGGGTCGACTGCCTTCTGGAAAATGATTGCCTGAAACCGGGGGCACAAGCTGTAGCGTATTCCTACATTGGTCCAGAAATAACTCACCAGATTTACACGAGTGGGACTATTGGTCAGGCAAAAGACGACCTACAAAATCACGTCGACAAAATTGACAAAAAACTTGAACAGGTAATTGGTGGAAACGCTTTTGTATCGGTGAATAAAGCTGTAATTACTCAGGCTTCGGCAGCGATCCCAGTAATACCTCTCTACATTAGTATCCTTTACAAAATCATGGATTCAAAAGGAATCAATGAGAACCCAATAGCTCAAATTACTCGCCTTTTGACGGAGCATCTCTTTTCCGATCACGGTCCTAAACTCGATGGCCAAAGACGTATTCGGCTAGATGAAAGGGAACTTTCAGCAGAGGTTACTGATCAGGTCAAAAAGGTTTGGTCGCAAATCACCACCGAAAACCTGCATCATTTGGCCGATTACAATCGATACAAAACCGGTTTTAGAAACCTGTTCGGATTTGATGTTGATAACGTCAACTACGACCAAGAAGTCGAGACTGATTTGTTCTTACCTTAGTTAGCTTCGTCTATTCAGTATTTGTATGCAAATACGCCTCTCTCAGCTTTCGATACAACTCAAGATTGCCATAAGCTTTTTTTTGCTGTCGATGGGGTATGCCTATCTCTTTGCCCAAATTAACCTGCAGTTAAATACTAGACCCGCTGATGGAGACGCTTCAGGTTTAGCGACAGTCCAAGATATTGTCGTAACCTACCATGGAGACCGTAGTCAAACCCTTCTAGGACAAAAAATTAATGGGACTATGAGGCAATATTTACCGGATGAAGAGGATAAGATTGCGATCGAGCAGTGGATTGCTAATGGGCGAACTGAAGAAGAATATACTGAAGTTGTTCAACCATTGATGGACGCCTATTGCGTCAGTTGCCACCCTTATGGTGACCAGCCTGATTATCCGCTGGAAACTTACGAACAGGTGTTTATGTCGGCTGAACCAAATAGTGGCCCATCTATTGGTAAACTAGCTCGTTTTACACACTATCACGCATTTGGTATGGGGATTTTTGCTTTTTTGCTGAGCGTCACTTTTGCTTTCACAACTTTCTCTTCACCTTTCCGTACTTTCGGAGTAGCTCTGCCCTTCTTATCGATATTTTTAGATATTACTTGTTGGTGGTTAACTCGTTTGGTTAGCCCCGCTTTTGCATACGTTGTCTATCTGGCAGGCTTGATGACCGGTGTATCTTTCGCTATTACCATTTTGGGATCGCTCTATGACATGTGGTTTCGGCAAGTAGAGGAGTAAATCCATTTTTTATGGTCAATCATTTTTTATAACAATAGCTTCGGTTTCCAAGCAACTACCTGCCAGAAAAACCACAAGATAAATATCACTGACTAACCTTTCATCAAATTGGTCAAATCCATCCCACCAAAATGTATGCCGGCCGGCTGTTACGATGTTTTGGTCAATTAATAGGCGTCTTCTTCGCTCACTAGTATCATAGATCGAAATTGTAACCGGTACGGATTGACTTACTAAGAATGAGATTGCCATGGATTTGTGACGGTCCGGTGAAAATATACGCGGTTGGCATGTAACGTCCCGAAGTTGTAACTTACTTCCTTCGACCACTTTTCTTGGGGCTAAACGGTAACGTCCCAATTTCTGAATTGGGGCTGATATCCTAACTGCAGATTGATATGATTCTGTTGTCCCACCGATGTATTGCCAATGGTTTTCTGACCAATGAAAAATTCCTGAATTCATAGATTTCGATACTTGAAAAGACAAAATGGCTGGTTTATGGACTGGAAAATTTAAGTTGCTGGGTTCAATAAGGTATTCGTTATCTGAGAATGTAGAGTTGATAGTAATGTGGGTTGGAGCTTTTAGGGAATTTGGTGCAACAATTATACAAACTTTCTGATCTTGGCTGTTGATTGTTCTTGTTTTTTGGTTGTCTAGTCGGGGTACAAAGACAACTTCTACTTGATCTTCGCTGTGATGTCCAGCATGATCTACTACTTGAATACGGATAGTATGTATCCCTACCAGATTTGAGGGTACTCGCCATTCACTAAGCATGCCGATTTGTTCGACAGGATTCGAGAAAGGTTGCTTGGAAATAGGGTGCCAAATTGGGTTAGGTTCTTGATTTAACTGATTTTCATCAGCTGCATATTCTATTGTGTATAGTTTAAAGTTTTTGTCAGAAGCTAACCCTCTAATGTTAACTATTTGTCCAATTTGTTGCCTGAAAATTGGAGCAGAAATTTGAGCTTTAGGCTTGTGATTGTCAACTTTTACTAGAGTCTTATGAGTTGAGGAATTTCCACTTTGATCTACTGCCTCTAAAATAATTTCAAAATCAGACTCAACTTCTGGTGTCTGCCACTCAACCAATGTTCCAATATCTATAGATTGATTGCCTTCTTGAACCCGAAGTAAACTAGTTGACTCAGTACTAACGGCTTTAACTTTTAATTCAAATTGTCCTAAATTTTGGTCAACTACTCTTCCCAGAATCGTTATCTTTCCTGATACAAACTGTCCTGAATTTGGTGAAGTAATTTCCACTATCGGAGCCAAATTGTCAATGGTTACATAAACATTTTGAGTTGTAGCATGACCAATCTTGTCTTCTGCGTATAGTTGTATTTGGTAGGAGCCATCAACAACAGGTAATTTCCAAATACTTAACAACTGTGCTTTTCTAGAGATACTAGGATTAACTACCGGGATGGGGCTCCAATTTTCGACCGCTGAATTTGGTTGGAATTGAAGTTGAAAACTCGCAAGATGGGCATCATCTACTGTTCCAGTAATCCGAATTTCATCACTAATAATTTGCCCTAGGGTTGGTGTCAATATCTTAACTGTTGGCGATATATTATCGACAAAAACTCGTCGAGTTATCGTCTGAGATTTATTGGACCAATCGGTAACCATTAATCTAACTTGATAGGTTCCTTCCACGATAGGAGTTGACCACCTGGCGAGTAAGCTATCAACCCGAGAGATAGTTGGTTCTTCAACGAAAATCGATTCCCACTTTATGCCATTAACTTCTCTGAATGACAATTGAAAATCTCTTAGATTCTCATCGCTAGCTGTACCAATAATCTCGATGGTCCCATTAACCATTTGATTGATTTCAGGTGAGGTCATTTGCGCGATGACTTCTGTACTATCAATTATTACATCTACCACTACTTGAGATGACAAACCGGCAAAATCATTGGCTTCAAGTCGTAACTGATACAGCCCACCCACTAGGTTGGTGGTATTCCACTGAGCCAAAGTATTTTGGTTTGCTACTTCCTGTGAACTTGTCCAGAAATTTTCCCAACCTGACTTAGGCGAGTTTAGACGGTATGATAGAGTATATTTTTCAAGGTGTGTGTCTTTTACACTACCTATGATTTGGTTATTTCGTTGGCCAACCACTTGCAAGTTTGAGGGTTTTTGCAGTGAGATTAGGGGCGGTTGGTTGTCGACAGTAATAGTTTGCTGTCGAATCGTTTGATATTGGTGGTTGTCAGTAACGACCAGTTCTATGTTGTAAGACCCATCAGTGAGTGTGGAAGTATCCCAAGTCGCAATTTGTTTTTGCTTAATTTCACCCAAACCAAACCAAAGTATTTGCCAATTTGATTGATCGGTCTGTTTCAGTCGAAGCCAAGAAGATTGGATTTCTGATTCAGGTGCTGCTCCAACCTTTATACTTGCATGGACATTGACCAATCCAGATACAATTTTTTTAATTGGTTCCAATTGAACTTGAGGACCAGCCGTTTTATTGTTTAGTTGTAAAACAACCATATCGGATTGACCGATATTGCCAGCTTTATCTTTTACCTGCATTTGTATGTCTATCAACCCATCTACACCTTCAGTTTCCCAAACATAACTGTATAAATCATCGGAACCTGAAGCTTTCAAGTTGCTCGACCACTCAGACCAAATCCATTCTTTCAATGTGTGTCTTTGGTAACCAATCCTTACGCTTGCAGGATTTAATTCTTGAATAAAATATCGGATATTTAGTCTTCCACTGGCTTGTTCTTTTGCAAATGGTAATTCAAGAGATACAATAGGTGCGGTGTTATCAACTACAACATCTGTTTGAGCTTGGCTACGGTGTTGTAAATCAAATTGTCCATTCACCATATCTGTAACATTCAGTTGTAATGTATACAAGCCGTCTGAAAAGCCCCTTGTTTGCCATGAGAATAAAGTTGAGCTTTCTACTGGTTCAACTGATCGGTGGATAATCTTTCTCGCACCTGATTGAGAAAAAATCTGCATGGTATACTCTAGAAAGTCACTATTGTCATTAGCTATACCTTGGATTTCAAATAAGCCACTTACCATTGTTTTCTGGTTAGGTAACAAGAAGATTTTGGCGATTGGTGGCAGTGAATCGACTATAAAGTTGGCGTATGCACCAACTTTATCAACATTATTCTCTTGATCAATAGATTGAACAATGAACTGATGGAGCCCTTGTGTTAAACCAGACAACACAACTCGATTTTCTTGCCCTGAATCACCTGTTAAATGAAAAGCGTTCTGGTCAATTTTGTACTGATACCGGAAGTCCTGACTACTTGCGTCCCCGCCTATAAACTTGAACGTTACGGTAGTCTCGCCAACAATAGAATAGTCAGTCGGACCTTCCAGTATTCGAGTAACTGGCGGTGTTTGTTCCTGTTTGAGGGAGCTGATACCTTCTTCGGTTCCAAAGAGAATTTCACCACTATCAGTCTCTGTAATTGCAAATATGTTACTACTACTCAAACCATCCGAAGCCGTCAGCTGCTTTACCACCTCACCCTTCCTAAGAATACTAACTCCATCTGATGTGCCAACCCAAACTTGGCTATTGGTATCCCTGAATAGAATTTGCACATTGTTATCAATTAAACCATGGCTGGTGGTATAATGCTTGGCTAAGCTCGGCAGACCACTCAGGGACAAAACATAGATGCCTTGGTTGGTACCGACCCACATACTGCTATCCATTTCTAGAATAGTTTGTATTTGACCGAACTGTTGCTGAGAGATTTCGACCATCTGGTTTCCAGGCAACTCATTCGGTTTATAAATCCATAGATCACTTGGTAATTGTTGATTGCCTGCAGTTGCAAGCCAAACATAACCTCTATGATCAATTAATAAGATTTTGACCGCTCTTCGAATTTGATTTTGTATTGGTCTTAATATAACTACTTCTGGCTTTTCTCCTTCTAGCTCTACTCTAATTAAGGTGGGTAAAAAACCGTTTGCATCGTTGGGCAACAGCAGAGCTGTCGAAGCCCAGATTCGGCTGTCATTGTCAACGATCAGAGTTTGTGTGTTTCCGGTTCCGCTAGGCAAGAGTAATTGTTTCCATGTTCGACCATCAAAAAACAATATCCCAGCTTCTGTTCCTGCCCATATTGTTCCATCTTCCGTATAAGCTAAAGACCGCACAGAAGTGTTATGTGAAATTGGAATCGGGATGTTTGTCATTCGAGATAATCGACTGTTTGGGTTTTGACTAAAGATTCGACCAATCCCACTATCAGTCCCGACCCAGATACTATTCCCTGAATCCTTGGTAAAGCATGTTACTCGATTATTCACTTGTTGTGGAACTTGAAAGGTTTGCCAAGACAAATCCGAAAAACTAATTCCGTTATCGCGAGTCCCAACCCAGATTTCACCAGAAGGTGCCTCACTCAGAGCAGTAATATTGCTACTAGTTAGACCACTAGCTTTATCTAAAAGCTCAGGTAAGGATTGACTACTAGCGTTAACATTTATCAATAGAATTCCCTGATCGGTACCAATCCATAGATTTTGTCTTTGGTCCAGGTGTAAGGCTTGGATGTTAGCTTCTGCAACCCCAGGCCAATCGAAGATTCTTTGCCAAGTCTGATTTTCGTAGACAACAAGGCCTTTTGTCGTACCCACCCAGAGTTTGTCTGGTTCGCTAGTGAGAGATTGGACACGACTTCCAGGTAGCCCGTTTTGTGTACTAAATATCTTCCAATTGTCATTAGTTTCACCGATTAATGTTAAAAGTGCTTGTTTTTGGGTGATTGGATCAGATGGTTGGTGCACTAGCCAAATTTGGCCTGAAAAATCTTCATATATGTCAGTTATTTGTTCAGTCCTTACGTGGTGCCAGTTGATATCTTTTGGTTTTTTCCAACTTACACCGGCAGAAGTCCCAACCCAAATTTCACCATTGTTTCGTTCTAGAACCGATGAGACGTAATTAGATTGAATTCCAGTTTCTTGGTCATACAAAGTATGCCAAAACATTTCTGACACATCACTCTCCCATCTCCCAATAAGTAAGCCAGAGTTGGTGGCAACCATTAAATCTCCATTACCAGAAAATGATAAATCTTGTATGGACACATTAGAAATACGTTTTATTGTTCTCGGATTAGTTAGAGCGATATTATGCCAAAAACCATCGAATCGAAGTAATCCTCGAGCCGTACCCACCCAGACTTGATCCATTGGACCAGTTATGATTTTTCGAATTTCATTGCTAGCTAGCTGGTCCTTGAATCGAGTGAAATTACGCCATTGATAATTGTAACTAGAAAAAATGGGTAGAGTAAAAAATAGTAGAATTGTAAGGAAAAAGAAGGTGTAACGTACGGTTAATGGCGAGTAAATTACTCTTCTCAACGAATCACAACCATCTTTTTTGTTTGTGAAAAAATTTTCTCTGTAGTCCAACTGTTAGCAGTGAGTGTATATAAATAGATACCTGATGGTACTAATTCCCCCTCCGAATTTCTTCTATTCCAATGAGCGGCCCCGCGTTTATCAATATAATTACCACTAGGCATTTGCCCCAAATTCAAGTTACGAACTAATTGGCCAGTTGGAGTATAGATTTGGATACAAACATTAGAAGGATTAGCTAATTGAAAAGGTATCCAAGTCTCTATACCAAATGGATTAGGATAATTATTTTTTAATTGTGTACTTGATAAATCTAGCCGGAATGGTGCAGATGATTCAACCCAAAACTTTGTACTTTGGTAAGACTCTCCGAAGTGGCTCGAAACCAATACCAAATCAAACAAGTCGACTACACTGTCTCGATTAACATCAGGATTATAGTCCCAGGGAACTGTCTTTCCGTAGTAAAGGGCTACGATGCTTAAGTCGAATATGTCCACGATACTATCTAAATTTACATCCCAAGGTTGAAATACTTCACCTACTATCACCTCAGCAGAGTTAATCTCCACTGAAATTTCATTCAATGATTGGTTTAAAAATGAAAAATTCTCAATCGAAAATTGGTAAGTTCCCTTCTTCTTGGCGCGGCATAAAATTTGAATCAGACGGCCAGTAGTTTTAGCTGCGTATTTACTATCTTTGACAGCAACAATGTTTTTGTAAATGCCTTGCTGACGGTCTATTTGAAAAAATGGCCCATCTTCTAAAGGTTCATTTTCTTGTTGCAATTGAATTACTGCATCTTTTGGAAAAACTTCGTTGAATCGTGTCGTAGTAATGAAATGTATCGCCTCAGGCTCAGTCCATTGAATATCGAATTGAAAACTATTTAAATCATCTACTGATTCTATCCAGACAGCTAGGGTAAAATCTTCACCTGACTCTACAGCTTGCCTGCTAGGGGAAATTCTTACTCTGCCAGCGAATGGCAAGCTTACACGAAACTGTTGTGTTTGAGACCATTCGCCAAAACGATTAAAATTTCCACTCTTTACTCTCCACCAATAAATCGACGAGGGGTCTATAACTATTTCGTTGGGCAGCAGTTGCAATGTTTTCCCATCAGTCCCAATCTGCAGGCTCAGGTTTGAATCGATGACTGGTGATGTAACTGAATTAGAGAAGATTTTGTCACTTCCCATTTGAACGACAGAATAAAGGCTGTCAACCTCCCAAGATAAGCTTATACCTTGAGGTGAACTGAACCTTTGGCCATCTGATGGTTGCGACAATAACGGTGTCGGATTTTCTGCAGACCACCAAAGAATACTGCCATCTTGGCCTCCAGCAGCCAGGAAAAACTTTCCATCTTTCGTTATCGCAACATCGTGGACATTTTGCTGGTGAAATGATGATATTTCCTTTTGGAAGTGATAGCTTACCAATCGAGCCGTCGGCGTTAACTGATTTGTGCCGTATTCTGAAGTGGTTCCAACTGCAAGTAAACTTCCACTTGGGTTAAATTTAACTTTTAGAACTGGCCGATTGTAAGAGATACTCTCTTGTTTTATTTCAGATGATGGTTGCCAAAAATTGACAGTTCCTGACCAGTCCCCAGACACAATAGTTTGGTCTATTGGGTGAAAATCAGTAGACCAAACTCGAGAGGTATGTTGGGCGCTAGTTTTGATAATCTTTCGTGAATTTAAGTCCCAAAGGATAACTCTTCCATCCTCAGTTCCAATCGCTATATGCCTTGCGTCAGAACTAAACGCTAGGGACCAAATAATGGTTGGGTGGATCTCAAAGTCACCAATATGATGTCGCTTGAGTAAGTCGAATAAGCGGATTGTTCCATTATCCATACCTGTTACTAAAAATCGTTCTTGTATATCAGCGCTCATGGTACTTGTGTTTTTTAAACCAATCCACTGAAAAAGTATTTCTTTACTTTCAACACTCCAAACAATCACATGGCCACTTTGGTCAATGGAACATAAACGGTTACCGGAAAGAAATGCAACTTTTACGACTCTGGTTAGATGCCCTTTTAATTTGTATAAAATAGTTTTTGTTTCAAAGTTCCAAACGAATACTTCTTGATCGTCTCCAGCGGAGGCGATGAGTGAATGGTCTTCGTTAATGGCCAAAGATAGTATACGACCTCGGTGCCCATATGATACGTAATCAGGGCGCATTGCAAAGGCTGTCACTGAATGTATGAAAAGCATAATTGCCATGATCAACTTCAAGTTTTGGTGATACTTCTTCATCTGACTTTTAGTTTTGTGGCATACTAATTGCTATCTTGGTAGTCGAAAGGGTCGTCGTAGAGTTTGTCTGTTACAATGAAATCTAATTCAGAACTTCTACTCTGCTATTTCTCAGCGTGTGGGTTGGTATATTATTCGTGAATTTTAACTGAGTCTGAGTGCCATCCACAAGTCCAGTTGAATGTAGTTTCGATCTGTTGTATAATCCAAAACCACGATCCGGTTAGTGTCTAATAAAATATACAGTCAGCAAACAAAACTTACTTACTTAGAGCACTCCAAAGTGCTGTGGATAATCAAAAAATTTATGATAAGTTCCCCCAGAAAGAATATGACGAAAAGAGGTCACTTAGAAATGAAGAGCACTGACAGATGGTTCGCCAAATTTTCCCTAAGTCTTTTCCTGTTTACCTTTTGTTCTCAGCTGCTGTTTGCAGAGGATCTTTTTTGGACTGGGGCTAACAACGGCGAGTGGAATGAACTAACAAACTGGATTAATGCTGATGGTGTAACAGGACAGGAAGTTCCTCAGGCAGGAGATACTGCCACATTTGATTTGCCTACGGCACAGTCACCGACGACTGTACCGGAAGGCGTTGATATTAGGATCAGTTCTAAACCAGATGCGACAGAAGCTACTATTATTGAGTTGCCGGAGTCAACTATTAATGACCTCATATTGGAACCAGGTGCTCAGGACGTTCAACTTACGTTCACAGGCCCAGTAGTAGTCACTGGTGATCTAACTGTTACTGGAGCCAGCAGTACAATTACCACAATCCAGCTTAACGATAACCCTCTGGAATGCGCAGACGGAACAATTCGGCTGATTATTCCCGACAACGCTCAGAACAGCATCATTAGTTTTGGGGGTGGAAGTGCTGCAACAGTCAAGTCAGGTAAGCTGGAATTGATTACCTCAGCCGATACTAGCGATAGTCGAGTCGATGTTATCGGCCCTAGCATAGAAGTGACAGGGAACTTTGATGTCAATACAGACACTGGGAATGCGACGATAGAGCCTCAAGGGTTAATCGTTACTGGGGATCTTACTATTTCTTCCATTGGTGATGGTCTCGCCTCTCTTTTGATGGGTGCTAATAACTTAGATGTTGATGGAAATTTGAAAATCACCAAAACAGGTGGAGATTTGGATGCTGTAGAAGGTTGGCCTCAGCTTTCATCTTCTGGCCAATCAAATATGGCCGGCAATGTCGAACTCAAAAAGGTACGATTTGATGCCGATAAAGTTACCTTTGACGGAACAGATAATCAGTCGGTAGATTTTAATGGG
Organism: Candidatus Poribacteria bacterium; assembly: GCA_036339735.1. Classification (GTDB taxonomy): domain Bacteria; phylum Poribacteria; class WGA-4E; order WGA-4E; family UBA9662; genus TMED15. The sequence continues at coordinate 25,317 of JAYZAL010000045.1, forward strand.
GCCGACTTAGTGGATGAGACTATCACTGTCCAAAATGAATCTGGAACGGTCAAACTGGAAAGTGATCAATCCCTACGTGTAAAAATCCTGAAAGTCTATTCCAATACAACATTTAGCGATATAACTAGCTTAGTAGTAACCGAAACAATGCAAGTGATTGCAGACAACTCTAAGGATGTACTACTAGACGCGGCGGGAGGCAGTTTCACTGATGTTAAATTACTAGAGGTAAAAGCTGGTTCCGGAAGTGGTGGTGCCACAGTTTCGGCGATTGGACCGAACATAAGCATCGAGGAATTGAGAGTTACATCAGAAGGGACAAATACGGGGACTCCTACTATAGACATTGGCGATAATGGAATGACTGTTAGGAACATCACCCTGAAAGATGACGGGTCAGAATCCAGTACACCAACATTGAAAGCTGGATCCGGTACAATCGTTGTTACCGGTAACATAGTGGTTTCTGGTGCCGCTGATAGCCCTACAGTATCATTTTCGCCAGCTAATGATTCTGAAATCCCTTGTGAGGTTATACTTGCCGGAGATACTAGTCAAGCTATTTCCCTTGACAAGGGTGTAAATTTCCAAAATGTCATCCTGAATATACAGAATATTTCAAGTGATGGTGCAGAGCTAAAAACCTCTGCTATAGTTCGAGGTCTAGTTATTAGTCATGATCAGCCAGGTAATATTCGACATCCAGTTGAAACAGTAAGCGGAAAGGCTTTCCAGTTTAAGATTACGGAAACCTCAGGGTCTTTGAGCTTTGTTCAGCCCGATGGTGCTACTAGCGCTTTTAGACAATTAGCAGAAAGTGAGAGTGATGCTGCTATCAGTATTGTAGCGGGGGACGATGTTGGCGAAAACGCGGTACTTCAACTCAACAACAATGATCTGCTAGGAAATAGTGATGATACTAGCCTGTCAGCCGACTTGGTTATGAGTGTGAAAACTGGGGCTAGTGGGGGAAATGCTCAAATTATCCAAGGCAATGGTATTATGCAATTCCGCGATGTCAGCTTAACTGGTGTGGGAACGGGCGAGGTTGTGCTAGCACCGGGGGGAGGATTGACGGCTCGCTCAGTCCAATTAACATCCACAGGGGATGAAGATGTATTACTTACTGCTGGAGGGAATATAGCCACTGAAACCTTAATTCTGGAAGGTACCTCAGGGGCTGGAGTTCCAAAAGTTGACATCGACAATTATAGCCTACAAGTTTCTACCGTCCAGGATTTGGGATTACTAGAGTTTCGACATACTGGAGGTGGCTCCCCATTGATTGAGACAAAAGATGACTCAGTTGGAGTTATATCGGTTGATAGATTTGTGCTCAAACAAGCCGATCTTACAATGCCCTCTTTCACTGTAAAAAACCTGAGTATCACAGATACAGGTACAGATGGTGGAAGTCGAAAGCTAACCATGTTAGGTTCCCTTTCCGTTACAGGTAATGCAAATATTAATAGCGTCTCAAACCCGGCCGAACTAAACCTGAACGGGAATTCCCTAACAGGTGGAGGCTCTATCTCAATAACTAGCGGAAGCCACCCGAGTAAGGTTCTTGCTGTAGGCTCAATCGTAATAGGTAATTTAACGATTGATTCTGCTGCGGGACAACTAGCAACTTTGACTCAAACAGCTGGGGATAAGTTTGAAGCTGGTACTGTAAATATCATTACTCGAAGCAGTGGTTCAGCAGAATTGGAAACGTCTTCGACCTTGGTCGAGGGGGAACTATCAGTTTCCATGAAGCTTAGTGCCTTAGAGTTAAGGTCTATAGCTGGTTCTGGAAGCCCAAAACTCAATACCAATAATGTATCTGTTGAAATCGATGGGGACCTGAGATTAATCAAGGAAGGTGGAAACCCACTGCTGACCGTTGGTTCTGGTAACATAGATGTGGCCGGTCATCTGGAATTGACTGGTAGCGGTACCTCTTTGCAACTTCAATCAGGTAGTGAGTTAGTCTTGGATGGGATTCAAGATCAAAGCGTGGATTTAACTAATGTTGATTTACAAGCTAGTGATGTTCGCCTCCGTATCAGTAACAATGAGACCGAATCCGGTCAAGCTTTAGCCACAATAATTTTGCCTGACAATTTTGGAATTGGTGGAGGTCTGACCGTAGATAGGTTTGCCAAAGCTATGCTGATGTCCAAAGAGAACGATTCTAATTCTCAATTCACCTTGGCTGTTAGTAAAGCTGTCAATATTAATGGACAACTAACAACTGCTGAGACTAGTATCGACTTCCTTGATAACAATGAAGACGGTGTCCTGATTGGCCCATTGGGAGAATTAGCTGTAACTTCCAGCGCGACCATCAAATTACCAAGGGGTCAGTTAGATAACAGCGCTGGTGGAATCGTTGCTTTATCTGCTTCGTCTATTCTTGAAATCGCTCAAGATGCAGAGTTTAAAACTAATGACAACCATGTTATTTCCACAACGTTAGGTCAGGTTGTCGGGAATTATAATCGCCAATTTACTGGTAGTGGTAGTGTCCAGCTTTTACAAGGATTAAAGGATAATTTTCCGACCATACCATTAGCGCCGATTTCTATCGTGTCTGGCGATACCGTCGAAATGATTTTCGGTGAAGACAGTTTAGTTAGTACGGAGTATGCTAACGTTAACTTGAATGGCCAGGTAACCGTGGGTAAGAATACGGATATTGAACTTTGGGCTGGTCGGCCAATTACTTTTGGTAGTTTATCGACAGAGGGTAATGGTGATGTTAATGTTCATGGCAAAGGTGATCCAGATGATGGCGGGTCAATTCTGAAGATCAATGGTGATGTAGATTTCGGCACGGACATAAACGTTGGTAACGGTGAGGCAGTTAATGGTGGAAACATTCATCTACAATTCGCCAATGAATCCAGAATAATCAATAATGGAACCTTCAAGGTCGAAGGCTTTCCTGGAAGCAACGATGGTACCGATAGAAGTAATAGGTTGCTTATTTCTGCACAAAACATTAATCAACAATTGACGATAGAGAACCATGGTAGGCTTGACTGGGAATGGGCTGCTGTTCGTGGCATGATCTATGATTCAGTTAGCACTGGAAGTGTTGAATTTGGTTTTAGCGATAGCGTCGTGAATGCGACCGGAAATGTAGGATGGCCTGATGAAAAATTTGCTACCCCTGTTGAGCAAGGATCTTCAGCTATTACAGATTTTTCTACAAGGCCAATTTCGACGGATAACAAAAAAGATAGTCAGCTCTATAACTTTTACGCTACTAGTAAATCCGATCTGAATGAATCTACAGATTTGTTTGAAAGTGGTAGTACGAAAGATGGCGTTTACGTATTTGCCCAAAACCTAGATGGAAACAGTTCTTTAGCTAAGTGGGACGAAACCGATCCACAAGCACTAAGCGAAGTAGCCATGGGCCGATATTACGTATATTTGGATCCTCTTGGCGCCGATTCAAGTACGTATATCATTGTTTCTGATCACACTGTGAACATCAGTAAAATAGTTTTTCTGCCAGGTGGAAATGATCAACCAACATCAGGTAACGATGTTGCTTATACCTCCTTCAGAGTTGATTGGACGGACGATGGAAATGCCAATGCTACAGTCGAGTTACGTTATGCCAATGGCTTGCCTAGCTTGCAAAACTTGTCAGCTGTAAACGATCAAACCACTCTAATCACAAAAGTCTCCTCGGCTAAGGATGGAACTGATGGATCGTATATTTGGGATACCTCCGGTTTAGCTACCGATGATGGCGCAATATATTACATTTACGGGATTTACTATGAATCTTCTAAGGCATCCTACTCGGTTAGTAAGGGAGTAAAGCTAAAAAACGTCCATTTTAAGGACTTGCCGGCCGGTATAAAAACAGAAGTTGATACTGCGAGTAATACAGATGTCATTGACCATAAAAACTACTTAATCAACTGGTCAGATTGGAACGCTAGTGTTGGTACAATGGACGTTTATGTGTCGCAACAGTCCTTCAAAAGTGTAGCTGAGATTCGGGCTGCCTCGACAGCCGAATCTAGCACAAATGACCTGACACGTGCAGTGGTTATTGCATCTGATCTAGACCCCGCAGGCCCAGACCAGGTTAGTTGGAATCTGACTTCTGGGTTCGGTATTTCTAATTCTCTAGCTGTTCCTGAAGGTGATTACTATGTTTATGCTGTTGCGGAAGATATAAACGACGATGCCAAATATAGCAAATTGGTGACAGCCGAAGGACAAATTAAGGTCAAGCATAATCCCTTCTTTTATCCCACAGAAGTTAAGGTAACGAGCAAAGTTAATTCTGGCCCAGCAGAAGGGCCAGAAGCAATTAGTGTTTCTTGGAAAGGTGGAGACTGGGATGACACCAAAACATCAAAAGTTGGTATTTTCTATGCCTTAAAATCAGCAGTTGATGCATCCCCAACTGATTTCTCAGACGCAGAATTGCTCCGAGCTAATGCTACAGAGGCGGTAGCACTAGATCCTGATGGAGTTGCTGTTCCAACGAGTCAATTAACCGGATTAAATCTTGATCAGCAGTATGGGTTTAGGGAATGGGACTATTATGCACCTGAGGTCGTAGCTAGTTTAGCTGAAGGTGAATACGTTGTTTGGGTGGTTTTGGAAGATGCAGACGGCGACTCAGTTTCCAAACGAAGCGCAAATACGGTAACAATTTCTCACAAGAGCTCAATTAGGATTGATGACCCAATCCCAGTTTCAATTACGAGAACTCCAAATCCTTATTACACAATCATGTGGACTGATGTAGATAATGATCAATCAGCTTTGGTAGATCTATACTACAGTAATATTGATTTGAGAGATCAGAATGGTGTCGGAGGAGAGCTCTCATTGCAACAAAGTTTCGATGTCGCGACATCCTTCACCAAGATTAATAATAATCCACTTGCAGAAGATAAAGATGGTGATGGAGACCGTTATCTCTTTCATTTGGTAGGCCGTTCAGGTGCCCCAATTTATGATAGCCAAACTTATTACATCTATGCCTTGATTGATGCTGATGGTGATCAACAACCAGAAGCTGGATACCAGTCTGGTGGCCTGATTCCGGAAAGGCAGTCTTCCATTCTTGTGACTCAACCTTCTGGAGTTGACGAAGCGTCTTCCCAATATATGGTTGAATGGATGGAATCTTGGACTGACCCCCTGATAGATGTAAATGTTGATCTCTATTTTAGTCCCAAGAAAACACTTTCTCTAAGTGAACTAGAGCTTAGTCTTGAGAATGAGTCTGCAGCCACAGGGATTATTGCTCGAGATCTCCCGCTAAATCAAACTTCTGACGGCTTAATGGCTGGACAGAATAGTGCCATTTGGGATGATCTGGTGATTCAGATGGGGCGTCCCTCCGGTGAAGGGTCCTCGACCAACCTAACTGATAGCAACTTGCCACCTAAGGAAAAAGGATATTACACTAATAGACGGCTCATTTTCACGTCTGGAACAATAACCTCAGCGCACAAGATTGTTGGCTATAATCCACAGACGAGTACACTGACGTTTAACCCTCCAGCTGCAGCTGAAGTTAAACCGGAAACGGTTACTGGATACAAAATAGTTATTCCGGACGGTACTTACTATGTCTATGCTGTAATGGATTCAGCCGCTGGAAGTAACCTTGTTGATCGTTCGGAAGCAATCGATGAAAATGGTGTAGAAATTGACACCCCTTACCATCCTGGCCGTGGTGTGAACAACATCTACAATAGTGGTATTAGCCGTCATGTAAACCCCATGTTAACGGGAACTGCAACCTTAGGTTCAAAAAATGGTAGTTTGACAGAAGGTACCCCAACCAAGATTGTTGATCCAGATTTGACGAATGAAGCTGATCTATATCTGGGAGCTAGGGTGATTATGACTGCAGGTGACTTTGCTGGTCAAAGTCGAACTATCTTAGGATATGATTCTGGTACTGGCACTTTGACCCTAGATCGTCCTTTCGATCCAGAAGGTGGTAGTTTGTACTATCCTGTGGAAGATGTTGATGGAAATACTATTGCTAAGGCAGGAATAGATGGTCAATTCCGTATCGATTCCTTAGAAATTTTTGCACGCAGTGTAGGTGCAATTACAATCACTAATCATGAAGTCGACATCGAATTCCCCAAGGATCGTCGCGGCTTAGGGGATTACTTTGACGTTGGTGTCAAGCTTGATACTAATGGTCAACCAATCGCTGGTGTTGAAGTTTACCTTACCTATGATGCAACCACTTTAGAAATCGCCGATCCGACTGCACCATTTAATGTGCTTGTAAAGACTGGTTACACGACGAAAGATTCTCCTAGTTCTGGTGTACTTATTTCTAGTGATTTAGAAAACATTGATTATGATGGGTTTTCAGTGATCATAACCAGTGGAAAAGCTCGTGGTTCGCGCAGCATAATCAAAAACTTTGACAAAGCGGCTAAAGCATTGACTGTTGATCCACCATTTTTAAGCTCTGATGGCACACCAGCTAAGTTAGGGAAAGGCGTTTTCTTCCGCATCGACAGAGAAATTAAGACAGGTGTTGAAATAGGAGATTGGAGCCCAACAGTCAATGCCAATGATAGTATAGCTGCTGGCGAGCTGAGTTTTTCGGCTATTTCAACAGGTCAGGCAGCTGAAGCATTTTCTGCCAATCAGCCATTTTTATTTGCTACATTCAAGACAATTGCTGTTGGCAATGCTAATATCAATTTCTCTTTTGCCGAAGGAAGTCAAACAGTGGTAATAGATGCTGAAGGGGAAAAACACATTCCACACGGCCCATCCACTGTTTTGATTGAGACTGTCAAAAAGGAAACCACCAGCCTATCAGGTATAGTTCGCTTGCAAGGACGTAAAGCCGATCACAGTGATACTGTGACAATTGAGCTACGAAAGCCTGGTAGTATGGGACACTATCCAGGATATCCAGTACCTGATTCTCCAGCCGCTGGTATTGATACCGATCCTATTGCACCGGGAATTCAGTTGATAACCAATGCTGATGGACAATTCACACTGACAGACCTGCCGAGTGGTAGATTCTTCTTGACTGCAAAAACCAGCCATCACTTAAGAGGGCAAAATGGACAACCAGAAAAAATCGGTGGTCGAGATATTGTCGTTAGCAAACCGATTGAAATCCGCCCAGGACAGTTTATTTCAGGGGTTCGTATATATGGATTCCGAGATTTAAATGGTGATGCGAAATTCGATGGTGTCGGTGAATTCGATAGCGAACTTTACGCAGGTGAAGCTGGCAAAGAAGATAACAAAATTGATCTGAATGATGTAATTGCTTTCGCTAAGTTCTACCGAACTGCTGATGCCACGGCTGACATTGACGGAAATGGTCAAGTTGATATTGACGATTTCAAATACATTGCTAAGAACTTTGGTTCTGTAACTATGGCTCCACTTGGCCCTGCCGGTGTGGCTTATGGTGATGATGGGGACTACCAAGCCGGAGAAGTGGCCGAGGTCCCAGCAGAAGGTGAAGAACCAGCAGAAGGTGAAGAACCAGCAGCTGCACCTTTAGTAGATTCAACCCCTGGTGTTCTGGAAGGTCTTGTTGGTTTTTCGTATTTACCATCTAGAATAGAATTCGGTCAGACAGTGAAAATTGCTGTTTCTATGGACGAAGACGTAATTGGATATGGGTTTGACTTGACATATAACTCTACACAACTATTGGTGGAGGTTGATGAAAATGACCAAGACGGATTCCTGATTAATAAGACTGGTACTAGTGGTGAAGAGTTAAAAAGGTTGATGATCGCTCAAGCGAGTTCGGAACCAATGAAGCAGGGAGTGATTCTATCGTTGACCCCTCTAAAGGTTGGTGCATTTACGCTTAAGTGGACTAATGGCCAGTTAGTTAAAATCGATGATGATCTAGGAAGTCATCGATCTAGTAGTAATTACCTCTTAGAAGTTACCAATCCTGAGTTGATTGTGGCATCAGCCTTGTTCCAGAATTATCCTAACCCATTCAACCCTGAAACTTGGATTCCCTTCACATTGAAGGATTCCGCTGACGTAAAAATTCAGATTTTTGATTCACTTGGACAAATGGTAAGAATTTTAGATCTTGGTCTTCAAGAATCGGGAAGACACATTTCAGCTGATAAAGCCGCATACTGGGATGGCAAAAACGCCAAAGGTGAAGATGTAGCTAGTGGCGTCTACTTCTATCGTATTGATGCCGGTAAATTCAGTGAAACTCGGAAAATGGTTATTCTAAAATAAATTACCTCAACACTCCTAACGGTACAACGAAGTAAAGGGAGAAAGGCTTTGGCCTTTCTCCCTTTACTTCGACTTTATCACAAGTGATCTTACCTTTTTTCCTGAAAAATAAGAATAGCCGCTGGCAAGAGAGTTGGGTTGAAATTTATTGTACAGACGATAACTGGAAGCTGGAATTAATTAAAACTCTTTTGTCGAGAAACGAAATCGTTTGTCGGCCAGATCATGGCTCACAGATTAGGATTTATGTTGAGCCTAGTGATGAGGAATTAGCCAGAGAAATTATCAGCCAAGTTGATGTAGCTTTTGCGGAACACCAATTATTAGAAAAATCTACTCATTTCCAAGAAAAAAACGATTCTATTCCAGAAAACTTTTCAGTTGATATTGGTTATATAAACTTAGCTGAAAGTCATGGAATTGGGAAAATACTTCAGTATCCCGACCAAAGGATTGAATTGCAAGTTGGTCCTGAACCTTATCATGTTTTTAGTGAAGAGACATGGGAGGAATTTACGGACTTTAGTGCCCAAAGACAGGAGTTTTTGATTTTGCTTCGTCATGAGTATCCTGATCTGTTAAAGTGGCTTAAATCTCAGAAACTTCTTGCGCAATTCATACGACTAGTTCAGAGCTCTTATCAGAACTTATAGCTTTATCTAAAACGGCTTGACATGCTTGCAAACGCGTAAGTATAATTGGCGGCAATATTCGGATGCATCCCCATTGAAGGATACTGGCTCCCCAAGCCAAGAGACACCTTTTGTGTTTAACCGTCCGTTTGTCAGTTAGAACCTCAGCCTGCCTGATGGTTTTTATTTTATAAGGCTCCTACCATCTTATGTCAGAACAAGACCCGATTTTAGATCAGGAAGTTGTTCAGGACCAATTCACAACGACTGTCCTACAAGCTTTTGGATTTATCCGCAAGCATTCAAGAACCTTAACTATCCTAGTTTTTTGTGTAGTAGTGGGTAGTGCGCTTTTCGTCGGTTGGAAGCAAAATCAGGACCAAAAGTATGCTAAAGCTGCTGCTCGTTATCGTGAATTGGTAGAACAATATAATTTAGCTGAAACAGAATGGTTATCCGCGGAAAACCCCGAAGATGCGGAAGAATCTTCACAACCGTTTGATCAGGTAGCTGATGACCTGAAGGCTTTCTTTGAAAACGTAAATTTTGCACAGACACCGTTCGTTGATAGAGCTAAATATAATTTCGCCAAAATTCAATTTTATCAAGGTGAGTTAGATGATGCATTGAGCATTTATCGTGAGCTCACTCAAAATGTTCAATCTAATAATTTCCTGATTTCTGCCTATTCGCATCAAGCTATTGGTAATTGTTACGAGCAGAAGGGAGATTACGTGCAGGCCATTAAGGCTTACGAAAAGTTGAGAGCATTAAATTCGGATGGGGTGGATTCATTGTGGGTGGCACATCTCAACCAGACTGCGCTTTTAAGAATAGCCTGGTGTTATGAGCAACAGGAAAAGCCACAAGATGCTAACAAAGTTTACACAGAAATACTGGATGGTGTAGATCTAAATATTCGTCAAGCTGTTGATGAAAAGAGCCGTGAATTGATTAAAAAGTCAACTGATATTTTGGCTGAATTACCTGAGGCTTCTCAAGTTGTTTCCTCTGTTAGTGATCCCTACAAATCATTTGAATTCCACCGATCCAAGATTCATGAATACAAAATCCGGAAAGATATTGAAGGTGGACTAGATAAAGAAATCCGGCTAAAAATTAAAAAGTTTGAGGCTGATGCTACCGATTTTGTTGATAATCTTGAAAAAGCTCGTGATTATCAGCAAAAAAATAGGTTGACCAATGCTTGGCGATACTATCGAATGGCTCTTGGGATTGACGGGTATGATCCGGAATATGGTCGCCAGTCGGTGTTTGATTTTGCACCTAATAGAAAAGTTTATGAAACAGCTCTTTTTCATCAGCGAAGAACTACTACCGAATAGTTACTTTGGATTCTAAAATCCTTAACTGAATTTGATGTATCACGAAGCTCTTGAATACGAAAAGTTAAAGGAAATCCTTAAGCGTTATACGCTGTCGTCTTTGGGAAATCGTCGTGTCGATCAGTTGCAGCCTAGTTGTGATTTTGATGTCGTTCAATATCAACAATGTTTGTGTAGTGAGATCACGACATATCAAGAATTGGTTGGGGACTTTCCTTTGCGAGGCATTCGAGACATCTCCACGGTTTTGGATAGTGCATCTCGTAGAGGGGCAATCTTACATATCGATCAGTTACTCAGTGTTTCTGATTTTTTGAGTGTAGCGAAAAAAGTCAGGGTACAAACGAAAAAACTTGAAATCGAAGACTATCCTATCCTCGTACAGTTGACAGAGGATTTTCCAGTTTTTCCTGAATTGTCGCGTAAAATCAATCGTTGCCTTACTCCTGAAGGTAAAGTACTGGACAGTGCTTCCCAAGATCTTCGTTCAATTCGGCGAAAACAGGTGGGACTGCACGAGAATATTCAGAATCAACTTGGCTCAATCCTTCGTTCTTCAAGTTATCAAAAATCCATTCAAGAAAATATAATTACAAGTCGAAATAACCGCTTTGTAATACCTGTAAAGCATGATCATAGGTCAGGCCTAAATGGAATAGTGCAAGGACAGTCAGCCAGTGGAGCTACTGTTTTTTTGGAACCAATTGAGATCGTTGAAAAAAATAATCAGTTATTACAGTTATCTGATGCTGAACAAGAAGAAATTCGTCGAATTCTTAGGGACTTGAGCACTTCTGTTTATCAAAAGGTATTCGAGTTAAGGTTAGCCCAGGAAATTTTAGGTGAGATTGAATTTCAATCAGCAAAAGCCAAACTAAGTCGAAGGCTTAATTGTGTGCAGCCAATAATCAATACTTCTGGCTATCTAGAATTAACGGCCGCTAGGCACCCTCTATTAGAAATCAACTTGCATGAAAACCCGAGTGAAAGGTCTCCTCAGGAGATTGTGCCAACGAGTATACATCTGGGGGGTCAATTCAACACAATTTTGATTACTGGGCCCAACACTGGTGGAAAAACAGTAGTTTTGAAGACTGTTGGTCTTTTATCGTTGATGGCTCAGTCTGGATTACATATCCCTGCTCAGAAAGGCAGTGAATTGCCAATATTTGAGCATGTGTTCGCTGATATTGGTGATGAGCAAAGTATTGACCAAAATTTGAGCACATTTTCATCGCACATGACTAAGATTATTGCAATGCAGGAAAAAGCCAACCAAAATACGTTGGTCTTACTAGATGAAATTGGAGCGGGCACTGATCCTACAGAGGGAACAGCATTGGGAATTGCTATTATTGATCACTTCTCAAAAATTGGATCGAAAACGATACTTACAACGCATTATAATGCATTGAAGGCTTTTGCTCATGATCACCCAAACATGGTCAATGCCTCAATGGAGTTTGATTTACAAACTTTAAATCCAACCTATCGATTACAAATGGGCGTGCCCGGTAGTAGCAATGCCATAAAAATTGCTGAGCGTCTCGGAATGAAAGTTGAAGTTCTCAGTGTAGCTAAGAACCAAATTGGGTCTCAACCAATAGCAGTAGAAGAACTACTTACTAGTATTCAGCAATCTCAACATCGTCTTGATCAACAATTGAATCTAGTAGACCAAGAATTAATCAAGGCTAGTGCAAACAAGGAAAAGTATCAGAGAAAATTAGATGGTTTTGAGGCTGATTGCGATCTGTTGAAACGTAGAGCAGAGAGAGAATCGGCTGAGATTTTGAAGCAATCTCGAAAGCTAGTTGAGGAAACAATCGCTCAAATTCGACAGAAAGATGCATCGAGAGAAAGTGTTCGATCAGCTTTCGATTCTATAGAAAGAGCGCAAGAATTACTGAAACAGAAAGAAGTCTACAGAATAGAAAAGAAGAACGCGTCCCCTCCAGACTTTTCGGTTTCTGTGGGAGACAAGGTTCTGATCAAAGACTTGAATCAGTTTGGTGAAGTTATTTCTGTGTCGAAAAAAAGTAGAAAACCACTTTGTATCCAAGTTGGTCCAGTCAAAATGACATTATCCTACCAAGAAGTTTCTTTGCCATCTGAGGAAATAAAAAGTAGAGAATTAAGTTCTTCGGTCTTGACTCTCCAACACCGAAAGTCGTCTTCGGTTGAATCTGAACTGAATTTGATTGGACAGAAAGTTGCTCCTGCATTAAATGTTTTGGATAAATACTTGGATGATGCCTATCTAGCGGGTCTTTTAGAAGTTCGCTTGATTCATGGGAAAGGAACTGGATCATTAGGAGCCGCTGTTCATGAATACTTAAGAAATCATTGGTTAGTTACTAATTTTGCATTTGCCGAAGCGAGTTTAGGTGGGACAGGGGCAACAGTCGTTGCCATAAAAGGAACTTGATTTTTACATAGTTATTTTGAGTCAATGAATCAACCGTTACGTATTCCCGAAGAACTAGTTGTACAAATTAGAGAGCAGAATGATGTCGTCGAAGTTATCAGTGAACTTGGAGTGCATCTTAGGGCCGCAGGACAAGATTTCAAGGGGCTCTGCCCCTTCCATAATGAAAAAACTCCTTCTTTTACCGTTTCCCGTAACCGTCAAATGTTTTATTGCTTTGGTTGCCAAGAGGGTGGAAATGTTATTACTTTTATTCGAAAATTAGAGGGGAAGACTTTTCTAGAAACCTTGGAGTTTTTGGCTGAGAGGGTTGGTATCGTATTACCTTCGGTTGATGAAGAAACAGAACATGCCCAAAGGGAAAAGCGACAACTGCATAACCTAAATCAGTTGGCAATTGATTTCTTTCGTCAAAACTTGACTGAACCACGTATCGGTGGCCATGCTATGTCTTACCTGAAAAAAAGGGGAATATCAGAAAATACAATCAAAGAATTTCAACTTGGTTTTGTACCTTCAGGATTTCGTCAACTAACTCAACATGCTTTCCGAAAAGGTTTTTCGCAAAAGCAACTAGTCGAAGCTGGTTTGGTCAAAGAGGATTATCGAGGTATTACCGATCGGTTTCGAAATCGGATTATTTTCCCGATTCTAGATGAACGGAATCGACCGGTTGCTTTTGGAGGTCGAGGAATCATTGAAGAAGTACGTCCGAAATACCTTAATTCAGCTAATACTACTATCTATGACAAAAGTACGATTTTGTATAACTTGCAAAATGCCAGAAAGTCAATTCACCTTACAGGTAAAGTTCTTCTGGTAGAAGGTTATTTTGATGTTATCACACTTCATGAGGCAGGTTTAACTAATGTCGTAGCATCCCTTGGTACATCCTTTAGTCAAAAACATGCCCTTTTGTTAAAACGTTTTACTAAAGAAGTACTGATTATCTATGACGGAGATAGTGCTGGGGTGAGAGCAGCCACCCGAGGTTTAAATACACTAGTAAAGGAAGGGCTACAAGTCAAAGTAGCTTTGCTTCCAAATGGTGAAGATCCGGACAGCTTGGTGCGGAATGGTGGTTATGAGGCTATCAAAACCTATCTCGATCGAAGTCTTAACTTGATTGAATTTCAGATACAACGAGCTGTCGAGCAGGGGGCAATTCAAAAAATAGAAGTAAAATCTAAAGCAGTTCAAGATATTGCAGCAACCTTGGCTAGCTTGGACAGTCCTTTGGAACTAAATGCATATGTAGATCAAGTCAGTCGAGAGCTAGAGTTGGAATCAGCTATTGTTTTCCAAGAATTAGAAAGGCTAGGTGTAAAGTCGTCTGCTCAAAAAAGATCAGGAAGCCGACAACCGACAACTGTTACAAGTAAAATGTCTGCTCGTGAATCTATTGAGCGGCAATTTTTGGAGTCGTTAATTTTGGCTCCTAATTTAATATCTAAAGCAAAGGAACTATTTAACGTCCAAGATTTACAAAATCCAACTTATGCTAAACTAGGGGAAATTTTGTATACTTCAACTTCCTTAGACGTTAGTGAAATGATAGAAAATTGTGATCCCAAAAGTAGAAGCTTGATTTCACAAGTCTTATTAAACAACCAAAAGCCACCTAATGTGGAAGCCAGAATAATGGGTTGTATAAAACGGTTAAATCAATTTATGTTATTGGATTTAGAGAAACAAGTACGTTCTAATGCGTTGGGACAAGGGAAGGATAATACCGATATTTTAGAAGAGTTAGTACAACTATCCAACCGTCGTCGTGCCGTGAGCAAGTAAACATAGATCATAGGTTAGCAGAAATGTTTCATAGTTTAAAAATAAATTTAACGATGAACTCGTAACATAATATGGGGGACAATTAAATGATGTTTTTGGCAATCGGGTGTTACAAACGGGTATGAGCCACCGCATCATCCAACGTGAGGGGCAGTCAGAGTTAGCTAGCCCTGCCGATTTTACAGAGGTTCCGAATCAGAATGGAAGTTCTGGTACTGAATCAGACATGGTCGATGTCGGAATTTATCAAATTGGGCTAGAGGAACTCAATTTGACAAGCAATACAGATTTAGGAGTAGTTCGAAACATTGATGACAGGGGGTATGTAGATATGGGGTTAAGCAATATCCAGTATACAGAAGTCAAGGTCGATGAAAACTCCGACGGTGTAGGAGTGGAGTTAGTCGTAGATGAAACAGAAAGAAGCGATGATCCAGTCAAAGTTTACCTCAGAGAAATGGGTAAAGTACCGCTACTATCAAAAGATGATGAAGTTAAGCTTTCCAAGAAGATGCAAAGTGGATTTTGGATGGTTCAGCGAGTTCTTTTTGAGATTCCTTTTGTGTTGGCGGAATTTCGGCAGATGTTGGATCATGTGCTAGTGGGCAAACGAAAACCTTGGGAAATATTTGAAATTAGGGGGTTTGACCATCTTAATTCAGATAAGGAGGCCGTCTACTTAGAAAAGACTAAAACTATACTGGCTGATATACAGAGACATGAACTGGTGATTAGAGATTTAGAATGTCAATTAGCTAAAAAATCCGAAAACGTAGAAACTATTAAAGAAAAACTGGCTCTTGTATATGAAGACGTTTTTTCTACACTTAAGCAAGTGAAGATCGATACAAACGAAATCAAGCAGATGTGCTCGAAGATTCGGCAGATTTTTCAGCGTATGGATTCTTACCAAAAGACAGTCCAGCACTTTGAAGCTAAGTTAGGATTAGATAGCAAACGGTTACTATCGGCAGTACAGAATTCAGAGGCACTAAACGGTTACTCTTTAGAGGAATTAACAGAAGCTAATACTAAGTTGGTTCAAGCACAAAGGTCAGTGTTGAAATTGACGCGAACAACAGACCGAACAATCGACCAAATGCGTCACATTATAGAACGCATTAAGATGGGAGAAGATGTTGCTCGAGAAGCTAAGATGGAGATTGTTGAATCCAATTTAAGGTTAGTTGTTAGCATCGCCAAAAAGTATAGAAATCGTACCAGCGGACTTGTTTTTTTGGATCTGATCCAAGAGGGCAATATTGGTTTAATGAAAGCCGTTGATAAATTTGATTATGAACGAGGTTATAAGTTCAGTACTTATGCAACTTGGTGGATTCGGCAAGGTATTACACGTGCCATTGCTGACCAAGGCCGAACCATTCGCATTCCTGTTCATATGATTGAAACTATCAATAAACTGATTCGAACCTCACGAGAAGTCGTACAGGATGTAGGTCGTGAGCCTACACCAGAAGAAATTGCCAGTCAGATGGATATTTCAGTCGATAAAGTTAGGCAAGTTTTAGCAGTGGCCCAAGAGCCAATCTCTTTAGAAACACCTATTGGAGATGAAGAAGATAGCTATTTAGGTGATTTTATTGAGGATAAGAAGACCAAGTCCCCAGTAGCTGAAACAGACATTATACTGTTGAAGGAACGAGTGGAAGATTTACTCGAAACACTGACAGATAGGGAAAAAAAGGTAATTGAACTGAGATTTGGTATTGGGGATGGTTGCCCAAGAACTCTGGAAGAGGTTGGTACCGAGTTTGATGTAACCCGAGAACGAATCCGCCAAATCGAAGCCAAAGCATTACGCAAATTAAGACACCCAATACGAAGTCAACATTTGCGAGGATTTATAGAGTAAATTCATGATTACTCTTTTGTAGCTCAGTATTTTCTATGGTGCTCTCAATCTTGTTTTGAGATCCTGATTTTCGTTGAGGTTTCTGTTTGCTAAACTGTCTTTATTGGGTTATAATTTTGCCGTCGGGGAACTTACTGAGAATGATTCGTCTTTCGTTTGGGCCCATAGCTCAGTGGTTAGAGCAATCGGCTCATAACCGATTGGTCCTAGGTTCGAATCCTAGTGGGCCCATGTTCTTTGGGGCGTTAGCTCAGGGGTAGAGCGCTACCTTCACACGGTAGAAGTCACCGGTTCAAATCCAGTACGCCCCATGTTTAGTTATGAAAATATCAATCATGTTTAAAAGCAACTAACTGCTTTTTCAGCCATAACACGGCGTTACCAAATATTTATTATTAACGAAGGAAATCCGAATTCCATTGGACCGCCTAAACCTCGAAACACCTTTAGCTGAATCAGCAGAAAATCAGTCTGAATCTGACGAAGTTACTGTTAACATTCATTCCTTTTTTCTTTTGCCCTTCCTCATACTGGTTGGCATCGGTATTCTGTTTGGTGTCTATATTTTAGGGATTACGCTGCTGACCCAAGAGAGCCGAGATGTATATGACTTGTTGGAAACGATTAAGTCTGGACGAAATCACGATCGTTGGCGCTCTGCATTTGAGTTATCTTCGGTTTTAACAATGGATCCCAGGATTGGTTTAGATAGTCAATTTGTCAATAAAATGGCTAATTTGTTTCAGGACCCAATTGTACGTCAAATGACTACCCAAAATGGTGTTAGCCTAAAATCATACCTAGCACAAGCAATGGGAGTTACTGGGAATCCTGCTTTTACACCCCTCTTGTTAGGTGCTATAGAGCCCAATCAATCTGATACAGTTTTTGTCGTTTCTGCAATAGGTATGATTGGTGACTCAACCGCAGTTGAAGGGATTTTGCCTCTGCTTCAAGACCCGTCGGATACCATCCGTCTAGCCTCAGTTATTGCGCTTGGGAAAATTGGTAATGTCACAGCTATCCCTGCATTACAAGAAGCACTCAAAGATGAAGAACCTAATGTGAGGTGGGACGCAGCGGTTGCTCTAACCAAACTTAATAGTACTTCAGGAAAAGCTATCCTGCTAGACCTGTTACGGCCAGATTATCTAGCTGAATTCGAGTCGGTTGACATCAATGAGCGAAATCGAATCCTCGCAGTTGCAGTCCGTTCTGCTGGAATTCTAAACGATTCGGAGCTTAATGAAGCCATTGACCACTTAATAGCTGACAAAAATAATGTAAACATAGAGGTATTAAAAACAGCCTTAGAGGTAAGAGATGAGCGACGATAATAATATTGAAGAGATGTCCCCAGCTCGACGAAAGATGCTAGCCAAGCTAGGTAAGTTGCCTGCAGCTGAAGCCTCGGAA
>JAYZAL010000046.1:0-9364 GCA_036339735.1 Candidatus Poribacteria bacterium
GCACCGATACCGGCAGTAACAGCGAATCCACCCACATAGTCCTTAATCTTACTATCTTTGGGGGCTACAAAATCAGCCAAGCATAGATTGAAACGACCAGATGATTTATTCATTTGCTGACGGAGGTGGTAGCTAGTAATGATCTTTGAATCATCCGGATAAATTTCAATGTCATCTCCTACTGAATTAGCTGGGAAAATGCCAACTACAGCTCGTGCCGTGACCATTTGTTCATCGATGATTTTTTCCAATAAAGCCTTAGCATCAATCCAGAGTTGTTTGGCAGACTCACCAATGACTGGGTCTTTCAATAGCTTTGGAAACCGACCTACTAACTCCCAACTCTTGAAGAAAGGAGTCCAGTCGATATAGTCGATCAGGGTGGTTAAGTCATAATTATCAAAACTCCGAATTCCGACTTCTTTAGGGATTGGAGGTTGATATGATTTCCAATTTTCGGGAAAACGATTGTTTCTAGCCACATCAATGGGGTTTAGCCGCCGGCTGGTCTCCGTACGTTGGCGTGTTTCTCTCAGACTGGCATATTCTTGTTTGACCTGAGAGGTGAAAGTCGATTTGTTTTCTGGATTAAGCAATTTACTAACTACACCAACGCTACGAGATGCATCTAGGACATGGATAGTTGGTTGGCTATAACAAGGATCAATTTTAACGGCTGTATGAGCCTTAGAGGTAGTAGCTCCACCAATTAGTAATGGGATTTTCAAACCTTCCCGCTCCATCTCTTGAGCGACGTGTACCATTTCACCTAGCGATGGTGTAATAAGACCACTCAGACCGATTAAATCAACCTGTTCTTGACGGGCTACCTGCAAAATTTCACTAGCTGACACCATTACACCCAAATCGATGATCCGATAATTATTACAACCCAAAATGACGCCGACGATGTTTTTTCCTATATCATGAACATCACCCTTAACAGTGGCTAACAAAATTTTGCCCTTAGCCATCGTATTCTGATCTTTAGTCGCTTCAATGAAAGGCGTTAGGTAAGCAACCGCTTTTTTCATTACTACAGCACTTTTAATAACCTGGGGTAGGAACATCTTTCCATTTCCAAACAGTTCGCCTACCACGTTCATTCCATCCATCAATGGACCTTCAATAACTTGAATGGGTTTGGGGTAATGTTTGCGGGCTGCTTCCGCATCTTGATCGACAAAATCGAGTATCCCTTCGACCAAGGCATATTTGAGTCTCTCATCGACTGTTTCATTACGCCAAGCCAAATCTTTCTTTTTTTTGCGTTTTTTACCCTTTACACTTGCAGCAAGTTCAACTAACTGGTCTGTGGCTTCTGGCTGGCGATTGAATAGTACGTCTTCCACCGCGATCTTCAGCTGTTCAGGAATCTCGTCGTAAATTTGTAGCTGCTCCGCATTGACAATACCTAGATCCATTCCTGCTTGGATCGCATGATATAGAAATGCTGAATGCATAGCTTCTCTAACAGTATTATTACCTCGAAAAGAAAAGGAGATGTTGCTTAATCCACCGCTGACTAAGGAACCAGGTAGTGTTTGTTTAATCTGACGACAAGCCGAAATAAAGGCCACAGCATAGTCATTATGTTCTGCTATGCCGGTAGCAACAGTCAAAATGTTAGGATCGAAAATGATATCTTGAGCTGGAAATCCAACTTGCTGTGTTAGTATCTTATAAGCTCGTTGACAAATCTCAATTTTTCTGTCAACAGTAACGGCCTGACCGTCTTCATCAAAGGCCATAACTACTACAGCAGCCCCATATCGCCGGATTAGTTTGGCTTTTTCAACAAAATCAATCTCACCTTCTTTCAGGCTAATGGAGTTGACAATCCCTTTTCCTTGGACACACTTTAGACCAGCTTCAATTACTTCCCACTCGGAAGAATCAATCATGACTGGCACCCGACTTATTTGGGGATCAGTGGCCATCAGCAATAGAAATTCAGTCATTATTGATTTTGAATCCAGTAGCCCCTCATCCATATTGACATCAATAATCTGTGCTCCACTTTCAACTTGATCCCTTGCTATTTGGAGCGCAGCCTCGTAATCTCTTTCTTTAATCAAACGAGCAAATTTGGCAGAACCCGTCACATTGGTTCGTTCCCCAACGTTGACAAAGTTAGTATCTGGTCGAATCACTAATGGTTCCAGCCCACTAAAACTAGGTAGATCTTTATCAACTGGAATTTGTCTAGGTGGTAGGCCTGATACCGCTTCGTCAATGGCCCGAATATGATCTGAAGTGGTACCACAACATCCACCAACGATATTCAACAAACCACTTTGTCCAAATTCATTTAGAATGGAAGCTGTCTGATCGGCAACTTCGTCATATTCACCAAATTCATTGGGTAATCCAGCATTGGGATAACAGCTGATGGGTATTGGTGCCAATTTGGCTAAATCTTGTAGATAAGGACGAAGCTCTGTCGCACCAAAGGAACAATTCAATCCAACACTCAACAAATCAACATGTTGAATAGAGTACCAAAAAGCCTCCATCGTTTGACCTGATAGATTACGGCCACTTGCATCGATTACCGTCCCGGAAACCATGATAGGTATGGGACGATTAGCCGATTTGGTGATTTGGCTGAGTGAAAACAGAGCTGCCTTGCAATTCAAAGTATCGAAAACGGTTTCTACTAGAAGTAAGTCTGCACCGCCATCAATCAAGGCTTGTGCTTGTTGTCCGTAGGCTTGGGCTAATTCGTCGAACGAAGTATTACGATAGCCAGGGCGCGAGACGTCAGGTGAAATAGAACAAGTCCGGTTGGTTGGGCCAATGGCCCCGGCGACAAAACGAGGACGATTTGGGTCAGAGGCGGTAATTTCGTCGGCTACTTGTCGAGCCAGTCGAGCTGAATTGAAGTTTAAGTCATAAACTAGATCTTCTAACTGATAATCGGCTTGTGATATGCTGGTACTGTTGAAAGTATTAGTTTCAATAATGTCGGCACCCGCCAACAAATAAGATCGATGAATAGCTGATATAACCTCTGGTTGGGTCAATGATAATAAATCGTTATTACCTTTTACGTCAATCGGATGTTGGGTCAACAGGTCACCCCGGAAATCAGACTCTTGTAACTGATAAGTCTGAATCATAGTACCCATCGCTCCATCCAAAACCAATATACGCTCACTTAACAAGGCCGATAATTGTCGGCTGACATCAGGCTGTGGTTGGCTAATATTTTGAGGGTGAAGTGAAGACATACAAATCCTACAGTTTGAGGGTAAATTACACAGGCCACCGAAAGCTTCGGATACCACCTGAAACACAAGAAAAGCCTGCTAATACAGAAGATATTGAGACTAGAAAACGAGAAAATTTATTCGTTGAGATCGAGTTGAGGGGGAGGCTTAGCCCCAGCCATACGATATGATCTAGCGATCTTCTGCTGCTGCTGTGTTCGTCCGACTTTGTTTCGAGCTTTGGTGTGTTTATCACCGATTTCGAGGTGTATTTGAGCATCAAGCTGCATTATTTGATAAATGACCTGCTCTATTTGGTTAATGAGGGATTTGAGTCTTGGTGATTGCCGATATACTTGGCGAATCCGTTCGTCATCAGCTGGCAGGTTACCAATCTCACTATCTAGTCGGCGGATACGATGAAAAATAATGTCTCTTCTTTTTAGCAGCTGTAATACCAATTCTTCGTCATCAGTATCTAAACTTTCCTTCAATTGATAAGTAATAGACAAACACGATTCATAGAACTCTAGTTTGCGTGCGAATTGTTGTGATAAGACTGATTCTGAGTGGTGTAGCTTCTGATTAATCACGCCTTAATAGTTCCTATCTGGGAACGTAAGTTACTAGATTGGGCAGCTTGCGAGTTGGGTTGTTGGGCTCGATTGTCTTGCACTGCTTGGCCCCATGCTTGTCTTAAACCAGTAGCATGCTCAATTACATCGTCTAATGGCTCTGACTTTTTCTCGGTCACCGATTGACTAATTTGCCATAGAAAGTAATCATATAAGCTTTGTAAGCTGGCCGTGATTTCTTTATTCGCATTTTCGTCTAGAGCACCAACCAGTTCCAAGATGATCTCCCTAGCTTTGAAAATTTGGTCTGAAAACTCCTGCCGATCGGTATTATCTGTTTCAAGCTGTAATTTAGCTTTCTTGAGGGAAACGATCAAAGCATCGTATAACATCAGCAGAAGATTACCTTTATCTGCTGATTTTACTTGCATTTGTTGGTATTTTCCGTAAGCCAGTTGTCGTCTCATCAGTATGCTCGCTTTGTCTCTTTTTTGTTATTTGATTTACAGGTCAAGTTCCAAGAACTGAGCTGTTCTACTTCAGATTTAATCATCATCTTTTTTTCCGCTCAGGCTGGCCAATTGACTTTCAAGGAAAGCTGTTTGGGCTTGTATTTCAGCCATAGCTTTTTCCATAGCTAAGAACTGGGTCTTGTAACGATCCTCCACTTGAATCAATCGTCTTTCGATCTTGTCTACTTGATCTTGTGTCCGATCAAATTGGGACTCAAAACCATCCAACCTTCGTTTAATTTGTCCATCAATATCATCAACAAACCCTTCTAACAATCGGTTGAGTCGTTCAGCAATACCTTGGGTCAGAGTTACGGTACCGCGAGCGGTATTATTATCCACATCGGTTGGGGTCAACTTGACTCTCAAACGAAGGCCTTCCGAATCTCCAGCTTCGTCAGCACCAGTTAGATATTGGCCACTACCATCGGCTGGTTGACCATTAATAGTTCCTACTACATCTTGGCCACTAGTTTCTTGATGAGTCCCTATACCAGTATAGTCGTTTTCACTGGCGGTTACACCGAAGCCATAACTGGAACCATATTCATTGTGTTCCAAATGTAACTTACCATCAACACTACTCGCGGTTACGGCAATTCGGTTTCGACCTAATATGGTAGAACCAAAAGAACCAACATCTAGGTCTCCAGAAATACTTAGCGAAAGATTACTGTTACCGGCTAGATTATCTGTAATTACAATTTTACCATCTGAATCCAATGAGGTCGTGATCTCACCATTAAACTGGCTTTCTAATGTGTTCAAAAAATCCTGAACGGTCGAATTGTCCGCAATCGTATAGCTGGTTTGGCTAACATTAGCTCCGTAATGGCGAGTACCTGAAAAAGTGATAGTATCCCCCGTGCTATACCCCAAATCGGTGAATTTACTATTAGTAGTGGCTGTTGTATCGTTAGTACCTATTTTCTGGCTGGCAGTTCGAACTTCCGCGATACTAGTTGATAATTCGGTATTGATTTTCTGGATGACTTCTTCCAAGGTGTCTCCAGTACTTAAGCTAACTGCAGCCTCAGCATCACTGGAAAAGTCAGTGATCGTCAGGGTATCGTCAGCAGTTAGGCCGGAGCTACTAAATGTTGAATCCGCCGTTAAAATCACTTTGGTCGCAGCTTGTGTAATGTCGATAGTATAAGTACCTGACTGGGTATGCTGATTAAAACCAACATATTCGATGGCTTCATCGGTCGTTGTTCCTTCTCCACGTAATAACTGTTCAACACTGAGTAAGTTACCATCAATAGCCGACTGAAGGGCACTATCATCGAGTGAAATGATTCCCGCTCGGTCGGTCGAAATACCTAGACTAAGGAGGTTTTTGTTATCCCCAGTCAGTCCATTCAATGTCGTTCCGATCAAGCGTTGGATTTGAGTTTGTACTGATCTAACGGTCGAATCACCGAAAAGCAAGCCAGAAACGCCGGTATTGGCATCGAAAGCAAATTGTTCTTTCACAAAACCGACAATACCATTGTAAGTCTCAACAAACTCGGTCATACTGCTCTTAATCTGGCTGGTATCTTTTTCTATTCTCAATGTGATGGGTGGATCACCCGTTTCGGCATTGGTGTTTAGCAGATCCAAAGTCACACCTTGAATTACATTGGAGATCTTGTTAGTTTCGTGGGTAACATTGATATTATTGATTTTCAGCCGAGCATCTTGACCAGATTGCAAAACTCTGTCCTGTCCTTTTGTCGTAACTGAAAAATCTCCGAAAAGGTTGGTATCAGTAGAACCAAAATTACTCTCATCTACATCAATTGACAGTAAACTTTCGCCAGCCGTATTATCCGAAACGACGATTTGTCCATCTTCTATCGATAAGCTGATGCTAGAGGCACCAAACACAGTTTGGACTTGATCCAAAAAGGCTTGAACTGTATCTCCGTTTTGATAAGTATAAGTACCACTGACTGATTGGCCATCTCGATTAGTTCCAATAATACTGATCGTCTTGTTGGCCACAATTCCACTATCAATCTCACTAAAGAGTGTACTGGATGTGATATTGGTACTACCGGTAGTTTGAACTGTTTTGGCGGAGCCTAATCGCTGGGAAACGCTAGATTGCTCCCCATTAGAGTCAGTGAAACCAAGTTGTTGTAGCAAGCTACCATCCAAACTGTCAGATAAGTTGATTCCATTTTCACCTGTTTGATTAGCTGCTAAGATCAAACGATGGTCTTCCGGTGAGACAGAGATGATGGAGGCGGTGACTTGGGCGTTAGCACTATTGATCTTATTACGTATATCGGCCAGTGAATCGCTAGTGGCAATAGTAATTGATTGCTCATTGACCACCAAGTTACCAGAAAAGTTTAAAGTATTGGTTTTACTACCAAAAATTCCGGAAGAAAATTGTTCAGTCTCGGCCCGCTGTATTACTTCTATACTATAACTGCCCTCAGCTGCTTGGCTGGAAATGGAATGGGCTAGAGTTTTGTTTTCGCTAACCGAGGCTTGGAATTGGTGGAAAGTAGTTCTGGAATTTAGTGTTTTAACACTGCCTTGAAAAGTTTTGACAATACCGTCAAGTTGTTCGAATGCACCCTGTTTTTGTAGGATCTGTGTCTGTTTTCTTTCGAGTAATTGAACCGGACGGCGTTCAATTTCCATCAGCTTTTCCAGCATTCCTGCTGTGTCCATTCCTGAACTCAAACCTGAAAAAGTGATTTCTGACATCTTTCGTTCTCCCTATCGACTGATTGGTATATGCTTAACCGGATTCGTGAAGACCCAAACAGACAGCAGATAACAATTTTAACACTGGTACTAGAACCTGTCAATCAGACAGATGCCATTTCAGCTAATACTGTACCTTTAACCCCGCTGATCGAGGAATAAGCCTACCATCTGGCTAATATTTTCGTTAACTTGGAGGAATCGTTCTGGTGGGATTTGACGGATCAAGTTTCCTTCTTTATCTTCTACTCGAACGTAGATTTTTCCTGTATCCTGCCGAATCTCAAAGTTATAAACCTCAGTTGCCAAGGGACTGTTTTCTTCTATCTTTTTCAAGACGGCCTTCAAGGCTTCCATTTGAGCAACTGGGTCAGTAGCCGAAATTTCGCCGTTTCCACCTAGACTGTCGTCTGTTGGCTCAATGTCTGGAGCTTGGGCGGATTTCCCAGGCAAAGCGGGTTGTCTTTGGCGCCTGAATTGATCGTAGTTGTTTTTTAGATCAAGTGATTGCCGCATTGTTGAGACCTCCTTGGTTATTGATTATTAGTACTTATTATCGCGTGAGCTAGGTTTGATATTGAAATAAACAGCCAATTGCCTGCTACCGTTTCAACTTTGTGGTTGGATATTTTCCTGAATTTCAAATAACAACTGTTATTGTACACTTTCTTGCTGATCTTTTGTTAACCAAGAGACTCGTTGGAAGGTTGGAGGAGGGAAATGCCAGGACACCACTCCTAGCATTTCCCCTGTGGGTTCCAACTTTTCGGATTAACTTTTGAAATCTGTAAATAAAATAGTCCAAAAGACATACTAACGATTTTTTGAGGGTCGAGTCCAATTAGGACAGATGAACAATAAAGAATTACCAATCGGATAGGAGGAGTCAACAAAAATGATGCACAAAATACTCCTCCAATGTCTCAATGGTTCTGCTTTTTATATTTGAAAGTTGATTAACGAATTAGTTGTAGTACATTGGCAGTCAGACCATTAGCTTGGGCTAACATAGCTGAGCCTGATTGCGTCAAAATCTGATTTCGTGCTAAATCAGCTGCTTCTGCAGCAAAGTCCGCATCTCGTATCGTCGACATGCTACTGGCATTGTTCTGAATTCCATTCATCAAGCTAGAAGCTGTAAATTCAAGTCGGTTCTGCTGAGCTCCCACTTTACTCCTGGCTGTATTTAGTGCATCAACCATTAAGTCAATGCTGTCAATAGTCGTTTGAGATTTAGTAAGTGTACTCAAGTCGAGCTTATCAGTATTCAATCCTACGTTAGCATCATTCGCAAAACTAACTGCTGTCGCTCCAGTTATAGCGTTAGCACCAGCGAAATCGGTATTAGCTGCAGCTACTTTAAAATTACCTAGAGAAATATCAATGTTGGTGATGCCAGCTGAAGAGCTATGGTCAGCAGAAACCTGAACTTTTTTACTACTGAAAGACCCGTCTAGCAAAGCCATGTCATCATATTTGGTTGTTTCAGCAATTCGAGTAATCTCCGACTCCAATTCCCCGAATTCTAAGTTCAAGCTACCGCGATCAGTATCGCTAACGGTATCCGAAGAGGCTTGGATGGCTAATTCTCTCATTCGACCCAGAATATTGCCAATTTCACTCATACCACCTTCAGCCGTTTGGAGCAGATTGTTAGCTTGTAATACATTGCGATGGGCTTGTCGCATACCTTGAACTTGATTATCCATCCGTTCGCTAATGGCAAAACCGGCTGCGTCGTCAGCTGCCTTGTTGATTCGTAAGCCTGAAGACAAGCGTTCTATATTTTTTTCCATCTCAGCCTGTGAAGCTGAATATGACCGATAGGTGTCTAATGCCGCTGTATTGGTATTAATCCGAAATCCTTGTTGAAATCCCATGATTCTTCTCCTCCATAAGAGAAAGACTTAATTGAAATAGTTTTTTAGCAATCAACCCACTGATGACTAAAAATTAGAGTTCGTATTTTTTGATTAACTAATCAATAAGTACAAATTTGAGTTAACCAAACAATTGGCCAAATACATTGGTAATGTATTGATGTTTACTTAATTTAACCGGTCGTACATTGGTTAGATCTAGGATGAACCGACAATATCGGTTGATTATTAATCTGACCTTTCATTCCTAGGCCTAATATGTTCTACTCTCTACTCATAAACTAATTAAGTTAATTTATTTATAACTAAAGACCAGAAGTCAACTGTTGTTTAGTCCTAGCCTAGCGAATCAGGGCCAGAACGTTCTGTGATAAACTGTTAGCCTGGGCCAGCATTGAAGTGCCAGACTGGACCAAGATCTGATTCTTGGCTAAGTCAGCGGCTTCAGCGGCAAAGTCGGCGTCTCTGATCGTTGACAT
>JAYZAL010000047.1:0-140778 GCA_036339735.1 Candidatus Poribacteria bacterium
AGATGCCGGAACTAGATGGATTTAAGGTAGTTGAACAAATCAGAAAGTTGGAGAGAAAGTTAGGCCAAAAAGAGGTGGCGATTCTAGGATTATCCGCAGATGTTACGGGAGAAGTTCAGGATCGTTATAAGTTGGAAGAAGTGGGTGACTACTTAGGAAAACCATTTAAAATGGGAGAACTTAAGCATAAAATACGAAAATTACTAAATTCTTAATCGTCCCCAAGTTCTCATTTCTGATCCTTTTCGTTCAGAAGTCTTAGAATAACTAATTCAATTCTAACATACAACGAAATCCACCATATTTGCTCCTAGTAGTTGGTGCAGCGTTGACGCGGTCCGTTATACGCAGAAGGTTAGTATTATTGCCCCAAGATCCTCCCCGAAACACCCGTGAGGAATGATCACTACTGTACCAATCCTGACACCATTCCCAAACGTTACCAGTCACGTCATATAATCCGAACCCGTTAGGGATAAAACTACCGACCGGAGCAGTAGTCTTATCCCAAGTATCTTTGCCGAAAGTTCCATCATGATTTGCATAATCACGAGAAAAGGTTACGTCATTACCCCATGGGAACCGTTTACCAACTAATCCGCCACGCGCTGCGTATTCCCACTCAGCCTCAGTTGGCAGTCGTTTCTCAGCCCATTTAGCATAAGCTGTAGCGTCATGCCAGTTAACGAGAATCATTGGATGCTTGTCAGTCGGAGAATAGTCATAAACCTCATTCCAGTTAATTTCAAGATTAGTTTGATAACCTGATAATTTCAAGAAATGCTTAAATTGACCGACGGTTACCTCGTGAGTATCCATAAAGAAAGCATTACTCTTTGGACTATTGCTTCTAACTATATTAATATATCTAGTATCGGCGTCCTCTTGTATTTTAGTTGTAATTAAGACCATCTCAGCCGCGTCTTTTTTCCAAGTAATTTTTTTGGATTTAATGCCGATTAATTCTTTAGCACTAGAAAAAACTGGTAATTTTTCTTCTCCTGCACAGACTGAAAGGACCAAAAAAAATAAGAAATTCCAATGGAGAAATCTAATCATTTAAACTAATTCCTACGTTGTACCTTGTTGAAAACAACATAATATAAGAAAAAAAAGCTAAAAAGACAAATTCAGATTTTCAAGTTAGAGTCTCACGTGGAAGATCATAGAAGGGTGGAATTAGTTATCTACGTATTGAAAATCGTCATCACCCTCAACCCATAAATCGAAAAAATACCTTCGTTGAATTTCGTTGTGTTTTGTTAATGCGAAATAACTTGTCATTGTAATAGAACAAAAAAGAAAGGTCTTATAAAGTTGATATTGACTTCTTGGACACATGGATATACCAAGGATAGAAGAACCTGAATGGTTTTACCCGAAATTTATGTGTTTCTTTTTCGTATATTACTGAAATTCTGTTTCGTCATCTTTATTATACTCTCTAATAATATTTGAACCAGTTTTTACGATTGTATCTGAATATTTGGAATATAGACTAAATTAAACCTAAGATATCGGCCATCTGCATGATCTTTCCTATATGATACAAGGGCTAATACAGTTTTAAATTAATTCTTAACATATCTTTCAAGGTATTAGAATTACGTCCAACAGAAATTAGTCTATTATTTACCGATAGACTAAGAGAACTTTCGTTCTATTTCACAATTTTGTTTCGATATCTTTTTTGACAAAAGCCATCCTAAATAGTATGTTTCTTTGGTTAGTTTTTAATTATGTACTACAAAAACGGACTATAATTTCGATGCTTCTCCTTGTTTGTATCAGTGGAAACTGCAAATTCCAAACATGAGTCTTGATTGTGAAATCAATCTTCAATTATCAATATTCGGTAACTGCAGTTACTTCAGATATACTTTTTGATTGAAACTTACAATGATAACAACTTGGTCTACTCATCATAAAATGACTGTAAAAGTCTTGAACGTCAATTTTTATCGGTTGCTATATAGCCAAATTACCTGGTCATATCAGGAGGACTAAGTGAGAATTTTACTTTACACAGGAAAAGGTGGCGTCGGGAAAACCAGCATTGCTGCCGCCACCGGTTTGAAACTTAGCCAACAAGGATATAAAACAATAGTCATTTCACTAGATTCTGCTCATTCACTCGTTGACGCTTTTGACATTGATAATAATCTGATTCACCAGACGGGGGAAATTGTTCAGCAAATCAGTGATCAGCTGTTCATTCAAGAAATAAATATTCAACAGGCATTAAAACAGTATTGGTCAGAGGTTCAATCTTATCTAGAACTAGTCTTGCAGGTCTCAGGTTTAGATCAAATTGTGGCTGAAGAAGTAGCCGTATTTCCAGGAATGGAAGAAATTTGTGCTTTACTGTACATTAACCAGTACTATCGTGAAAAGTCTTATGATGTCATAATTCTAGATTGTGCACCAACGGGGGAATCTTTACGATTTGTAAGTATTCCAACCGTTTTGGATTGGTACATACGAAACGTGTTCAAAATTCAACGAAATCTGGTTGGTGCAGCTAGGACCTTCGTCAAAAAAGTGGCAACTTTACCTTTACCAGAAGATGCCTATTTCCAAAACTTATCGGACTTATTTGATCAAATTGAAGGCGTAGACCAACTTTTAGAGGATCCTCAAATCACCACTGTCCGGTTGGTAAGTAACCCAGAAAAGATGGTAATCAAAGAAACACAGCGGGCGTTTATGTACTTTAGCCTCTATGGATTAACTGTCGACTCTGTTATAATCAACCGAATACTACCATCCAACGTTGGCGGAGACTTTTTTGAGTCATGGAAAAAAACACAGAGCCAGTATATCGAACAAGCAGAGCGTTATTTTACTAATGTACCGATTTGGAAGGCCTACCTATTCGATGACCAAGTACTTGGCCTTGATGGACTGAAGAAGTTAGGAAATCAACTATACTCCGAAGTCGATCCTATTGCTTTTTACCAAAATGAAAAAGCTTATGAATTTAGTAAAGATGGCGACCAGTACAAAATCTCCCTTCTACTTCCATTTATCGAGAAAGATGAGATTCAGCTAGCTAAAAGTAACGATGAAGTCGTTGTCCAAATTGGTGGTTTTCGTCAGCATATCCCACTACCGCGTTCATTGACGGATAAGCAACCATCGGGCGCGAGATTAGTCGAAAACCGATTGGTGATTACGTTTAGCGACTAGCTACGAGTGACCATCCTATATTTTTACTTTATCAGTTTCAAGTAAATAATTTACTAACAAGTAAAAACAGTGGCACTCAGTACATAGGCTGGCCTGGTGAGTCCGAATAGTTGACTATTTACGGGTAAGTTCTCCAATCTTGTACTAATGAATTCGCCCTTCCACAACCGAATGCCAAGCTCTAAATTGTCTATACAATTCTTCATTTTTTGGATAAAAATATTTTTCTTTCCGCCAAGAGAAAAAATCTGAACTCTATTGCCTCGGCTGATTGGTTACTCTTTTTGATGTCATTATGCTTTCGTATCTGTGCAAATATACCGAAATCCCGTAATCTACTCATTTTATTTTGAACTTCAATTTCAAGAGTATTTTAATCAAAATTAATTAGCTCTCTTTCTAGTTTTAGAATCCTTCTTACCAAAACAATAATCTACCGCTTGACTAGATCTTTCCAATGTGAGATATTGAAATTGGTTTTGGACAAAGAGGAATCTGTTACCCTCCCCAAAATTTACTGTCCTATAAATTTTGGCATTTAATGAGGTGAAGAATTGGGAATGGAACCTATTTGTCCAGCTAAACCATTCGACCAAGGTGTCACAACTTTGGGAAACTATTTTCTGTCGACCTAAATCAGGATGTTTCTACGCTAGGCACCTGTTAAAGTCTCGTGAGTACAAAAACATTATTAATGATTTACCAAAACGAATGACATATTCTCCATTTTTTCGTATGCTTTGCTTGGTTCGATGATCTGTTTAGCGCACATCTAGAAGGGCAACTTGACGAATATGGAGTATTTTGTTTCATGTTGGTACCAAATCTTATAGTAGATTTTTCAAATATTACATAGGCTGAACATAGTGTTATGTACGTGTCGCTATTCAAAGAATCAATGAGTTGAACCAAATAATTGCTCATGAATTTAGTTGATTCGATTCTATAACAAATGTCAAAAGATTATAGTCCTAGTTTGTATCTATATTTATCCTGTGCTGTAAATGTTAATCGTTGGATATAATTTAATGAATTGCGACCTAAATTTGAAAATTGGACGTGGTGTAATGCAGTAAAATTAATCAACTACTTCTTGTATGTAGAAAAAAGGCTGTGAAGGTGAATCTAAGGCTAATCTACTTTTCATCTAGATAGCCTGAAAACTTTATATTTGATGGAGATACGTTATCTAATCAGCTGCTAGATCTAGAATTGTTCAGTACTTCTGTATAACCTTCATCCCCAGAATATGCTGACCAAATCCAAGTACCAACTTGTGATTTGAACTGTATTCGGCCTCAATTATCAATTTTCGTCAACTGGTTGCTATCAGTCTAAAGAAAGCCTTTTAAAAGGCTTCCTCATGTTCATCAGCCATATCGATGAGTTTTCTGTAATGCCATACAAGATGGCAAAAGTAAAGTTGAGACCGAAACTATTCGATTATAGAAAATTATGGGGATCCAAATACTTCGAAGTAACCCCATCGTTTCCGGATTTCTGGATCTTTACTATCATTTCTGACTAAACTATAGGAAATATGCCTCAATAGACGAGGAATCAACTCAAATAAGCACCTAATACTCTTATCTAATTTGACCTTTTTCAATAATTACTGCGATTTTTTTTAATCATAACTCAGAAACATTTCACCCTATACTTAAAATTCTTTTAACAGGAGAGGAGTAAAAATGCGTCTTTATATCATTCGTCATGCCGATCCCGATTATGCAAATAGGACCATCACTCCGGAAGGGCACTTGGAAGCCGAAGCCCTTTCCAACCGTTTAGCATCTCAAGGATTAGATTTCATATATTCTTCGCCCTTGGGAAGAGCTATTCACACAGCTCAATATACGGCTAGGCTATTAGAAATGGATTACCAAATTGAAGACTGGACTAAGGAAGCCAGTCTAATGATCGAAGATCCATCTAAAGGTAAGATTAGTGCTTGGGATTTAGATGGTGAAATAATTCGAGGTGAAATGCCCGCGACCACGTACGAGAACTGGTTTCATCAACCACCTTTTGATGCACCGATGTTCCAGGAGTACTTTGACGTACTTGTAAAACAGTCTGATCGTTTTCTATCTAACCATGGCTATGTAAGAGAAGGACGTCGCTACCGGATCGTTGAAACTAATCAACACCAAATTGCTTTATTCTGCCATGGTGGGTTTGGTCTCATTTGGATTTCTCATCTATTGGAACTACCAGTACCAATGGTATGGTCCAGTTTTTTTCTGGCTCCTAGTTCCGTAACCACTATCTTGTTCGACGAGCGTAGCAATCAGTGGGCAACCCCTCGTTGTATCGGCTTAGCTGATGTCTCTCACTTATATCAGGCCGGGTTGGATATCCAACCAAGTGGTATTAAAGCAAATTTTTATTAAAATTTTAATTTTCAGCGTTGTCTAATCTTCAATCGAGGTTTTTCCTGATTTTCCAGCTAAGAATTATGCCAAATTAGCATAGAATAAAAAAAGGGTTATAAATCAAAAATGAAACGAGAAGTTTATTTTCTATGAGTAATAACACTAGGAAAAATTATTCCAGTAGATCATTTCTTAAGTTGGAAGAAAAACTGCTAGTTATTCAGCAAGTTGATTACGAAAGTGGGATCTATTACAGATCTGAAAATCCTCTACCATATCTTGATTTCAAAAAAGTTGGGTGGGATCGAATTATTCCAAAAGAGCATAAGGCTGTCGTTATAGAAAATCAATTCGTATCAATAACTATACTACCAGAGATGGGGCGTATTTATTCAATGATTTACCAACCCACCGGTCATGAGACGTTGTGGCGAAACGACATCATCCGCCCTGGTGGAGCTAACAATGAACTTGGTTGGTGGTTATGGATCGGTGGTATTGAATACACACTTCCCAGAGACGAACACGGAACTAGTTGGGCTTTAACGTGGGATTATGAGATCCTAAAGAACACCGACACTTGTAAAACCTTACGAATGCAAGTCAAGGAACCGACCTCAGGTCTTTACCACCGGATTGACTTGAGCCTAGCAGCTAATAGTTCAGCACTAAAAAGTGAAATAAGTATCTGGAATCCAACATCGGAAACTGTTAATTTTGCTCACTGGATTAATCCGATGTGGGTACCAGGAGGGAAAAATGAATTAACGGACCAAACAGAATTTCTAATTCCGACTAAACAAGTATTGATTGCAGAACGTTGGCAAGAAAATTTAGGACCTAGTCCACAGCCTTGGGATGAAAACCCACTCCGCTATATTTGCAATTGGCCTAAAATGGGAGATCTTATGGCTGATGGGCTAGATGCTGGTTTCTATGGAGTATATTCACACGAAGAAGAAGAGGGAGTCGTACGTGTTTTTGACCCAGATATCAATCCTGGAGTTGACATTTGGACTTATGGCTTCAACCCATATGATGTTCCCATGGGTTCAGGGAAAAAGAACAAGGGATATGCTGAAATGTGGGGAGGGACCGTAAAACACTTCCCAGATGAGACGGCACCGTTATCGCCCAATGGTACCATTAGTTGGAGTGAATGGATGTACCCCTTCCAGAAAACAAAAGGGTTGAGCATTGCAACTGAGAACGTTGCACTGCACCACCGGTCAGTATCAAATGGATTGGAAGTGTTTCTTTGTCCTTCAATTCCAATTAGTTCTGCGCAAATTAAATTTCAAATTGATGGTGAAACTATCATATCTAAATCATTCAGCACTTCACCTGATAACCCTTATCACGTAATAATCGAATGGGAAAAAATATCAACTGTTAGTAATGTTTTAATGATTCTTCTTGATGGAGAGGAAGAAATACTCCGTATTCAAATATAGGTATTCACTCCGTATTTCAAAATTCTACAACAGGCATGGTGAGTAAGGAATAAGACTAGTCTCCTAGCATCAGAAAGTAAATAGTTTATTTTACCTGAAAAATTGAGCCGTTGGACGAGGAAGCCTATAACACTATAATGATTCAGATCTTCTAGAAAGACAACCATAAGCATCACAAAAGAATTTCAAAAACACGGAGAATAGAGAATGAATGAACATGAGAAGTACTTATTTGACCTGCGTGGCTATATTGTTGTTAGGAATGCTCTCACTGTAGAACAAATAGACGATCTATCAAAGCGGTTGGAGACACGACGTAAGCAGAAAAATATCTCTTTAGGATCTGACCGAACCCAAAATGCTGAAGGCAATCTGGCCTGGACAGCTTCATCACTGCTGGAATGGGGTGGGAGCTACCTTGATTTAGTAGATCTGCCCACCATTCGACCATATCTCGAAGTTCTGTTGGGCAAAAATTATCGATTAGACCATGACTACATAAAAATAGATAGTATCAGACAAAATAGGAAACTCTACCTACATGGTGGAGGACAAGGCGCCGGTGGTGCAAGCGACCTAGTAGGGCCGACAGATGGGGGGCAATGCTATTACCGATTTAGTAATGGAAGATTCTTCAATGGTTTAGTTGCAGTCGCGTTCGAGCTAGATACAATACCTGTTGGTCATGGTGGGTTTGCTTGTATTTCTGGTAGCCACAAAGTTAATTTTGAATTGCCAAGTGACTGGAAAGTTAGCAACACACAAGAAGAAATTCCTGAGTGTGTCGATTGGGTGGCTGCGTCGGCTGGAGATGCAATCATATTCACGGAAGCGTGTGCTCACGGTACTATACCATGGCGTGGTGAAGGCGAGCGTCGTACTATCTTCTATAAATATTGCCCACATGCTGTTGCATGGAGTCCTTGTTATTATAATTCTGATAATTATCCAGAGTTAACAGAAAGTCAAAAAGCCTTTTTGCTGCCACCAAGTGCATTTGGCCCGGCTCCTGAAGTTAATAGTGTTTGGAAAAAAGCTCAAGAAGAACAACGAGAACTGATGAAATTTCGAAAAGACCAAGATTAGAACACGTCTTTTTTTTTGATTTTTCGAAGGTCTTATACGTTCAGGTCATCCCGATTTGGTTTTATTTATTTGTTGAGAATAATCTGTTTTTTTGAATGAATACTTGAAATTGGTTTAACAAAATTAAAATAAATAAGGAGACAATACTCAGTTATTCGGGAGTATATTAAAAGGTGTTAAAGTTGTTAGAAATTTTCCTCTTCGGCATTTATGACACATATCAAACCTATATATTTACCCAGCTTACTTTCTAATCACTTCTAATTTCAATTCGTATTGTATCGATATTTTGAAAGTAGTGAAAAAGTAACTTCTGATACTTCCGTTATCCTAAGCCTAGGTTAACTAACACTAGTGAAATACTAGTTAATACTACTC
The DNA here is from genome assembly GCA_036339735.1 of Candidatus Poribacteria bacterium. Classification (GTDB taxonomy): domain Bacteria; phylum Poribacteria; class WGA-4E; order WGA-4E; family UBA9662; genus TMED15. The sequence continues at coordinate 8,483 of JAYZAL010000047.1, forward strand.
CTAAAGTCATCATTTTATTGAATCGTTCACCTAAAACCAAAACACCAACAATGGTTGTGAACAACATTCCACCTGAGCTAGATACAGGAAATACGACCGAAGCAGGCAAATGGTCAAGCGCAACCAAAAACATACCACTTCCTGTAATATTACAGAAGCCTATCAAAATGCCATAAAAGAGCTCTATATAGTTAGGTAGCTGACGTTTGCCAAAGCAAACAAACAAATACGGTATAGTCGTAACAAGAAAAAGAAAGACCAAATACATCGGTTTTTGATCAATGGGGCACATTTCGTTGAATCCCTTCATAGCTATACTACCTACACCAGAATTTATAAATAGTAAAGCAACTATGACGAATGTGATTTTGGTTTTTTGTCTTTCTCTAGTGTGATCATCCGTTGTTGTTGATTCAGTATTCATAGCTAGTAAAGGGAGAGCAATTAAAGCTATCAGAATCCCTATTTTTTGATAAATATTGACGGGATCATTCCAAAAAAATACTGATAAAATGATCGGAATTATCATTGATAATCTGATGGCTGCAGTGGTAACAATAATTCCGATCACTCGTATACCTGCCACGACCAATACGAAACCAAGTGCATAAGAAGCACCATTAGCCAAGCCAAAAGCAAATGTAAATTTGGTAAAACCGAGGTTTCCTTCTTGGAAAGCTAAAAAACAAGCCAAAATAAAAGCGGTAGAATAATTAACTAAACCAATTGGATTCAATCGGTGTCCACGATTTTTGGCATCTTTGAGAAGAAGACCAAACCCCGAAAGCAAGACAATATGCCAAACCAAATAAATCATAACTTGAGGCCGTGTTGTACATTCACATCTACTACAAATTTATCTTGTAGTTGGAAACATTATCCAAAGTTCGACGGATTCGATCGTTTAGACTTGCCGCTTGATGTATTTTTGTATGAAATGTGGAGGGATAGTTTTGATTTTTTCTTCTAGTATAAAACTTGAGGCTTAGGCTGAAATGGAAACATCCATCTCAGCCTAAGCGTATTGGGAAGAATCTTTTCATGTAGTTACCTCCCAGCTTTTCCTAGATCGGCTGTAAGGCTTTATTTATAACTGAATTTGATTAAGAGGGATGCCAGTCACAAACATACGAGCTGGGTGATATTCTGCTTGATATTCTGTTAGGCCACACAGCCAATTCCAAGTATGCTCTCCTCTTCGTCTGTCTCGATAAGACTCGACCTCAGTCACATATCGATGTCGACCGGAATGTTGGTATGTTGGAACCTCGTTTGATTCTATAGCCCAATCTCTTTTGGGCGGTTGGGTACGAAAAAAAGAAAACTTTATCATACTTCGCTTTTTTTGATTAATCTTTGGACCAGCTTTATGCCAAATGCCATAATGAGTCATAACTACCGTGCCAGCCGGAACGGTAAGGCATATCTGCCCCGTAATATTACCGTAGTGTGCAATAGCTTCTCGATCTACTAATCGCTGATGGGAGCCAGGCACGACTATGGTAGGACCATCATCTATTTCAACTAATTGAGGGTAATAATAGCATTGGAGATGAGTTATGCCATAACCAGACTCAGTCAGTCCATCTGAATGTAGCGTTTGACCCTCGTGTGGATGTTCGTAGAGATGGTTATGTGCAGATGTAGGCAGAGTAAAGTTCTGACCCAATAAAGATCGAGCAACTCCGGCAACTTGCGGATGTAATAACACATTTTGACGAAAGGATCTACTTTGTATAAAGTCTGTCAGATGACCAGGAGGTAAGGATTGACACTTCGAGTTGAAGTCTTCTTCAATAATAGACTCCAAGATAATATAACCGTTATGAATAAAGTCGAATACTTGTTTGTCGTTTAAAGTTGGCTGAACATTGATCACTTGTTAATTCCCCCTAAATAAATTTTTCTAAGATAAATTCGAAAGTTAGATAACTATTATCGATATCAGAAAATGGGAAATTTTCTGGTCGTGGAAACTGAAGAATTCTCCAACCGTCGCTCACAGCATCTAGTACCGATTTATATGGTGGGCTCTGAGATGCTAGTTTTGGTATATTATCTTGGTATGGATCATAAATTGCCCAACCCGACAATGGAGATTGAATATTAGTCGATTTGGAGTGAAGGTACATAATTTTTTGATAACGTCGATTAACCGAAGTTGCAAGCAATACCTCAATCTGGTCTAAATCATCCACCTCAAGCTGACTATTTTCGAGTTTATGACGGCATTCATCCAAATGTTTTTTAATTTTATTGTCCATGGTAGTCTACTCCAATAGCTTCAGTTTAGGTGTAATAGCTTAACCTAGAATTTACTTTCGGCATATATTGAATAAGCTATTGCAAATAAAGGTAAAAGAAGCAACGATGTTTTAAAAAATAACAACAATCTTAGCTTTATCAGATACAATGAAATAAGCTACTTCCCAAAGAATATTGAAATAAAGGCCAAATTATTTGAAAGAAGACTATATGAAGATGAGCAATTTCCTTTATTTCGACTTCGAAAAATAAAGAGATCCAATATTATTTCAAGCTTGTCATTATGATAACTGGCTTCATGTTTCTAATTTATACTCAGGCCAAAAATTATCTGTCATGGGCTAGAAGTGATAGGTTTTACTTGCTCAATTACAAACGAGCTTTGATAAAATAAGTACTTCGGTATTATCGCTTTCGGTTTTGCATTTGATCTAGAGCAATTCTAGCAACTCTCTGTGTTTCTTTATTTCCTTTTATTGATGCCTCGGTAAGTAGATGTACTGCAGGCTGTCCTATGTTCAGTAAACCACGAACAGACACACGTCGAACATTCCACTCTGGGTCATCAAAGTTATTAATCAAAGTTGGCATAATCCTTTCAATAGGCTTTCCAATTTCACCCAATGCATAGGATGCTTGGATTCGGGTATTAGTACTATAATGTTCCAAAGCCTGAACCAGGAAGTCAACAGCTGGTTCCCCCATAGAAATTAAGGCGGTTGTAGCCGTCTGACCAACACCCGAATTGGAGTCATCTAATAGACTAATCAACGCGCTAGCTACAACATCTACAGGTTCGCCAATTTCACCCAATAACCAGATAGCACTTATGCGAGCGTATTCGTTTTCCTGTTCATCCAAAATTTTGATTAAAGCAGGTACTGCGTCTACACCAATTTTTTGAATTGCGCGGGTCGCTTCGGCGCGCGCATGCAAATCTGTTGATCTTAATTGGAAAACCTGATGATAAACTTCTTGTTTATTCGTACATCCGATTAAGTCGATCAAAATGAAACTAGCAAAAGTTAATAATATCTGGATAGAAGGTAATTTTATTTTAATATTACTTTCCTTTCGTTTTATTTAATTTATTTAATAGATTCATCTATAGATAGTTGACAGATGCGAATATAGCATAATGTTGAAATTCCGTAAAGAATACTTGAGTCTTAATTAGTCGTCAACCTGTAGGCCGAATTTTAGTTCATACGGAAAGGGAATTGAAAAAACATTAACAAGTGATTCTAGAAAAAAGTAAGGCAAATAAATCCTTAATTACTCGTCAAAAGTGATTTCATAATATATTGGGTAATTTTTACCTAAGCTACGACAGAATAAATCAGAAGTCCTTTCAAATTAGTAGACACCTAGAAAGATTGTTTTTGTTTCTCACAACGTATACTCTATAATTTTTAACTAAGATGATTTAAACTAGATAGGTTACCTTATATAATTTAGGTCAAATAAACAGCTATCATTTAGCTTGGCTGATTAATAGCTTTTGTAAGTTGTGTCAACCCATCTAATCTAGTTCGGAGATATGTATCATGTTTTCTCTGCTAAATTGCTTATCGTATGCTATTCATGCTACCCTTTCCACCTCACAGCCTAATCAATTTTTACCAAATACATCCCTATTGACACTTGAGGAAGATATTGCTTCCCATTTGGTATCAGGTGTCGATAGATTCCTGTTAAGTCAGCTTGAGGAATCGATTTCAAAACGGGAAGGTTATTGGAAACGAGATTTTTCGTCTGCAGCTAACTACTCTGCCTCAATTAATCCAAATCGATTACAACTATCTCAAATTTTGGGCCTGCGTGATCAGCGAATACCACTGACAGAACTAGAACTAGTTGCTTCTACTAATCAACCAGCTCTTGTAGGAAAGGGCTACGACTACAGTATTTTTGCCGTACGTTGGCCATCAATCCGCAATATCTATGGGCACGGATTATTACTAGAACCATCAAATAAACCTATAGCTAATATAGTCGCTATTCCAGACGCAGATGTATTACCAGAACAGATTTGTGGTTTAGTTGAAGGGGTACCAACTCAATCTCAATTTGCTAAACATCTAGTTGAAAGTGGCTGCAGAGTTGTCATACCAACTCTTATTTCTCGGCGATCGAATGGAATATCGAATCATATTTCGAAACGTGAGTGGCTATATCGTTCCGCATTTGAACTCGGCCGGCATTTGATTGGCTATGAGTTACAGAAAATTTTTTCTATTATCGATTGGTTTTCTACAAAATTTCAAGATGAGTTGAAGATTGGAGCTATTGGCTGGGGAGAAGGTGGCCTGTTAGCGTTGTACGCAGGAGCAATTGACACAAGGATCGATTCCATTTGTGTGAGTGGTTATTTTGACTCCCGTCAACAGATTTGGACAGAGCCTCTTGAGCGTAATGTTTTTGGTTTATTGAATCAATTTGGCGATGCTGAATTAGCGGCGATGATTTCACCAAGACATTTGGTTATTGAAGCGGCTGACTTCCCTGAAGTACATATACCAGCTGGCACTGGAGGTGCAGCACCTGCAGATTTGGTAACACCCCCATTTGATCAAATCAAAGCTGAAGTTAAGCGAGCTCTATCAATCACCAAAGACCTCAACCCACAGCCAGAAATTAAGCTTATTCAACCCCAAAATCGTACATATGGTGCTCTAGAATCCTTACAAGTGTTTTTGGAACCATTGTCAAAAAGAATAATGATATCGGTTTCTAAGGACCAACCTGAACACACTGCAAGTAATTTTCAGCCTAATGAGCGTGAGGATCATCAATTAGCAGAAATAGATCAGCATAACCAGTGGTTGCTGAGTGAAAGCTCCCATACTCGACAGGAATTTTTCGCAAAATTAGATACGAGCACTCTTGAAAATTTTCAACAGACAATAGAATGGTATCGTAATTTTTTTTCGCGTGAAGTTATTGGCCAATTTGATTTGGATCTTCTACCCTTCAACGCACGTTCACGTCTTTCTTATCAAGGGAAAAATTGGCGAGGATACGAAATCGTTTTAGATGTTTGGCCAGACGTCATTGCATACGGAGTTTTATTATTACCGAATGAACTCAAATCAAATGAGAGAAGACCGGTCGTCGTATGTCAGCACGGCTTAGAGGGACGCCCACAAGATGTGATTCAAGGTGATCATGATGCATACCACGACTTTGCAGCAAAATTAACAGAGCGTGGCTTTATAACCTTTTCACCTCAGAATCTTTATATTTTTGGGGATAGATTTCGTACGCTTCAACGCAAAGCCAATCCACTTAAAAAGACGCTCTTTTCGGTCATTGTTCCACAGCATCAACAAATAGTTAACTGGCTTCAGTCTTTACCTTATGTTGACCCTCACCGAATCGCGTTTTATGGATTAAGTTATGGTGGCAAGACGGCTATGCGTGTTCCACCTCTTGTCAAGAATTATTGCCTCTCAATATGTTCCGCAGATTTTAACGAGTGGGTATGGAAGAATGCATCTACTCAAAGTAATTACAGCTATGTTAATTCAGGTGAATACGAAATTTTTGAATTTGATTTAGGAAGTACTTTTAACTATGCGGAGATGAGTTGGCTGATATGCCCAAGACCGTTTATGGTTGAACGAGGACACTTTGACGGTGTCGCTCCCGATGAGACTGTCGCATATGAGTATGCTAAAGTTAAACGGCAATACGATCTACTTGAGATAGGTAACCGAACTGAAATGGAGGTTTTTAATGGACCGCATACAATTAATGGAATTGGTACCTTTGAATTCCTTCACCAGCACCTCAACTGGCCGTCGGATACAACTTAGAAAAATCCCTGGGTTTAGTCAAAGGTTGGCATAGTTAGAAGTTGACAATTGCCTGAATGGTTAAGAGCGATCTTCTATTATTTGCAGAATAGACTTTAAGCTAGCGAACCAATGCAAATGGGAGGTAAGTAGTCTCACTAGTCCCAGATTTGGCCAAGGCAGTGAGTTGAAGCGTATAAACTCCTCCTGCAGCCAATTGACCACTTTCCATTTTACCATTCCAACGAAAAGGTGAGTTCCGTCCCTTTTTACCACCAATTTTTCCTATTCGATAAGTTTGATTGTGAATTGACCACCCATTGTTATTGTAGAGATTGATTTCAACTTTAGCTGGCTCGGAAAGAAAATAATCCAAACCCAGTAATTCGCCTCGATCCAAATTAACCGGATTCGGAAATAGGATCACATTCCATAGTAGTTTGTTGATTTCTTTTTCCTGCGCTTTTGATACGTAGGAATTATTACTGGAAGTCAGCTCAACCGTTGTAGCAACCGCCAGCTTAACAGCTAATTCACCCAATGAATCAGTGATTTTGTCCATATCATCTGCTTGACTATGGATATATTTGATCGATTCTGTGGATTCGAAAGATGATTCTTCTGATAGTAAAACTGCAGGAATCCCTATCTCCCAAAATGGGGAATGATCGCTATAAATGAAACTTGGGTTGTATTGGAGCCGCAAGTCCAGAGGAAATTCGTATTTTTGGTTGACAGTTTTGAAAACGTTTGCCAGCCACTGACTCCGTTCATCATATACAACGTGAATATCGAGATTCCCATCTTGGTCGTGCCCAATTAGGTCGAAATTCAATACGCCGCTGATTTGATCAGCCGACAAATCAGCGGTTTCTGATTTGATCTGATGACAGTAGTGTTTACTACCATACAGAAATAGCTCTTCACCCGAAAAAGCAATGAAACGGATACTGTAATCGAGGTCTAGATTACGAACTAAACGAGCAACTTCCAGCAAAATCGCTACACCGGACGCATTATCAGATGCTCCGGGAGCTGGCATGGTACGCCACTGTTGTTGCCATCCTCTGGTTTTAGAAGAAATACTATCGTAGTGGGCAACAAGTAAATAAAACTGATCTCTATTAGGACCTCGTCCCGGTCGGGTAGCAACAATATTATTCATCGTATAAGTCCCAATTTTTCCAGCACCAATTTGAGATCGAGTATGCTGAAAACTATCCATACCAACAACTAGCCCTAGATTTTGAAACTGTTTTGCAATCCACTCCCCTGAATTGTCACAAGCTGAATCAGGTTCTGGTTGGCCGTCATGCTGGATAGCTCGTCTTACTCGTAAGGCATATCGGCTCAAAAATTGGTATCCAGGAGTAGACACATCAGGATTAAGTGTCATAGTTTGAATTATTTGTCGCCAAGGCTGAGGCGAAATATTGGCCACTAGTTGTTCTACCTCCATCTTGGGCTGCAAAGTCAGTTTGGTCAATCGAGGAGCCCTAGCACCGACTAGAATCTCAGAAGGTAATTTAGCTCGAAAATGGACAGGTAAACCAATTACATCAGAATCATTAGCTCGAACGAGTACAACCTTACCACCATCGAGTGTGTCAATCAGCTTCGTAGGTTCAGACAGATCAGACAATAAATTCGTATCTAAGACATAGTAGTTAACAGCATTCATTTCCGATAAGGGGTGGCTATCAAGAATGGTCGTTTTTGATCTAGTAAATTCTTGGCGCATTAACGCTGTTAATTGAGGTAGAGCGGTCGCCGTTACAGATATTAAAACAGAATCAATAGAACGATAACGAAGTTTGAAAGGAACTCTTTGTTGGATTTGCCAAAGTTTTTGTTCAGTAATACTCAAGCTAGGAACAAAAACCTTCGCCATATACTGAACTGGTTCACCAGCGTTACCAAATGCTGCCAGCAAAAATAAGAACAGGATAACAAAGTAATTTGAAATCGACGCTTTAAGTCGGATCAAAGTTATTTTCACCTGATTCAGGTTTGTCAGGAGGCAAAACAATCACATCTTCGGTTACTACATAGCAAGAAATTAGTGAATTCTCATCCGAAGTTGGTCGCAGAGATGGAGATGGATTATACAAAATAGATTTGATAGTTACTTCAGATGAATGGTCCAAACCAACCGCCAACTCGTATTCCTCAGTTTGTCCCAAATATGTGATATTCCGTGAGGTCGCTTGAAATCGATTAACCTCTGACTGGTCTTCACTCAAACCGAATTGGACTGCCTCAGGTCTAATTGAACAGTAGACCTGATCGCCTACACCGAAGTTGTATTGCGTACTCGCATTTGCCTTTAGTTGGCCGATTTCAGTTTTGATAGACAAAATTTGGTTCAATTTTTCTGTTACTTGGCCGGGTAAAAAATTAGTCTCACCGATGAAATAAGCAACCCAAGTATTAATCGGCTTTCGATAGATTTCTTGGGGGGTTCCGACCTGTACTATTTTCCCATTTCGCATAACAGCAATCCGGTCAGCCAGGGACAAGGCTTCACTTTGATCGTGTGTGACATAGATAGCGGTGATATCGGCTTGATCATGTATCCGCTTGATTTCGTTGCGAAGTTCTAAGCGGAGTTTAGCATCCAAATTACTGAGAGGTTCATCCAAAAGTAGTACATTGGGCTCAATAACAATAGCTCTAGCCAGCGCAATACGTTGTTGTTGCCCACCAGAGATAGCATTAACTGGACGATCTGCATAGTCTTCCATCTGTACGACCTTCAAAACCTCAGCTACTTTCTTTTGGGTGGTAACGGAATCAATTTTCCTTAAATTAAGTCCATATGCCACATTTTGACCGACTGTCATATGGGGCCATAGAGCATAGTTTTGGAAAACCATACCAGTATTACGCTTATGAGGAGGCACATCATTCATTAGGTTATCATCAAATAATAATTGACCACTATCAGGCTGATAGAAACCGGCGATAGTACGTAGGCAGGTCGACTTGCCACAACCTGAAGGACCAAGCAGAAAGAAAAGTTCTCCACGCTCAATTTCTAAACTAACCCGGTTCAGTGCCAGCGTAGTATCATCGACACCACGACTTAACGTTTTTTCAACTTTGTCTAATCTAACTTTTACGGACATGATATATCCTGTTGATCAATCAAATTGAGTTTTTATTGGTTTAAAGGTTCGGTCTAGTCTGACTTGGAATTTACCCAAGGCGTCACGCCCCATAGAAAAATAAATTAAGAAAGCTTGTCCTTTAATATCGTCCTGTGCAACCGGCCCCCATACTCGACTGTCTAGGCTGTTGTCCCGGTTGTCACCTATGGCAAAGACATAACCTTTTGGCACAATAAAGGGTTTCCCTTCAGGAAAACGCTGATTAAACTGGCGCCGCGAAAGTAGATAATCATGGAAAGTTTCATCGAAATCCTCCCGATCAAGTTCAGAAAAGGTTGACCACCATTCAAAACTAGGTTGATAATTAGGAGCAGGATAAGGCTTGAAGGGTGGGAATATTGCTGGGAATCCGTATTCATCTCGTCCGCCTCTCTCATATTTGGTGTAGTCGCCTTCAATTTTTTCACCATTAACACGCAAGGTCTTTCCTTCAATTTCGACAGAGTCTCCCTCCAAAGCAACAATTCGTTTGATAAAATTTTTATCGCGCTCGTGCGGGGGCAAAAACACAAATACATCACCACGCCTCGGCTGATGAAAGGCAAACAAGCGTTTTTTTATGCCTGGAACCTTGATACCGTACATACACTTCCAAACCAAGATTCTGTCTCCAACCAATAAAGTATCTTCCATAGAACCCGAAGGGATTTTGTAAGCTTCAACAACGAATGGCCTTACAAAACCGAAAACGAATGCTACAGCGACGATGATCATTTGGGTCATCTCATGTCCGAAGAAACGTTTGATAAAGGAAAAAATGTTCGGTTTATAATTTGGTGTAGTCGTTTCCATCTTTTAGTTCTAGACTTATTTCTCTAATCGTCATCATTGATAGATAAAATCGCCATGAAAGCTTCCTGTGGCACCTCAACACTACCAACCTGTTTCATTCGCTTTTTACCTTCTTTCTGTTTCTCTAACAGCTTTCGTTTTCGGGTAATATCACCCCCATAACACTTAGCCGTCACATTTTTCCTGAAAGCCCGGACTGTCTCTCTGGAGATAATTTTGTTACCAATAGCAGCTTGGATTGGAACAGTGAACATTTGTTTTGGGATGATTTCTTTCAATTTCTTACATAGTGCCCGTCCACGATCGTAGGCCATGTCGCGATGTAGAATGGTTGACAAAGCATCAACAGGTTTTTCATTGATCAATATATCAAGTTTGACTAAATTGGAGGTTTGGTATTCACCAATTTCGTATTCTAGTGAAGCATAACCGCGGGACAAAGATTTTAACTTGTCGTAAAAATCGATCAGAATTTCACATAAAGGTAGTTGGTACGTGAGTTGAATACGAGTAGTATCTAAGTTCGTCATCCCAATGTATGTGCCTCTTCGTTTCTGGCATAAATCCATGATATTACCAACAAAATCAGAGGGGACAATAATTTCTGCTTCAATGTATGGCTCTTGAATATAGTCAATCAGGTCAGCTGTAGGCAAAAAAGCTGGATTATCTACTATCTTTTGTGAACCGTCAGTTTGATACACATTGTACTGCACACTGGGAGATGTACGAATTAGGGTCAAGTCAAACTCTCGCTCTAGTCGCTCTTGGATAACTTCCATATGCAACAGACCTAAAAATCCACATCGAAAACCGTAACCTAAGGCAATGGAACTTTCTGGCTCAAAGTTAAAAGACGCATCATTTAGTTTCAATTTTTCTAGGGCATCTCTCAAGCCCGTAAAATCATTCGTGTCAGCCGGGTAAAGCCCACAAAAGACAACAGGTTTTGTGTCGCGATAACCTGGTAGAGGATCGCTGGTTCGGCGATCATGATGGGTTAGGGTATCGCCGATTTTAGCGTGACTAATTTCTTTAATGCTGGCCGTTAAATAGCCAACCGAACCGGCTGATAGTTCATCAACCGCCCCCATTTCTGGTCGAAACACACCAACTTCTTCGACCTCATAGCTACGGTCGGTCGCCATCAGATAAACCTGATCGCCCTTTTTAAGCTGACCTTCAAAAATACGAATATATAACACAACACCACGGTAACTATTATAGAAGGAATCAATAACCAAAGCTTTTAGTGGGTCGGAGTTTTTCCCAGTGGGTGGTGGTACCTGATCAACGATGGCTTCCAGCACTTCTTGAATACCAATCCCTTCTTTAGCACTTACAGGAAGTGCGTGATCTGCCGGAATACCAATTATATCTTCAACCTGTTGTTTGACCCGTTCAGGGTTCGCGTGTGGTAAATCAATCTTATTAATAACGGGTACAATTTCCAAATCTTGGTCAACGGCCAAATAAGCATTCGCTAATGTTTGGGCTTCAACCCCCTGCGCGGCATCAATAATTAGGACGGCACCTTCGCAGGCTGATAAGCTGCGAGAAACTTCATAGGAGAAATCAACATGACCAGGCGTATCGATCAAATTAAGCTCGTAGTGATTACCATCTTTAGCTTGGTATTCTAAGCGAACTACCGTCGCCTTTATAGTGATACCCCGTTCGCGCTCTAAATCCATTTGGTCCAAGACTTGTTCTTTCATCTCCCGCTGAGATAATGTATCGGTAAACTCTAAGAGCCTATCGCTGAGAGTACTTTTCCCGTGATCAATATGCCCTAAAATGCAATAATTACGGATGTATTTGTTGGAAATAGTCATTGTATGTCATTCCGTTTGGCAGACTGATTTTTGTGGAGATCCCATTTCAATCAAAATTTCATGCGTTGCTTTTAATGGATCATTGGATTTTGTGATTGGCCGTCCAATCACCAGCTGATCTGCACCTGCATCAATGGCTTCAGCTGGACTCATAATCCGTTTTTGATCGCTAATAGCAGAGTGACTAGGTCTAATGCCCGGTGTCACAATCCAAAAATCATTACCACAAGCTCTTCGAATCTTCTCAATTTCCAAAGGGGAGGCTACTACACCATCTAAACCCGCTTGTTGTGCTAACTTTGCTAAGTAAACTACCTGCTCTGACAATGATCGGCTGCTATCCAAGTCACGAGCGAAAGCAAGTTGGTCGATGCTTGTCAGAACCGTTACAGCTAGTAACTTCGGCTTTGTAATATTAAGCTTGTCAGCTTGATCCATAGCTGATTGGCTTGCTGCTTGCATCATTTCCAGCCCACCACTTGCGTGTACATTGATCATATCAGCACCAAGTTTAGTCGCAGAAGCTACTGCACCGGATACCGTATTAGGTATATCATGAAACTTCAAGTCTAAAAAAACACTCTTCCCTGTTTCTTTCAAGGATTGGACAGATGGAGGACCAACAGAAGTGAATAGCTCTTTACCAATTTTGAACCAATCTACTGCCGTACATAGTCGATCAGCTATTTCAAGAGCAGTAGGTAATTCAGGATAATCAAGAGGCACAATCAAACGAGAAGTCAAACCACATCACCTACGCCTATAATACTAATCGGGGTAAAATCGGACTGTTGTTCATCCCAGACGAAGGCCTTGATATCCTGTATCCCGTCGTTGTAGACGGATAAAACAACATAGGCACTATCCGGGTAAGCTGGCTCATCCCAAAACATAGCATCTGATTTATCTTTTTCAGAAAAATATGAGGGATGATCTGGGTGAGAATGATAAAAAGCTTTTATTGGACGATTTTTTCTCTCTGATTCAAGATTAATTCTCAGCAAATCATCTGGGTCCATTAAATATGCAGTTCGCGCGTCACGAGGGTAAGTTTTTGGGTCCTCTGTGTGCCGCTGGTTTTGGATATTCCCACAGGCACGAACGTACTCCTGCGGACTGATTGTACCTAACGGATCCTCCAAGATAATACCACAGCATTCCTCAGGGTATGTTTCTAGAGCGTGCTGTTCAATTTCTTTTATCGTTTGGGGCTGTAAGTGAAAGGACATACAGTGGATGCTTTAGCTGCCACCGGCGATAGCTGGGATAATTGAGACTTCGTCTCCGTCAGCCAAACTCGTCGACTGGCCTTGCAAAAACCTTATGTCTTCATCGTTTAGATAGATATTGACAAAACGGCGAATTTCGCCTTGTTCATCGCAAATACGATCTTTAATACCAGGATAATTGTTTTCCAGATCGGCTATTAGGCTTGCAATATCACTGCCTTGAGCTGATACTTCTGCTTCATTTTGGGTCATTTTTCTAAGTGGTGTGGGGATTCGAACGACTACAGACATTACTACTCCTTACTCACTTCCTTTAGTTGATGGGTGAAGAACTGATGTTTCGGGGTTTGTATAAGTTAAATAGAAAAGTGCAATCCACATTCTTTATCATTTCCTTCATTTTTCTGCCAGCGCCAACGTCCCGCGCGCTTCCTTTCTCCAGGCAGAATTGGAGTGGTACAAATTACACAACCGATCGATTCATAGTAAGCTGTTTGGGGTTGCCGACGCAATAGTGGGTTAACCGGTATAGATTTCTCGTCGATGTAATTCCAAATACGTTCATCGTCCCAATCGGCCAAAGCACTAACTTTCAAAATAGATCGTTTCTGATGCTCGATTATTTCTACTCGGGGTATGTGCTGTCGAAAATCGGATTGATCGCGGCGTAAGCCTGTGAACCAAATGTCTAAATTGTCTAATAGCTCTATTTGCGGGTTAACTTTACGAATTTTGCAACAATACTCTTGTTTAGCTTGGCTATCGAAGAATAGGTATTCACCATGCTGCCTGACCATTTGGTCAACGGACGCCCGTTGTGCCGAGACCCTCTCGATTTGGATTCCGTAGTGATGTTCTACCTGTTCCAGAAAATCATAGGTTTCTTGAAACAACCTCCCCGTATCAATAGTGCAGACACGAAATGGCAATTGGTTTTCGAAGGCCATTTGGATCAGAACAAGTCCCGTAAGCTGACCACTGGAAATAATAGCGGCCCTGCCCTTGAAACGCTTGAATAACTCGAACAAAACAGTTTGTGGATCAACTATACATCCAACTTCTTGCGCAAGATCTCGCCAAAATTCTACTGAATGTATCTGGTTTTTCTCATCACTTACCATTACTTTACTACTTTACTTGAGAATGCCATCCCGGTTTTTCATTAGTTAACGGAATACTACCACTATAATTCTTCGTTACCGTTGAAATACTGGCCCAAACTCAAGTAGCGTTCGCCAGTATCACAAAAAAAGGTCACAATCGTTTTATCAGGACCGACATCATGAGCCAATTTTAACGTCGCATGAAGATTAGCTCCGGAAGAAATCCCTACTAGATAGCCTTCTTCTTCAGCAATATAACGCATGGCTTGATATGCATCCTCGTCAGAGACCGTAGCGATCTGATCAATCAATCCCAGATCTAGCACTTTGGGCACCATACCAGCACCAATACCATCTATTCTGGTTGGCGCAGGTTCACCTCCAGACAATACAGGGGATACGCTTGGCTCAACAGCGACTATTTTTATATCTGGAAAGTGCCTTTTCAAAGCCCGGCCAACACCGGTTAACGTCCCCCCTGTTCCCACGCCTGTTACTAAATAATCCAGCTGTTGATGATCGCTTCGTTGTAGTGTTTTTAAGATCTCTTGACCCGTTGTTTGTTGATGAGCTAACGGGTTAGCTGGATTGTCAAACTGATTAGGCATGAAGTGATTAGGCTTCCGAGAGACTAATTCCTCCGCCTCCCAAATAGCGCCTGCCATTCCAGAGTCTACCGAAGTCAAAATAATTTCAGCACCATATGCCGAAAGCAAACTGTATTTCTCCTGGCTCACATTTTCCGGCATACACAGGACAATGCGGTATCCTTTGGCTAAAGCTACGATTGATAACCCAACGCCCGTATTACCTGCTGTAGGCTCAACGATAGTGTCGCCAGCTCTCAGTTGTCCCGATTGCTCTGCCATTTCAATCATTGACAAGCAAATTCGGTCTTTAATGCTGCCACCAGGGTTCATCGACTCAACTTTGGCCAAAACCGTCGCTCGTTGGTTAACTAAACCACAGTTCAGACGAACCATCGGTGTGTTCCCAATCAGGCCAGAAACGTCATTTTCCACCTTCATTTCGTTATATACCAATTAGGATTTCGATATCTTACTCAGTAGGTAAACTACCCGCCAATTATAGTCTATTGAAGCCAAAATTATCAATTCATATTGCCTAAGCGAGATGAGAACCTATCAAATAGAAATCTGGTGAATGGACAAACCAAAGCGCTACAGAAATGTTTTACCTGTTGATAAGATCTCACTTTAAAATGCATTTCTCTAGGTTACATTGTGATTGAAAAACATCTAAATTGTCTACTAATAAATGCTTGCTATTATGCAAACTTGAGCCCCTGATCTAGGGAAACGGCTTGCAATTCCGACACTGCTATAATATGATATCAGTCGTGGTTCGGAAAACAGAATTCGCGCTGAGGAAATTTTGCAAACATAAAAAGTTATAAAGGTCATTATGTCTGAAATCATGCTTAGTGTATCAACAGCTGTTATGTCTAACCAGTCGGCTGGTAGTAAACTGTCGCAAGCCATCCATCAATCCAACAGCGGACAGCAAAAATCGGCAACTTCAACAAAAAGCCAAAACCAACCCTCAGCCTCCAAGCCTGAGTCAGCTATTCAAAAAAAGTCTAGCACACAAGTAGAAACTGACCGTAATCACCAAACGCAACTCAAGGGTGGAGGGGTTCTAGTCAATAATCAAGCCTAATGATATCAGCCGAACATTCTTATCGTATCGCCATCCTCGGCGGAGATGGGATAGGCCCTGAGGTTATGGCTTCTGCTGTTATGGTTTTGGAAGCTATTCAGGAAACTAGCCCCCTGACCTTTGACCTCCGATCTTATCTTTGCGGAGCCTCGTGTTATCAGCAGTTAGGCGATCCTCTTCCTCTGAAAACGATACAAGGTTGTCGTCAAGCTGATGCAATTTTACTAGGAGCAATGGGGTTGCCGGACGTGCGTTGGCCAGACGGTACTGAGATGAGACCACAAGTCGACCTGCGTTTCAAGCTTGACCTCTATGCTGGCTTACGGCCAATCTATCTGTATCACTCTGATCATACTCCAATCAAGGGGTTGTCTCAGGGAGACATTGATTTCGTGATAGTTCGTGAAAATGTAGAAGGACTATTTGCCTCTATGAATTCGGGTATCGAAATCAGAGATGAAGTAGCTATTGATTCCATGGTAATGACTAAATCAGGTACTGAACGCATTGTCCATTTTGCTTTTAATCTGGCTATTCATCGACAGAAAAAACGAAAAGTTACTTGTGTTGATAAAGCTAACGTTTTTCGTTCGATGGCTTTTTTTCGTCAGATATATGATCGAATCGCTAAAGATTACCCAAGCATTAGTCCAGATCATGCTTATATTGATGCATTTGCCTTGTACTTATTACAAAAACCACAGACATATGACGTCATTGTAACTGAAAACATGTATGGTGATATCCTGTCTGATCTAGCAGCTGGTTTAGTTGGTGGTATGGGAATGACCCCTTCTGCAGATATTGGAGAACATTCAGCTATTTTTCAACCCTCGCACGGCACAGCCCCGGACATTGCAGGGCAGAATATTGCTAACCCAATAGGTATGATCTTGTCCGTGAAGCTAATGTTACTTTGGTTAGCTGACCAGAAAAAAGATCCGATTTGTACAAAACAAGCCTCACGCCTATCACTTGCTGTAAGTCAAGTTTTATCCGATAAGAGTTATCGCACTCCTGACTTAGGTGGAGATTTGACTACAACCGAACTTAGCAAGGCTATAGTAAATTTCTTAAGAGAATCATGATTAATAGAGAACATGAACATTAAAAAGTTAACCAAACACTTAGACATTAAAAAAAGGGGTTTAATATGAGAAAAAGAATCAACGATGTTGACTACAATATCAAACCAGAGGTGGATTTGTCTGGAGCAGATCTGAGCGGGGCTGACTTAACTCGGGCCAACCTCAAAAAAGCAACCCTCGTCAAAGCTGACCTAACCGAATCGATCTTGGCATATGCACAACTTAAAGATGCAATTCTTCGGAATGCGATCTTGAAGGATGCGGATCTACATAATGCCCTGATGATTAAAGCTGACTTAACTGAAGCTAATCTAGAAGGCGCAAATCTGCACGCGGAAAACCTGACTAAAGCAGTAATGGTTAAAGCTAATTTACAAAACGCAGATCTTGGCAATGCCATAATGACCGATGTTGACTTGACTAACGCCAACTTAAGGGGAGCTGATCTGTCTCGTGCTAATTTGCGAATGGCTAACTTGACTGGTGCAGACTTAGAAGATGAAAATCTCACCAATGCTAATCTCGTTAATGCGAAGATGATCGGTGCCGACCTTTCACGCTCTGATTTAAGGAGGGCTAACTTATCTGGTGCAGATTTAACGGATGCCAAATTAGTCGAAACTAAGCTGACATACGCTAATCTGCGAGGTACCAATTTAGAGGGTGCAGATTTGACTGGTGCTAACTTCTCTGCTGCCGTGTATGATTCTAGTACGAAGTTTCCAGAAGGTTTTGATCCAAATGGTGGTTACGAAGTTGATATGATGGAAAAACCTAAAATCATGGGAGATTATAAAGGTAAAGCCAAAACAGCTATTCAGGGCAAGCTCAACGGTCTTAAGTGTTATGCATATGCTTATCAATATTTCAACGATGAGCTGCATCTGGAAACAAAGCCTTCTCCTCGAGTGGTAATTGAAACTTCTGCTTCTGATACGGTTAGTGGCGACTATCAGTTCCCTAACCGAAATAGTGACAACCAAATTATTGTTAAAATTCCAACCACAAGAGATAAGAAACTTACACATATACGCGTTTTTAGGACTCATGCAGTGGATACAGTTCAGGATGCGGAAAGCTCTGAAGTTTATGCCCTAACAGAATTAGAAAATTCGCCTCTGGATCCAGAATTATCAATCCGAGACGACCATGGAGATCAAGAATTACACCAACCTTTAGTTGGCGCGTTCAAGTTGTCTGCCGATGTTAATCTAAGCGGTCAGAATCTGTCTGGTATTGATTTGAGTAGAGCTGATATTAGAAATGCGGGCATGCTACACTCAGACATGCACGGAATTTATGCGTCCGATGCACGAATGAGTGGTTCAAATATGACCGAGGCTGACTTTTCGGACGCGCAGCTAATTGGAGCTGACCTTAGTCGAGTAGAAGCCAAAAGCTCAGATTTTCAACGTGCGGTCATGCGGGTGGCAGACTTATCAGAAGGGGATTTCACTGGTGCTGATATGGAACACAGTGTCCTTTTACAAGCCAATCTAGAAAATGCGAATTTTGCAAAAGCTAATTTGGCTAATGCCAATCTGAGAGAAGCTGATTTGTCAGGTGCGAATTTCACTGGTGCCGACTTATCGGGTGCGGATCTGACTAACTCCAATCGAGAGACTGCCAACTTTGGTGATATAGACATTGATTCAGTCTGTGTCATCAACGAAGATAAAGGCGGATTTTTTTCTAGAATTTTTCATCGAAAAAAGAAAAAGAAGGAATAATCTGTTGGTACGAATAAGTCTATTTTTAATTTGTACACTGGCTAGCTTACAATTTTCATTTATTGATTTGCTAGCCAGAGAGCAATTGGCGACGGAAACATTTTATCTACTGCCAAAGGATAGCAAACTGAATCTTCAATCCGGAAAGTACCAGTTGACAGCTACAGTAGATGAAGGACTGTTCAGTCAGACTGTGTCTCCTAAATCAACAGCGACCCTAATATTGAAGCCTGTCTGGGACCAACCTACTGTTCCTGAACAGACGAGCATTGTGCGTCAGTTGTCGACCAAATTTCAAATTACATTAACCGGGTTCCCCATTATGGTTACAGAACTTCCGAATCGGGAAAAGGTCGAATTCAATTTGGAAGGCCAGTTACAGTCCAACACAGCACGCATACACCAATTGGATAAAATCCACACAGAAGTTGTCTATTTTTGGGCTGACATCGAAACTCAGACTAAAGGTGAAGGTAATCTGTTCAAAATGAAGGCCAATCTTGACTTGACGGGTCTACATTCATCTGACTATCGATTCCCAATTATCTTAGAATTAAGCCTGACAATGTCGAGCATTGAGCCGAGTTCTGCGATAAAAACAAAGGTCAAAAGTCAAAAAGAAGCAGGTAAATATCAGGTTGTGACTTTCGAACAATTGTCTAGTTATCCTCTGAAGGTAGATGACTATGCGAAATTATCTACGCCCGAAGGACTCATGGAATTGGACCTAAACACCCAAATACCAGAAACAATTCTAATGTTGCATGGAAGATCAGTGGCCATCGAAGGGTTTATGCTACCGGTGGTATCAGAAAAGGGGTGGATTAGTGAGTTTATGCTTCTTAGAGATACCCAAGCCTGCTGTTTCGGAGTGATCCCCGAACTTAACGAATGGGTTTACATAAAAGTTAATAGTGAAGGAAAAGGCGTCAAGTCAAAACGGAAGAAAGTCCGATTCCTGAATAACGTGCCAGTGTCTGTGAAAGGGAAGTTACTAGTTGGTTCTCAAATAGATCCAAATACGGGAGTCAATATCTACGTTATGCAGGCTGACGACGTGGCTATAGCTAAAAGATAATCTATAACAAAAAACATCGATGCTGAAAATTCGTCATCTCAAAAAAACTTTTCCTTCACCTGATGGTAAGACCCAGACAATTGTCGACATCCCTGATTTTGAGTTAAATTCTGGCCAGCAGGTTGCCTTGCAAGGTCAGAGTGGTTGTGGAAAAACGACCTTCCTGAACCTTATATCTGGAATCCTCCAAGCTGATCAGCCAATTAACAACCAAGAACCACTACCTCAAATAATTCTTAATGGAACAGATATAGCTAAACTATCGGAGCAACAACGTGATCAGTTCCGAGGTAACTCCATTGGTTATATTTTTCAAACCTTTAATCTTCTACCTGCTTATACTATTCTCGAAAATGTGTTATTGGGCATGCATTTTAGTGATATAGCTGACACTGAATTAGCGGAGACTATGCTGATTGAGGTTGGTTTAGCCGAAAGGCTAAACTATCGTCCAAGTCAATTATCTGTAGGACAGCAACAACGAGTAGCTGTTGTGCGAGCTTTAGCAAAGAAGCCGAACCTCGTTCTGGCTGATGAGCCAACCGGAAACTTAGACTCTGCACAGGCCCATACTGCGCTACGACTAATTCGTCAAATATGTCAGCAACAAAATGCGGCACTTTTACTAGTCAGCCACGATCAAGATTTACTTGATCAATTTGATGATTGTCGCCTTTTTTCCGATATCAACTGCGCTTAGGTTAAACCGCAATGTACCAGTCTCGGCGAAAAATTAATTTATTCCTGATGGTTCGGCGTGCGATGCAGCAGCATGCTTTATCAAGTATCATTACCGCAATTTCGGTGGCTCTGGGTTGTGGCTTAGTACTAGCAGTCTGGCTCATAAAAATCCAAAGTTATCAGGCATTTACCGGGGGGGCCATCGGATTTGATGCAGTTTTAGGTGCTCGTGGTAGTCAGTTGCAATTGGTTTTGAATACTGTATTTCATCTTGAAACATCAGCCGGTAATATTCCTTGGTCTCTATATAAACAAATCAAAAATGACCCACGAGTTAAGGCTGCAGTCCCCTACGCTTTAGGAGACAACTACTATGGCTATCGTATTGTTGGGACCTCAAATCAGCTATTCACCAATGTGGATAGCTTATCGATTCGAAAGGGCCGTCTATTCAAAGAAAATGCACCAGAGGCCGTCGTTGGTCATCTAGTAGCAAAAAAAATGGGTTTGACTGTTGGAGCAAAAATCCACCCTTACCATGGATTAAACTTTGATTTAAACGCCAAACACGACCAGACCTATAACATTGTTGGCATTTTAGAACCCAGCAATACACCTGCTGATCGAGTGATCTGGATTCCAATTGAAGGTGTATTTCGAGTTGAAGGTCATGTACTACGTGGCAGTGGAGAAAATTACCGAGCTCAATCCGGCCAAGTAATTCCTGATAAACATAAAGAAGTCAGCGCAGTTATGTTGAAACTGTCTAGCCCACAGGTTGGATTTTTTCTAGATCAAATGATTAACAAACAAGGCACCGTAGCTACTATCGCTTGGCCCATTGGTAAAGTGATGGCTAATTTGTTTGATAAAATTGGGTGGATGAACCGCGTAATGGAGATGGTTGCCTATTTAGTTATGGTGGTAGCCGGATTCGCAATTTTAGCAGCCATATACAACACCATAAACGAACGACAACGAGAATTTGCTATCATGAGAGCATTGGGTGCCAGTCGAAAATTAGTGTTTTCAGTCATATTGTTTGAAGCTGGTACTATTGCCTTGATTGGAAGCTTAATCGGGTATCTGATTTATGGCTTAATTTTTGTTGTGACTACCAACATTATTCAGAACCGGGTCGGCGTGGTACTAGATCCCTTAAATTTGGAAGGACAAGCCTTAATCATCGTACTCATACTACCCCTTGTGACAACAATAATTGGTCTATTAGCAGGTCTAGTTCCAGCTTTTAAAGCTTATCAAACTGACGTCGCGACCAATCTAATTCCACGAAATTAAGGTGCCAAATAGTAGTTCAATGTGGCGGAGTTTACGTTATTTCTGGCCAATTAATTTGTCAGTTTTTCTAGCGATAGCCACAGCAACAGCAGTATTGACTGGCGCATTACTAGTGGGAGACTCAGTTAGAGGTAGTCTGGAGGAATTGACGTTGGATCGATTGGGTCCAACTGAATATGCTTTAGCTGCCAATCAGTTTTTTCGTCAATCTTTGGCCAAAGAAATAGGAGAAAAAACAACCACAGAATCTCTTAACTCAATTTTACCTCTGATTTCCATAACTGGAACTGCTGTCCAGCCTGCGAGCAAAGCTCGACGTACAAATATAAACATTTATGGATTACCTGCTGAATCAGGTCAGTTTTGGCGGACGAATTTGTCTGAAGAAATCACAAAACGACTGAAAAAGTCTAATCAGCAAATCTTTCCCTCGGTTGTTCTTAACCAGTCGCTGCAAAAAGAACTAAACGTCAAATTAGGTGAAACTGTTGTCCTTTATTTTGAACGGCCTCCAGATATCCATCGTGAGTTCATGCTAGGTCGGCGCGATTATACTGATCTGGTACAATCAATTCGATTAACGGTAACTTATATTGTTCCCGATCGGAACATCGGGCGATTTAGCCTGCAAAATTCTGAATACTTTCCAGCCAATGCCTATGTTGACCTATCAGTTCTACAAAAATCAGTCGACCAAAAACAACGAGTCAACACAATCCTAGTAGCATCCTCCAAAATATCTCCTGAAGAGTGGGAAAAAAAACTGAAGTTATCCCTTCGTTTTACAGATCTTGGTTTGACTTTTCGGACCAATGATCAAGATCTATTAATGATTGAAAGTCGAGATTTCATTTTATCTCCCAACTTAGTCAATGCAATAGAAAGTTGTGCAAGCGTACTTAATCTAAAAACGAATCCTATTCTCACTTATCTTGCCAATCGAATAACAGTTGGCGATCAAAGTATTCCTTATTCAACTATTACGGCTATGAATTTAGATAAAGGTGGTACTAAAGGGGGGAAACCACCACTTTTTCTTAATAGTTGGGCTGCAGAAATTCTCGGTCTCAACCAAGATGAACAAGCAGAAGTTGAAATTGAGTATTTTTTGCCTGACACTGAAAACGATTTTCAGACTGAATTTGCTCACTTTCGATTTGAAGGCCTTGTGGACATTTCAAAGCTTGATCCCGAATTGACCCCTAACTTGCCGGGTATTCAATCCGCAGATGACATATCAAATTGGGAAGTACCATTTCCAATTGACTATGAGAAAATCGGACCCAAGGATGAGGAGTATTGGGACCTTTATCAATCGACACCAAAGGCTATTATTCGGTTACAAGATGGCCAAAATCTCTGGAATAGCCGTTTTGGGAAGCTAACCTCATTGCGAATTGATGTAAACGATATGCCTTTGCTTGTAGCACAAACTAAATTAGAAGAATCAGTTTTAGAACGACTAACATTAGCTGAAGTAGGATTTCGGTTACAAAATGTTAAGCAAACTGGACTATCAGCATCCAAAGGCAGCAATGACTTTAGTGTTCTGTTTGTAAGCTTGAGTTTTTTTCTCATTTTGTCGGCCTTACTTATCATCGGCTTGTTGTTTCGATTGGGAACTGAAATGAGACGAGACGAAATCTACTTACTCCGTGCTGTCGGGTTTTCAAATCAACAGATCCAACTACGCTTGTCTAAAGAGGGGCTCATTTTAGCGATATTAGGCTCTACGCTCGGATTAGCGCTTGCCATTTGTTATGGTAGTTTGATGATTTACGGTCTGCGGACTTGGTGGATTGGCGCCGTTGGTACGACAGCGCTTAAAGTACATATATCAATAACAAGTTTGGTAATTGGCCTTGTCCTAAGTTTAATCATGTCTCAACTAACCATCGGTTGGGTAGTAAAACGTCTATCACATGATATCCAACAGTCTAGTCATTTCTCCTTAAATAGTCGGTGGGTAATAGGAACGGTTTGCCTCATAATTGCCATTGGAACAATCACTTACGCACTTCTTGATAAGTTTTCACCACTTTTCTTTTATATATCTGGTACCTCTCTAATGGTATCTGGTTTAGCCTATTTTTCTGGTTGGTTACACCATCGGCCAACTACTCGGTTTACTAATTATATAAGCTCGAGCATTAGGAATACAGCACGCCGTCCAGGTAGAAGCCTGTTGTGTGTAGCTTTAGTCGCTTGTGCTAGTTTTGTAATTATTGCAGTAGGAACCAACCGACAACCATCAGTTGAATCATCAGTGCCGATCAAACAAACAGGAACCGGTGGGTTTGGATATATGGCAAAAGCCGATATTCCGATATTAGTAGACCTTGAAAAATTTGATTCGATTATAACCGGGTCAGTTTTTCCTTGTTTGACTTTACCTGGGGATGATGTGAGCTGCCTCAACTTATTCCAACCACAAAAGCCTCACATCATTGGCTTCTCTTCAGAATTAATTCGACGTGGTGGGTTTCAATTTCAACAAACTATAGATCATGATTTGGATAATTCATGGAATTTATTGAACCAAGATTTGGGGCCGACAGTTGTGCCAGTGATTGGGGATTATGAGTCGGTGAAGTGGATTTTAGGTCTGGGGATCGGTCAAAGAATATCTATGCAAGATGAATCTGGCCAGATCATCGAATTCGAATTTGTAGCTTTATTGAAGGATAGCATCTTTCAGAGTGAACTTATCGTTTCAAATGACCAGCTACGACGGCATTTCCCTCACCAATCTAGCAATCGTACTTTTTTGATTGATTCCGTCCAAGGGGAAACTGTACAAAAGTTGGAACAAGAGTTCAGTTCATACGGATTAGATGTGACTCCAACTATTGATCGACTCAAAAGCTTTCACACGGTCAAGCATACCTACATGTCAGTATTTCAGGTGATTGGCGGTTTAGGTCTCATGCTCGGCACTGCTGGACTCGCGATTGTTTTAGTGCGAAATACAATCGAGCGGAAAAAAGAGTTGGCTATACTACAAGCTTTCGGTTTTAAAAGATCAATCTTGTCGATTATTATGCTAATCGAAAATACATTTCTGATTTTAGTTGGTTTATTTATTGGAACGATCTCCGCATTGTTGTCTGTTACCCCCCACCTATTATCACTTGGCAACTCAGTTCCGGTTATTTCTCTAGTCGGAACACTAATAATGATTGTGGTTTTTGGTATGGGAGCCAACTGGCTAGCAATCCAAATAACCACTCGATTACCACTCCTCGCAACATTAAAATCAGAATTTTAATCATCGTCAATTTTCTCACTTTTCACATGAAACCATTGAATTTGCTTCATGTTGGTTTGTGGCGGTGGAGGAAAATGATCTCCACGCTGGCTTGACAGGCCTTTATTCGGCCCAGGTAAAAATTTTTGATTAATTAGACCAACCAATTTGCCATTAACAATCCAATCTAAATCTGCACCGTAGAGTTGGCTAACCAAAATCTTAGTCAAGTGTTCCAGCTGATGACGATGAGTTGGATCGTTTGACAAGTTGAAAACTTCATTGGGATCTTTATTCAAATCAAACAGCTGTCGTTGGTTGCCTACTGGGTAGTAAATGAGTTTATAGCGACCATCATGTACCATACGAGTGGCAAATGCATCTTCACCAACCTCTCCATAAAATGAGTCCCGTTTTTCTTTTCCAACCATTGAAAGACCTTCCACGGTTGTGGGAATACTGATACCAGCTAAATCAAGAAGTGTTGGCATTATATCGGTCCAACCAACTAATCGATGGTCGATTTGGTGAATACCAACTCGATCATCGTCGCCTGTTCCCACTAGGATCATAGGGATATTAGCTGAATATTCGTAAAACAGACGTTTAGCCCACATACCATGATTGCCTAGCATGTCCCCATGGTCTGAGGTGAAACAAATGATCGTGTTATCCAGTAGACTTTCCTCTCGAAGAGTACCTATCAAAACACGTAGTTGGTGATCAATGTGTGTACAGAGTGCGTAAAAGGCTTGGCGTACCAATTGGATTTGTTCTTCTGCAGATTCTTGCTGGTAAAAATCAAAACCTCGACTGAGATTAGCCTGAATAGCAAAACAGTTCTCCTCGGTTGTCCATTGGCCAGATTGTGGCTTGTCAATCAGAAATTGTCGGTACAAGTCAAGATAAATTGGTAAAGGTACCAATGGTGGGTGCGGATGCCGGTAAGAAATGAACCAGAAACCAGGCCGGCTTGGATCACGACGTTTGATGGTTCTCGACATTTGTTGTGTAGCCCAATTAGTTGCATGGGTGTGTTCTGGCAAGTGCCAAGGTCGCCAACTATATTCGTTATTGCTCATACCGTGCCAAAATTGTTGTCCCGCATAACCTTGATCAGCTAAAAAAATTTCGTAATCATCGATCACTCCGTATTGTGTTCGTCCTTCTTCATCTAAAATTACATCGTCGAACCCTATACGGTTTCGCTGCGGATACACATGCAGTTTTCCAACAGCAGTAGCTTGATAGCCAGCCGAACGAAATGTTTCTGCCATAGTTGGGAGTTGAGGCATTGTTAAAGTCTCATCAAAAACTCGATCACCATGCGTTCGAGGGGTTGTGCCAGTCATTAAAGTTCGACGAGCGGGAATGCATACGGGGCATTCAGAATAAGCATTAGAAAATCGAGTGCCACTTCGAGCAAGAGAATCCAGAGTTGGTGTTTGAATCACGGGGTGTCCCGCTACTCCCAGCAGTGCAGCCGGCCAGTGATCAGTACTAATTAGCAAGATGTTAGGTTTATTTCTCATAGTTGACTTGAATTCATTACTGATGTGTCCCGTCTGTAACAGGCGGCCACTTGGAAAGCACAATCGACATCCTGATTAGGTTCAAATAGACCCTGAAATTGTTGCCAAGCATCTAATCGGCCATCAAGGTCAAAGCGAGAATCAGATAAGATTCTACTTCCATAATCAACTACTTCTTGCAACGCCCATTCTATTGTGTAATAGTCCATCAAAACTGGATCGGTTTCGACGGGGCCGGATGAAGCAAAATATCCACGCAAATTGTCCTTATTAAGACCTAGGTAACTTTCAGATCCGAAGAAATATAAATCCCGCTCTCTTGGTGCAAGAATAGCCCCGTCCCAATCGATAATATATAAATTACCCTTTTCGGAAAGTAAGACATTATCTTCATGAATGTCGCCGTGACATAGGACGTAATCAAATTCTCTGGATCGCAAGTTAGCCCCCAATTGCGCAGCAACTTGTACTAGGCTTGTTAATTCACAACGCCTTACGTTAATAAAAGAGAGCAAATCTTTGACAATTTGGTCGGCTTGATAGATTGGGTTCCTAGGAGAAATAATTAACCGAAACTCTGACTGAAATTTTGTGAAATTTTCAATCGGTAATTCAATTTGATTGCTAATCTCACGAGTCAAGCTATGCAGGTGACCAACCATTTTACCAACTGCCTGTCTCAGCGAAGAAACCTGTTGATTGGTTCGGTCAGACTTCATCAATGTTAATCCAGAAATGTATGGATAGACAACTAAACCAAAATTAGCTACCTTGACCACTGTTTGACCAGATTTATCGGGCAAAGGAATCGGAATTGGTACACCTAGGCTGGCTAGTAATTTTATTAGGCTGTTGGTTAGCGAGATCTGATCTTTATCTTTCACCAAGCGAACAAAAATATCGTTCTGTGCTTGTCCCCAGTAGCACCAAGAGCCTTCACCAACCGGAACAAAATTCAGCTGTTCTAAGCTAATACTGTAAAACTGATTAATCTTATTTTTGATTTCCTCAGATGATACAGAGGGTTCAGTTTTCATACTAGTTCAAAGATTATAAGGGTTGTTTCCGCTTAGTAATAGATTGTGTTTAAGGATTTCACCTTCTCTGTTTTTGGTGCCCACTGGCATATAATGAATAACTATCGCTCTACGATCCCTATCAGATCCATTAGGATTAGTTTGATGTAAGGTTAAACAGTGGTGCACCATTCCAAAACCAGATTTTAGAGGAACCGAAATTCCATAATCTTCATTAACATCAACTGATAGTAATGCTGGCAAATCCTGACCGCTATGTTTTGCACGACTGTGGTCAGATGGTTCTACTAAGTGAGAACCAGGTATAACGTTCATGCATCCATTTTCAGTATCAGCATCATCAAGGGCAAGCCAAATACTAACCAAATTTGCAGGCTCGCACTGCCAGTAACCATTATCTTGATGCCAAGGTACTGGACCACCAATTTGTGCTGGCTTGTAAAGAGCTTGATCATGAAACAGCTGAATATTAGGCCCAATTAGACAAGCGACAATGCTGAGTAATGGAGGATGAAACAAGAGTTGATGAAATATCTCACTCTTTTCCCACATTTCCATGATTTGTAGCATTTCTTGTTGCTTGTAATTTTCTTTTTCATCTGTAGCTGAAAGATTTCGCCACCCTTTTCCATTAGTTTGAGACCGTTTTTCAAACACTTTGTCGTATGCAGAGCGGAGTTCTTGGAGATGATCTTTATCAACCAATTGATGCGGGATTGCCAAGTAACCCTCCTTTTGAAATATTTGAATTTGTTGATCATTTAACTGCAAAGTATTACCCTCCGAGAATTGAAATTAGTTCCTGATCAATATCCGCAACGACCTCAAAAGACTCAACCAAAATCCTTGGTGGGCGAGCCGGGCGTTGCCGTTCAAAATCAAAATAGACAAACTCAGTTTCTGCTCGAAAAATTGGTGTGGCTTGGTGGCAGATTTGATACCGTCTCATACTTCTGGTTTTTTGAAACCCCGCAACCCAAGTCTGAATAGTTAGTGATTGGTCAACAAGTGCAGGTTTCAAATAATCTAAGCAATGCCGGCGAGCAAACCAACCCGCCTGATTCTGTTGGTAACGTTCAGGCGACCAGCCATTAGCAGTCGAATGTGCGACTGCTACTTCTTGCATCCAATGGATATAAACAGTATTGTTAGCATGTCCATTGAAGTCTATGCAAGATGGAGGAACGCTGATAATTTGTTGATAAATTCGAATCAACCTAATATCCTTTTCGTCATTATAGTCAATTTATAATTCAATGTAAACGCAAGACAAGTCGCCAAGCCAATTCTGTGCTACAATTCAATTGGTGATGGTCCAAACTAGGTAGGTGCAGGTAGGGCATAATGTGAGAAAAATCGAAAAAGTTGAGCGAATACAGAAAATTTTAGACGATTTATATCCTGAAACACCAAGCCCATTATCTCATGATAGCTTGTATACTTTGCTGGTCGCAGTAATGCTCTCAGCTCAAACCACAGATAAGAAAGTCAACGAAACTACGCCAACATTGTTTAGTTTAGCGACTACGCCTCAGCAAATGGCGGAGTTATCAGAAACAACTATTAAGCAGGTTATTTCCAAAATTGGGTTATCCAACACAAAAGCTAAAAATCTAAAACGACTCAGCCAAATACTGGTAGATCGACATCAAGGAAAAGTTCCAGACAACTACACTGATTTGGAGGCACTTCCGGGAGTAGGACATAAAACGGCGAGCGTTGTCATGGGTCAAGGATTTGGTTATCCTGCGTTTCCAGTCGACACGCACATTCATCGATTGGCTTATCGCTGGGGATTATCAAATGGTAAGAATGTGGAACAAACAGAGAAAGATCTTAAACGTCTTTTCCCAAAAATAAAGTGGAATAAGCTACATCTACAAATAATTTTTTTTGGTCGCGAATATTGTCCTGCCCGACAACATCAGCCAGCTCAATGCCCAATTTGTTCTTGGGCCGGAATCAAAAAAAGACTGAATTCGTAGTTAATAAAGAGCGTCTCCGATGCTTGACGCAATTGGGTTTCTTTGCTATACTGAACTCGTCGATTTTTCATATTAATAACTCTGTGGTTGTTGTCTACTGAGTAAAGCAAGGCCCCTATTTTAAAATGAAATTTGAAGGTATTTACACTCCTATTATCACACCAATCGGTGATCAAGGATTGGTTGACACTGATGCTCTGAGCCGCCAGATTAACAGGCTACTGGCGCATGGGATACAAGGTTTGTATCTACTTGGCACATCTGGTGAATTCGCATCCTTGGATAAAAATAACCGGCAGGTCGTGATTGAGACAGCCGTAGAAACAGTCAGACAAAGAGTTCCAATTATTTGCGGAGCCATGGATGCTAGTACAAGAAGGGTCATTTCTAACATTAAAATGGCTGAACGTCTTGGAGTAACTGCGGTTACTACTACTCCACCTTATTATTACCCCTCATCTGACCAGGAACTTTTGACTTTTTATAGAGAAGTAGCTGTAAGCAGTAATTTACCAGTCGTGATGTACAATATTCCGTCTATGGTTAAAACCAATCTGAAACCGGAGTTGGTGGCCGAGATTGTTAATCAAAATCCAAACATTGTTGGCATCAAAGATAGCACCGCCGATTGGACTACTTTTCTCAAACTTCATTCATATCTAGGAAACCGGGACAACTTCTCAATCTTGATAGGATCCTACACTATGGCAGGTGCAGCCATAGTTTTTGGAGCTCAAGGTGCCGTGATTTCTATTTCTAATATAGATCCAAAAACCTCAGTTGAGTTGTATCGTGCCGCGCGGGATCGACACTTAAATAAGCTGCAAGATCTGCAGGGCAAATTGATAGATCTTGGCCGATTGTATAGTTATGGAAACGGGATTAGCTGCCTTAAAGCATGTGCAGAAATTTTGGGCATCTGCTCGTCGCACACAACCTCTCCGATAGCTTCCGTCAGCGAAGAGGCAAAGGATGAACTGGCGGAACTATTGCGTTCGCATCAACTTTTATAGATGAATTGGATTGCTATAACCGGTCCACAATACACAAGCAAAAATGAATAATATGATATCTAGTGGGTCCCAAATTTGGGTGCCAGAAGTTCTATCTGATGAGCAAGTGACTTTTTTTGTCGAGAATGGATATTTGGCTGTGTCGAATCTTGTTTCTAATGATGGAATTGAAGAATTGAGAGCTGATACCGTTAAACTAGCCAGAGGTGGCTATCCCTGTGAGACACTCGAACCTGTCGACTCTACATTATCAGACCAGGATGTATTGGCCTCAATTTTATGTATTCACCAACCGCATTTCATCAGCGAATTAATCGAGAAATACGTTAAACACCCACAAATATCTGGTGCTTTGAGTCAGATTACCGCAGCACATATTCCATTTTGGGATGGTAGCGTTAAGTGTATGCAATCGATGCTATTCGTCAAACCGCCTAATTTTCAGGGTCAAGCTTGGCACCAAGACGAAATCTATATTCCAACACGAGATAGATCTTTGATTGGCGCTTGGATTGCCATGGACGATGCAGATGTTGAAAACGGTTGCCTATGGGTTATCCCCGGTTCACATCGACAAGGTTACTTATACCCACAGCGTTCTCATCAGGATCAAGATGAATTCGATTTTGCGAATGAAAGTTATGGCTTCGATGAGACTGAAGAAATACCGGTCGAAGTTACAACCGGTACTGTGGTCTTTTTCAATGGTTATTTGTTACACCGTTCTCGTAAAAATAGGAGTCAAACTTATCGCCGAGTATTAGTGAATCACTATTGTAATTCTTGGTCTTTATTGCCTTGGAGTGTAGCTGAAGGTGAGAGTGTGGCTAACGCAGATCGGCGATCTGTAGTACCTGTGTCCGGTACAGATCCTTACGCTTGGAAGGGATACGAGCCTACACCAAATAATGTCTGGCTACGACAATGTAAAGCTCTTACTGAAATCGAAGCCAGTTGAGTTTCTGCGCAATTGGCCAAGTTTGAAAACCCGATAGCCTTGTGCTATACTGAAAAAATCATAATAGTCAGCAAGTTGCTGAACTTTTAAGGAGTAAAGATGAAGCGATTATCAAAATTGGTGCAAATCAGTTTAGGCTTTATGTTGATGCTGGCGCTGATTGGTTGCCAGGAGGCACTCAAAAGTAGTCTCAAATCTATCACAGAAGGCAACTCACTAAAAAATATGCCAGCCATTTTCCCAGATGAAGAGAACTTACCTGAGGGGCATAGTATTCTTGATATGGAAGTAGCACGTGAACAGTTTGATCCAGATGCTGCTCCACGTAATAATGGTGTGATTGTAACGAAAGATGGAATCGAATTTTCAATTGTTTATTGGCGTAGTGCTGACCTTGACTTCAAATATAATCGAGGTAATAACGCATCCGTATTTTACGAACGTGAGGCTGCACACCAGGGTGATAAATGTGATGTTTTTTACGTTAAATTGGTCAATAATCGTGAGCAAAAAGTGATCTTCGATGTCAAAAAGTGTCGAATTGTTGACCAAGGCGAGAATATGTATGGTGGACATAACTACGAAGATTTAAAAGAACGTTTGATGATGATGAGCCGAATTGGCGGTATTATGGTAAAAAATGGACTACAGGTGGCCAAAGAGATTTTGCTAGAAAAACAAGTTGCAAAAGTCGAGGATGGCATACCTCCTGGAGGATCAGTAGAAGGGTTTCTTGCTTTCCAGCAAGTGAAGCTCAATGCTACCGATCTATCAGTACAAATTCCTGTTGAAAAAGCCCCGCCAGAAGGGACTGCTGCTCGTTACCAAACTGTTCCGTTCGAATTCAAATTCAAACACGACAGGGGTATCAGGCTAGCGCAACCTCCGCCAAAAAGATATTAACTTTTTTAGAGTTAACCTCTGATCTTATACACAGCGGATGGACTGGAAACTGTTCATTCGCTATTTTTTTGTCCGTTGGTAGATTGCCATGCTACCGTCGTCGTAGTAGAGTGTCAGTTGATCGTCAATTAGATCGAAGGTAATCTGTCCATCGAACGTCTTTGTTTTTACTGGAATCTGACTTGTGGGTAAAAGGGTTTTGACTGATTCAGTCACACTGTTAATCTGATCCTCTTGAATCCGCAGTTTCCCGTTTGCCTCCACTGACAGGTATCCTCCAGTAATCAATGGAAGACTCGTTTTCGATTTCCAAGTGCCAATTTCACTAATTGTTAAGCTAGCACTGATAAGACCATCAGTTGGACGAAGGTGGGTTAATTCCCAGTAACCTACCAAATTATCGGGTACTAGTACTTGTTCTGTGGACAAGGTGGGTGGACTTATATCATCAGGGCCACAACTAGCAAAGAGAAAACAATATAATAATAAAACAAAGAGTGCTGTGTTATTCCTTGGGCTTGACATGGGTTTCGATCTTTCGTATTCTATCAAACATTCACAAATAGATTTTTGAATGGAAGGCAAATTAATATGGGAAAAAGCTTGATTGTCGTGCATTCTCGGTTTGATCTAGTTTGGCCTTTTGCCGCTGATCACTTGCATACGCTGTGGGAAGCCGATGGAGATGTTGAATTTCACCGATTGGAGAATACAAATGATCAATTGCTGGGCCAAATTGCTAATGATACCGACAACATTGTTCGTCTGGCTACGTTGGGGGTCGGTGTTACGAAGGATTGTCTGCAAAAATTCTCGGTTTTGAAAGAAGCAACCTTTCAAGGTAGTTACGGTCGTAATCTGTCTGAAGAAACCAATCAATATTTGAAAGAACGTGAAATCCTGACTTATGATCATCCTAGTGAAGGCTTTTGGGGGCAAACAGTTTCTGAATACGGTCTGGCACTGACTTTGTCGGGTTTACGCCGAATCCCACAACTTCATCGTGAAATTTTGACCTCCTTGGAACCATGGGACTACAGTCCGCCAGACGGCATTGGTCGCCCTGGGGCTCGAGGTCATCAGTTTGGAGACAACCCCAATTTTACCAGTGGAACAATTGCGGGTAAAAAAGTCCGCATCGTTGGCGTGGGTAACATCGCTAGTCGTTACGCCAGTTTTGTCAGTATGTTGGGAGCTGATGTAGCTGCTTATGACCCTAACGCGAGTGAACCTTGCTTTCATCGGGCTGGTGCTAGAAAAGAATGGCATTTAGATCAACTTGTTAGGGATGCCGAAATTTTTGCTCCTATGGTTCCATTGTGGGAATCAACACGAGGTATTGTCACCGCAGACCACATCAATGATCTACCAAAAGGCTGTCTAGTCGTCTTGGTTACCAGAGCTGGGATCTGTGATGTTGATGCCATTCGCCGTCGAGTTTTAGCCGATGAAATTAGTTTAGCAGCCGATGTTTGGGATGTCGAACCACTACCGTTAGATGATCCGCTTCTAGGTCGCCATAATGTAGTACATACACCACACAACGCAGGTAGAACCATAGATGCCAACAAAAGTTGGGCTGAAAAGTTAGCAGTTCAGTTTCAACCAACGGCCTAACGTTTTAATCCTGTTGCCAAAGGTAGCGCAAATAATCGGCGGCTTTTCTCATCGAATCTATAGGATCCGATTCTCCTTCGTAGACAATAGAAACTCCACCGTTATAGTTTAAACCTTTCAGGATTTTGACAATTCTAGCATAATCTAACCACTCTTCAACACCAGAATCGATGTGATAGAATTTCGCACGAACATATACAGCATAGGGCGCCGTCTTGGCAATACTGTCATAACAGTCAAATTTAGGAGTGGATTGGCCGTGGCTACCACTGGCTCCCGGTGAGCCTGCATATTGCCCTGTGTCAACAATGTGAGTAAAATAAGGATGATTGGTCTCGTTCAATGCGCGTAGGAGGTTATCTCCAGTTCGGGTCACGTTGTTGTGGTTGTGGTTTTGTAAACCAACGATGATACCTTTTTGGTAACCGTATTCGGCGACTTCCTTAAAGCCTCGTATCATCGGTGGCCAAAGTTCCTCTTCGTCGGTGCAATCTTCGGGTACATAAGCAGCGAAAACTCGGACCAATGGACAACTCATGAAACAGGCTATGTCTATCCAATTTTTGATTTTGGCAATCTGATCCGGGTGCTGATCTATAGGAACACCAAAATTATTGCTAACTCCGATATAACCTAGTGGTAACCCCTTTTTTTGTAAGTCCATTTTCAGTATTCTTAGATAGTCAATATTAGTTGATTCAAAAGCGGTGGAATGCAGTTCAATCTGGTCTAGGTTCAGGTCGGAGACAATCTGGGCAAACTCGGTGGCTGTTGTTCCCCGAACGTTCAGTGACATAGTACCAAGCTTAATCATTATTGGTCCTTTTCGGCGGTGTTGGTAAATCAGTTGCCGAGACTTGGGTCCAGTATATCACAATGCTAAACTATAACCAAAGTTAGATCTGGTCCTTTACCATTCTAACTTTTCATCTTTACTAAGTTATGATAAAAAGGAGAATTATGAGACTTTTTAGATTTGGCCCCAGAGGCCAAGAAAAACCAGGTGTCTTAGTTGATGGTCAACACAAGGATTGCTCAGACCACTTTGAAGATTGGAACCATAGCTTTTTTAACAATAATGGTTTAAACGAGCTGAGATCGTTAATAGCAGAAAAGAAAGACAATCTACCTGATTCACCCCCAAATGCCCGATTCAGTTCTTGTGTTTCACGCCCTCACATGCTGATGTGTATAGGTTTAAATTACTCAGATCATGCCGCTGAATCAGGCATGGAGCCCCCAGAAGAACCAGTCATATTCCAAAAGAGTACTAGTGCAGTACAAGGTCCATTCGATGACGTCATCATCCCTAAAAATAGTACGCATACTGATTGGGAGGTCGAGTTGGGTATTGTGATTGGGCAAAATGCATTATATCTAGAGTCGCCAGAATTGGCGAAAAGCCATATTGCGGGTTATTGTATTTCGCACGATGTGTCCGAACGAGAATTTCAAATTCAACGAAGTGGACAGTGGACCAAAGGGAAGTCCTGCCCAACATTCAACCCTCTTGGTCCTTACCTTTGTCCTGCAGAAGAAATCGGTGATGTTAATAACCTAGCAATGGAATTAAAAGTCAATGGTGCGGTAAAACAATCAGGTAATACAAAAGATATGATTTTTAACGCGCACTTTTTAGTGTATTACCTTTCTCAGTTTATGTTATTGGAAGCTGGTGATGTTTTATCCACTGGAACACCAGCTGGAGTTGGTTCCGGTATGAAACCACCACAGTACTTGCAAAATGGTGATGTAGTTGAATTGTCTATCGATAAATTAGGCAAACAGAAACAAACCTTCGTTGCTTATAAAGATTAGAACCGTGATTTTTCATCGATTACTAACTCAACAGTTCTATTTTGTGTGTCTACTTAGCTTGTTATGGTTATCAAGCCAAGGGTGGGCAAATTCATCATCTGTAGAACAATTAATTAGTCTATCAGATGAAAAATTCAAAACCGATCAACTCTCTGCCTGTCTGGAATTACTGCAGCAGGCGGAGCAGTTGTTATTGGCTACAGAACAGCCGATAAGCGATCAAGCTGATATCCTGTGGAGAATGTCTCGTGTCTATACCGAACAAGGAAATAAAATATACAAATACAAAAAGAAGGATCACAAAAAAAGAGCCCGTAAGCTTTTTGTTAAAGCGGAACAACTTGCCCGACGATCTATCAAATTATCTCCTAAAAATAGTCAATGTTATCTTTGTGTTTCCAATGCAGCTGGTAGCCTAACGCAAGTAGTAGGTGTTAGGGAAAAAATAAAATTGTCGGAGATTGTTAGAGAATTTGCTGATCGAGCAGTTGAACTAGATCCAAGTAACCATTATGCGCACTATATTTTAGCTCGATGGCACCATGGTATGGCAAATGTTAGTGGGGTATTATTAGCAATGGTTAAGCTGATCTATGGTAGTTTACCCCCAGCCAGCATGGAAAAATCTATTCATCACTTTCAACAAGCAATTCAAAATGCCCCCAATAATGTAAGGTATCGTTTAGAATTTAGCCGTATCGCTTTATCAATGCAAGATTGGACACTTGCTCAGTTGCAGTTGGATGTGCTCCAAACATTGATTGAGCAGTCAGAAATCTCCCCTAGTCTTGAAGATGAAGTCAAAAAGATCCAAAACAAATTGAACAACAGATGAAGTGGTTCGCTGTGCCCATCCTTGCTTACCAAAGATCATTCTTGAGAGATCTGTTCATTATTCTCTTTTTGTTTTTCTTTCAAGCTTGTGTTGGAGATAATCGTCCGGTGGTCAAGATTGGAGTCAGTGTACCAAACACTAATACAACGACTTATAACTTGATTCGAAAAGCAATTTTTGACCAATTAGTGGAACTCAATTTAACTCCTCAATCGGATCATATAGAAATAATCTGGAATAGTGTTCAAGATCAAGCTAACGGAAAAAATGCGATTGCAATGGAACTTCAGCAGGTGAAGGCTATGCTAAATCAAGGCATAAAGGTATTGGTCTTGAATTCAATTGATTCTCGCTCTGCTTACTCTATACTACGTGAAGCCAAAAGAAAATCTGTTCCGGTCTTGACATTAGATGAACCGATTAGAAATGATCAAATCGTCGGTCATTTTTCGATCGACCAAAGTCGCCTTGGAGAAATAGCAGCGGCCTATGTCGTACAAAAGCTCAAGGACGAATTACTTGTGGATAAGTCTAATGTTCTAGTCTTAGAAGGGCCATTAGGATCGCCCGTTTTTCGTCAATTGAAAATTGGCATCTATCGGATTTTAGACCAGTACCCAGAAATACATATTCTTTCCAAGTACTCAAAAGCTGACAAAAGTTCAGGTCGCCAATTAGCTAGCCAAACTCTGAGAGATTACGCTCAAAATGTACAAGCGATTATCTGTGTTAACAGCGATCTGGCTGTTGGTGCAGTCGAAGGTGTAAACTTATACGAGATGGCCGAAAAAATCGTTACCATTGGAGTTGGCGCAGAACGTTCAGCAATCGACCTGATTATTTCAGGCCAACATGATGCCGAGGTCGACCTCCAATCGTATGAACGCGGTCAGATGATTTTGCAATCAGCGATCGACATTTACAATGACCAGCCCTTCCAAGCCGATCAAGGAAAAACCCAATTTGCACCCAGCCGTATTATTACAATTTCTAACTATACTATTTTAGAAAAGATTTGGCCGGATCTTCACTCAAAAAGATAAAAATAGAGCCAAAACAGTTTAGAATTCTGTTAATCTGAAACGAATAAAATGATTGAGAAAAGAAATTAAACGCGAACCGCTTGACAAAACGACAAAGTCTTTTAATCAGGGATAGCAGGATAAGTCGTGATTGATAATTGCATTGATATAGATTCCTATCTGAGATCTTTCAACTTAGTTAAATTATGAAAATCGGTTTTTGGTAAATTCTACATCTAAAGATTTCATGCCAATTGAGGTTAATTATCTCAATGGAGTAAAAGCCTTCGGTCACTATAGACTTTGGTCGCTTGCACTCCGGTAAATAACTCGATAACAAAATTGTACCTTTCGTGTTAACATGTAAATAATAAGTTGATTGATTTTACGTGTTCCAACGTAGATTGAGTTTTTTGCCCTACAAATTCCCTTTTGAAACTTTTTTTGACCAAAATAATCCAAAGATTTCAGGATGAGAACAAGCCAGCATTTGGGGCACATTATGTTCAGCATGATAGGTGGTACTAATGGCGATTGACTTGACTTTTTCTAACGATTTAAATTACTGGGTAGGATCTTTGGTTGGTCTTGCAATTGGCGATCAACTCGGATCAACAATTGAAGGGAAAGCCCCAGGAACCTTCCAACCAATTGTCGATATGATGGATGGTAGCTTTTGGACCGATGATACTTCTCAGGCGCTTTGTTTGGCTGACAGCTTGATATCGATTGGTCGATTAGACGCAATCGATCAACTTGAGCGTTATGCTCGTTGGTTATTCGGAGGCTATTTGAGCAGTCAGGAATCGGCATATGGTGTTGGCCCGACAGCACGTCAGGCTATCACTAATTTTCGAGATAGTGGCCAACCTCGACCGGTTGTCAATGCCACTAGTAATGGTGCTTTAATGCGATTAGCACCAGTACCATTGTTTTATGCAAAAGATTTAGAGTTAGCAATTCAAATGTCAGCGGATAGCGCGGCCACAACTCATGGTAGCTCAGTTTGCATTGATGCTTGTCGACTCTATTCTAGCCTGATTGTCAAAGCTCTAGGGCAAGCTAGTAAAACGGAAATCCTGAACTATCATGCCCTTTTATGGCAAAATCGATCTTTGGATCCCCAAGTTGAGCAAGTCGCACGTGGTTCTTACCAACAAAAGAAACCACCTGAAATAAAAGGCACCATTCACATTGTTGAAGTAATGGAGGCTGCTCTATGGTCTTTTAGTCAGACTTCATCTTTTTCCGAAGGTGTCCTACTAGCAGTCAATTTGGGTAATGATGCTGATACTACAGGTGCAATTTTTGGCCAACTAGCGGGTGCTTATTATGGCTACAGTGAAATCCCTGACCATTGGAAATCACAGCTAGTTAATCGGGCATTAATTGAATATCTAGCCCTCAAACTTTTTGAAGGCCGCCCATAATCTATCTTATTAAATAAAGGAAATAATATAACTAAATGTCAGCCGATTCTTGGAATTTTTTAAATGTGGCTGGGCCTTTTGATTTTACCGAAGGTCCAGTCTGGACAGGTGAGGTTGTTTTGTTTACTGATATACCAAACAACAGAATTATGCGTTACAATCCTTCAAATGGTGAAACGGACCTATTTCGTACAGGTACGAACGAGGCCAATGGCTTAATGTACGATTCAGCAGGCCAACTCTACGCGTGTGAGGGTGGCGGTCGTTGTATAGCTCGTTATAATTCGGATGGATCACGAGATGTGGTTGTCGACAAATTGGATGGTAAGCGTCTCAATAGCCCGAATGACTTAGCTTTCGATAAACAGGGGTGTATTTGGTTCACGGATCCTAGATATGGTAACAAGATTGATGATTTAGAACTCAATCATCAGTCGGTCCTGAGAGCCAATTTAGAATCGGATGGTAGTTGGTCGCTTGAGCAAATGACCACAGATACAACTAAGCCAAACGGAATTCTTATTTCACCTGATCAATCTAGGCTATACTTGGCCGAAAGTAACCATGGTCCCGGTACTAATGCTGAACTGAGATCGTACCCGATTAATGCAGATGGAACATTGGGGGCTTTTGAGATTTTGCACAACTTTTATCCTCATCGTGGTATTGATGGAATGACACTAGACGATCAAGGAAATATTATAGCTACTGCTGGTTGGGAAAACAGTGGGCCAGGATCAATGATTTACGTTTTTAGTCCAAGAGGACGAGTATTGGAAACTCATCCCATTCATTTGATACAGCCGGATGGGGATCAATCAGGGAACCTCTTCCCCGGTGGCATTGTTACCAACTGTACATTTGGTGGTACAGATTTAAAAACTCTCTATGTGACCGCCGGCGGTTGTCTTTATCGAGCTGAAACAGATCGTCAGGGGCTTCGTTGATATTTTATCCCTAAGAACAAAAAAAGAGAGAACACCCGATTTTTGTAGTCACAATAGGCTCACAAGATTTGGCAGAGGTGAGCAGATATTGTGTTAATTAGGGTATTCTCTCTTTGTCTTATCGCTTAAAATTGAAACTTGTATGAATCCGTCGCTATCCCAATTTCTTCCTCTGTAAATTGCATAATTGTTCTTTATACATCTATTCAATTTTCTATCGTCGTCTCTTCTGATTAAATGAAACAATTTCCTAATTATTGTTGCATTAATTGTAAGACGGTTTGTGAAATCTGGTTGGCTTGTACCATCATTGCTGATCCTGACTGAACCAGAATCTGGTACTTAGCTAACTCCATCGCTTCCTTAGCATAATCAACGTCTCTAATAGTCGAAATAGAAGCTTTCAAATTTACAATAGTACTATCCGCATTAGTGGCAGTGAATTCAAGTCGATTCTGAGTCGCACCTATGAAGCTACGATCATCGTTGATGGCTTCAATTGCAGCATCAAGAGTACTGATTGCTGCTTGAGCTCCGGCTAAATTATCCAATGATGATTGACTCAACCTCAACCCTTTAGCAGTAGCATCGCCAAGAGTGAAATCCAGATTACTGTCAGCATCATCATCCGCACCAATCTGGACTGTACTTCCAGTGGCAGTAACCTCGAATGTCGAATTGGCCACATTATTGAGGTCGAATTCTTCGTCAAAAGCAACCGTTAGACCGAGACTGGCGAATTGGTAGGTTTTGATTTCCCCGGCGCTAGCTGGCGTAAAATCGACCACTTCGAACTCACCTGTAGTTTTATTAACTAGTTTTAGGCTTCCAGGTTTGGATTCAAAACTATAGCTACCGGAACTAACTTTTTGCCCACCATGGCCGGCCGTACTAACTGAATCGATACCAATGCCAGTAACTGTGGAAACTGTTGCTTTTTGAGAACCGTCGATTAATTTGATTTGATTATATTCGGTTGATCTGGCGATCCGATCAACCTCAGACTTGAGTTGCTGGTATTCCATATCGATAGTTGATCGATCTTTTGTATTCAAATTGTCAGAAGCACTTTGTACGGCTAGTTCTCTCATGCGAGCCAGGATATTATGAATATCGTTTAGTGATCCTTCTGCAGTTTGTAACATATCAATTGTTCGTTTGGAATTTGTTTGTGCTTTTTGTAAGGAGCGAACTCTGTTACTAAGTCGAGTGGCAATGGCAGCGCCTTCTGTATCGTCGGAAGCTTTATTAATTCTCAAACCAGTTGATAATCTTTCTATACTTTCTTCTAATTTTGTTTGGGAATGTGCGAATGCACGATACGTTTTCATCGAACTGATATTGCTATTAACATTGAATCCGGTTGCCATTTTCTTTCTCCGACTTTATCGAGTTGGTTACTCACTCAAAACCTGATACCTTATCGGTAGATTAACCGGATATGTTTAATCTTTTTTTCAAAAAAGCTTGCCGTATATTTCCATGCATGAGAAGTTCATGTTCTGTTTACTCAGATTGGTTGGCTTTTTTATTCAGACTAAAATATAATTTGCCATTTACTGACCAAGGTCTTGGAGGAGTCTTTCCCCAAGAAAATCAAGCCTCTAGCCTAAGAAGTGTGAATAGCATGCGAAGTTATTTAACCCATTTAGAGTGTACTAATTGCCAACAACAATTTTCAGCTCAGGAAATACATACGCTATGTTCTGATTGTGGTAAGGTCCTTTTTGCTCGTTACGATTTAACTTCTGTAAAGGAAATTTGGAAAAAATCCGACCTACTAGGTCGAAAAAACGATATCTGGCGCTGGTTTGAAATCATGCCAGTATTATCGTTGGAGAACGTGATTTCCTTGGGGGAAGGAGCAACACCGTTGTTACATGCTCATTCACTTGGTGAAATACATAATGCAAAACAACTATACATTAAAGATGAAGGTCTTAATCCGACTGGGAGTTTCAAAGCTCGCGGTTTATCCGCAGCTGTGTCTAAAGCCAAAGAGTTAGGAATTAGTTCAATCGCTATTCCTTCAGCTGGTAATGCAGCTGCAGCCCTAGCGGCTTATGGTAGTCGCGCAAAAATGGAAATTCATGTTTTCATGCCAAATGACACACCGGCCATGATGATGCGGGAAGCTGTCGTGTATGATGCTAATCTACATTTAGTTGATGGTTTAATTAATCAAGCAGGTCAGGAGTTGAAAGCATCAGCTAAAAACTGGTTTGACGTTTCTACATTAAAAGAACCGTATCGAGCAGAAGGGAAAAAAACCATGGGGTTGGAATTGGCTGAACAGTTTAACTGGTCACTACCAGAAGCAATTATTTATCCAACTGGTGGTGGAACTGGTATTGTTGGTATGTGGAAAGCTTTCGATGAGCTAGAGCAGATTGGTTGGATTGGTAGTGAACGACCACAAATGATTTCCGTACAGTCAGAAGGTTGTGCACCTATCGTACGAGCATTTGAAAAGGGGGATAGCCATGCTGAATTATGGGAAGACGCAGAAACTATTGCTCCTGGAATGCGGGTTCCGGTAGCAGTGGCTGATTATCTGATGTTGCAGATCATTCGAGAAAGTAATGGAACCGCATTGACTGTTTCAGACGCTGAAATTCACTCATCTATACACCGAATGGCAAGCCAAGAAGGCGTATTCGCCGCTCCAGAAGGTGCCGCGACCTATGCTGCTTATGAAAAATTATTGGCGAATGGGCATTTACAACCTGAGATGAGTGTAGTTTTATTCAACACAGGCAGCGGTATGAAAACGCCCGATTTGATTACGCTTCCAACAAGAACTTGATAATTTTCAAAATCAGGGCCGAATTTTTTAACTGAGGAATATCACATGACATATAAAGTTGGGCTTATTGGTTGTGGTGGACGCCAGAATGCACATCTAGAA
The DNA here is from genome assembly GCA_036339735.1 of Candidatus Poribacteria bacterium. Classification (GTDB taxonomy): domain Bacteria; phylum Poribacteria; class WGA-4E; order WGA-4E; family UBA9662; genus TMED15. The sequence continues at coordinate 51,482 of JAYZAL010000047.1, forward strand.
TCTTTTCGCGACAACCTTAATTGCAAGGTTGTCGCGGTCGTTGATATCAATCCACAGATAGGACAAGCGTTCGCAGAAAAACACGATATACCAGAGTCATTTGTTTCTGTGAACGACATGGTACGATCAAGTGAAGTGGATATTGTTACTGTTGTCACACGACCTAAATGGATTTATCAACCAGTGATGGAATCAATCCAGTGTGGAGTCAAAGGCATCCTGATGGAAAAACCTTTTGGTGTTAATATCGAAGACTCAAAGAAAATGCTAGAATCAGCAAAAAAAAACGATACAACTCTATTAGTCAATCATCAGTATCGGTTTTTCGATTTAGCCGAACAAATGAAAAATATTTTACAAAGTGGTGAATTCGGAACCGTTGAATATATGCGGGCAATTAGTGCTATCAAGCTACACGGTCAAGGAACACATATGATAGATTTTGCCCGTTTCCTGTATAACGATCGACCATTTTCGTGGGCCTTAGGCAATTTTGCAGGGTCGGAGTCATTCGATGCTAAACAGATAGGACCAGATTATGATACGGGAATTTTAGTCTTTGAAGATGGTGTGCCAATTTATGTTGAGGCTGGAAGGGGATCTTCTCAATCCCCTTATGTTGGCAATGGACTTAATTTATACGTGGATGCAGTCTGTACCAAAGGCCGTATTTGGTTCGGTTTGTCACACGGTTTGAGAATCTGGTATCCTGATGGACGTTATCAAGAAATAGAAGGTATTTGGCCAGCCATTAGTAAACCAGCACAGACTCGTTTGGTAGCTAGTTTGCTTGATACTATAGAAAACGGTACAGAAAATCGTTGTCAAGCAAGTAAGGCCTATTCTACCCAAGAAGCACTATGTGGTTTATTAGAATCTGGTTTAACACACCAAAAAATCAACTTTCCACTCAACATCCCACCTGGGCTTATGGATCGGGTAAGAAATCGAATGAATGTATGACATTGAAACCCATCAGAAAAAAAACATCGACTTATATCAACATATTAAAGCGCAACTGCACCAATGGGAATTTGCAGCGACTAATAAGCTAGCTTTCTATATTCAAACGATTGTGCTTAAAAACTAAGAGCTGGACGTTTTCTTGAGTTTGACAACACAGTATATAAGAGGCGATTAGTTCTAGAAACAAGTCCTGTCGGCGACTCTTTCGAAACCAAATTTGTAGTTTCTCTTTAGATAAGTTCTGTTACCTGTAGGCAACAGAACTATCAGTTTAGCCTCGATCTTTTAGATCGTACATAGCAATAATATAAGGGTGATCGGGATCGTAGTGGGTTAAGGTATCTGAGCTATCAACACGACCCACAGAACGTGTATTTTCGCCTTTGGTACTAGTTAAATCATCACCTAGATCTTTACGGTAAATATCCATTTGGGCATTTAGATCAGCTACGATATCTGGGTGTTGATCGTATAGATTAGTAGTTTCGCTAATATCAGCAACTAGATCATAAAGTTCGTTACATACTTCAATGCCAGATTTCCCTACCGTATGAGTGTGTAATTTCCAACGACCACTCCGAATTGCCATTAGATTGTGAAGGCGATAATAAAGGAAGGTTTCACGAGGAGTTATCGCACCTTCCTCATTTCTTATTAGTGAACTTATGTTTTTTCCATCAATGATACGATCGGAAGGCATTTCACCGCCTGCTAGTTCGACCAGCGTTGGACAGAGGTCAATAGCAGAAACCAACTGGTTACTTACGGAGCCGGGTGGAATCTGAGAAGGCCACCGCATGATACAAGGTACTCGCTGACCTCCTTCCCAAGTTGTTCCCTTTGTTCCACGAAGTGGTTTATTACTACCACCTTCACCTCTAGCTCGAGAACCATTATCACTGGTAAAAATGACCAAAGTATTTTCATCCAATCCTAATCGTTTTAGTTCATCAAGTAATACACCAACGCTCCAGTCAATTGCTTGAACAGCTGCGCCATAACGACCATTTTCCGATTCACGCATGAAACGATCAGGTGGGTAGATGGGTAAGTGAACGTACATATGTGCGAAATAAAGAAAGAACGGTGTGTCTTGGTTGGCCCGAATAAATCTAACTGATTCTTCAACATAACGTTCAGTGACAGAAGCTTGATCAGGCTGTTCTTGAATCACATCTTCATCGAGTAATAAGGGAAGAGGTGGGTATTTGTCGTCCGGGGTTTGACGTCCCATATCGTTAGAATATGGAATGCCATAATAACTATCAAAACCATGCCGGGTCGGGAGAAATTCTTTCTGATCACCACAGTGCCATTTGCCAACGATCTTGGTCGCATAACCCACGTCTTTCAGTAGAGACGCCACCGTTTTTTCGGCTGGATTCAATCCTAGTGATTGGCCAGGGAAAAGGACCCACCGGCCGTCGAATTCAGCAAACCCAATACGAGGAGGATAACAACCAGTTAGCATTGCACCTCGAGAAGGTGAGCACACAGGTGACCCCATGTAGAAATCGGTGAACTGGATTCCGTCTGCGGCCATCTGATCCAAGTATGGTGTTTGATTGATATCAGAGCCGTAGCAACCGAGATCACCGTAACCAAGATCATCACAGTTGATAAGTATGATATTAGGCTGATCGGACATTAAAAACTCCCTTTATCTATAGTTAATAAAAAATCATCTGAAGCGATTATAGACAAAACCTATATGCCTTTACCTGAATCATCAGGTTCCAGATTATGATTCAGGCTTGCAGTAGAATTAAAACTAAGAATGTCCACTTCAGTGTTCGTCGATTTTTTTAGAAGTAGTACTTAATTTTTTGAATAAAGAGACTACTTTTCTATTTTTTGTAGGTGCCAACCTGATTTTGTAATCTGAATCTCATTAATTCCCTGATATTGGTCAAAAGTCTGCTCCATCTCTCCAACATTTTCAAAAAATCCTATCAAATTAACAACACCGAAGCTTTCGCCTGACTTTATTGGCCAGCCACCGATCTCTTGAATCATACACACATAACTTCGTTGATGGCACCAAGCTTCATAAACGATTGATGGATCTAAGGTCATCCCAGCCAACCAGTATCCATTATTAAGCTGATAGGCACGAATAAACCGTTCAGGCGCACGGTCCTTGGTACGCTGGTATAAATAACGAGTATCGGGGGCAAAATCTATCTCGAACTCCTTTGCTGCGATATAGCCGTGATAACTAAGGTATATTTGCTTAAAACTATCTCCTTTCTTGTGCTTAATATGGCTGGGCATATCCATCCTTAGTACAAGAGAATCCACAGAGTTAACACTGGTAACTTTATCGTAAGCAAAAAACCAGCCAACACCATTCGGAAACACGAGCCACTGTTCCCACAAAGAACCACTCCTATAAGGTAGTTGGGCTGAATCCCAATTGAACCACTGTTTCAGGGCTACAAAATCTTTCCCCTTAACTATTTCGAACGGTAGCTTTTTGGCTTTGGTACAAATTTGGGGTAGCTCAACATAACGTTTGGGCAGTTGTCCGTGTACTAGATCACCCCAACGATAATTTGGCGGTGTTGAGGTGTCGGAATTATTGATACCTGGTTCAAGCAAGAAGTCAACGATGCACAAACCAAAACCGAGATCCTTAGCCCCAGTACGCTTATCAACAAATGACTCAGCCCCTACACCAGTTACATAACCTTCTGTCAGTATCTTCGCCTGATAACGGTCTGTCTCAATTTCAACGGAACCTTCATTTTCGTTAATGGTTAGCACAGAGGTACCGATTCACCTATATTTTACAGTAGGTCCACTTTACCATGCCAGAGTGCCCAATAGATCGGTAGGCTGCAACCAAATGGTAATAAGTCGACGATTGATAAGGATCCAAAGTCAACGCTTTTTCTAAATAAGTAATGCCCTGGTTAATTTGGTTATTACTAATGGCCTGTTGGCCCAACAACTGATAAGCCTCAGTTAGATTGGCGTCTATTTTTGTGGCGTGCAACAGATTTGATTTTGCTTCTTTATCGTCTTGGTAGTATAAATTAACCTCACCCAAGACCAAATAAGCTTTTGCTGTTTGTGATAGTAGCTTGACAGCCTCTAGCTCGTGTGATTTTGCCCTGTTGAAAACACCCTCTTTTTGGTAAATCATGGCCAGATATAAGTGCGCTGTACCGTAGGCATCCGTTGACGTTTCCAAAGTTAGGACCTTCTGATAGGCAGTAATAGAATTACTCAGCCGCTCCTGTAATCGATATGCTGCACCTAGTTGGCAGTATGCGGCTGCATTCTCTGGTTCTTGTGACAAGATTTGTGAGAATTTCGTAATGGATTCGTCGTATAACCCCATTTTTAGGTAGTTCATCCCATCCTCAAATTGGGTCGAGCTGGCCACTATGTTTATGCTAAACCAGAATAAAAATGCCAGAACGAACTGCCTGATGTCCATTGGTTCAGTCTATCAAAGATTTTATGTGATGTAAATAAATTAGACTGATAATGCTTTAGAGAGTGGACAGGATCTTACGTAAATACTGAATATCTTCTTTGGCCCATTTTTCGAGGTTCGGCGGTGAAGTATCGGCATAGCCAACTTGACGAATAATAGTTTCATCAAACTGATACTCTGTGTGAACCGTCAGTGGACCATTGAAATTGGATTGATGTAAGTTTGCTAAACTATTTTTCCAATCCACAATACCAGATCCAACTTTGACAAAGTATGGACGGTAAATGGGGGAAAAGCTTTCTTCCCATTGAGAATAACAGACATCTTTGATACCAACTACGGTCAGATAATTCCCCATCATTGATAAACCCATTGGCCAATCTTCCCCGTCGAGTTCTAAATGACCCAAATCTGGGTAAGCTCCCACTTCCTGCGGATCAAATCCTTTCAATAAGTACATCAATCCTGATATATTTGACCCAAGACAGGGTCCACTATGTGTCTGGTAACAGGTCTGTACTTGGTAACGACGACTGAGAGCTGTAAACCCATCTAATGCTTTTCTGGCTCGATCGAAAAGTTGCCAATAATCATCGTTAGATTCAAATTGCCAAAAACCGATTTTTAGTCGTGGAATGCCCGATTCAGCACAAGCAGCAAACAGACTTTCAGCTCGAGCATCTGGCTGATTAAGATCAGCTGGTGCTGTTGCTAGTGGGCAAATCAGTCCTTGCTCCTCCCAGATACGCGTAGCAGATGGAAGTTCAACGAGAGCATTATTAGGATCTATTGGATGATTAGGGCGTAAGCATATGTCCAAGCCATCATAACCTAAGTTCTTGGCGGTTTCACCCAAATCTTCTACTGATAAATGGTTGAAAAATTTTGAGTTAAGTACAATCTGCATTTAATTTCCTTGTAAGCACTTTCGGATATTAGCTGGTAATTGTCAATTTAATGTTCGGCAAGGCTCGGCCAGCAAAATTGTAGCAATTATAGTCAAGAATGCCACGACATCAAATTTAACTAGTTCCTTTCCTTAGTTTATGATAGGCTGGAAGTCCACAATTAGGTTTTGGTGTAAGATTTTATGATTGGGTTATTGGTATTTCTAGGTTATGTATGTATGCCTATAGCTCAATCTATGGACTCACAAATGATAGAAGATCGAGACATAAAACTGCGTGTTTTGAAAGAAGATCATAGTCAGGCACTTTGGAATTATTTGATTGATCAGTCGAACAAACTAGATAGAAAAAGAGCTCAACGTCTAGCCGAAGCTCTAAAGACAAAGGATGAGTTACAGAAATATCTTCGAGACTTACAAGACCATTACCTTCAGTTACTAGGTCCTTTCCCTTCCAAAACGCCACTGAGACCTCAAGTCAAAGGGGAGTTGATCGGTGATGGATTTCGAGTCCAAAAAGTATTATTTGAGAGTTGGCCCAACCACCATGTGTCAGCCTTAATTTATCTGCCAGATCTTGACCCGAAACAGCATGGTCCTTGGCCAGGAATCTTATTTGCTTGTGGGCACTCCAATAATGGAAAAGCTTATATATCCTATCAGAAAGCATGTGCTCTTTTAGCTCAAAATGGGTTTGTAGTCTTAAGTTATGATCCTATTTCACAAGGGGAAAGAATACAAATGCCTAATGCCTCTCGTCATGGTACAACTGCTCATACTTTGCTTAATATCGGAGCAAGATTAGTTGGGCGAAGTGTCGTTTGGTATCAAGCTTGGGACGGGATAAGAGCTTTGGATTACCTAACGAACCGTTCTGAAGTTGATAAAAATAAATCCATTGGTATGACAGGAACTAGTGGCGGTGGCACCCAAACGACCTTTTTAATGGCCTTAGATAACAGGATTGGGCCAGCTGCTCCATCCTGTTACACTATGCAAAGGACGTCTAAATTTTGCGGACATAGCGGACCAGCTGACGGCTGCCAACACCTACCGTTTGAAGGTCAATATGGTATAGACCATATTGATTATACCTTGATGCGTGCACCAAAACCGACAGCAATACTTGCAGCGACAAAAGATTTCTTTGAGATTGATTCAACGCGAGAAACTATACAGGATGCTGTCGCTGTTTATCAGAAACTTGATCAAAAAGAACGATTCCACTTCTTTGAAGCAAATGCAAAGCATGGAATGGGGTTGGAACATCGAAAAGAAGTAGTTCGATGGTTTCGTCATTGGTTTTACAAAGATTCGAGTCAAGTATCTGAACCGATGAATCTATCAACATTTTCTGAAACAGAGGTACAGGTGACAAATACTGGACAGGTTTCAACTGATTTTCCCCATCAGGTAAGCGTTGCTGATCTAAATTTGGAGGAAGCTAAGCGGCTAGCAGAATTTCGAACTACATTTTGGCAAAATCATTCACCGGAAGAATGCCTTAACAAAATTAGGAATTTGATTGGTCTTCCATTCAAAATTGGAACTGTAGAAGCAAAATCGATCGACGTTATAAAACAGAAAAGTAAAACGATTGAAAAGCTAGTACTAAAAAGACCCGGAAATATCCTCATACCAGCCCTTCTATTTCGAAAGCTAACAAAACATGATCGAAAGGGCAAATCAGTCATTTACCTTCATCACCAAGGGAAACATGTAGAAGCGAATAAGGAGATAGAAGAACTTCTTGAAGGCGCCAGACTTGTTCTAGCTATTGATGTTCGTGGGATAGGCGAAATTCGTGATAAAGGTAGTAACACCAAATATCACAGCCATGATCATCGGATTAACACGGTCTCTATGCATATTGGTCGTTCTTTGTTTGGCCAGCGGGTAGAAGATATACTAATAGCTATTAAATATTTGCGGTTGCAGATAATTGATGAAGAAATCAACTCAGACCCGAGCCGAATTCACTTGGTCGGGATAGAAACGATGACACCATTAGTACTTCACGCTGCAGTCTTAGATGATGGTGTAAACACCGTAGAATTAAGACGCCCAGTAGTAAGTAGCTGGGTCAACGATGTGGTTGCTAAGCCACTACGAAAAGAGATGGCAGGCATGGTGGTACCAGGTGCTCTAAAAATGTATGATTTACCTGATTTAATGAATCTACTCGGAGATCGTCTAACTTCAACACTTCCTCATACCAATTAATGCATAATGAACTGATGAGAACTACTAATTTATTGAATTTGGACTCCTTGGTAATACACCTTCGAGCGACTAGACCAAAATGGAAATTGTTATTCTGATTTGAGTTGTTTGGCCTGAATATTGTTTCAAAATCTGTTCAATTGGCAATGGCTTCTTAAATACAAAATAGCTTTATATTTACAGTGTCTTTTTCTCATTTTATCTACTAATAAATATTAGTAATGTTATTTCAACCATAGATTTTTAGCATGCTATTGGGTTATCTAATATATCGGATAGAACAGAGATGGACAACTTTTGGGCACAATGATATAATTCGGGGCGAATTATAACTTGCTTGATAGTTCGGCTAGCCAAACATCTAGTGGAAGTACCCTCTTGGAGAGACGATTTCATGTCCTTGTGTTCACAAACTGCTCACCAATTACATACCCAACTTAAAAATCGCAATGTTACAGCGACTCAGATATTAGCTGACGTCTACGATCGTATCAAGCAAGTGGAAGACCAAATCGGTGGTTATATTACGTTAGCAGAAGAGACGGCCTTTGAAGCCGCGGGCATAATTGATCAACGTTTGCAAAATGGAGAAGATCTGCCTAAGTTATCCGGTATCCCAGTTGCTATCAAGGATGTGATTTGCACTAAGGGAATTCGAACAACTTGTGCGTCCAAAATTTTGGCTAACTTTATCCCTCCTTATGATGCAACAGTCATTAAAAAATTGAAAAAACAAGGTGCCGTTATAGTCGGAAAGACTAATATGGACGAATTTGCCATGGGGTCATCGACAGAAAATTCTGCTTATCAACTAACACGTAACCCTTGGAATACCAGTACTACTCCCGGAGGATCAAGTGGAGGATCAGCTGCTGTTGTTTCCGCCGATACTGCTATTCTATCGCTGGGTTCTGATACAGGCGGTTCAATTCGTCAACCAGCATCCTTTTGTGGTAACGTTGGCCTAAAACCAACTTATGGAAGAGTTTCCCGGTTCGGTTTAATTGCTTTTGCCTCTTCTTTGGATCAGATAGGTCCTTTCACAAAAGATGTTCGCGACTCAGCTATAGCCATGAACGCGATTTGTGGGTATGATCCGATGGATTCGACTTCTGCAAAATTCGATGTCCCTAACTTTGAGGACAGTTTAATAAATGATATTGAAGGTCTAAAAATTGGTTTGCCAGATGAATACTTCTTGGATGGTATTAGCCAAGAAGTAGAAACGTCTGTACGAGAAGCCATCTCACAATTGGAAAACTTGGGCGCAACCATTCACCGAATCTCAATGCCGCATACAGAATATGCGATTGCCACATACTACATTATTGCACCTGCCGAAGCCAGTGCTAATTTAGCTCGCTATGATGGAGTTCGTTTTGGTTATAGAGCGGCAGAAACCAACAACTTAGAGAGTATGTATAAGTTGTCTCGGAGCCAAGGTTTTGGGCCAGAAGTCAAAAGAAGAATTCTTTTGGGTACTTACTCGCTCAGTTCTGGTTACTATGACGCTTATTACCTAAAAGCCCAGAAAGTTCGAACACTGATCAAGAAAGACTTTGACGAAGCTTTCGAGACCGTGGATGTGATTGTTACACCGACTTCGCCTACTGCGGCATTTGAATTTGGCGCACGAACCGACGATCCCTTACAGATGTACTTGTCTGATATTTTTACAGCGCCTTCAAGTCTAGCTGGTATTCCTGGAATTTCGGTACCTTGTGGTGTTACCAAAGATCGTCTGCCGATCGGCTTGCAATTTTTGGCTCCGCCTTTCGGTGAGGAAACACTGCTCAGAGTAGCATATACATTCGAGCAGAACACCGACCACCACAGACAAAAGCCAAAACTTAATTAACCTTGACTGTTGAGCATTCTAACACCGCTTCTACGACACGATGGTTACCTGCTGTTGCAGCTAGTCTGATCGGAGCGGTTTTCGGCGGTTTAGCATGGGCTTATGTGGTTAATGCAATTGGATTTGTTTATGGGTTTTTGAGTATCCCGATTGGCTTTCTCGTCGGCTTTTGTTTGTTATTCTTGGGAAAATCTCCCCCGATTTCCCTAAGGCAAAAAGTACTATACTACGCAATTGGACCAGTCAGTACACTAGTTGGTATTGCAACAGGCAAAATACTAGATATTAAATGGCGGGTGATGACAGAATTGGCTGATAATTCATCGGTTACTTTCGACTTTTGGTTAGCTGTAAAACAATCAATATTGCCTCACGATTTGTTTTTCTTTTTGGCGGCCTGTTACTTTTCCTATCGGATCCCCTCTAGCCGCATATGGCAAAGCCTCGTGCAAAAAAAGGAATTTAGTTCGAATGATATTAACACCCTCTAACTCGAGTAGACTAGTTCACAGTTTACTTATTCTTCTGTTCTTTATTGGTTTAATTTCAGTAAGTTGGTCGGACGTGGATACAGGATCGAATGATGAGCTATTAGAAAATTTGTCGCTGTTTACTGAAGTATTAGCCCGAATTCAGCAAGAGCATGTCGAAACACCTCAGGCTAAAAAGCTAATGTATGGGGCAATTACGGGTATGTTACGCACACTGGATCCATATAGCCAATTTTTTGACCCAGAAGCCTATAAAGAATTTCGAACACAAACACACGGCACCTATGGTGGACTCGGTATGGAGATTGGTCTTAGGAATAGCCGGTTAACTGTGATTTCTCCTTTCAAGGGAACCCCCGCCTATCAAGCAGGTCTACAAACAGACGATTTTATCAGTCTGATTGATAATCAGCCGACAACCAATATGACTGCTCATGATGCAGCAAAAAAGATGCGAGGTGAACCTGGGACACCGGTGACATTAACCATCATCCGTGAGGGAGACAATGAACCAATTGAAGTAACGATTATACGAGATGTGATTCGTATTCAGAGTATCGAATCAAAAGTGTTGAACCAGAAGATTGGTTATATTCGTATTAATCAGTTTCGTGATACAACAGCTTTAGATGTTGAAAAAACTTTTGATAAATTTGCTCAAGAAGAAATTGAAGGGCTAATTTTGGACCTCCGCTCTAACCCAGGAGGCCTTCTTCGATCTGCAGTTGATATCGCCAGCTCTTTCTTACCTCCGAACAAACTCATTGTTTATACCAAAGGTAAACGCCCAAGAGAAGATCACTTGACTATTGAGGGTAAAGGAAAGCCTTTAGCGAAAAATCTTCCCCTAATAGTACTTGTTAATCGTGGTAGTGCGAGTGCTTCTGAAATTGTGGCTGCAGCTATCAAAGACCACCAGCGCGGCTTAATCTTAGGTGAACGAACTTTCGGGAAAGCATCTGTTCAGCAAATTTTCCCTTTGGGTAATGATGCTGCTGTTAAGTTGACTGTGGCTCATTACTACAGTCCAAAGGGGATGGATATACATAAAGTTGGTATTACCCCTAATTTGGAGGATCCTTGGTTTAGTCGGACCGAAACTCAGATGTTGAGTCAACTAGTAAACCATCAAAGTATAAATGACTTTTTGAAAAATAATGGAGACGACATTCTGTCTCAAATTGAGAAGGCCGAATCAGCCGACCGAGAAGACTATGAATCGGCTGGTCTGCTACGAAAGTATCGTCGATTTGCTGATAGCTTGTCCAAAAAAGAGAAAATCGTTTTAAGTGATTCGGCGTTGAAATATGCACTCGCTCGCGAGACTGAAAACAAAATCGATGATTACGAGTATGATCCACAAATTGCTTCGGCCATGCGACAACTTGGTCTAATGATTGATAACAGTCATATAGAAGGAATAGAAAACTAAGCCAAAATTCACTAAATATACTCAAGCACAGGTTATAAAGTCATGTCAGTCTTTTTAGCACTGGTGCACTATAAGGAGGAACTATGGAAAATCCAGTTGTTTACTTAGGTACAATCGGTCAAGGTATTTGGAAAAGTACCGACGGTGGTGACACATGGAATCGGCAAGCAAATGGATTGTTCGCAGAGGCTGATATTCGAGCGATAGCAGTCCGGCCGGATAATACAAATATCCTTTTCGCTGGTACCGAAAAAGGATTATATCGTTCCGATTCAGCCGGACAAAGTTGGTATCAAGTCGATTCTCCAATGAATGACCATCAAATATGGTCGATGGCTATTGATCCATCAAATCCCGATACCCTTTACGTTGGTACTTGTCCATCTGACTTGTTTAAGTCAGATGATAATGGAGAGAATTGGCACAAACTGAGTGTAGAGTTAGCTGATGAGTGTGCTGGAGGTGCTATCGTACCAAGGGTCACTACTATCAAGATTGATCCTGATGATGTAAACACTATTTATGCAGGAATTGAAATCGATGGTTTTCGACACAGCACAGATGGAGGCAAAACCTGGGCTACCATAAACGAAGGATTGAGTAGTCTGGATATTCATGGCATTGCCGTCATTCCAGGTTCCCCAAAAACTCTGGTTGTGGCTACCAATAATGATGTCTGCATAACGCAAGATTTAAAAACCTGGCTTCCGTTATCCGTAAAAGACCACTATCCATGGCCTTATGCGCGCGCGGCGGACTACATCCAATCTTCGGTTAATGATGAAGGACGTCTGTTTATAGGTGCAGGTAATGGACCTCCAGGGAACCAAGGTGGAATCTTCATTTCTTCTGATAATTGCAAATCATGGACTCGTGCTGACCTTGGACATACTGCCAACAGTACTATCTGGAATTTCGCTTATAGAAAATCAGTACCAGGTTGGGTTATGGCTTACAGCATTAGCGGTCAACTTTTCCGTAGTACCGATAATGGAGACAGTTGGGAAAAATTAGACCGAGAATTTGGTGAAGTGCGTGGGCTAGAAATAGTTCCAGCCTGAATGATCTAAGCCGTGAGTAATTCGTTAAACTTAACAATTTCCAGCAGTGAATATTCAAGGTTAGAGATTCGTTGGCACGCGGAAAGAGGTGTTGCAGACCTATTATTGTATGCAGGTGCGGGTAGTATGTCCTTGATTTGGAATAAGAGAATTGAAGTCAATCCTGCGATTCAGCAAGCTGAGTTAGCTAAGATGCTAAAACCTCTAGCTGAACTCTGCCATGTTCTCTATCAAAGTGAGAATGGTCGAGCTGTCATCCCTGAATTGGCTGAAGCCTTATTTGATCTGAGAAGTTTGCTTCACAACGTTGAGGATTAGCGAGGACCTGTGGTTCTAGTAAACCATGTCAAAGTCGGAAAGCCTGCCGAATATTCTTTTGATCTTAGCTGATGATCTAGGATATGGTGATGTCTCGTGTTACAACCCCGAGTCAAAAGTATCAACTCCAAATATTGATAAACTGGCCACCGATGGCGTGCGCTTTACTGATGCTCACAGTCCATCGACCGTTTGTACACCTAGTCGTTACAGCATACTAACTGGGCGAATGGCTTTTCGTACGGGTTTTAGTGGGGTCTTCACTGGGGTTGGTGGCCCTTGCTTGATTGAAGATTCACGTTTAACCCTACCAGCGATGTTAAAAACAAAAGGCTACAAAACAGCTCTGTTTGGAAAGTGGCACGTTGGCTTAAGTTTCCTTGATCGTGCAGGAGTACCGATCAATGAGAATGGATTCGAACCAGTACGAAGAATAGATTACAAACGTTCAATACCAGATGCTCCTATTCATCGTGGATTCGATCACTTCTTTGGTACTGCTTGCTGTCCAACCACTGATTTCTTGTATGCCTTCATTGATGGAGATCGAGTTCCAGTGCCACCAGTAGCCTTATTAGATAAAGCCACTTTACCTAATCACCCTTATTCTCTGGATAATCGAATTGGCTTCATTGCACCAGACTTTGACTTAGAAGAAGTAGATATGGTCTTTCTCGACAAAAGTAAGGCCTTTTTAGAAAACCATGCCCACGAAAGCCCAGATGATCCATTTTTTCTGTTTCATTCGACACAGGCCGTTCATCTACCTTCCTTTGCACAAAGAGGTTTTCAGGGGAAAACCAATGTGGGGCCACACGGTGACTTTATCTTTCAGTTTGACTATTTGGTTGGTGAATTACTGCACACGTTGCAAAAATTAGATATGGTTGAAAATACGCTAGTTATAGTGTGCAGCGATAATGGACCAGAGGTTACTAGCGTAGTTAATATGCGTGCTGATTATCAGCATGATGGTGCAAAGCCTTGGCGAGGGATGAAACGCGATCAATGGGAGGGTGGGCACCGAATTCCATTTATTGTTCGTTGGCCATCACAAGTCCCAGCTGGTGTCACTAATGATCAAACTGTTTCCTTGTGCGATATTATGGCAACTTGTGCTGGTGTAGTTAATTTTCCGTTGCCGGATGATGCTGCCGAAGATAGCTTCAATATTTATCCAATCATAGGGAAACAAAAGGTATCTGTACCTACTCGAACATATACTTTACATCAGACTATTTCGCTGGCACTTTCCATTCGCAGGGATCAATGGAAATATCTTGACCACCAAGGTTCTGGGGGTAATGATTATGAATCTCCGGTACTCCAACCTTATGCTTTGAAAGAATATCAACCTACTGCTCCTGCACAGTTATACAATTTGGATGAAGATCCTGGAGAAACAACCAACCTTTACTTTGACTACCCGAAAATAGTAGAAGAATTAAAAATGCAATTAGATTGCGCCGTCAATTCTGGCCGAACCAGGCCTTACCAATGAATTTGAAATGCTTGCACCACTTGCTCAGACTAGACGGTGTATGATATTATCTAACTTTTAATGTACAGAATGTAAAAGGAATAAAATAGACATGATTATCTATCTTCGAGAAAAGGGGCTGGCACAAATCCTAATTGGTGCAGTTACTGTTGCTTTTGTTATAGGCTCTATTTTCTTGTATGGTAGTTCTGACTTAGCAAGTAATACTGGTCCTGATGAAGTTGCTTTGACCGTCGGAGAAACGAAAATCTTCCAAAGTGAGTTAGATCGAGCTATAAGTAATCAGGCCGCTGGGAAACAAGATCAAGAGGAAACAAAAAAACGGGTGATTGAGCAATATGTACTAAGAGAACTTGTTAAACAAGAAATGCCAGTTCAACAGAGTGAAATTGAACAGTACATAGCCTCTAACCCAGACCAACTGAGTGCCTATAGATTATACCAAAAATCAGGAGTGAGTGATGAGTTTGAGAAAGACATTCAAGTCCAGCTTAGTTACCAAGGAATGGAGCAACTCCTTCATCATTTACCAATAGTAACAGATTCAGAAATCCAAGAAACCTACCAACGTGAGAATACGAAAGCAAAGCTGAAATTTATTCGGTTTCGTCACTATGAGTATAATAGTCTTGCCACAGTCACTGATGAGGAAGCAAAATCGCATTTCGAGTTAAATAAAGAGAAGTACAAAAAATCGGATCAGATTAATCTCAAGTACGTACAAATCAAGCCCGAAGACTTTGTTACCGACGAACAAATAAAAGCCCATTATGAAAAGACAAAAGACCAGTATTCGGAAGTAACAGAAGTGACAGCTCGGCATATTTTGAAAAAAGTCGCTGAAGGTGCCAGTCTAGATGAAAAAGGCAAAATCCGCCAACAAGCAGCTGAACTGCTTGAAATGGTAAAAACAGAAGTGGTAGCGGGCAAATCTTTTGCAGAACTAGCAAAAGTCCACTCAGAAGGTCCATCGGCTAGTAATGGTGGTTCGCTCGGTTCTTTTGGTCGTGGTAAAATGGTCAAACCTTTTGAAACAGCGTGCTTTGATGAGTTAGATATAGGTGAAATTAGTGGTTTAGTCGAAACTAGTTTTGGGTTTCATATCATCAAGTTAGAAGACAAAAAAGTTAATATGCAAACTTTTGATGAAGTTAAGCAAGAAATAAAAACCTTGCTGATAAAAACTGATGCCTCTCATGTTAGCCAACAACTAGCCGATAATCTCCTGATGGATGTAGAACTTGATGATTACGAAACCGCTATGGGGCAAGAAGCTTATTCTAGTCGAAATTTGACTATCCAGGAAACTGGACTATTTGAACAAGATGCCAGCTCGATTCCCAACATCGGTTCTCGTTACACTTATGGGGATTTAATCGAAAAAGCCTTCGATATGGAAGTCAATATAAACGAAATGATAGAGGTGAAGCGAAGTAATGGAGAAGTGGAAAGTTATTTCGTAGCCTTAGTCTTGGAAAAAAAGGCTGCGGCTATCCCAGAATTTGAGGATGTTAAAGCTGAAGTTAAGAACGACTTGCAAGAGGAAAAGGCAAAGGGGTTAGCAATGGAAGACGCTAACAAACTATTCAAACTTCTTCAAGCCGGTCAATCGCTAGATGATTTGGTTCTATCGTACTCCGCACCTGAAAATACATCGATCAAAGAAAAAAAAGTCGAAGAGAGCGGACTATTTTCTCTAAGTGTTAATAGCATTTATGTCTCTAACATGGGATCTTGCCAAGATGCTATGTTTAAGGCTTTTCAGATGGATATAAATGAAGTTGCTGGGCCATTTGAAGGCGACGTAGCTCACTACCTGATTCAGCTAGTCGAGAAAGATGAAGCAGACATGGAAAAGCTAAAGACCGATCCAAAGGTTCGTACAGAGATCATGAAGAAATTAGTTCAGGCAAAGAAAAATGAAGTCTTTACTGATTGGTATAATTCTACACGAAAGCAGATCACGGTCACAGACCATCGTTCTTAATCTTTACTGATTCGTAACAACTGGTACAGTCTACTTACCGTGCTTACTAATAGCCTTCGAACTGTTTTATTTTGTTTCTGGTCGATTGCTGTCACTTTATCTGTTTCTCAATGGAGCCAATCAGA
Organism: Candidatus Poribacteria bacterium; assembly: GCA_036339735.1. Classification (GTDB taxonomy): domain Bacteria; phylum Poribacteria; class WGA-4E; order WGA-4E; family UBA9662; genus TMED15. The sequence goes on from JAYZAL010000047.1 coordinate 67,796, forward strand.
CAATCGTGTAGTTCCTCACCAACTAGAGGCTAATTCTTTTCAAACCTCTCAAGATTTAGATCTAATTAGAAAATTTGAAACCTACCAAATTCCAATGATGCTGAGAAAGGTAACAAAATCAGATGATGTCTATATTGTACCTTGGTTGCGAAAAAAAACGGGTGAGATCCATGATTACCAATTAACCATTGAAACTATGAAACGTGGTGTAATGGTAACAAATCAGCAATTTTCCTGGGTTCAAGAAGAAGTTAAGCGGTGTGCTGAGATTCTAAATTTGTCTCAAATCCCCTTGGTCTTCATCGTAGGCGACCGAGAGATGTATGCCGATATAGTTAATTTTTATGATCCTTTTCTCCTTTTATCCTCTGACTTGATTGAAAAATCAGGTTTAGCCGAGCTTCGTTTTATCATTGGACGAGAGCTCGGGCATTTGAAGTGTGATCATGTCTTTTATCATACCTTATTTGATGGTGGTTTAGATTCGATTAACTTAGTTCTAGGAAAATGGGTACAAGAATTAGTAAAAGCCTTTTTGGGCAAGATTTCCGACCTGATTTTGGCGGACTGGGTTTTAGCCAGTGAAATATCAGCTGATCGGGCAGGTCTTATTGCTTGCCAAGATTTGGCGGCTGCCAATCGCGCTTTGCTAAATTTTAAACTGTCGGTGGCTTCTAATATGATTGTTATTTCACCCACAGATTATATCCGGCAGGCAAAAATTGTTCAGCAGAAACGAAAAAATGCACTCGACAGACTTCCAGAAGCAGGGCAAAATTCAATCAATAGATGGGAGAAATCAAAACAGCTTAAATCTACACAGCCCTTTCTATCGAGTAGATTTGAAAAACTGCAGGAATACGCGACCTCAGAAGGATACCAAATACTATTATCAATCCAACCGAGAAACTAAGAGAGGTATAAAATGCTTGAAGATCTCCAAGTCAACATTATTGGGGTATTAGAACGTCGAGTTGAACAAGCAGTCGAACTCATCAACCAGATGAAGAGCGAACGGAACTCACTGCAAGAAGAAATTAGTCGTTTGCAAGGGGTAATTCAACAAAAAGACAATAACATACAAGAATTAGACAATCGCAATCAAGAACTTCTGCAAATCAAAACAGACTTCGATAAGCTTGAGGAACAACAAAGAGCAGAAAAACAATCGAGAGAACAGGAAAAAAGTGAACTGCGACAGCGAGTAGAAAGTGTAATTTCGATTTTGGATAGTTTGCCACTGGGCACCTCTCCAAAGCTCGATGTATCCCAAGTTGGAGCACATCCAGAAACTTCCCCTGTACAAGCAACAACTTCCAATCAAATCTCTTTGCCAGCTGATAAATTTCCGACGCCTACAAGTAACCAGGTGAAATCTCCGTCGCCTACACCACTCGGTTCTATTCAGCCACCCTCCAATAAAAGTCCTAGTTAATCACTCTGCTATTCTTCAATTTTTCATTGGTTTAGGACGTGAAGGCGCGGATTCTAGTCTTATCTCATTCCTACATTATGAAATCCTACAGGAAAAAATTTACCCTGATAGGACAATTAACAGCTCATCTGCCGGAGTTCCAGATTCGTGTTATTACGCCAAACACGTGGATTGAAAACTTTCAGCAACTTACTTTCGAACCTACAACTAAAACTAACTGTCAAGAAATCCCTCTACCGGTCATTTCTTCTGGTTATGCTAGTCGTTTTGTTTATCAAGAAGGGTTAGTTCCTCACTTTCGTGATTTTCAGCCAGATATTATTCACTTGGAAGAAGAAGCTTGGAGTCTTAATGCGTTGCAAACACTCCTCTTACAACGATGGTTTTGCCCACACAGCAAGTTGATTTTTCGTACATCTCTAAGTGTAGAAATTAGCCAACGGTTCGGTCCCATCCCCAAATGGATTGAAAAACAAGTTTTTAAGAGGACGGATATGGCTTTTCCATTGAGTCAGAATGCGGTACAAATTTTAGCTAATCGTGGCTATACTGGTCCCTCAACAGTATTTCCAAATGGAGTTGATATTAGTCTTTTTCGACCACTAGATAGTATGACGATTACTGATCAACAAAGTGTAGCATTTCTGAAGCATTCACTAAATCTCAATGGGTGCTTTGTAATTGGCTATGTCGGTCGATTACTTCATATGAAAGGGATTGATATTTTATTTAGATCAGTCAAATCAATAGCGGAAAATAGCCTAATACAGTTCAAAATTTTGTTGTTGGGTCGTGGAAAATATAAATCCGAATTAGAGCAATTAGCGAAAAATCTTGGTATTGAGAATAATTTGATATGGATTGATGCAGTTCCACCTGAAGCCGTACCAAACTACATAAACTGTATGGATACACTAGTACTTCCTTCTCGAACGACACCCGATTGGGTGGAATTTTTTGGTCGTGTGTTAATAGAAGCAATGGCGTGCCGAGTCCCAGTCATTGGATCAGATTCGGGCGAAATCCCCAAAGTCATTGGAAAGGCTGGACTAGTTTTTCCAGAAGAAGATACAGAAACCTTAGCTCAGCACTTAAAGGCAATATACCAAGATCAATCCCTTCGACAACAACTTACCCAGCGTGGGTTCGAACGAGTCCACAGATTTACATGGGAAACAATCGCGGATAATACCTTTAGAGCTTATATTAATTTGTTATCGGAATAGTTTTATCCTCTACTAGAAAAACAATAATGGACTCAATTTTCGCGATTTATGCATTCTCTTTCCGCGTTTTTTGTTTCATCTTAAGTAACTTTGATCGAATAGATTATAACTATGACGGTAGTTAAATTTTTACTTTTGTATGATGTTTTCTTGTTTATTTCAGGAATATTGTTGGGTAAATGAAAATTATCTTGACAACTTGGGGAACTACAGGGGATGTACAACCCTTTATTGCTCTTGCCAGCGGTCTGATAGCGGCCGGCCATCAAGTTCGATTGTGTACGTCAGAAATTTATAGAGAGAAAGTTGAGTCTGTTGGTGCCGACTTTTTTCCTGTAGGTTTACCATTTAACTCCGATCATTTTAACAGACTGATGGACCGTATTATCAAAATACGTAATCCATTTAGTTCAGCCCTAGTAGTAGCTAAAGAGGGTATTCTGTCAGGAGCCAAGTTTTGGTATGATGACTGCCTAAAAGCAATGAATGGAGATTTCGACTTGTCGATATCTCACTCTGCGGATATCCCTGGTCAAGAAGCTGCCATTCGGTCTGGGTTGCCAAATATTACTGTTAGTTATTGCCCCGCTTTTATTAAGTCAATATATGCACCGCCACCGCCAATGCCTAACTGGGGATTACCTATTAGTTGGTTACTATGGCAAATGATCGGTCTTGCGATGTGGACCAAAGTTGATCCACTATTTAATGAATTTATTCATCAAGTAAAAGGAGAGCCGCGTCGGATGATTGGGTTTTCTGGTATGTACTCAACTGATTTGAACTTAGTTGCAGTTTCACCAGCTATCGTACCACCACCACTGGATTTACCAACTAATCATCAATTTACTGGGGATTGGTCATTAGATGAACCTAGTTATCAACCACCAACTGACTTGCTTAAATTTATAAACGATGGTCCAAAACCAATTGTAGTGACATTTGGTTCCATGGGAGGTAATCAAGACCCCACTTCGATTATCTGCGCCGCAATACAGCGGACAAATCAGCGAGCGATTATACAATCTGGCTGGGGTAACCTCGGCCACGCAACCCAACTACACGAAGATATATTTTTTGTTGACTATGTGCCACATAGCTGGTTATTCCAATCAGCTAAAATGGTTATTCATCATGGGGGAGCAGGAACCACAACCGCAGTTTGTCGAGCCGGTGTACCATCGGTGGTTGTTCCCCACTTAGCTGATCAACCTTACTGGGGAGGGGTGCTTCATCAGCGCGGCGTAGCGCCAAAACCGGTTCACCGCCGGCATTTAAAAGTCAAGAATCTAGCACAACGGATCCAAGAAGTCTTAGATAACGGCCAGAAATTCGAACAAGCCCAACAACTTGGAAACGCTATGCGAAGCGAAAATGGAGTAAAAACAGCAATAGGCCTAATTGAGAGTTTTGCAGGGAATAAGTCGACTGATTATTAACTATCTTAATTCAAAGGTGGAAGGTAATATTGTATCCTCGTCGTAGATTAGTTGTGAACAGTTTGTGTTCACAAGGTTGGCTTTCTCGAGGTTTGCTCCCCTGATATCAGCGTTAGTTAGATTGGCTCCGTATAAATTGGCACCAGTTAGGGTTGATTTATATTTTTCATCATCACTATCGCTATCGCTATGGTGGCTAAAATTAGCTTTGGCCAAGTTAGCTGAAGTCAAATTAACACCTCTCAGATCAGCCTCCACTAAATCAGCATTCGACAAATCAGCCAGGGTTAGATCCGATCGTTCTAATTTTGCCTGACGCAAGTTAGCTTTTGTTAGTTGTGCTTCTCTCAAATCTGAACCACTCAAGTTTACCCAACATAAATTAGTTGCATTTAGACGAGCGTAGCGGAGATCTGCCCCATTGAGACTGGCACCATATAAGTCAGCACCATCAAGATTTGCTCCAGTTAGGTTCGCGCCTTCCAGGTTTGCACGACTTAGGTCTGCATTGGTTAGATCAGCACCGGCCAGATTAGACCATCTAAGATCGCTATATGCCAAGTGGGCATCAGTTAAATTTGCACTTTCAAGATTGGTCCAGCTTAGATCACATCGACTCATATCGGCTCCAGTCAAATTAGATGCTACTCCGAGCTCGTACTTTCTTCCATTTTTCTCGACAATTTTCATGTTTTTTGTTTCCAATCCGTCACACTAGTTCTTAGTTAAGATATTGAAATCTTTATTGTCTTTTGTTGATCCTGTATTATTTGAAGTTAATTTTTGGTTTCTAATTTCTTGACTAATTGATCAATTTGCCGGAACTGCCAACTCCAGCGCACGTTGTATAAGAATTGTCTCAAATCGAAACGATTATCCTCTGGTGAATACAGCTCAGCGTGATAGGATGGCGTCATAGTCGTCATCTTATGACGGTTAACTGAGTAGTAAAAAAAGAATCGTTTGACTTTTTCTGCAACTATGGCGGGGGATAGGTGCTCCCATTCGTAAACTAGTTTCTCGAACATTCTCACAGGCCCACATCGGTGAACTTTACGTAAGATTCCAAATTTACCGAGTTCATCGTATGTCATTCCCATATCGATTTCGTCTTTCTGATTATAATTCTCAGTAATCGGTTCAAGTTCTGCTGTTGGGGGAGCATTAACTACGTCAATCAAAGCTGGATATCCCAAGTGGTTCGCGGCCCAACGAAGAAATTGTCGAAGGTCCCTCTTACTAATACCACCGATTGGATTAATATCAGCGCTACTACAATCGTATTTGGTAACATATCCGCGCAAACTTTCATCTACGTTTGCACTACCGAGAACAAGTAGTCCTCCTTTATAACCTCTAACCCAAGGCAATAATTGAGCCAATAGATATGCTAAAACCATGCGGGTCCGCGCCTGAATATTTTGTAACGCCAGATTTTCGGATAGTGATCCGCCGTTAACTTTAAATTGAGGCTGTTTGCCAGTCAAACGTACAAACAACGACAAAAAAGCATTAACAATTCCATCAATGTTAGCATTTAGATGAAAGTTGCCAATTTGTTCAGAAATGGCTTGAGCCCGGTCTTTTGTATCTTTTGAGCTATTCTCCGAAGCCATGTAACAGGTGTGCAAAATTCGATTAGCCAATTTATGTGCTGAACTTGGCATATAAGTCTCGTCTGCCAACACTTTACGGATATCAGCTAATGTCTGTTGATTGCCTCTACTAATAGACTCTACAACCAGTTGACACATTGAACCAACTAACGCAATTGTGGATGAGCTATCAGCACCACCAGAAATCGGAACGAAGTAACCACTACTACCTGAGCGACGTAGATAATCCCAAAGCCAACAGGCTGGGCCATATGCTATTTCTTCTTCTGGTTGATGGTAAAAAACCGTAATAGGTTTTGTCGGTGCTACAAACTGGGATGTTGTTAAATCAAAATCGATCGAAATTCTCTGAATATTGTCAACTTGTGTCGCTTGCGCCGATCGACTCGAAATTGATCGGCGAAATGAACAGACCTCTTGTAAGTCAACTGTAGCAGTTATGACTTCCACATCGTCAAGAGAAAACTGAGAGCCTTGTGCCACTATTTCACCATTGATTGCAATCAAGGCGCAACCATCAAAATAGAGCCGGCTGCCGTCACAACCCTGTTGGTTGGCATATAGATAAACACCACCACCTTTCGCTGTTGCTCCTCGAATCAGATCAATACGTTCATTAAGTTTACGCAACTGATGATGCGAACCCGATCCATTAGTGATAATTTCAATACCATCCAACCCAAAACCGATGTGTGGACTCTTCGGTGTAAAGAGCTCTTCACAGGTTTCTGATGCAACAGTAGTATCCCTAGTAGCGATAGCTGCAATTCCAATGGGTGCAGTGTGCTGTTGGTTCAGGTCACGGATCGTTTCTGGCAGGGAAAAAGGTTCAATACTTCGTTCTTGACTCCAGGCTGAGAACCAACGTGTTTCCCTATAATTTCCATCATTAGCCAAAAAGATTTTGGGCCGAATCATCAAGATTTGCTGATTCAGAACTAATACACGACAATTGTAACTAACATTTTTGTGTGAGATAGGCATCCCAATATCACACAAAATTCCCTCGGTTGCATCGCTGGATAATATCTCAGCCATCACTTCCCAAGCATGCAAAAAGGTGTCTTCTTCTAAAAACGCATCTTCACAACTATAACCAGTAACTTCTAACTCTGGTCCAAGGCGATAAGTCGCATCTTGCTCTTTGGCAATTTGAATGGACTGAAGAATTCGATCTAAATTACCGTCAAAATCTAAAGACCACTGGTTCAGATTACAAGTAGCGAGGGTTGCTAGTCTCATAGCAAGATATTTTAAGATAGAGAACTATATTATTTGCAAAAAAACTAAATATAAAAAGGGCGGGACGACAAGGTTGCCCTCATCGTATCCCGCCAAATTAAATTAAGTACTTCGCTGGCTTGCTAGGCCAGATATATTACTTTTCTGGTTTGCTATTGCTATCTTGATCTGAAGTTCCAGCTTCCTGTTCTTGATAAAACATGAAACCATCTTCGTCTTGGTCAAGGTCAAATTGACGTACTAACTGTTGAGCTTCTCTGTAATATTTCAATTCGTCTGGATTATCTAAACTCATATATGCTTTGAACATTTCTCGGGCTTTAGCAAACTCACGAATACTTCGATAACAAACGGCTTGCTGATAAACAGCTTCGTTTCGCCAAGTTGACTGAGGTGCTTCTGTAAATAGATTGTCATAGCCCTCTATTGCTTTTGTATATTCACCGTCTAGCTGGTGAAGACGACCTATTTGATATAGAGCATCAGCCTGAGCGAATTTATTACCAGTTAAATTTTCCGATAGTTCTCGATAAGCAAAAGTAGCATTAGGGTAATTTCTCATTTTGATCCAGCCAGCAGCGATGTTCTGGTAATCTTGAACGACTCGATCCCTTTGACCCATCTGGTATAAGTCTGCGGAAGTTACCAAGCGACCAGCTCTTCTCATGGCCATGGCCTTGGAATTAGTGTACTTAGATACATCATCTTGGTCTTGCTGAATCATAGTCAAAGTTTGGCGTGATCTTTTGAGTAATGTTTCAGCTTCACCAGCTTCGTAAGTACCGTTGTAGTCTTCTGCAACTTTCACAAAAGCACCCCAACCACCTGCATTGGTGTAATCATAAAGCTGGTAAAAATACAAATTGCCAACTTTAAATAGAGAACGAGGGGCAAGATCATGTTCCGGAAATTCATCGACTAGCTTTTCATAATTTGCAATAGCTTCTTCAAAATCACCTAGCCCAACATATGCTTCCGCTACTTTATACAGAGCTTGTACTGCGGCTTCCTGGCTTTCAGGTGTTTCGACTAAGCTGCGGTTTCTATAAATTCGAAGTTGTTCCTGCACTTCTTGCCGATTACGCCGAATTGACGAAATATTACCTGCAGCTTGACTCCCTAAATAGCCAGTAGGAGCGATATCTACCACCGACTGATAATGGATGATAGCATCATCTAGCTTCTTTCTATTTTTATGAATTTCAGCGATTTCGTAGTGGGCTCGTTGTTTGTAATTCATAACAGCCTTGCTAGTTTTGGTTGCTTGAGTAACCTCTAGGTATCCACCAACGGCTTCGTCGTATAGTTTGTTCTTTCGATCTTTTAGTTCATCTGCTCGTTTTTTATCACTTGCAATTAAATCTTTATTGATTTGGATCAGTTCTGCCAGTTCAACTTTTCGATCGGCATTGCTAATTTTAACACTAAGTGGAACACATCCAATCAGCGATGTCATCACAATAAGCACAATCGGAAATAGCCAAACCATTAACTTTTTCATCAAAATCTTCGCAGCTAAGCCCCAGCTTTCTAGAGTGGGAAATAAACTGCACCTCCTTTTTTGGGTTAAAAAGCGTTGATAGTGTGTAATTTTCTTGTAACTCAATGACCAAGGGAAAATAGCTCTTCTCTTTCTTCCTTGCAGGACAACTGGTATTAAATAGGCTCCACCTGTCTCAGGTTATTGCGACAGTTCGTGGCGAGCACGTGGAATTGCAAACCAAGACCGAGAAGAATGCAATCTCCTAACGACTGCTTTACTAAAAGCCAACTTAGGAAACAGCCCAGAATTTTTTCGGCTTGAGGGACTAAATAGCCTAACCTGTCCGGATCGGTATTATATCGTATTCCCGAAAAATGGCAAGATATTTTTGCTGATATGGGGTAACTAGCAAATGGATGAGTTCTTCTACTCTCTTCTTTCAAATCGAACAGCAATTTCTCCAGATTGGTCTTCTTGAGGTAAATGGACAGGTAATTTATTAAAAATAAACTGAGCCACGAAACTTTGAGCTTTCTGCCTCAGTTCCCCCGCACGATTTTCTATGACTTTGACTTTATAAACTGTACCATCTGGTCTTACCAAAAAACTGAGCTGGACTATCCCACCTTGGATACTACCAGCAACCAGTGATAGCGTTGGCCGATAACGAATGCCTCGTCCTTTGACTTCACCTTCAATACTGTAAGGTAAAATCCCAGAGACTTTTTGGGATTGGTTTTTCCTTTGACCTTCAGATGAAACCTTGCCTGCAAAAAGTTGGTCGCCCCTGTCCGTCCTAAGTAGTTTTTGATTAGAATTTGTCGTACCGATTGGGTCTGATAGAGATTGATGTCCAACATCACTTGAAAACGACTTTGCTCGGATAGTAGCGTTGAAGTCGGTTTCATTTCCACGTTGCTTTTGTCCTTTTGGAACATTATTATCAATCCACTGTTCGGATGCTTGAGATCGAATTTGTGGAAAATTTGGCAAATTAGAATTTTCAGAATGGCCGCTTAAGAAACTGTCTAGACTTTGTATCGACTGCAGAGGTGGCAAGTCAACTGGAACCTCTGTAGGTTCTGGCACGAAAGAAACTACTGGTTTATTTATTTCTTTCTTTTCTGGCTCTCGTTGAAAAATTTCAACTTGATAAGCTGTTTCCTCAATTTTAAGCGATGGTGGTTGGTACACTAACCAAGCAAAAAACAGAATGGCCACCAAGTGTTCAACAATTGCTAAAGGTAAAAAAAGACCGATCTTAAACATTAGACCAACTTGTTTGGGGGTTTTGCCCAATCTCGGACATTTTCGTATTTTTCCTGAAACAGTTTATACTCTTCTGTCACTAGGAATCGAATTAGGGACATTCCATGTCGCTCTAGTTCATTTAACAAGTTCTTAGCTTTTCGATTGAAGTAGTGATAAGCTATTAGCGTTGGAAGGGCAACAATCAACCCAGCTGCTGTTGTCAACAAAGCTTCCGAAATACCATCAGCAATATCCTGGAGATGCTTTCCTGATTGGTCTCCTTTCCAAAGAGCCTGAAAAGATGAAGTCATGCCCAAAACTGTTCCCAACAGACCAGTGTACATCGAGACACTAGATAACATCGCCAGAGTCTTCAGATGCCTGACAATTGGAGGCCTTTCGAGTCTAACAGCCGTACCAACCGCTGACTTTAGTTCTTTTTCATCATAAGAACGATTAGAAATTCCGGCTTTCAAAATATTAGTCAGGGGTGAAGGAACCCGCTCACACATCTGAATTGCAGTTTCTGGCTTACCGTCTATAAGCTCAGCATATATACTCTGGGTTACATAAACTGATGGGATTACCCGTTTCCTGCGTAAATAGTGCGCTCTTTCGAAAATTAGAGAATGCGACCAAATAGAAAAAAAAATCAAAAGAGCTAGTAGGTAGCCCCCACCCGCTAGTCGTTCTAACCCTTGTAATATTTGGTCAGCTATTAACATGGTTTAAAATCCAATTTATGTATAATCAAAGCTGTAGTTCAACACCAAGATCGACATAGCTACCACGAAGGGGGTGATATGGCATAACCATCGATCCACTAGATAAATATGCTCCCCCAATAAAGATTGTTAGATACTGACCAAGGTTTCTCTTCATTTTTCCTTTTAGATGAATCAGATTCGCTAGGTTTGGCAACTGAATGGCTTTTGTCGTTTCTGATTGTAAATGGTCTCTCGTATCGATTTCAATTGTAGCTGTTAACTCAGTTTGCAAAATGCCAAACAACCAGTATTTGCAATCGATGTAAGCACGATTTTTGGCTTGGTAAGGCACATAAATCGGCTGTAAATCTCTTTGGTAGGAAAACTGTAGTTCATCGCCATTAGAAGCCCTTAGTTTACCCGACAGGATAAAGCCGTATCGAGTAATCACCCGATCAGAATTAGTTGGCACCCAATTTAGTGGCTTCACTCGGTTATTCATCAACCCAATCGTTACTCCTGAACTATTACCTTCAGCTAAGTAAATCAAATCTGTTGTTCTATTGGCGAATGTAGATAAGCTAAAGTCAATTCTTTGCCCCCTATTGTAGGTTAAGTCAATTAGTTGAGACCAGTTCTTCTCTGGGTTCAAGAAAGGGTTTACCCGAACATAATTATTATTGAGATAAAGTTCGGAAATTGTATAGTGATGAATCTTTCTTTTTCCCTCGAAGTTCAATCGCCAATAGTTGCTGAGTTGGGTTGTTATCGTTAAGGTCCCACTCGGTTCTATTTGGGTGGATTCTACATAACCTAGTCTGCTATCTTTGCTTACATCACTTGGCTCTAAATTGCGGAAACTAACAATACCAAGACCTAGACCGAAAACAAAAGGACCTATTTGAGTAAATTGGTCTTTGGCGTAAAGCTCCAATAAGGTCGACCAATTCTGGCTACTCTGACCCGTTGATAAATTCTCCGCGACGGATAAATACTGCGAATTGATCCCAAAATGAATTGGATTTGCCAAATTTAAAAAATGGCTTCTGATGTTAAAGTTAGCCTGTAAGTCAGTCACTCCGTCATTCAATACACTAAATGATGGATTAGCACCGAAGACTTCCAGTTTTCCATTAGATGTAAATTGAGTCTTGTCAGATAGCCAATGGTGAAGATTCCAATTAGATGCAAATAATTGCAAATTATATATGTTGGCTAGTTGGTCTGACACATTCAATGGATTAGCGTTAGGTTCAGGAGATTCCAGTGTAGTTATTCCCGAAGTTTCTAATGGCCAGGGTAAATCTCGAATTGATATTTGTGATGATAGTGCTATCTCACTTAAGGGACGATAGGCTAAATTCAATCCTGCTTCTAGGGCTATATCCGTTCCTTGATTGCTCTTTTTTAAATCATCCAAGTCTTGATAGTTGAACTGCATATAACCATTAACTTTATTATACGCAGAGCCAGCCAAAAGTGCCCTAAAGAATGGAGCGATGGGAATACTAGGAGACGCTGTTACTAAAATGCTAGGATTCTTATTTGTTTCGAGCGTTTGCCGATCTATTTTCTGTGGTGTATGGATCGAAGGTAGATTCCACAAACGTTCTTTGGCGTATACTCCAAGTGCTTGGTGTACAAATGGCCTAAAAGGGGAATTAAATCTGATTCTTGGCTCAAGTTGAATTTGAGTTGTATCAATAATACCGATGGTTTGTTCGTCTAAACGAATACTTTCCTCATCGTCCAAATTCTGGGGGTATACCATCGACGACATAAAAAGTAAAAAAAAGATAGTGAAAGTCAAAAAGCCTTGGTTGTCCTGGTACCGAGATGCAAGTATTATCATCTATTCTGCTAAAATCTGTTCTGCTTAACTTACTCGCTCAATTCTATTTTTACTGTATTTTTCGCAAAAGCTCTTGGTACATTTTAGTTGCATATTGATGTAACTGATTCCAGTCCTTTTTTTGATTAGTATTGACTGATGAAATGTAATTTTTGTACAGGCTGATTGCATCTTCGTAGCTATCCTTAGCTAGGAGCTCTTTTTTAGCTTTTACGTAAGCGTCTGCTGCTCGAACTGCCGCATGCAGAGCTGTTAGTGGACTGTGCTGCTCCCTGAGATGACGGACCCGGAGATAAGTAGAGCCAGCTTCATAATATTGACCATTTAAGCTCAGGGTTTCCGCCAATCGTAATTCAGCATCAATGACAATCTCAACAGGATATTGATCACTTCCACCATCACGAATTTTTGCATAAGCCGAAATTGCTTGCGTATACTGTTTTTGGGCTCGATAGACATGACCCAAAAGGAGTTGGGTCATTTTGGCTTGTTCTGAACTAGCATACTTATCGAGAATCGTTCGATAAATCTCAGCAGCTTCCCCCCACCTTAATAACTCTTGATTGCAATTTCCAGCAAGTAACAACGCTTGTGGTGCATCATTACTACTCGGGTATTCCCTCGCTACTGACAAAAAAGCTGCAATTGCCTTTTCGAGATTTCTCCCAGGATTGTTTTTGTTATACCAAACATAGCCAGCTTCATAACGAGACGTGGCGGCTAGTTCACTTTTTTTCGAGACCTTCTCAAAAGCGGCTATTGCTTGTTTGAACGATCCGATTTCTAGATAAGATTTACCTATGTGATATCGTGCTAAAGATGAGGATTCTGAGCGACCGTATTGATCGATGACTTTTTGGAATTCAGATATAGCCCTACTATAATTTTTTTGGATAAAGTAGAAACGGCCAATGTGAATCTGAACATCAGGTGCTAGAGGGCTATCCGGGTAGTTCTTAATAAGATAATTGTAGGCTTGGAGTGCTTGTTCACTTTTCCCTTGGTCCTCGTGGGCTGTAGCGATACCATATTGCGCATCATCAGCCCACAGACTTTTCGGATAGTGTTCAATGACTTTTTGATATCCTTGAATTGCTTTTTGATAATTTTTCAAATTGATATAGCTCTCAGCAACGTAATACTGAGCTTCAGGTCTCAGATCAAAAGTCTTTTCTGCTCCAGGTCGACCTGTCTGTAACTTCAGATTTGGAAAATTTTCGATAACTCTTCGGTACTCAGTAATAGCACTTGCATATTTCCCCAATTTAAAATAGGCATTCGCAATACCAAAAATGGCCTTTGGCTCTAGCTGCGAAGCAGGAAAAGATCGTAATTGCTCTTGAAAAGCCATTATCGCATCGTTGTAACGTTCCAATTTGTAGAAGGACCAGCCAATCTGGTATTGAGCATCATCCCGCCAATTGCTAGTCTGATACGTTTGTAATAGTTCAGAAAAAGTATTTATTGCTTTTTGGTAACGCCTCAAATTGCTTTGTGCTACGCCTTGGTGATATTGTGCTTGGTCAGAATAACTACCAGACGGATGTTTTTTTATCATTTCTTGCCAACTTATTACTGCTTGGCCATATAATCTATCCTGTTCATTCCCATCAGATAATACTGCCTCTGAGAAATAAGTCCAGCCGACACCAAATCGGTATTTTTCAGCCCATTCCTCATCGGATTCTTTGTCTAACAAATCTTGATATTTTTGTCTGGCTGATTGGTACGCAGATTTGGATTCTTCTTGCCAATAAGTACTTTCAGCAATAAAAAAGTCGGCTTGCTGACGAAACTGGCTTTCTGGATACCTTTGGATCAAAGTATTACAAACTATGATAACTTCGTTGTAGTTCTCGGCTTCGAATAAAGCTCTAGCCTTCCAGTACAAAGCTTCGTCGGCACTAGTAGTTGATAATTTACGGTCATCTAAGGTAATGAAATAATTATCAAAAGCCGATGCACTTTCAGAATATTGTCGCAGATTGAAGTAGGACAATCCAAGATGGTACAGAGCATAAGGTTTTAGGTCAGTGTTAGGCGTCAATTTCAGAAGGCTTTCGATCACCGAAACAGCACTCTGATAGTCTCTTAGCTCAAAGTAACTAATAGCAATCTGATATTGGGCGTCATCAGCATAAGGTGAGTCTTCCCGCACTTTTTGATAATTAAGGATCGCAGAATTAAATTCTCTGGATAACCGGAAACACTCACCCATTCTAAATCGAGCAGCGTCACTCAATTCTGAGTTAAGATCATCCGCCACTAGTTTGAAAGCGGTTTTAGCCTCTGTATAGTCCTGCGTATTAGTACCGAGATTGAAATAGACCATCGCTATCCCGTATTGAGCATTATCAGCTACTGTACTATCTGGATATAAGCGAATGACTTTTTGGTATTCGTAAATCGCCTCGTTTACCTTATCTTCTTCGGCGAGAATCTCACCAATCCAGTATTGTGCTTCTGCCGACAAGGACGACTTTTCACTTTCATCTAACAAGTATGTGAATGTATCTCTGGCTTCAGTCATCATCTTTTGTTGAAAATAACATTCACCTAATCGAAAGCGTGCGTCAGTGATGTATTGTCTTAGCAAATTTTGGTCTTGATGACTATGGTTTTGGTACCTATCAATAAATTGTTGAAATTCAATTTGAGCTTCCTGCCACTCATACATTTGGAATAAGGATTCCGCAGCTCGGTAAGTAGCCTCAATTGTAGCAGAGTGATCTGGGTATTGATCGACAAAGAGCAGTAACTGATCGTGAGCTTTCTGGAATTTTTTCAACCTATAATCAACCCATGCAATTGAATATAAAGCATCTGCGGACTGTTTCGTCTGTGGGTAATCTGTTAGAATTTGATCATAATACTCACGAGATTTTTGATACAATCCTAACTTTTCGTAAGACTCCCCTATTAGGTAAATTGACTCCGAAATGACCTCTGGTGAGTAAGAATTAATGTCCTCAGTTGCAGCTTCCCAAAACTCTTGAAACCCCTTGATTGATTCAGTATATTTGCCCTGACGAAACCAAGCAATTGCTATACCTCGAACGGCATCTAAGCGTAAGGAGCTATTTGGGTGTTCTGCTGTCAAGCGCTTGAAGTTTTGAATGGCTATACCGTATTGTTCTAAATTAAGCGCTGATTCACCAACTAACAGGCGGGCATCGTCAACATTTTTACTTTCAGGATATTTCTGGATAAAGATCTCGAATTGGTCCTTGGCAACGGCATACGCTTTTTTTTCGTATAATTTATAGGCAAATGTATAATCTTCACGCTCACCGGCATTTGCCGTAATGGTACAAAACAGGCATAAGAGTACAAAGAAATGAGGTAGGAATCTTGAGATCGATTGCTTATCGTAAGACTTCATTTTGAAATATCCGATCACGCTGTTGTTGGTGGGGCTTATGGCTGTAAAAGCAGGAGGCCATTTTGATCGAAAATCCGCCGGTCAATTTTCAATTATATCACTGGTTTTTGGTCTTTTCAACTTACGCAATACAATCATATACAGCATTAGAAGCAACAAACAAAATCAAAAAAGCCAAGGAACCAGTACGATAAATGTATCATTTTGGGCTGATAAATTTCGAGCTGAATTAGAAAGATACTAATCTAGGTAGTCGTGTAGTCTTCCTCAGATACGATAGTCTCAGTTTCAGCCTCGACTGCCTCAATTGCTTTTGTATCGCTTTCAGTTTGAATGAAATTACCGTCGGCATCCCGAGTTGTTTCGCTATTACTTAAGGGATCAAAACTTTTGACAAACTGACCATCAATAAAGAGCGTAACTTCACTAGTTTCTTCACTGACTACAATAGCAGCCATAACCTCATCCAAGGATGAAGCATAAAGTGCTGCATTATGTCGCGCACTACCCTTGGTTAAACGCTCAACCTTGTCGTATACGCGATAAGTTCTTACACCTTCAACCATCATACAAGTGCGGAATGCAACACCTTGTAAGTCGATCAATAAAGCACCATCTCGCTCTTCGTGTCCGGTTACTTTCCCTGTCTCATCTCGCAAAAACGTTTTTTCACCCATGAAGGCTAAAACTTCATTCACTTTGGTTGAGAAAATGTGGGGCAGGAAGTCAATCCCTTTATATTTACTCTGGTCGAGATGTTCCAATTGGCCATCGTGAAACTCAGAAAAGTTCTCACCAGCCATATTTCTGTAGTCAGCCAATACTACAAATAACCCTCGGTTTTTCTCCATTCCTCGACTGGACATAGCAAAATGCCGAGCTAGTGAATATAACTTGTTGATATAGAGTTGAATCAAGTCTTTTCTGTCAGATTGCAATTTTTCGATTTGTGTCCGATTCAAACCCAATCCATTGATCGTTTCCTCTACAACACTATCGATATTTTCTTTTGTCTTTTCCTCAATTTCCGACAATTTAATCTGCAATTCGTTATAATTTTCGGATAATTCTGTTAGACTAGTAGAACGTTCCTCCAGTTCTTCCTCTTGTTCGAGTTTAGTTTCTAATAACTGTTCTCTTTCCCCTACTAAAGTTTTAATCTCTTTTTCTAGCTCATGGCAACGCTCCTGAAGCTGTTTTTGTTCACTCAGCATACTACGGTATTTTTGCCCACTTAAAATTTTAAACATCACAACTTCTCCTTTTTCCTTTCCTGAAAAAGACAAATACCAGTAACAAAGATAAGATTATAATAGTCACGAGCAGGTAATAATAGACCAAATAGAACGATTGTAATTTTTGTCCAGCTAGTTTGTGAGCTTCGCTATTTCTTTCTGCTGTTTTTAAAGCCTTTCTCAAATATTTTTTTGCAATCTCTGGCTTGTTTGTTCTTGTTGCGAGTTCCCCCATCACTATGAGGTAAGTGGCTGGCAGATCTGCCTGTCCCATTACATCTAAAAAAGAGTCATACAACATACTAGTAAAAGAATCAGAAAACGATGGAAAATCCAAGGTACCTTCAATCCCACTTTGGAAAGCTTGGATTGCATCTTGGTATTCAGACAAATCGTACAGCATCTGTGCTAATTGAAACCAATTCTTTTCTGTTAGGTTTAGGTGAACGTCAATTGGTTTAACCCCCTGATATATGAAACTTGCTGCTCCATAATGTCGCTGGTTCCCTTTTGCTAAAATTGTATATGACTTACCTACTTCAAGGTAACCATTTGTCCAATCATCAAATACAAATTGACCTGTACCTTCTATTTTAATCTGGTAATCAGTATCCAAAATTTCAACAATCAATGAGCGAATACTCGACAAAGATTCACTCTTACCTCTCACTGAGATTGGTTCCAACTGGTATCTAATCGAAGTTTGTTGACCAGGTACAATTGAAATTTTCGGCAAGATTAGTTTTTTGAGTTGGTATCCCGACTTGTGCAATTCAATAAAACGAGCCATTTGGTCTAATTTATCGGTCAGGCGTAGCTCAGTTTGGCCGATTTTCGTACCATTCATCATAACCGAGGCTGCTGTTGGGTTCCCCCAAATCTTAACCATAGCAGGTAGTTTGAATAAAACTTTTTCTAGGTCTCCTGTTGGTACGAAAACTCCAGAATGAAGAGAACGAGATAACAATGTCTCGTAAATTTCAGAAATCGTCAGTTGGCGATTATCATCAGTGTCCGCAATAGATGGGTCATCAAAAAGGGCTTTCAAGCCGACGATTAGCCCCACACTTGAGTTCATGCCCGTTGAACCACTTATAACCGAGACAAGAGCTGATTGGCCAAGCTGTTGCCGATTAGCATAAAAAGCTCCCAAATTACTATTTGGGGTAATACAGTCTAACAAAACAGTGGAGTCAATTTTTTCTAACCAACGATTTATGTTTTGGCCACTAATCAAATCATCACCTTTCAAAACAAAGTAGATTTGATTGTTCGCATTTGGTGTAGTAATCCGGCCTCGGAATAAAAAAATCAACCGGTCATGTGTACTAAACGAATTCCTGATTTTTGTGATTGATCTCTGTATGTCATTTTTACTACACTCCTCACCTGTTAGAGAAACAATTCGAGAACTTATACCCATAGACGATTCAAAGTCTTTCACAAAGTGAGCACTAGAAAAATCATCTGTTGTATCCACTACTAGCCACCACAAGATTCCGTTATCATTATCGGCGAAGCAACTAAGATTATAGAAGAGAAGAAAAAAAATCCAAAATACTAGGTTACTTATGCAAAGAACGTGGTACCTGAACAAATGTTTCATGTTTAGCCTAAAGACACAAACAAGTAGTTTTTTTACAAGTTATGCTGTGTGTGCACCATACAGGTAATCACAATTATTCAGATCGCACACCAGCTTCCAATACAGGACTAGAGCGTGGGTCTAAGACTTCATCAACACCATAAAACTGTTCGCTATTTCGGCTATTACTCTGCTCAACCCTTGCTAGATTATTATTGCCCCGGATAAAATTGTCTCGCAATCTTCCTCCTTCATAAACGGCCCATCCACTGTTACTTGTAATATTGTTTGCGGTGATTTCCGGATCGGCAGAAGCGTAACAAGCTACTCCATATTGATAATTTGTGGAAATGTCATTATGATGGATGTTGGGTCGGGCATCATCGTTGCAAACGACACCGTACTCATTTGCCTGAAGTCTATTATAGCTTATTTCACTTTCAGCCCCTTGATCACACTGAATACCAGTACCATTCTTATTGATCTCATTTTGAGTGATAAAGGGTGAAGTGTCCTGACATAAAATTCCGATTTCGTTCTCAACAATCAGACATCGTTCGATATGAACAGTGTCTGATTGACAAAGTAGCGCTGTTGATGCATGTTGTAAACGACAATAGGTCAGACGAGCGTTTGGGCTAGTTGGCAGAATCCTCACACCTAACCAGTCCCCTGATTTAGGCAACTCAAATTCATCTTCCGTGCCTAAAGAGCCAAAAACAATCATTCCTTCTGTGTTACCTTCTGCATAAAAAGAACCGTAGACAATCAATTGATGAGTTCCAACTAAAGGGTCAAAACCTATAATAGCACCCGGCTTTATTGTAAGAGTAACACCTTCAGGCACCACTACATCACCCGTAATTTGAATCACACCTGCCCAGACCTCATTTTTTTCAAGCTCTCCCGACTTGTAAAGAGGCCGGCTACGTGTACCTACTTTCGAATTCGTTATGCCAGAGCAACCTAAACTCAGCCAAGTCAGAAAAAGAAAAAACGAAAAAAACAAGTTTCGGGAGTGATAAGGAGGTATAAAAAATCGAGTTGGCTTATACTGCTGCGGACTGAATAAGAAATCAATCTTCCTCATTTGATAAGGAATCTAACAACTCCACGAGGCAATCGGTGATCAGAAGGGAGAAGATACTGACGCATATCGACAAGATTATCTAGGGACTCGCCATTAGGCTGAGTCAATTTCGGGCTTTTCCCCTTTATAGATTTGACTCGAATTTCACTCGTTCCAGCCTTTACTGCACGGAACTTGGCTATTGCGATTATTTCACCTTCCTGACCTATAGCGATTGGCTTTTGCCCCTTAGTCAACGTAAGTGCAATCTGCATTTGACCGGCTCGTGAATCTAAATTCAAATCATGAAAAACAGGGAGGCTTGATTTCGCAAATTTAGTACTTGGGTAAGCTTCGACCCCAAGTGGGAAAAATCGACTTCGATTATACTCTAATTCTAGTGCCACACCGAACAAATCTGATACATTTTTCAGGCGAATGTGGAGTAGCATTTCATCTCCAACTTTATAGGAAGTTTGTGGGCTAGAAATACTGAGAAGTGGTATCCCGACTGGGTCGAGTCTGATATTGGCAATTACTGCTCCATCCCCAACATAATCAATAACATGACGTCCTGTCAAAACCAATTCACCAAACTCATACCCTTTCACATCGACGATCCTTCCTTCACCCATCGGGACTTTCAATTTGGCAATTTGTGGCTGAACCGTGCCTAGCGAAATTTTTTTAATCACAGGAGGGTCAAACGAAAACTCAGCACCATAACGGTCAAAGCGTAGAACTTCAATTTCAATATCCAGATTTTGGGAAAGATCCATCTGTCCGTAAGCAGAAGGAGCAAATGCTATCTGTACTGAAACATCATCAGTAGTAGGAGTAAGCTCTCCTTCGTAGTCCCGCTCACACCCTACGAAGAAAACGAGCATCACATAGGGGAAAAAATACGTGCAAATCATCAAAGCCAAGCGGTTCATCAAAAAAATCCTGTGTCCTTTATTTCAAAATAACAAATCGGCGTTGGGACGAAAAAACATCCGATTGGGCATCTTGGCTATTGGTTTCCGCGAAGAAGTGGTAGAAATAGACTCCACTGGAAACTAACTCTCCAGTATCGTTTGTACCATCCCATTTTAGAGATCGAGACTGATCTGTGTAGTATCCTGCTTTTTTGTAACCAAGATTAAAAATCCGAATAGTTTCCCCTTTCTGATTATAAATTTCAATTTTGACCGTAGCAGCTTGAGATAATTGGTAGGGAATCCAAGTCTCAGGGTTGAATGGGTTAGGATAGTTGGGCAAGAGTTTGCTAACAGAAGGTATCAAAGAATTTTCTGATCGACTGACCATTTGTTCTAATGCGAATAGTAGTTCAGGGTTACCATCTATTTCCCTGAGTTTTTGGTAAATTTCATTATATATTAGTCTGTCATTCTCGTTGGTCATTGGACCCAATTTGTCGATTGATTCTGATTCAGTCGGAGCTTTCCTTATGCGCGTATTTCGCCAATTCTGGCTGATCGGGACAATATCATCTTGGTTAATGATCCCATCTCCGTTGGCATCCGCATAAGTAGCAACTTTATCTTTCCAGGCTACAGCAGGTTGAAGTTTCCAGCTATTATCGCCTTTGTCACGCACTGGCCCAATACTTCCCCAGAATTGGCCTAGTGGTAACACATCGAAAACATCAACCTGACCGTCTCGATTCGTATCCCCTGGCCAAACGATCAAACCCGTACGAAATACGATGTCACTGGCTTCAACGTATTTGCCACTCATGTCCTCAATTACACTGCTGACACTAATCGTAATCTCTTCTTCTGAGCGAAAAATTGACTGAGGGTCAAATAAAATCAAGTTGGATCCCTCAATTTTGAACTGAGTCTGTTGAGAGGAGTAAGTTTTACTGGACTCATCTGCTAACTTCCCACGGACCTGAATGCTAAATGGTGTAATAGTCTCTTCCCGTAATTGAGCGAAAGTTGGCATTCGTATCCGAATTTTAGTAGTGACTTCAACGTTGTCCAGTCGGTTTGGCTCAACTAATCGCCAAATTTCACCCTGTTGTTGGACACTTGCAACTTCCTGTTGAATATTCCAGAACAAAATTGTTCCGTCGAGTGAACTTGACGCCAAAATGTTGGTGCCATCATTCCGCTCAGTAAAGGTCAGCCCCGTCACTTTATCAGTATGACCACGGAATAATTTCGGTCCCTTTTGTAAACTTGAGTAATTCCATACCCAAACAGCATCACCAATTCCTGCGGCAAAGAAGCGACCATCTTTCGACAAACATACCGCACGAACTTTTCCTGAAGATATATTACGATCTACGTTGAACTGTCCATTGCGACCGACTTTCCCTCCAGCCAAAACTTCCCAAGTTTGAACCGACCCGTTTTCTAATCCTACAACAAACCTATTGTCGCCTTTTACTCTACTAAAACTTACAGCTGTTAAAGACCCACCGGCCGGTACAGTTACAATTTCTTGTAACCCATCTTTATCTGACAAGCTAAAGAGTGCAATCTGTCCATTTGAAGTAACCACAATCATCAGTGTTCCATCATAGTTGAAATCGACATCCTGAGCAGAAACATTGACAAACATGTCATCATTACCAAAAGGACTTCCTCCTTTCCGACGAACTCTCAGGCTACCGTCGGTGGCTACTGACGCTACCCAATCCCTCTGTGCAGAAAATCGAACTGAGTTAAGAATCGATAGAGGTGGATGGCTATTACCAAACTGCCCATTGATGTTTTTAGGAGGATCCGTGGATAAGTCAGTAACTTCGACTTGATTTGTTTTTGTAGCAACGGCCAAATCTAAACCTGACGGCGCATAATCAAGGCTAACAATTGGGCTGGGAGAGGTCAGTGTCACAACTGGTAACAAGTCTTTTTGATTCCAAATTATGATTTCTTGTGACTGATATGCAGCAACAATTCTGCCATTTGGCTGGTTTGGAAAGCTAACATCAATCACTTGAGAATAAAAGTCATTAAAAGGTAGAACCGTTCGAGCAGGTACTTCCACCACACCAATCTCAAAGTGTACCAGAGATTCGCCAAAGGGGTTGTTTTCAGCACCGACAATGAGTTCCGTATCATATGGGTGGAATGCTAATGATATACCGGTGGATGCAAAATCTCTCTTCAAAATTTGAGGAGGTTTTGGGGTCGCATCCGATGTGTAAAGTTCCCAAATCCGCAAGGTTTTATCCGTTGCATAAGCAATAAGATTCTTATTGCCCATGTAGAAAGCTAAATCGTAAAGTTTTTCAGCCCCCAGCTGTTGCCAAAATTGTGGCTTAGGATTTTTAACTTCTTGGATGTAAATGTCAGAAGTATTGTTGCTGAGGTTATATGTACCGACAAAAAGGAACTTTCCGTCGTAATTATAAGCGATTTTTTGTATTTCGGTCTGACGCCCGTAGACGCCCTTTTGAATTCCGCGGAAGACTGATTCGTTGACACCTTTACGCCATAAGTGGAGCTCTCGTGTCGTTGCTACTGCTAACATCTGATCATAACCAGTTGGCGCAGGATCGAATAGAAGATCTTTAACACTCCCTTCTAAACTCAGAACTTGGGCTTGTGAAAAAGTTGGAAGATTGTTTCCGGCTTCCTGAACTCTTACTTCAATCGAATAGATATACACGAGACTCGATGCAAGATTTTCATCTTGTCGGTTTTCCGTTAATGCAACCACTAACCAATTTCCATCTCCACTTACTGTAACGGAATCAACTGTCTTTCCTTGAACCAAGGCTGGCGTTTCGATAATCAATCGTGGATCGACCAGATCGACAAATTTTAATCCTTCATCAGTTGCTAGAGCGATCAGTTGGTTGGAAATGAATGCCAGATCGTTAATGTAACCATCTTGCCGGTAGAATCCAATCTGTCGATTGTTTTCGGTATCGATCAAACGCAATCCGATAGTGGTTGCTACGGCAAGTCGTTTGCCATTAGGCGAATAAGCGGCCTGACGAATAGTTCCATAGCCAATTCGACCGATTGATCCAGTCGGCAAATAGCTATTAGCATCAGCCAAGCAAACCCACACAAACAAAAACGCGAAAAAACTAAGAAGTTGCGCGATAAAACGACTGAATGGACTTAAATTCACTGGAATTAATTTCACCTAAACTATTTTTGTTTCAATTTTTTAAACATTGGCCTTTCTTTTTCCACGCAATACAGTCCAAGAATATTCTTGAGTTATTACAGCCACCCTGTTTCCGAAAAGACCAGACCTAAGCTCTACACTCGCCATCCAATAATTTAGCATAGGAGGTAGAATGTGTCAACAGTCAAGCCTAACTAGAATCAGAATCGGATAGCCTTGAAAGATTCGATTTGTCTTCTAATTGCAGTTTCAGTTGGAAGCCGTTCTGCACTTGACGCTCCATAGAATCCCACTACACCTTTTGTATGATCTAAGATGTATTGGGCATCCGTTGGCTCTGCGATTGGCCCTCCATGGCAAATGACCAAAACCTCCGGATTAACACTTACCGCTGCATCATGGATGGACTGTACCTTTTTAGCGGCTTCTTCCAAGGTTAATGCAGTGTGGGCACCAATCGATCCTTTGGTAGTTAAACCCATATGAGCTACTAGAATGTCAGCACCAGCCCCCGCCATCTGCTCGGCTTCCACTTCGTTGAAGGCGTAAGGAGTTGTTAATAGATCCTTTTGATGGGCTTGACGAATCATCTCAACCTCTAGGCCATAGCCCATGCCAGTTTCTTCTAGATTTTGGCGAAAGATACCATCAATCAGTCCGACAGTGGGAAAATTTTGCACACCTGAAAAACCAACATCCTCAACCTCTCGTAAAAAATTACTCATGATACGAAAAGGGTCGGTCCCACAGACCCCTGCTAAGACAGGTGTATCCTTAACAACGGGCAAAACTTCCCTCGCCATGTCTATTACGATCGCATTAGCATCTCCATAGGGCATCATACCAGCTAAGGATCCACGACCAGCCATTCTAAAACGACCAGAATTATAGATAACTATTAGGTCTATACCACCAGCTTCTTCGCATTTGGCCGAAATGCCAGTTCCAGCACCACCTCCGATAATTGGTTGACCTCGATCAATATTTGCGCGCAAACTTTCTAACACCTGCCGTCGAGTAAACTGCATTCTCTAAACTACCCCTTAATTTTTTTACAAGTTAATATTCTATTTCCTAAATGCCACTGGCAACCGGCCTAAACCCCTAAACCTTTGCCACTCAAAATTATTATTTTTCACTGTCCAACCAAATTTTTAGAGTCAGGCTCTCTACAGATGGCATCCGGCAGTTAGTAAGATGAAATTGCACAGACATAACACCATTTCCTATCTATGTACAATGTGTAAGATATTCTCAATAGGAAATAAGAACACGCCGACTTATCAGGAAACTGATCTCCACAGCCTCACTTCATTTACAATTTACAACGAGAGAATTAAGAAGCACAAACTCAAACAAACACGCCTTAGAAACGACGGCTAAACTGAGTATTCTGATTTTGTTGGATAACACCATTGGAACAAGTGGTTCGGAAATTTTTTAGCAAGCTTGAAATTTTGTAGTCAAACGACTAAGCAAACAGCATCATCTCGCACATCCAAAATATATCATATACCATACGATTTTAGCCAAGAGGTATTGAAAATACTAAGCTTGAACTTTTGTTAGAAGGGGTTTCAGGCATGAGGAAAATTTTGACACTATTCAATGGCCGTGCTAAAATCCTGCCATCAATTTACACAACTAGACATGGCCTTCACCCGAAATCAAATCAGATCCTTTCAAAAACAAGACTATCCAGCCGATCTATACCAGTTCGACAAGGCAGCGCGAGGAGTCGACGGCGGGTTTGGTAAGATTACAACTGATCACATCCAACACTTCCAAGACCACGGATATCTGATTGTAAACGAAGCATTTGACACCAATGAAATCCAACGAGGGAAAAAGGGCATACAGAATCTAGTAAGCCAGAAGTACCCTGATTTTCGTGGCCTACAGATTGAACCACGACTTGTAAAACAACAGAGAAAGCTCACGGTCGACGAACGAATCCATTCAACCCGCAAGGCCTTTAATTTTTTACAAACTGAACCATTGCTCAAAGACTTGTTTTATACCCCCAAATTACTAAAAGTTGTGTCAAAGTTACTCAATGATACCCCTGTCCACCTGCAAGACATGGCTTTGCTGAAACCCGCTAATTTTGGCACAGAAAAACCATGGCATCAAGATTGCGCCTACTTTAACTTCCCATTAGACGTTACTATTGTCGGTGTATGGATAGCTCTGGATGAAGCTAAACCAGAAAACGGATGTATGCATATCGTTCCTGGATCACACAAAAAACCTAAAATCCACTTCAAAAAGCGAGACTGGCAAATTTGCGACACAGATGTTGATCGGAAAAACGATTTTTTCGTTCCCCTCAGACCTGGCGGGGTTTTGTTTTTTCATGGTTTAATTCATCACGGAACACCATCCAACCGATCTGACCAAAGTAGATGGGCGCTCCAGTTTCACTATCGCCCCCAAAACGCCCGTGAGATTTCGAACGATGATCGGCTCTCAATTTTCGGCAGCCAAGGTAAAGACGTAGACTGCTAGTTTCCTATGCATCGTCATACATTTCACACTAACACACCTGTAGAAACAGAGAAAGTTGGTCACATAATAGGTCAGACTCTGGTAAAACGGGATATAGTCGCCTTGATAGGTGATCTTGGTGCTGGGAAAACCTGCCTCACACGTGGTTTAGCTTCGGGGCTTGGCCTGCTTTCCCCCCAAGAAGTCACTAGCCCATCGTATACCCTCATCAATGAATATGAGGGGCAAATTCCAATCTACCATATCGACTTATACCGAATTGACCAACGTGAGGAAGTCTGGGATTTAGGTCTTGATGAGTACCTGGAAAGCGAGGGCGTTTGTATTATTGAGTGGGCAGATATAATTCTACAAGAATTACCTAACCATACGATTGAAATAAAACTAAGTTGGCTAGGAGAAAACCGTAGATCCATTGAGACAAAAAATACCGTTAACTTAAGTACTTATACTTCCAAGTGAACTCGCTAACATCCGATAAATAGAGGTTTGATGATCAGTAAAAAATTGATTCCCTTGAGCCGCCCCTGGATAGATGCAGATGGGCCCGAGATCCCGGCACTTAAAGAAGTTTTCTCCTCCCGATGGCTGAGTACTGGCCCAAAGTGCCAAGAATTTGAGCAACGTTTTAGTCAATACATCGGGGCTAAGCATTCAATAGCAGTCAATTCCTGTACCGCTGCGCTTCATCTATCCTTACATGTTTCAGGAGTAGGACCTGGAGATGAGGTGATTACTACCCCATATACTTTCACTGCAACTTCTGAAGCTATTGGCTATACTGGAGCCAAGCCCGTTATGGTCGATATAGATCCTCTCACACTCAACTTGGACACCTCTCAAGTCGAGGCGGCTATCACGCCTCGTACGAGGGCTATTGTTCCGGTGCATATGGCAGGTCACCCCTGTAAAATGGATGATTTGGCCGAAATTTGCAATCGTTACAACCTAGTGTTAGTTGACGATGCCGCCCATGCAATTTCCAGCCAATATCGGGATACAATGATTGGCAATACGGGCAACCTGTCTGCATTTAGCTTTCATGCTACAAAAAATTTGGCGATTGGGGAAGGCGGCATGATAACCACAAACTGTGACGAGTTAGCTAAACGCCTGAAAGTCGTCAGACTTCACGGTATTAGTAAAGATGCTTGGAAAAGGCAAAGCCGGAAGGATTCTTGGTATTACGAAGTCGTTGAGCAGGGGTTTAAGTATAACCTTAGTGATATCCAAGCAGTTCTCGGGTTATGCCAACTTGCTAAATTAGAAAAACAGTTTGAAATTCGGAACATGCTTGCTGAAGTTTACCAAAACGAGTTGAGTTCAGTGAGCCAAATTACTCTACCTAAAGTTCCTATCGATGGCAAACACGCTTGGCACTTGTTCATTATCCAATTGGATTGTCAGCACTTGAACACCGACCGAAGTAAAGTAATCAGGCAATTACGAGCTGCAAATATTGAGTGTGGAGTGCATTATATTCCTCTTCACTTATTCCCCTATTACCAAGAAACCTATGGTTATCAAATTGGTGACTTCCCTTCAGCTGAATCGGTATATAAACAAGCCATTAGCCTTCCTATGCATGCCTTACTAGATTCGGATGATGTTCGGACGGTTACCGATGCACTCAAGCAACTCATTGAAAATGCTTGTTGATCACTTTATGCCATTACCAAATTGATGTTGACTGTTAGGCGTGCTTTTCGACAATCTGGATCACCGAAAGCAAAAGCTCTATTCCTTGTTATTGCTCTTGGATCTTGGTTTCTTTACTTTTTCTCTCACCGAATTTTTGACCGAACTGCCCCCAAATTAACTATCAACAATTTAACTGATGGCGAAACTTTGAAAACTTCACTACTACTCGAAATTACAGCCAGCGACCAGAGAGCTGGTATCAAAGACCTATACCTACAAATCAACGATGAGCAACCTCAAAAACTGCAAAAATTACCAAAACAAACAATCAAACGTGCCCGTGAATATAATTATGACCTATCTGGCTTAGAGGATGGGCCGTATCAGCTGACTATTACCGCACTAGACAGAGCATTCCGAACAAACGAGAGCTATTTGCATGTCAGTTTTTCTGTAGATCGCAACCCACCCCAAATCCATTTTACGACCAAGCCAAAAATTGGTCTTCAAGGTAATACTATAGCAGTCTTTATTGTGAGTAACGAGCTACTAGGATCAATTGAAGCCAATATGTTTGGAAAAGTACAGACCTTCTACCCACTACCGGTGTCAGGAAAAAGTTCTGAATACTACTGGTATCGATGTTTAGTGGGCATTGGTGTTACACAGCAAATTGGCTATCATTCCCTTGATTTGATAGCTACTGACAGGGTTGGAAACCAAAGTACAGCGGCGTTTGTTGTGGAAATCGAAAAAAATGAGTTTGAACGAGGTGGTTATATCAAACTATCACCCCAAAAACAGAAACTTATGCTAGACAAAAGCAAAAGCCGCTCAGATAATGCTAAACGCGGTCAGGCTTATACGGTGTCGGAACAGACTACACAACAACTGTGGAACGGTCATTTTATCCGTCCTGCTTCTGGTATACTAACTTCACCCTTTGGTAAATACCGGGAATATAACACAGGTGTCAAAAGGCATCACCTGGGCACCGATATTGCCAATCAAACTGGTACTGCTATCTACGCCAGCAACACTGGTGTGATTACGTTGGCCGAGAGACTACACATATACGGTTATAGTATTATAATTAATCATGGGCAAGGTGTATCGACCAGCTATAGTCATCTTAGTAAAATTGAGGTGGCTGTAGGTGATAATGTTGCAAAAGATCAGCTAATTGGTTTAATGGGAGCAACTGGACAAGTTACGGGCCCCCACTTACATTGGCATATGGCTGTCAATGGTGTTGCGGTAGCTCCCGAGCAATGGACAGAAGTGAACTTTTCAAGCCCTAAGAGTAAAACCCCGAATTGACCCTTTAATCGCTCCCAGTGCTTCCACGGCAATTTAGCCAAGACGGATAGAACCTTTTTGCCAATTTGCTACGACTGAGAGAGGAGCGGCTCATTTAATCTAATCATTACTTAGCAAATTGATCGTTCAGAGATTAACAGTAATCAAAAGCAACATGGAGGATTCGAGATATCGAATAGGACCAATAATATAACATGGTGAAGCGAAGTGTACCGACAGCCTTGATCATACTTTCGATTAGCGGTGAAACAGTATATTGTATTGATACTAGAATGTTTCCTTTTTATATCTCAGTCTTTCCAATCTGTTCAATTCCTGAGAGATAAGGTTGCAGCACCTTTGGTATGCGAATTGTACCGTCGGCCCGTTGGTTATTTTCTAGTAGTGCAATCATTACACGAGGTAAAGCTAAGCCAGAAGCATTTAGCGTATGGACGAACTCCGGTTTTGCCCCTTTCTCTGGCCGGTAGCGGATATTAGCTCGTCGGGACTGAAAGTCTTCAAAATTACTACAAGACGAAATTTCCAAGAATCGTTCTTGTCCTGCGGCCCAAGCTTCTATGTCATAACACTTAGCAGCAGAAAAACCAAGATCACCTGTACATAGAGAAATTACTCGATAGGGTATCCCCAATGCTTGAACCACATCTTCAGCATCAGCCAACAAGGATTCATGTTCATCATAGCTACTTTCAGGCGTAGTGAATTTCACCATTTCTACTTTGTCAAACTGATGCAATCGGGTCAGCCCACGTGTGTCTTTTCCATAAGACCCTGATTCCCTGCGAAAACAGGGTGTGTAAGCAGTATAGTAAGTGGGGATTTGTTCTGGTTGCAAAATTTCGTTCGCTAATAAGTTGGTTACTGGGACTTCAGCTGTCGGAATCAGAAATAGGTCATTATCAGGATTTTCACCATCAGTATCACAACGATACATATCGTCCTCAAACTTGGGTAATTGTCCTGTTCCTCTCATAGCAGTTCGGTTAGCAATAAATGGAGGTGAGACCTCAACATACTTATGCTTGTTAGTATGCAAATCAAGCATAAAATTAATTAATGCCCTTTCCAGCCTTGCTCCCAAACCAGTAAAGAGAACAAAATTACTTCCGGAAACCTTAGCACCTCTTTGAAAATTGATTAATTCATTCTGTTCAGCCAATTCCCAATGTGGCTTAGGGGTAAAATCAAAACTTGGTATTTCCCCCCAGCGTTTGATTTCAAGATTTTCGTTTTCATCCGAACCCACAGGTACACTTTGGTGAGGTACATTAGGTAAATACATAAGAACCTGATTAACTTCTTTTTTCAGTTGGCGAGCCTCTTCACCTAGTTGCTTTATTTGGTTGGAAACTTGCTTCATCTCTGTGATTAGGCCTGACGCGTCTTGACTTTGTTTTTTAAAAAGTCCAATTTGTTTTGAAACATCGTTTTGTCGATGACGCAGATCTTCGACTTGCTTTTGAGTATCTAACCACTGTTGATCCGTAGCCAGCAGACGATCCAAGTCAACGTCGGTGCCACGATCACTGAGCATCTGGCGAACGACATCAGCATTCTGCCGTATGAACTTGAGATCTAGCATGGTAAGTACTCCTTGGCAGGGCCGGTAATAATTAAACTGAAAAATTGGCAGGCGAAGAACAAAAGCAAAAAACACGGGTGAGGAAGGTACCTCGCCCGTGTTTTCTTGACGACCCCGACGAGATTTGAACTCGCGACCTTTTGCGTGACAGGCAAATATGCTAACCAGGCTACACCACGGGGCCACTTTCTTGCTTGGTAGGCGGAACAGGATTCGAACCTGTGACTTCTGCCTTGTAAGGGCAGCGCTCTAACCAGCTGAGCTACCCGCCCGAAAAGCGAACCACAGTATATGTCACTGGCCTTTATATTGTCAAGAGAAAATTGCTTTTTTCAGTAAAATAGCCAAGCGAACGAAAAGTAGAACTATGATAGGAAAATAACTAGGAACAAGTTAAAACGCTAACCGTTTCTATTGTCAGCAGTGTCTTAGCTTGTGTATAATTGGCGGTCTCAGGTAGGAGGTTGTTAGTGAGGATTATACTCTATACTGGGAAAGGAGGAGTTGGAAAAACCAGTATTGCGGCATCTACTGGTTTAAAACTGAGCCAGAAAGGTTATAAAACGATAGTTATTTCTTTGGATATGGCTCATTCCTTGTCTGATGCTTTCGACTTGGATAACGAGTTAATACACCAGTCTGAAGACCCTGTTCGAAGGATTAATGATCGATTATTCATACAAGAAATCGATATTCAACAGGCTTTAAAACAATATTGGTCTGAAGTAACGTCTTACCTGGAGTTAGTGCTTAAAGTCTCAGGTTTAGATCAAATTGTGGCTGAGGAAGTCGCAGTCTTTCCTGGAATGGAAGAAGTTTGTGCTCTGCTCTATATTAACCAGTATTATCGTCAGAAAAAATATGATGTAATTATCCTAGATTGTGCCCCAACCGGTGAATCCCTGAGATTTGTCAGCATTCCTACCGTTCTGGACTGGTATATAAGACATATATTCAAAGTTGAGCGACAGCTAGCTGGTGTAGCACGTACCTTTGTTAAAAAAATTGCTTCAGTTCCTCTACCACAAGACAGTTATTTCCGTAATTTAGAAGATTTGTTTAGCCGTATAGAGGGTGTAGATCAACTGCTATTAGATCCCAAAGTGACCACCGTTCGCTTAGTTACTAACCCGGAGCAGATGGTAATAAAAGAAACTCAGCGAGCATTTATGTATTTTAGTCTATATGGTTTAGCGGTCGATGCAGTTATCATCAATCGTATACTGCTACCGTCAATTGACGATTCCTTTTTCGGGAAATGGAAAAAAACTCAGCAGGAATGCATTCGGCAAGCAGAACTTTACTTCACCAGGGTACCAATCTGGAAAGTTAACTTGTTTAACGATCAGATTGTGGGTGTAGAGGGACTCAATAAGCTGGGCGATCAACTATATGCAGAAGTTGATCCTATGATCATTTATCAGGATGAAACGGCTTATAAATTTAGTAAAAACGGTGAACAGTACCAAATTTCTCTTCTTTTACCTTTCGTACAAAAGGGAGAAATTCTTCTGGCGAAACGAGCTGAAGAAGTTATCATTGAAATCGGTGGATTTCGTCAACATATTCCATTACCACGCTCTCTAACAGATAAAAAACCGTTGACGGCAAGATTAGTAGGAGATCGACTGGTAATCATCTTTGATGATAAACCGAATAGTGGTGATTAATGAGGATTTGTATTTTTGCTGATGTTCACGCCAATTTTGAGGCGCTAAAAGCGGTCTTATTCGATGCTCAATCAGAAATGCCAGATGGTTATATCTGTCTGGGAGATTTAGTCGGTTATGGTGCTACTCCCAACAAAACCATTGATCTGATTCGGAGAATCCAGCCTAATCTGGTATTACGGGGTAATCATGATCGGACTATCGTTGATCTACAATACCGTAACCCTACACGCTGGCACCGTCACCAGCAATTAGAACGATTCAGCCTACTCTGGACACACAATCAAATTACCCCTGAGAACCTGATGTACTTGCAACGTCTACCCGAAGGTCCGCAATGGCTTGATGAGATACAAGCTGTTCAGTTTGTCCATGGTAGTGCGTTCCAAATTGACGATGATATTCTTACCCAAGGCGATGCCAAGCGTCATCTGAAGAAATCACTGAATTGGGTTACATTCTTTGCACATACACATATTGCTGCCATTCATTCGACTAATCAACATTTACCGCTTATCTACCCTGAACCTGATTTTCCTTATCCTTTGAGTACTAAGAATCGATATTTAATCAATCCGGGTTCGGTTGGTCAACCTCGTGATATGGATTCAAGAGCTAGCTACGCTATTTTCGACCATGAATCTCGTACTATTCACATTAAACGAATCGTATATAATATCAAAGCTGCGCAGGATAAAATTAGGCTAGCGAAACTTCCTAAATGGCATGCCGATCGTATAGCGAACGGTCGGTAATATAAATGAAGCATAGAGAGGAAAAGATGTTAAAATCAACAACGATACTAACCGTTCGACGAGATCATAATGTAGCACTTGGTGGAGATGGACAGGTTACCTTAGGGCATACGGTTGTCAAGCATGGCGCTAAAAAGATTAGGAAAATACATCAAGATAACGTCATGATTGGTTTTGCAGGCTCAGCGGCGGATGGTCTCAGCCTCTTTGAAAAACTGGAAAAAAAGTTAGGGCAACACCGGCACCTGCAACGTGCGGCCTATGAATTGGTTCAAGATTGGCGTGGCGATCGGGTTCTACGACGTGTTGAAGCCCTTATGATCGCTGCAGATATTGAAGATTCTTATTTGATTTCTGGCAATGGTGATTTGATCACTTCTGATGACGGTATATTAGCAATTGGATCTGGCGGTAATTACGCACTTGCTGCAGCACGCGCACTCCTAGAAAATACCGACTTGTCTCCAGCACAAATCGTTTCCAAGGCTCTAAAAATTACCAGCCAAATTTGTATTTATACCAATGATCAAATTGAAATTATTGAGCTAACTTAATCAACCATCGTTATTAATGAATAAAATAGGAAATTCAATGAACGAAAAACAAACCACTTTGCATGCTGAACCTTCACCGATTAGTGACCTGACAAATGCATTAACACCCAAACAGATTGTGGCTGAATTAGACCGGTACATCATAGGCCAAAATGAAGCAAAAAGATCAGTCGCTATAGCCTTACGCAATCGTTCACGTCGCCAAATGCTACCTGAAGATATGAGAGATGAAGTCGCGCCAAAAAACATTATCATGGTTGGTTCAACGGGAGTTGGAAAAACAGAAATTGCCCGCCGACTAGCAAAGCTCGTGGACGCACCATTTATCAAGGTTGAAGCTTCGAAATACACCGAAGTTGGCTATGTAGGGCGTGATGTGGAATCCATGATTCGAGACCTAACCGATCTGGCAGTCAACATGGTTAAGTCAGAACACACAGTTCGGATGAAAAGTAAAGCTGACCGAATGGCTGAGGAACGAATTCTGGATATTTTATTTCCTCCACCTCGTTCTCAGTCTCCATCTGATTCAGAAGATACAAGTCAGGCCCAATCGAAAGTGGAAGAAGGCGGAACCGTCTTGGAAATCTATATTGGAGACAGCTCAGATGATGGAGCAGAGGCTACATCATCAACGAATACTGATCTTGAGGTTAACCCAAGAACTTCAGAAGATGATCAAGCAAAAAAAGCACAAGAGCGGTATAAAAAGACACGAGACAAATTTCGTCAAATGTTACAAGACGGAAAATTTGAAGACAAAGAAGTAGAAGTAGAGGTCAAAACGCGTGGCAACACGCCTTTAATTGAAATTTTTTCATCCAGCGGTATTGAAGAAATGGATATCAATTTCAAAGATATGTTCGGTAGTATGATGCCCAAAAACTCTCGTAAAAGGCAAGTGAGCGTTAGTGAAGCTCGAGAAATTTTGGCTCAAGAAGAAGCCGAGAAATTGATTGACGTCGACGCGGTTGTAGTAGAAGCAGTGGATCGGGTAGAAAATTCTGGTATCGTATTTCTAGATGAAATAGATAAAGTCGCAGGGAGAGAATCAACAGCTGGTCCTGATGTCTCGCGTGAGGGAGTACAAAGGGATATTTTACCCATTGTCGAAGGTTCAAATGTGATGACAAAACACGGAATGGTAAAAACCGACCACATACTGTTCGTGGCCGCAGGTGCGTTTCACACATCGAAACCATCAGACCTAATCCCAGAACTCCAAGGGCGTTTTCCGATTCGTGTTTCACTGAAAAGTCTGGACCAAAAGGATTTTAAAAAGATTTTAACTGAACCTAAAAATGCTTTAACAAAACAATATATTGCTATGATGAAGACAGAAGATCTCAATGTGGATATCACAGAGTCTGCCGTAGATACTATCTCTGGTTTGGCTTTCCAAGTCAACGAATCAGTGGAAGATATTGGAGCCAGACGATTGCATACCATTATGGAAAAGTTATTTGAACAAATATCATTTGATGCACCGGATATTGAAGATAAACAAATCTGTATTGATGCGGAATATGTAGATGAACAGTTAGCCGAAATCGCTCAAAATCAGGACCTCAGCCGTTATATCCTTTAAATCTAATTTTCATTTGTTCAACTTGATTTATTTATCTTGCTTTCCAAGATAATATCTTCCGTACACAGGTTATGCGAATTCGTCATTAAGTATCAGTTCGTCCACCCCATATAGTTCTAGGAGCCAAATCATGAAAATTCCATTCAGAATTCTAATTGGGTCATCAAGTTACTAGATCGTAATATAGAACGATACTCGATCTAATTTCTTTTGCTCGGTGAATTTCAGGTTTGGCAATGTGTGTGCCCCTGTCTGTGAAACAAAATTTAGTTGGTCGATTAACGGTTTTAAATAAGACGTTTTTCTGATTAAATTTCTGTTCATTGGTCATTCTATCTCATTTATGATTAGAGACCATCTATCTCATTTTTTACTTTAGGGAAACCTTCAATCACGTTAGAATGGGATAAAACAAGTGAAAAATTAGGTAATTAGGTAATTAGGTAAGGAGTATAATGCGAGTAAAATCATCGAACCTGACCATACGCGTGATGACTTACAATATCCATCATGCAGAGGGAATCGACGGAAATATAAACTTGGATCGTATTGCCAACCTGATTAATTCTTCTTGTGCCAATTTCGTTGGGTTACAAGAAGTTGATCGGTATGCCAACCGGTCTAACAATCTCGATATGGTGTTAGAACTCGCTCGCTTAACCGGTATGTATTGGGCTTTTGGAAAAAACCTTGAACTCAACAACGGCGACTATGGTAATGCTATTCTCTCTTCTTATCCTATCTTAAATCAAAAGAACAGGAATTATAAAATGATTAGATCCTCTGAGCGCCGTGGCCTACTTCAAGTGCTGGCAAAATTTGGAAATAAAGAAATTGTATTCATGAATACTCACATTGATCATTGCATAGATGATGCAGAATCAATTTCTAACGCTGAAGAGATAAAAGAATCCATAAATTCCCACAGAAATAGTCCTGTAATTGTCTGTGGTGATTTCAACAAAACGCCTGAAAGCCCGATGGTCAAAGAAATGGAGCTCGATTTAACAAACGTGTCCACTTTTGATGATCGACCATTTCTAACATACCCCTCTAGCAATCCAGAAACTCAAATTGACCATATTTTCACGTCAAAAGACTGGAAAATTCATTCTGTAGAAATACTTCAATCTCTTGCGTCTGATCACCTTCCTCTTGTTGCAGAAATTTCCTTGAATGGATAATAATCATGATAATTGACTTCAGCGACCACATATTAACAAGTAAGAAATCAGCGAAATAGAATCAGAAAGAATAGACAAAGTTGCTTCAGGTTAAGCTGTATATTGAAATAAACTATCGATTATAGAACTTTCTGATAAAATAAGGGTAAATACGGCTTATTGATTTTGAAAAGTCGTAAATGGAAGAGATGTAAAAACCCACCAAAAGGAGCTAACCTAATCTGGAAGTTGGCCGGTGAGTTCTATGCATACGAGTTGCGGATTCTGTATCCAAGGTGTCTTGGAACCGAAGAGTAGCGGTCTTATTTTTCAGTGATAAAGAAATTAGGAAGTAATGTCAGCCATTCTAACTCACGACCACTTTGCAAAACTAGAAAGAGATAGTTATATTATCATTCATAATTTTTTATCTGAAACAGAGAGGTCAGAAATTGCTGCAGCAATTCGTCGTATCTTGCCACCTTGGTCAGATTTGGAAGACAAAACAAAAACTAGCGACGCCACTTATTTCCCTTACGAAGAACAATGTCTCAACCGGGCTATTCTCAATCGTGAATGCATCCGTTTTTCACAAAAATGGCTTGGCACTAAAAAAATTCACTACCGACCTGGTCTGGCTTTAGTTCGGTATCCTGGGTTTAAGGGATATTCCAATAAACCACACATAGATAATGGAAATAATTCCCTTCTGCCCCCGAACGAACTGGACCAAAATCATGGCCAACTCAATTTTTGGTTTTACCCAGAAGATGTGGCTGAAGATCAAGCACCAACTTACCTGTTAAAAAAGTCAGACGGTCAAGATATGGAACGCGCAAAAAAGTTCGTTGCACCTGGTGGATCGTTAGCTATTTTCACAAATTACAACTGGCATTCAGCTGGTGATTACTTGCGGGACGACGGACAACGATATGTATGGAAATTTGCCTATGGAAGGGCCGACCATCCCTGGGAGGGCGTCCTTCACTATACCAACGTTGGTCAAAACTCACATTTTCGCCACTTCATTGGTTTATTAACGCCTAAGGAAAGAGAATTCTTTCGCTTTCCACCGGTAGGACATCCTTATTATACTTTACAGACCCTTGAAGCCTTGTCGAAACAGTATCCGGGGTGGGATAAAAAAGAATACCTGAAATAATTCGGGATGAATGTTAGGTTCACTGGCTATAGAGAGCCTATTCATCTCGAAAAATCAGTTTAATTCAACAAAAGTCAATTATAATTAGGAGGAATATATGTCAGAGACTTTAAAATTTATCTTAGACGAAAAAGAAATTCCAGAAGCCTGGTACAACATTGCTTCAGATTTACCAGAACCACCGCCACCTGTTCTCCATCCTGGAACTGGACAACCAATTGGACCAGACGACTTAGCTCCACTTTTTCCAATGTCCTTGATCGGTCAGGAAGTTTCAACAGAAAGAGACATTGAAATACCAGACGAAGTCCGGGAGATCTACAAACAATGGCGCCCAACACCTCTTCATCGTGCAAAACGACTAGAAAAAGCTCTCGATACTCCGGCGAAGATTTACTACAAATATGAAGGAAGTAGTCCTGCTGGATCTCACAAGCCAAATACGGCTATAGCTCAGGCCTATTACAATAAAGCCGAAGGGGTAAAACGATTAACCACTGAAACAGGGGCAGGTCAATGGGGATCAGCATTATCTCTAGCGTGCTCCTTTTTTGAGCTTGAATGTAAAGTTTTTATGGTCCGTGTGAGCTATGAACAAAAACCTTATCGAAGGGCCTTTATTGAGTCTTATGGTGCCGATGTCACAGCTAGCCCAAGTAAGGAAACAGACTCAGGTAAAGCCATACTGGAAAATGACCCCAACACCACAGGCTCTTTAGGGATTGCTATTTCTGAAGCTGTCGAGTTAGCTGCGAAGGATGAAAATACGAAGTATGCACTTGGTAGCGTTTTAAACCATGTTTTAACGCATCAAACAGTAATTGGCTTAGAAACCATGAAACAGTTAGAAATGGCTGGCGACTATCCCGACGTGATTGTTGGTTGTACCGGCGGGGGGTCGAATTTCGCAGGAATAACATTTCCATACATTGGACAAAAACTAAGAGGTGAAACCAATCTAAGAATTATTGCGGTTGAGCCTGCTGCTTGTCCGTCGTTGACTAAGGGTAAATTTGCCTATGATTTCGGCGACACAGCTCATATGACACCACTGGTCAAAATGCATACTCTTGGTAGTATGTTTGTACCAGAAGGTATCCATGCTGGTGGGCTACGTTATCATGGTATGGCACCAATGGTAAGCCACCTCTTGGATATAGGTCAAATTGAAGCTATTGCGACACCACAGTTAGAAACCTTCTCCGCCGGGCTCCAGATTGCTAAAGCAGAAGGTATCATCCCCGCACCAGAAGCAAACCATGCAGTCGCAGGCGCCATTCGTGAAGCCTTACGTTGCAAAGAAGAGGGGCGAAGCGAAACAATCCTATTCAATTTATGTGGACATGGTCATTTCGATATGCAAGCATATAGTGACTACAATGCAGGCAAGTTGAAAGACTATGAATATCCCGATGAAGAAATCGCAATGGCATTGTCCGGGCTACCCAGTATTTCTTCTTCATAATTTTTGTTGATTTTGACTAAATATGTGAGCTAGCGTTTAACGAATTACTTTTATGCTAGCTCACAAAGTAGAGAAAAGTTTGTGAACTAACACGAAACTGTTAGTGATTCTGATAGCTTTTATGCATATTTTAATTGTTCCGAGGTTCTAACCTGCCCCAAATCATCGCCCAGTCAGTTGATGATCCCATTCAGGTCGCAGCTTTT
The DNA here is from genome assembly GCA_036339735.1 of Candidatus Poribacteria bacterium. Lineage (GTDB taxonomy): Bacteria > Poribacteria > WGA-4E > WGA-4E > UBA9662 > TMED15. The sequence continues at coordinate 107,030 of JAYZAL010000047.1, forward strand.
TACTTATTAAATTTTCAGCATATCAGTATAAACCAAAAATCCTTTCACCCTTCACCCAATTTCTCAATGTGCTGTTTGCCATAAAATTGCTGTAAGTAAATAGTATATAAATGGAATTAGATGAGGTTAAATAATTCTATCAAAGAAACTTCTTCTTTTCAGAATACTTCCACGGATCAACAGGCCCTATTCTCCTCTCAGGCCGATTCTAACAATCATGATTTCGATTAGCAACGACTCAAGCTTCAACCCCTGTAACTTTGGCAAGATCAACAGCAACAATTAGGTAACCCCCTGTCCTCCAACGCTGATCTTTATCAGATTATGCGAAGTGAACATCCCCTTGGTATTGATGCCTTCGTCCCTCAGGCTTGTCAATTAAGCCCTCATATCAACCCCATTCAATCCCTTCAGCTACTCCAGAAGTGTATTAAGATCATGCCCAAAACTGGTGGGAATGGTCGTCACGTCGGACGTCCTGGTTGGTTACGGCTTCTCTATCTCTGATTCTTTCTTCAAACGCGCTTGGGCCAATACCTTCGATTTTCTGCCCCTCTATTGGCAGCAACATCAAAATCCTGCTCCTCATCCCCGTTCTCCCAAATCCATTAATTGGCTTCTTAATTGCTCTGGCCAAGCCTGGTCTTCTCACTTTTAACCAACTGTAGCCCGATTCTAAATTCAAATTAAGTTAATCAATAAATCCCTTTTAAAACCTATTTAATGGGCTACGTAAATTTCATATATGTTGACTTATAGAGAGTTTCTTGTTACCCTCAAACGATTCTCTTCGGTACATGGGGAAGTATACGACAATTATGACCCACGAACAGTATGCTGAAGATAAAATTGGCTATTTAAATGAGAAAAAATCGCGAGTTGAATAGTTTTTTCAAATTAGTAAGCTTTTTGGAACACAAGAGTTTGTTATCATTGAACTCACCAGATTAACTACAATCACAACCGATTTGAAAATTGAAGAGGTTTTACAAAATGCAGAAAGTGACTAAATCAATTGCCATTTGTTTTCTGTTGGCAGTTATTTTCGTGATAGGATGTGGGGAAGATTCTACCTTACCAACAAAGGTAAAGAAAGACGGAGGCGAATCGATCGGATTGGCGGTTAGTCATACCGAGGCCTTGAACGGAGAAGATTTTAGTGTTGCCATAGCTCAAGAACTTGCAGAGCAAGGCGTCAAATTGTCAGAAACATCAACCATTTGGGCCCGAAAAGCCGATGAAGAATGGCTAGTTACGGATACAGAAAACGAGTTAGCCTATGTCATCACGAACGCTGGTGGCGACAAATTAGAAGTCAGTAAAACCGGTTACATTGACTATCAGGGAGAGGCTGACCAAGTAATTAAACTTTGGGAAACCTTTAGGGAGTATTACAATAGTGGAGAGCTAACTAAGACGGTCTCACTTTTAACAGGTAAAGAGTCAGATCAGTTGTACATTAATATTGCTGAAAACGAAATGATCGAGGCGTCAGCGAATGGGGTTTCAGAAACCCTTAAAAAGCTACAAAAGGGGCATCATACAACTGCTAATGATAAGTTTGTTGGTACTCCTATGAGTGAGGTCTATATTAAGAAACGAGGGTCTCAATTAGTCGCATCTGCTACCGGACCAAATGCTTTTCGCAAAGCTGGTGAAACATGGATCTATTGTGTCAAGGTGCTAAACAAGTGGAAGATAAATAAGCTTGAGTCAATTGAGCAACGAAATATGGGCGTCCACACAAACATCCTAATCCACGAGAAAGAAGCCGAAGACGGAATTGGCTACTTCAATGATAAAAAATCTCGGGTAAGATAGCTTTTGGGGGATTGCACATCTTGTGGCGGAGGCTAGAAAAGGCACCACCATGAAAATTGCGTTACGTTACTTTAATAATTCTTAACTCTTTCATAGGTTAGAGTGTTTTCTCTTCATACTTTGTGCCTAGTTGGTGGACTCCAACTAGGCATTTTTAATGCATTAACTAGACTGTCCCAAATAGGGACTCAACCGACTCTTTATTGTCTATCATTTAAAACCACCTAACAGGAAGAAAATCACCAGGACTAAAAGCGAAATAATCAAGGCTGATATTATCAAAACCCCGTCCTTCAGCTCCTTACCCTTCTCATCTGGTGGAGCAGGGTAACCACATTTTGGACATGATTTGAATACCTTACCTACCAAATCCCCACATTTTTCACAGATTCTCCGTGTGGGATCTATTTTAAAATCTACATCACCCGAATCCATCATAACTACAGCTCATCCTTTTGTGATCTACTAATCACAGATTCTATCTTGAACTGAACCTTTTTCTATTTATAAAAAGAATGACCCTATCATTCCGGGGCATTTACAGTTTTTTCTGCTTTTGCCCTGTTATTGATTCCTAATCTTCTGTTAATTGACCGTCAATTACAGGTTTTTTCTGTGAAACTCAACATAATAATATATAACTCATATTGAATCTTAGGCATTTTTTCTATATAAACATGTCTAACCAAAGACGATCTAAACTAAAAACTTTTTTTTGCGTCTAAGCGGGAGCATAGCCTTTCTTGTTTTTTTAAGCCTATAAGGCAGTGAAGCGAGTAATCGATTTACTCACCCTTCAGAACGGTCTATACACATAAATATAAGTTTTATTTCTAGAGGGAATGTGGATATCGAATTTTGTTGATAGATTCTTTTTGTCAGATTTGTTTGAACATGGCGTTTTCTCTTCGGATAAAGTAGGAGAAAACGTACTTGAAAACCTTTTCACAACTCAATCTAATTGAGCCTCTTTTGCGGGCTGTATCAGCTCAGGACTATCAAACAACAACCCCAATACAAGCAGCAACTATTCCGCCGCTTTTAGCCGGCAAAGATGTCCTAGGTTGCGCCCAGACCGGCACTGGGAAAACTGCAGCTTTCGCCCTTCCCATATTACAAAAAATTGCACAACAATCGAGTTTGACGAAGCATGCGAACATTCGAGCTTTAGTGCTAGCACCTACCCGGGAATTAGCGTCCCAGATTGGAACTTCTTTCGAAGACTACGGTCAGTTTCTGAATATTCGTCACTCAGTTATTTTCGGTGGTGTCAATTCTAATAGACAAATCCAAGCACTCGAACGTGGTGTCCATGTGCTAATTGCTACTCCAGGCCGTTTACTTGACTTGCAACAACAGGGATTCGTTGATTTAAGCTGCTTAGACTTTTTTGTTTTGGATGAAGCTGATCGAATGTTGGACATGGGCTTCATTAGAGATATACAACGTATCATTTCTTTATTGCCGACGCGTCGTCAGAATTTACTGTTTTCTGCTACTATGCCAGGTGCTATTACTAAATTGGCAGATTCTATTTTGGTGGAACCATTTCGATTCCAAATTTCGCCCCAAAAATCTGTGGTGCAGGAAATTCAACAAGAAGTGATGTTTGTCCAACAATCTGACAAACGTCATTTGTTAGTCGAAATTATCCAGAAAAGTTATATCCAGCAGGCTATAGTTTTCATGAGAACAAAGCATCGTGCTAATCGTTTGACACAGCAACTTAATCGCGCCAAAGTAAACGCGGTAGCTATTCACGGTGACAAATCCCAGTCTGCGCGCCAACGTGCCCTGCGCAGTTTTCGAGAAGGAAAAAGCCATATTCTTGTTGCAACTGATCTGGCAGCTAGGGGCTTAGATATTGATGGTGTTAGCCACGTATTTAATTTCGATTTGCCAAATGAAACAGAAAGTTACGTACATCGGATTGGTCGAACTGGTAGAGCAGGACGGTCAGGAATGGCAATTGCCTTTTGTGCCCCCGAAGAATATGACTATCTTACTAACATCGAAAAAACAATAGGTGTCCAAATCCCAGTTTCTAAGGGGGATCCCGGTTGGGATCGTCAACCGATCAGGATAGAAGATGAGACTAAAAATGGAAGTAAAACGGGACTGAAAAAATTTGAAAGTCGACGTCGAACTAGGAAGACCAAACAAAATAACCACAAGCGTAAGCAAACTCGATTTCGAAAAGAACATCCATCAGCTAATCAATCCAAACTGCAAGTATCGAGCCGTTAACCTATAAATAAAACCAATCTGTACCTGCAAAATGCAGCAGTCCAGATAGCTAGGTGGAATCTTCCATCGGTTATCTGGACTGTGATAGGTCTATTCGTTCAATTTAGACGATACATACTTATTTACAAAAAGTATTAAGGATTCGGTTGTGTACACGATCGTCGAAGTGATGACAGATCGGACTTTGAACAAATTCATAAAAACCCGCCAAGTACAGCTCATCTCTATTCGATGATTCGATACCCCATATCTTTAGTCTATATGGATAGGCCTAGTAGTGATAAAAACTAGGGTGTTTATTCGTCGTTAACATCGTATTTTCACTTTCCATCAACTAATCTAAGGATAGTTCATTGGCGTGGTGATGACCTAAGGTCATACCCATACGATTGCAATTAGTCTGGTTAAACCTCGAAGTCTAGTCGTCGCGAAACAAACGGTATTACGACTATGATTGTTCTGACAGATACCAGTTTAATTAGAATATTCCCTACGAGAGCAACACTGATGAGCGTTAAGCAGTTTCAAAAAGCTAAATAATCTCAATTTCACTCCCAAAATTTGCGAAAATGCACAGAAAACTAGGCTGTATGATCAATTCAGAATTAAGTTAATCTTAAAAATGGGACCACATATAAATGGTTCCTAGTAGAAATGAAATTAGTTAAGGAGTAAAGTATGAACAAAACTTGGTTTATTGATATAGATGGAACTTTGGTTAGACACCTTGAAGATGATGACATTGATAGAGGCGTAGAGGAAGAACTTCTACCTTTTACCTTAGAATTTCTGAGAGAAATCCGAGAGCAAGGTGATTACATCGTAATTACAACAGCAAGGCTAGAAAGACACAGAAAAGTCACGGAGCAAATGTTAAGTGAATTTGGTATTATATACGATCACATAATCTTTGGTCTCGGATCACAAGAAAGAGTACTAATTAATGATATCAAACCCACAGGATCATATGATGGAGGGGCAGAAGAACATCCTTTGCCTACCGCATATGCAATTAATATGGATAGAAATCAGGGTTTTGGTAATTTACTAAGTAAAGAATTATGGCAGACACCCAGTAATGCCAAAAACAAGGTGAAGGACCTAATGCCTAATGCAACCCTTGAGACTACTAAAAATTAACCTTTATGAACGAATGTAAAAAAAGAAACGGCTAACCAAAACAAGCTAAGCAGTTGAGTTTCTTTTTTTCAGCTTCTAAATTTTGCTATTACACAGGGGCTGCTATGGGTAAGGTCAGCTTTCAGTTTTGAATGAGATATGAGCATTAAAAAATTAAATATTTACAAAATACAAAAATAGAAGGAAGTTTAAAATGACAATTAGAAATCTATATCTGGTATTCATTATGCTGAATTTTCTTTGGCCCGGAATCTCATGGTCCGTGACAATTAAGGATGCCAAAAATGAGGTTAATATCTCTAGTGATCAATACAAATTAACTTGGAAGAAAGCTGAGACGATGGGTTACAGCACCGCTATTCCGTCAGGTTCTAAAAAAAGTCTTATTCAAAACCTTAAAGATCCTTTTTACCATGGTGGTGATTATGCGAATTGGGAGTTTTGGGGGGCAACAGGAAAAGTTAAAATTTTGGAGCAGAATGTGGGTAAATCTGTAGTCGAGTACCAATCTAAAGGTACAGAAATTATGGCTTACTCAATTACTGCAACTTATTGGGATGCTGTGCCTTATTTCATGCATGAAGTTAGAGGAACTAACTTACACAAAGAACCTCAAGCTTTTCCCGTTTCAGGCTATGACCCAATGTTTAATCCTGGGTATGAATTTAAAGAGGAAGAATTCAAAATTTGGAAAGAGCCGATCCCACATGTTGCTATCTGGCAACCCAACGGATATTTTATTGCACTTTACAGTAAAAATCCAAGAGCTCGGGCTCGTAAAGGCGACTGGCAAGGCAAGGGCAGTGTAGTTCAGTTAAACCACGATTGGCAACTAGATATGATTGACAGAAAGAAACAATCGGAGCCAGTTACTTATTGCGTTGCATTAGCCAAAGGTGGAGAGGGCGAAGCTCATCAACTGGCAGCTGAAATCAAAACTATGTTCGAGGGAAAAGAGCCAAAATCCGTCAACCATAATGGAAAAATTCCGGTATTTTGGTCCTCAATTAAAGATAAGCACTAAATACTGTTCCGGGGCCTACTTCTTAGTAGTTGTCCATTTCGATTTAGAGGGGTTTTTGTCAAAAGTTTTGCTTACGGGGTCAGGAGCTACTTCAAGTACCTAAAATGCCAAGGGATTTCGCACAACATTTGACTGAATTCGAACAAAAAGGATTGACTTGTTTTCCAAACCAATTAGATAAACCTACGATAGAACAATGGCAGTCCATTTTTCAAAATGAGGCTCTTGACCCACAACCTGACCGTAAGCGTTATGATACCTACCAACTGATTGATAAATATCCACAGACAACGATTCCTTTTGTCTCAAACGCTGAAGTTCTTGATTTCCTCGAAATGTTGATGGGTCCTTTTGTCAGTTTAGAGGCTCTGGCCATGGCTGCTACTTTTCCCACTCAAACAGATCCAAATGAAGTCGATTATGGGATACACTGGCACCGAGATATGTGGGCAACAGTTGGGCGGACTAACGATTATCTGCCACCTAACGCAGTCAACGTCTTAAACTACTTTCCCAACCTTAACCAAGATAATGGAGCGTTTCGATACATTCCTGGGTCGCATCGAAAGCATTTTTTCATCACAGGAAATCAGGCTCAAGAAGTTCACTCCGAGGAGAAGTTACTATATCCCAAAATGGGTGATACTCTTTTAGTTCATAGCGGATTATTGCATTCCGGGTCAGGTAATTTCAGCGGCCAAATGCGTTACTTTGTTTCGCGCTTTTACGCGAAATGTTGGTATCCTCGCCGAGAACAAACCAATATTTCACCGATCCAATCCTTTATTGCCGATGCTGAATCAAAAAGAGATCGGCGACTCATGCGTCTGTTTGGCAAAGATGATCTCTTGCTATCACGAGCTGGTCAAAGTGGAAGCTTACCTGAATCGGAAATTTGGCAACAGTGGATTTTAGAGGACCAGCAGTATAAATTAGCTGAGAAAACGACATGAATTGTTTACTTTTTCTAACAAGATAAACCCCAGTAACCATATGTTCAACTTATCTGATTTGAATAAGCCTGATTGTTGTGACATCCTTTTTCGCTCATTGTTAGATAAAATTCGGCGTCTTTTATTATTTATCTGTTATTAGTTCTTCAGGGGAACTTTCTAACCAAACGTACTTAAGATAACTAACTTGTTGAATAATATTATATTTCAGCTTGCATAATCTTTCGGCGAACTCAATGAAGTTAATTGAAAGAAATTACTTCAAAATCACCATTTTGCGAATTTGAGAGTAATCACCAGCCCGAATCCGATAGAAATAAACGCCACTAGCGACTGGCTCGCCTTGCTGGTTTTTTCCATCCCAATACATAGCCAGTGTCTTATCTCGATAGCTGCCCGCAGGCTTTAGCCCTAAATTTATATCTCGGATTAACAAGCCTTCGCTATTGTAGATATTCAAACTCACATCAGCCTCTTCAGCCAAATCAAATGGTATCCAAGTTTCTGGGTTAAAGGGATTAGGGTAGTTTTGGCGCAAAGTAGTAGTGATTGGCAAATCTCGCTTTAGACTCAAGGACACACGCCTATCAGCTAAGTGAAACTGCTGACCTATAGTAAAAGCTTTTCCTTGTAACAAAAATTTATATCCGGTAGGGATATGACCCGCTTCTATGGTCAAATATGATTCAGAACTAGTGATTAACTGCCAGCGAGCATCTTCTAAATTTGGCCGAATATCAGTTTGTAATCTGATGCTACTGTTAGGTTGTAGTAGGTAAGCACTTGGCTGATTGGCGATTGGTGAATTTGGTGGTATTACCCGATCATATACATCTAAATCTGGGTCAGCTAGCTCGCCCCATCCTATAGCCAACTGAGTTGGTTGACCTTCTACTGTCACAGTTAGCGGTAATTGAAAATTTGGCTGCGGTGTGGAAATGGAGAATAAAGGCGCAGCTGAAGACGATTTTTCGATTGTATTAGCATTAACCTGAAGTTGACATTCGCCCATACTCAACACCCAGTAACCTTTCCCAGGTTCCAGCCAGCTAGAAAGGTCGTAGGCGTACACATCAGGTTGCCAGTTATAAAGCGAATTGCGTAGAATTGATGGAATCGTAGAATCAGCTACGCTACTTCCATCGGATACATTGGTCATATTTGTGAAATCAACTGATTGGTTAGGTGCTCCAACCAGATTCCAACCGGTGGAAATGCTTCGCTGGTAGGACTCGGTTTCGATCAATGGTATTTCTAGCTGGATTGTATTGGGGGCAGTCGATAGAATCCAATAGCCTTGACCAACCACCAGCTCTGTCGTTGGTCGGTAATTGTATTGAGCACTATCCCAACCGTAGAATGGAGGTACTAAGCTAGAATGCTGAGCGAAAACAGCCGAAATCTCAGCAGTTTTGGGAATGCCCGGAATTGAGATTAAATTCCAACCAGACAATAGATCTAAGGTGAAAATGTGGTAAGTACCAACAGTTATTTCGAATACATAATCTTGGTCAGTTTCTGGCTTTAAGGTGAATTCTTGTCTTTGACGCATATCGTACACCATAGATGATGGTGGTGAAATGACCTGTATTGACACACAATCAAATTCAGCTGGAATAGCCGACATGTTCCATTTCATCCGAAAGTTCTGCCCATAGCTCTGTACCCTGATTCTGTAGGTAGCTGTGTCAAAAGGTGATCGGAAATCAGCCACCAATGGATCTGTATCGGATTGGTTACCAATTAGATAGCTATTCCAGAGCGATTGTGTCTTTGGTGGAATTTCCAGTTGATCGATACCTGAGTCGAAACCATCGGTAGCTTCCTCGGAAACACCAAAAAATAATTGCCTAGAGTTCATGGTGGCAGACAAACTTTCAACTGTGATCTCCGCTTTCCAGATCGGTATTTTTTTTGGGTTCTGAACCAAATCTTTTAGCTTTTGTGTGGTCATCCCAGATTTGATTTGATTATCATATAATACTGATATTACCTGCTGATCAATAGGAGCTAGCTCCGCCACACTATTTCTACCTTGGTAGAAGATACTATCTGGGTAACTTTGGCCATCCATTATCAAACCTAACCCTTGCACTACCCGCTTTCGAATCAAATGGGCACGTTGCGTTTGACTATTACTAAAACTGTCGATTAAGATTTTACTTTCGATGATTTGATCTTTTTGCCAACGGATACTTAGAAAGCTTGGGCTACCGAGTTTATAATTCGATTCCAGAAAACCGAGCATAATAGATGGGTAAAAATAGATATTAAAGTTTGGTGCTTGATCTGTAAGCCGAATTTGTACCGTATCCATTAGAGAATTAAGTAAGTCAATAGTATCGTTCAGAACGGACAAGTCATTATTTCTAACAAATCCATGAGGTTGGATACGAATTTCTGATGCCCACTTTTTCAATCTATTTTCAGTTGATTCGGACAAAGTAAGCTCAATTAAGTAATCGATTACTGAAGGATTAATATCTTCCTCATCGTTCGAGGGAAGAATTGTGATGGCAAAATGTTGCGTCTGACTCCAGTAACCAAGCGGATCATAGCCCCTAACGTGTAACCACCATTTTCCGGGTTCCAATCCGTAGAATTTGAGTTGATGATTAGTCACCTGTAGATCGGCCTCTGTATCAGGAATAGTATTGGGCTGTCGGTCAAGTAGATAGCTATATACACTCTTTGACTCATTGATCGAATCAATTGGTAAAATGGAGAGGTGGAATATCGGCGAGTTATTAGCTACCCCGATTTGAGACTGTGGGTGAGTAGGAGATGTTACCTCTGGTGGCTGTATAGGCGTTTGATCAATAATTACTGTTGACCGGGAGGACACTTGGACTGATTCACCTTTACTGTCGGTAACAATAGCCAACAAGTAGTATCTTCCATTAGAAATATTTGTTGTGTTCCACAAATAACTCTTATCTTTTACTTGCTTTGAAATAAGTTTGGGTTGCGTAGAGTGATTTTGGCCACTGGGATAGTAATAGAGGTCGACTTGGTAATCGTCACCGTCTGGGTCATTGGCTATCCAGTTAATCTGGTAAATTTGACCAGCCAGAACATCGACTTCTGCTGGGCTCACAAAAGTAAAAGTCGGTGCTTGATTTGGTTGAGATAAAGTCCGATGATTAGCATAGATATCTTGTAGTGCTTCCCAGTCAGGATAATCCTCCTCGCGCCAGGCTTGGGCTATTTCTACGATCGTCTTTGGGCGTCGATCTCGAAGAATCGACCATAATAAGTCAAATCTGTTTTCGATCTGGTCATCGTCGATGTTAGGGGTCAGATCGATAGAATTAGCTGTGTCGAAAATATCCCATAGAATACTGGCTACTGCCCCCTCAACTAATGCTCCGTTCGAATTAGATCCATTGCCATCATGTGCTCCAGACCACCACCGGTTATTTTCTAGATTAGGATCTCGACCATTCAGAAAACCGGTCACATTGAGAGCTCGGTCATCGATGGCTGCTTCTAGGAATTCGGCCCAGCCTTCACTCAGAGCAAACTCGGCATCAGTTACCATTTCTAAGCGATGAAATTCTCGGTACTCGCCGCGTGGTATATCACTGAAATCGTAGTTATAAACTGCTGACATTAGAGCGTGTCCATACTCGTGGTACATCACATTTTTCCTCCATTGGTCTGCTCCAGCAGCAATATGAATCGATTCGCTGCTGATGCGACCGAAAAATTGTGTTGTGTAATAGTAGGAACCATCAGTTGATTCTGGCCAAATCACCGAAATAGATTTTGTACGCCGAGTATTCACTTGATTTACTAAAAAATCATGTGCTTTCTGTATAGTTTCGAAGATATATCCTACTCCACGGTTGGGATTGGTCTCATCCAAAATCAGATCTCGCTGAATATGTCCAGCTTCGACATTTCGAACCAGATCGGACGTAAAAGTGTAGACTTCACGGCTTGGGCTGGCAACAACCAAAATATCATTTTCCATTTCGATTGAGACTTGAAGAACATTGGTTATCTGCGGTTGAAGGCTTACTTCCTCAAATAGGTATTGGCCATCCAAGTCAGAGAACGTCTGGTCGAGTAGTACGTCTGATTGAAATAACTTCACCTTAGCTCGAACAAGTGGTCGTATTTGACGGAAGTTATCGTTGTAATAGTTAATGGTTCCGCCTAGGCTGAGGCCTCCAAATGCCGCTAAGTTCACACGCCCACCGACTTGGAGTTGTTGATTCTGTTGTTGACTTACTAAAGGACGTCGTGCTATCTCGGCCTGGCTAGGTGTGGTTTGAAGATACAAGTAGAAGTGTTCAGCCTTCTGGCCATCAGTTTCAGTGTATTGGAAGGATGCTTGAAGTGGGTAGTGGCCAGCATGATCAACACGGATGACAACCTGATATTGTTGTTGCCCGTAGGCAGGAAGATAAGTTTGGTCAAAACTCGCCTGAGATAGAGTCGTAATTCCTTTTGGTAATCGGAACTTGATTTGTCCTCGTAATGCTACGTTGGATCTAGAAGAAAAGTGGAACGTCAAAGTGCCACTTTGACCGACACGCAGAGATGAGCTCAATTCCAACTGCCCTTCTACCAAGGATTGGACAGACCTATTTCCGTGTGATTCCACAGGCATTACCCATGTAAGCAAACAAAAAAGTGATAGCCAATACCCAGACAGACTACTTAAAATTAGCTTGGGCTTTTTGCTTAATTGGGTTGAGTATCGATGAGGTTTCGTAAAATAAGTATGGCTAATAGATCCCATCTTTTTACTTCCTAATCTCTTTTCATAATTTGATCAACGGACTCAAACGAATTAGTTTTACCTTTGGCTAGAATCAGGTTAGGCTCCTAAATTCGGTTACGAGATAACACAGGACGGTGTATAATCATTTAGTCTTAAGTATTAATGACGTGGTAGTTGGAATTTTAGAGTTCGCCCTACTATGCTGGGCACTCATAACGGTCTCTGTTAGTTAACAGCTTTTCGGTAGATAGTATTACCGTTAACTAACAGTTACAAGTTTACTGATATGATTTGAATTAACAAATTACTTTTGTTATCGGCCTGTTGATTGGACGCTGTTATAAATCGAGGAATAGTTGTCTTTTCAACGTTTATCATAGAATATGTTCTGAAGGTTGAACCCAAAAACCATTTGAGTTAGTCTGAATTATCAATTAAAATGAACAGACTTGCTCTTTTTGAAAAAAACTGATTGCTACTTTGTTTTTTAGAAATCAAGATTTTTTGATCTGAAAAATTAGTTAGAGCCTACCTAGATCAAAAATTGGAATAGATTGGTGTCCCAGTCAGAAAGTATTAAATCAATTATTAACTTAGGCGTTGAGCAGTATAATTCTGGGGATTTTCCTGCAGCTATTGAGACTTACCAGAGTGGGTTAGTTCTGGAAGAGAATAACCCTTTGTTGTACTACAACTTAGGCCTTGTTTTCCAAAAGATAGGACAGTTGAAGCATGCCATATCCGCCTATCAAAAAAGCTTGGAATTAAAAGCTGATAATGCTCAAGCTTACAATAATATCGGTGTTATTTGGGTAGAAGAAGGAAAATTTGATCTAGCCTTATCAACCTTTAGGCAAGCGGTACTGATCGATAACAATTATATTGAAGTCTATAACAATATAGGTCAGGTTCTGGAAAAGACAGCACGTGTAGAACAGGCTATTATCATATATAAAAGAGCTTTGGACATCAATATAGGGCATGCTCCTACTCATAATCATCTTGGTCTAGCTTATCACAAGACAGGTCAGTTTGATCTTGCCATTGACAGTTTTCGTCAAGCCATAATTATTTGGCCCGAATATGCCGGGGCATATTCGAATTTGGGCGTTTCTCTGAAGGAACAAGAAAATTTGGAAGAAGCTCTCGAATGTTATGAAAAAGCACTCCAACTTGAGCCGAATCAACCAGAAGCAAATAGCAATAAAGGTAAATTATTACTAGAAATCGGGGAAACAGATTCTGCTTTATACTTTTATGATAAAGCTACCCATTTTGCGCCGAATGATCATACCATTCGTAGTAATATGCTATTTGCTAGTCTTCATTCATCAGAAATTACTCCCCAAACCTTAGCTGAACGCCACCAAAAATGGGGGAAAATCTACCCACCAAGTACTACGGCAGGTAGTACTCGGTTTATGGACCGAGACACATTGAACATCGGTTATGTCTCACCCGATTTTCGTCAGCATGCCTGGGCCAGTTTCATCGAGCCTATACTCGCTAACCATAACTTGGATAATCGTAATAAATTCGATGTTTTTTGTTATTCACAAGTCAATCATAAAGACAATATTACCAGTCATTTCCAGTCTATGGCTGATCATTGGAGGGATATTTCGCATTTGTCAGATCAACAAGCTGCAGATATGATCGTGGAAGACAAAATTGATATTCTGGTTGACTTAAGTGGACATGCTGCGGACAATCGACTTCGAATGTTCAATTTGAAACCTGCGCCTATTCAGGCAATATTGGGACACTACCAGTCTACCACAGGCCTGAAAACGATGGACTATAGACTTACTGATTGTTGGATCGACCCGCCAGATACTGCAAATTTATACGATGAGAAACTTATATATCTGGATTATGGTACACTTTGCTACGACCCACCCGATTTGGCTCCTCCTATCCAACCTCCACCATCAGAACAGAATGGATATATCACCTTCTGCTCCTTCAATCGATTGACCAAGGTCAATTGTCAAGTGATCGCATTGTGGGCTCAAGTCCTAAAAGCTGTACCTGATTCGATGCTTATGCTGAAAGATCGCTGGTTTTCCCAGAAGTTTGTGCGAAATAAATTTTATGATTCTTTTTTATCACATGGAATTGAACCTGATAGACTTAATCTAATCTCGACCGTTGAAAGCTATCAGGATCATCTTGATTTGTACAATCAGGCCGATATTGCACTCGATCCATTTCCTTGCAACGGTCAGACAACTAGCTGTGAAGGACTCTGGATGGGGTTACCAGTTTTAACCTGGTCTGGTAATCGATGTTCACAAAGGTTTGGTAATTCTTTATTATCTCGACTAGAACTTAGGGAACTAATCGCCACGGATAAAAGTGAATACGTAGTCAAGGCCACAAGTGTTGCTAAAAATCGAGAGATGCGAAATTTTTTGAGGGCTGATCTAAGACAACAAATGAGGCAGAAGATTTGCGATGGATCGACTTTTGTTCAACAACTAGAAAATAGCTACCGGAAGATGGCCTCTGCCCATCTCCAAAGCATTAAATCTTGAAACATAAAAACGAGGTCAAAATGAAAGCGGCGCTTTTTTATGGTGGTAATGATATTCGTTTAGAGACCGTACCAATTCCTGAGCCCGAAAGAGGCCATGTTCAAGTTCGTGTTCAAGCAACCGGTATCTGCGGTGGGGACATTGCTGGTTATAAGGCCCAGCCAGCGCGACCTCATTCTGCGCGTATGGCAGGACATGAACCAACTGGTATCATTTCTGCATTAGGGGAAGGAGTTAGTAAATTTGAGGTAGGAGACCGAGTTGCAATTGAACCAACGGTACCTTGTAATGAATGCCCGCAATGCATGAATGGCAATTACAACATATGTTCAAAATTGCAACATGTTGGTGGAATGAAAAGAGGAGGAGGTTTTGCGGAATATATGACGACACCCGTAGATAACGCTTACTTTCTTCCTCCCAACGTTTCGTTTGAAGCCGGTGCACTAGTTGAGGTATATGCAGTTGCAGTCCACGCTCTGACCCGAACTCCTGTTCAGCCTGGAGACAAAGTCGCAGTGATCGGTAGTGGACCAGTTGGTATGACCATTGCTCAGATGGCAGACGTAGCTGGAGCTCAGTCAGTAATTATACTAGGCAAACCGGATCAACCGCTCAAAATTGCCCAAGAGATGATGTCTTGTCAAACAATTAATGTTGACCAAGAAGATCCTGTGCAAACTGTTAAAAAATTAACTGGTGGAACTGGAGCAACCGTCGTATTTGAGGCTGTTGGTGGACGAGCGAATACCCTCGAGCAAGCGACAGAAATTGCAGCTAAACGGGGGCGCATTTGCATGGTAGGAGGGCATTCAGCGCCGCTGTCATTCCACGAAGGTCACGCCCGCAGTAAAGAACTAACCATTTCTTGGTCGTTCTGCTATGGTCGTCGTGATGGAGAAAAAGAGTTCCAATTGGCCATTGACTTACTAGCAACTGGAAAGTTGAATCCAGATCCTCTTATTACTCATCAATACCCATTGGATAATGTCCTACAGGCATTCGAGGCTGCTGCTGGGCGAGAAGTCTATGGCTCCATTAAGGTATTAGTATTACCTTAGCGCATCAAAATTGACCGCGGGATAAAATATTGATGTAAAATTTTAACAAAACTTAGCATCAATTTGAATTAGATGTAGTAGAAGGCAATTTGGATCACCTTATTCTTACGGATAGGTGTATGGCTACACTTCCACTTATTTGCGAACTTTGATGGGGATGGAGATTGATTCCTCGGTTTATGAATTTGGACAGGATTCTAACCTTTGTCTAGTTGACAGCTCACTATATCCTTCCAATATGTGTCTAACCTAATGTACTATGCTAAATGATACTATCGGCCGATAGTTTGTTTTCACATAGTAATTAAAGTATTATAGATCCGATAATAAAAAACTTAATCAAAATCAAAACAATGTCAGAAAAGCTAAGCAACCAAATCTCTATAGATGACCGATTAGTCGAATTCACAGAAGGTGAGACACTTTATCAAATCGCCCAAAGATGTCCAACGAATGACCCATGTAGTCATCCAATTCCGACATTGTGTTACGATGATCGCTTAGACCCAGTCGGTAGTTGTCGACTGTGTGTGGTGGAAGTCGATGGTTTTCGAAACCCAGTTGCTTCCTGCACAACCAAAGCCTCACCAGGTATGGTAGTTCAAACTCAGACTGATCAGATAGAAAAATATCGCCAAACTCTTCTGGAAATGGTGGCTTCTGAAAATCGACAGATTGAAGTTGATCCCTTACGAGGCTACGCTTCACAGGAATTGAGTTCACTTATAGAACAATATGAAGTGAGAACCGATCGATTTTCTGGTCATCAATCAGGAAACAGTCATCAGACTGATGATAACCCATTCATTCTACGAGATTATGACTTGTGTATTTCTTGCTATCGATGTGTCCGTGTTTGCGCTGAACAAGAAGGTGATTATGCCATTAACATTATGAATCGCGGGTTTGAGTCACAAATCACTACTGAATTTAATACAATTCTAAAAGACTCAGCATGTACCTTCTGCGGTCAGTGCGTACAAACTTGCCCGACCGGTGCCTTAGCCGACAAAAAAGCATTGAGAGCGGTCAACGATGATAGTGAGTTGGAAAAGACCCGGTCTGTTTGTTCATATTGTGGAGTTGGTTGTTCAGTAGACTTAGTCACCAAATCAGATAGAGTTGTTGCTATCCAACCAGCTATGGATGGCCCCGCCAATCAGGGGGCTTTGTGTGTTAAGGGGCAATTTGCGTTTGATTTTGTTCATCACCCAGACCGACTTAAGGTGCCACTGGTTCGTAATAAAAATGGTCTTTTAGAAGAGAGCAGCTGGGAGTTCGCTTTGGATCGAGCAGCAGCGGGCTTCCAAAAAGCCAAAGACTCTCACGGACGACATAGTGTCTATGGTGTCGCTTCGGGTCGAGCACCAATAGAAGCCGCCTATATGATGCAAAAATTTATTCGCGCTGGCTTCGGAACGAATTATATTGATAATTGTAGTCGTGCCTGACATGCACCAACTGTCGCCGGTCTGGCGGCAACAATTGGTCGCGGTGCCATGTCAAACCCACTGGCTGACATGCAAAAACCAGAAGTCATTTTTTGTATCGGAACCAACATGACTGAATGTCATCCGGTTGCAGCTACAGGTATTAAAAAAGCTATTGCAAAAGGTAGTAAATTGATCGTTGCAGATCCACGGCGAATTGGGTTAGCTGATTTATCACATCTGTATTTGCCGCTTCGTGTTGGCTCAGATGTAGCATTATTACTAGCGATGGCACATGTTATTCAAAGGGAAGGTTTAGCTAATAATGACTTCATTGAAACACGAACCAAGGGAATCCAAGATTTTTTAAATCATATCGAGGATTTTACACCAGAATGGGCTGCGACTATCACTGGTTTGAATCCAAAAGATATCGAAACTGCCGCAATTTTATATGCTTCTGCTAATCGCTCTGCAATCTACTATACACTCGGTATTACTGAACATATCTGTGGAGTTGATAATGTCCAGAGTTTGTCAAATTTGGCTCTGATGACTGGACACATAGGAAAAGAAGGTACTGGACTCAACCCAATGCGTGGCCAAAACAATATTCAGGGTGCTGGTGATAGTGGTGCTTTACCCAATAATTATCCCGGTTTTCAATCTGTTTTGGTTCCCGAACATCAAGCTAAATTTGAAAAACAGTATGGACGTAAGATAGATCTGGAAAAGGGCATCACAAAGGTGACGGCCTTGAATCAGTGCGGAAACCAAATTCGAGCCATGCTGATCAATGGCGAAAACACACTGATATCGGACCCTGATCGGCATCATTGCCAACACGCTTTGGAAAGTTTGGACCATTTGGTAGTAATCGATATATTTTTGACTGAGACGGCTGAATTAGCAGATGTGGTTCTTCCAGCTACTGCTTTCGCTGAAACTGATGGGACAGCTACCAACACGGAACGTCGTGTACAACGTTTGCGAGCGGCGGTTTCTCCACCTGGAAAGGCAAAACCAGATTGGTGGATTATAGCCCAAATGGCCCAAAGACTGGGTCTGTCTAATTTCGACTATCAGCATCCAAAAGCTATTTTCAACGAACTGTGTCGTTTGTCCCCAGTCTACGCTGGGCTAAATTGGGAGCGTATTGAGGATGGTCAATATCAATGGCCAGTTCCTGAGGTCGGCCATCCAGGAACACCAGTTTTGCACCAAGACGAGTTCGTGAATGGACGTGGTGTTTTTAAGATCACCAGTTATCGGGATCCTCACGAGACTATCAGCAACGAATATCCTATTTGGCTAACAACCGGTCGCCGTCTGACCTCCTATCACACACGTACTCAAACTGGCCGTTCCGCCGGAATTGATTATTTATTAGCCGAAGAGGCTCTCGAAGTCAATCCCAATGATATGCAAGAGTGGGGGTTAACCGAAGGCGAATGGTATAACCTTTCCAGTTCAAAAGGTAGAGTCAAAATCCGAGTTCGCGCAACGGAAAAATCACCACCAGGTACTGTATTTGCGAGTTTTAGTTTTAGTGATGTACCAATTAACGTCCTGACCGGTGGAGGCTACGACCCAATTACCGAAACAGCAGAGCTGAAAGTTTGCCCAGTTAAAATTGAACCTATTTACAATAAATAAATTGAGAATTGCTGAGATCTAAATTCGAAAAATATCTATCTTTATTAGGGTTTAGAAACTTGATCTCGGTAAATTTGTGGCGTGTTATGTATTGTCAGTCAGAATGACCAATTGTTACTTAATACAGAAACAGTTGACAACAGTTGTGTGTATTCTGGCGGACTGCTATACGAAGTAAACCATCGAACTACTAAAGTTTTAGCTCGTGGTGTATTTTTGCTTAGTCAGCCAATATGATCTTTTTTAATTCTAATTTTGGGTTTTGGTTCAACCTTGAACCGTATACTGCCTTTCCGATATTATACTCGCATCTTTTTAAGGTTATAGGCAATGCGTCAGGCCAATCAAATCAAGCGAAAAATCTGGTCAATTAGATCTGAAGGCGGATTTTATCAATCAGAAACTAGACTAGATTCGATTGCCATTGAAGAACCGTTAGAAATTCGATTAAAATCGGGAAATGAAGTCCGAACTGTTGCGATTACGATGCGGACACCAGGCCATGACTACGAACTGACAACGGGTTTTTTACTGAGTGAAGGTATTCTTCGGCACCGACAAGACTTTTCCGATATGCGCTATTGCCTGGATCAATCTGATACTGTTACGCAGGAATACAACCAACTAATGATTACCCTCCGTAATGGTGACCTTAGCAAACTACCACAACTGGACAGGCATTTTTTCACTAATAGCGCTTGTGGCGTTTGTGGCCGTACAATGATCGAAGATCTACAACATCGGTCTGAGCCCTTGCCCAATGATGTTGAATCCACATTAGCCATTTCATCTGATACCATACGATCCTTACCGGTTTCACTACGATCATCTCAAAAAATCTTCGACCGTACAGGAGGACTGCATGCTGCAGCCCTTTTTTCTGCAAATGGTGAAGTCGTAACAGTTCGGGAAGACATAGGCAGACACAATGCTCTGGATAAATTGCTTGGTTGGGGGTTTCTGAACGATCAACTACCTTTCAATAATCATATCTTGTTAGTTAGCGGTCGGGCTAGCTTTGAATTATTACAAAAATGTGCCGTTGCCAAAATCCCGATCTTTTGTGCTATTTCTGCTCCCAGCAGTTTAGCTGTTTCACTAGCTCAACAATTTGGGATTACCTTGATTGGTTTTCTGAGAAACGAAAGATATAACATTTATACTTATCCTGAACGCATCACCAACACTAAGTCATAAAACCAGAGGAAAAAATATGGCAACAACAACCAAACCGGTGCGAGTGCGTTTCGCTCCATCTCCGACCGGATACCTGCACATTGGAGGTGCACGTACGGCACTATTTAATTGGCTTTTTGCCAAGCGCCACAATGGCACCTTCATTTTACGCATTGATGATACTGATGAACACAGGTCAACTGAGTCATCGATGAAACAGATTTATGAATCTTTAAATTGGCTTGGATTCAACTGGGATGAGGGAGAAAAAGTTGGTGGCCCCTATGGTCCTTATACTCAATCTGAGCGCCATTCTATTTATCAAGAGTATATTGGAAAATTAATCGAAGGTGGTAATGCCTATTATTGTTATTGTAGTCCCGATGAGTTAGCCCAAATGCGCCAACTAGCGAAAGATGAGGATCGACCAGCCCACTATAACCGAAAATGCCTTCATCTAACAAAAAAGAGCCAAAAGCTGATGGTTGAACAAGGTCGTAAGCCAGTAATTCGGTTTAAAGTGCCAGACCAGACTGTGGCTTTAGACGATCTCATTTTAGGGCGTATCGCTACTAAATCTGATACATTGCAAGATGAAGTAATCGTCAAATCTAATGGTTCTCCACTCTATAACTTGACCTCGATCATAGACGATCACGAAATGAAAATCAGCCATGTTATCCGTGGTGCAGATCACCTCTCTAATACACCTAAACAAGTTTTACTTGCACAAGCCCTAGAATTGGATATGCCCCACTTTGCCCATTTGCCAATGGTTTTGGGTAGTAGCAAAGGTGAAAAATTGAGTAAACGACACGGGGCGACATCGATCGAACAATATCGTAATGAAGGTTACCTTCCACAGGCCATGATCAATTTTTTAGTTAGACTAGGCTGGTCTCTCGATGATACCACCGAAATTTTTTCAGTGAGCGAATTGACTCAATTTTTCGACATTGGCCGCGTCGGAAAAAGTGGTAGCGTGTTTGACATTAAAAAACTACGATGGCTAAATGGTCACTACATAAATCAGTTAAATCTTTCTGAACGGACATCAGCAGTTATTCCCTTCTTGCAACCTTTGTGTTCGACTGATTCAACGGAGTTGGAAATAAACCGATTAGAAGCAATTGTTTCAGTCATCGATGACCGATTAGTTACTCTGGCTGAGATTAAAGAACATGCATACCATTTTTTCAAGGACGATTTTGCCTATGACCCAAAGGGACTTAAAAAGTGGTTGAGTAAAGATGGGTCGATTAGCTTATTACAAATGCTTCACGATGCAATGGAAGAAATCAATACCTTTGATGAAAAGTCAGTTGAAACCGCAGTTTGGTCAATAGTAGACAGTTTGGGTATTAAAAAAGTTGAGGGTCTACAACCAATAAGAATAGCAATTTCGGGTATGACAAGTGGTCCCAATTTGTTTGAAATGGTGATCTTAGTTGGTCAAGCCGAAACACTTAAACGAATCAATCGGCTAATTACTTATTTGAGCAAAGGAGGAAATTAATTTGGAGACTACACTCAGCTTAATTCTTTCACTTTTTGCCTCAGCGGGTCACGGTGAACCATCTTGGATCCACCAACTTTTTGGAGGATGGCCGACGCTTCTACTCTTGTCTATTATTGCTGTTACACTCTATATCTTGGGGGCAGGTGCAGATATTCTGGTTGAGGAAGCGGTTAGTCTATCTACTCGCTGGGGCGTCCCAAAAGTAATGATTGGAGCAACTATTGTTAGTCTGGGTACAACTACACCGGAAGCCGCAGTCTCAGTTTTGGCGGCTTTTAAAGGCAGTCCTGACTTAGCCTTGGGTAATGCTGTAGGATCCATCATATGCGATACAGGTTTAATTTTAGGATTAGCAACATTAATTTCACCCTTACCTTTAGACCGAAAAATTGTCAACCGTCAAGGCTGGATTCAAATTGGTGCTGGTTTTGTTCTGATTTTGGGCTGTGTACCTTATAGTAATATTAGCGGTTTACTAGAAAGTGGAGGTAGATTTCCACAGTGGATAGGGTTTGTATTTTTACTTTTATTGGCAATCTATCTTTGGTTATCGGTTAAGTGGTCTACTGGTAGCGAAAGTCAATCAGAAGATGAAGCCATTGATACCGAAAGTACTTTTGTCGCATTGCTAAAACTCATTGGTGGCATAGTAATGGTAGTTGGCTCAGCTCATTTTCTAATTCCAGCAGTCGAGATTATTGCCATTCGTTTACATATCCCACAGAGTATAATTGCCGCGACACTAGTTGCATTTGGTACTTCCCTACCAGAGTTGGTTACCGCAATAACTGCGGCCCGGAAGGGACAGGGAGACTTAGCAGTCGGTAACATCATCGGTGCAGACATTCTGAATGTATTTTTTGTTGCAGGTGCAGCAGCCGCTGTTACACCTGAAGGTTTACCAGCCGACAAGCAGTTTTTTATTCTACAGTTTCCGGCAATGATACTAGTTTTGGTCGTTTTCCGTTTAGGTATCAGTTTATCCAAAGACAAATTAAAACGGCCTTTCGGCCTGGTTCTATTGACAACCTATCTTATTGTTACCGTTCTAAGCTACTTCTTTGGCTCACAAGGTTAAAATTTGGAACTGACCTCTTCATCTCAGCGTATTATGAGACCGAAGTAGATGAAAAAGGAAAGTACAAATGCGTGGGAAATATACCTTTACTGTTTCTTCCTTAAAAGTAGCTGACGATCTCTGGGGTCTGGAATTTTTATCTTTAGGTGGTCCGATACCAAGCGATGTTGTTCAATTTGATGACTTAGTCGAACCTTTAGCCGATAAGCCTGTTTTTTTTCAAGATGTTGACCCGATTTCCTATTTTCGACGTTTGACACAAGACGTCCCAACCTTTCTGCATGGTTATCATGCTCGTGTTTTAAATCAGATAAGATCACGTCTAGCTAGCCTAGAGGTTGGAAGTTGCCTTCATGTAAAAGTCAGTTACCTAAATAGTAGTGCAGGAATTAATGCCTATAACTACGAAATTGTCTTAGCAAAACAGATAGAAAATCAAAAATTACCGGGTGTTGCCCCTACTAGTATTGTGGAGTCCCCTCAGATCATCCCTACAGTCAGTACAGAGAAAGAAATAAGTGTCCCCGCTGACTCAATTGATCAAATACAAGATAGCCAAGCATTGCAACAGGTAGCACAACTGAGGCTTGAGATGAACAGTTTGCATGCCGAATTACACCGATTAAAAAAGCAGATACGGGAAATGGAAAATAAGCAGCAATTACCTGTATCAAAATCTGATTGGTCAACCTACAGTCTACCGTTTCGATCCCAAAAATCTACCAATCCAGACACTGTAAACCAGAAAATTATCGTTAAAAACGAAAAGCTCAATCCTAATGACGATAATTTAGTTAGACTATCACCAAATGAAAACGAGGCACTCAGTTTAGTTATGGATCGTGGACTAGTCACTGAATCTCAATTACGTGGGCTTTTTGATAACCCAGTAGCAGTAATGGAAAGCCTAATTTCTAAAATGATCGATACCAATACTCACTGGATTCACTCGGAACGTAACGAAAATGGAGAGTGGATTTATGTTTGGCAAAACCAGTAGTATACAAAGAGTTAACAAAATATGAAAAATATAATCGCTTGTAATTTAGGCAGTTACCGTGGACATTTTACCCAAGAGGAAATGTACAGTCATTTGGACAAGATAGGATTAACCAATGTCGAGATTTCCACCCCAAAACCAGAAGAAATTCAAAGAGTAAAAGATGAGTTGTCCAAGTATGGCTTAACGGCCACAACGCTTTTAGCAAATCACGATGTGAAGAGCGACAGCTTTGTATCTGAATTTGAAACGACCCTGAAAACAGCTCAAATGATGGATGTTAGTCGGATTTTCTTGAGCGCTCATTCGGGAGATGTAGAAAAAAACGTTATTTATGATCGATTTAGAGAACTTGGACAAAAAGCGCAAGCTATGTCTGTGACTATCTGCTTAGAAACGCATCCTGATTTAGCTAATAATGGCGATGTGGCCTTAAGCACAATGCAAGCAATTAACCACCCAAACATTGGAATTAACTTCGATACTGCTAATGTCCATTACCATACTGATCGGTCTGTTGATACCATCGAAGAAGCCAAAAAGATTCTGAATTATGTTAAGGCTGTCCATCTAAAAGATACAGTTGGGGGTTACCATAACTGGAATTTCCCAATTCTAGGTCAGGGTTTAGTTGATTTCAAAGGCATTTTTGATCTGTTTAGTAGTATTGGTTTTAGTGGTCCTTATACCATGGAATTGGAAGGTGTCGAAGGAGAAACCTTAGACCGAGATGGTATTTTGGCTCATGTTGAAGACTCCTATAAATATTTGAAAGATATTGGAGTTGCCAAATAAAATGGGACTCTTAACCCGTAAACTAGGCCGGACTAATTTGGAAGTCACAGCTTTGGGGATGGGAGGAGCTGGAATTGGTCGATCGAATGTCACCGACGCAGAAGCAATATCAGCTATTCATAAAGCTATTGATCTCGGTATTAACTATCTGGATACAGCACCACTGTATGGCGAAAGCGAAAGGCGCGTCGGGCTAGCTTTACAGGATGGAAAAAGACATCAACTCCATTTAGCAACAAAAACTGGGACTCATCCCAAATGGAAAGGTGATTATTCATCGCAAGGTACGCGCCGATCAGTTGAAAATAGTCTGAAATTGTTGAAGACCGATTATTTAGACATTTGTTTGGTACATGATCCTGATGACATGGCAACTGTTGTGTCTAAAGAGGGTGCTTTTGACGAACTAAAGAGAATGCGCGAGGAAGGGCTAATTCGTTACATCGGACTCGGTGTTCGAGATCACCAATTTCATCGATTAGCCATCCAACGAAACGATGTAGATGTAATCCTAACTTACTTGGATTATACATTAATTCAACAGACAGCCACCTCACTGATTAAAGTGGCCACAGAAAAAAATGTGGGTGTTATCAATGGCAGTCCTATTGCTATGGGATTGTTGTCCGGAATCAAACCTAGTAGAACCAATACGTTAACTGATCATATAAATCAAGCCGAAAACGAAAAGGCTTTCCAACTATGGCAATTAGCGGATGATTTGGGAGTGAAACTGCTTGATGTTGCGATACAGTTCTCAATACGCCAACCGATGATAGGCTGCACACTTACTGGTGCTAAAAACGCAACAGAAGTAGAACAAAATTACAAGTCGGCTATAACCAATTTGCCTGATTCAGTGTGGCAGAAATTTTCCGATCTTATCTATACTCAACCATCAAACTAAGACTCTTAATCTTCGACTTCCCACTCGTTTAGTCCAATAGGGAGAGGAGCCGGCCGATCAACGGAACTCTCGATGTTCACATGTCGTCCGGTTTGGGATGATTGGTCAAATGCTAACATAACTTCTAGGGCGTGGTAAGCTAGCTCTCCACTAACTCTGTGAGGTCGATTATTTCGAATAGCACGGACCATATCAATAACCCCGATAATCCGAGAATTATTAGGAAAACCTAATGGGATAGATTCCCAGTCTCTTGTTGGCTTGCTAACTTTTACAGAGCCACCAAATCCGTTTGGATCAGGGACCTGCATCGATCCATCTGTTCCATAAATCTCGATGCAAGGTAAGCTATGACGCCACATATCAAAACTCATTATCATCGTAACAACAGCACCGTTACAAAATTCGATACTACCTGTCAAGTGAGTACTAGTTTTGACCGGGATTTTGAGTCCTCGAATAGTCTCGCTGGAAGCAATACGTTCTTCAAAAGTCTTGGCCGTTACGCCAGCTACCCGCTTAACTGGTCCCAAAATATTAATGAGAGCCGTAATATAATAGGGTCCCATATCCAACATAGGACCACCACCAATATCATAGTAAAACGCAGGGTTCGGGTGCCAGCTTTCGTGCCCATGTCCGCACATGAACGCTGTGCCTGCAACAGCTGTACCAATAACACCAGCATCCATCTGTTGTCGAGCGGTCTGGGTACCGGCACCCAAAAAGGTATCAGGAGCGCAACCGACTCGCAAACCGCTTTCGTGTCCAATTTTTCTTAATTGCTTGGCACTTTGCAGATCAATAGCAAACGGCTTTTCACTATAAACATGTTTACCTGCGGAGACCACTTGTAAACCGACGTCAACATGTGCCCGAGGAATCGTTAAGTTGATAACTAACTCAATCTCAGGTGTTGCCAATAATTCTTTAACCGACATAGCACGACAATCGAATTCATCGGCCCGCTTTTTGGCAACTTCTTGTTGCAAGTCCGCGCAGGCCAAGATTTTCAGAACATCTGTGTTCTTGGCCCCATTAAAGTATGCCCCACTAATGTTGCCACAACCGATAATACCGATTTTCATTTTGTCAGTCACAGTTGAAGCCATACAGTATTTAGAATTCCATTATACGGTTGTATATAACGTCTAGAGAAAAAGCTTTCTGTGTAGATCTTCGTTCCAAATGCTCAGCCGCAGCCTGAATCCGCCTAGGCAGTTCCATAATCGTGTCTTGTGCTTTATGGCCAAGATCGTTTAAATTCTTCAAGACTTCGATTTGCCAGTACGAGATTGCTTCTTCCACAATGTCTTTATACTCCCATAACCCGTAAATTCTTGTACGTCGAATCAACTCTGCCATCGGTCGAAAACCAGGCATCCGAATACCCGGCATATTGAGTGAAGGCATTACTTTTAAGATGGCTTCCAAGGCCAAATTTGGATCACAGGCCAAAACCTCTCTGAATGCCCTACGATAGAAGTTATAGTGCAACGCTTCTTCAGAGGCAATTCGGGCTAGAATTTTATTGAGCAAAGGTTCTCGATCTCCCACTTGTTTGCCCGTATTTCGGTGAGCAACTTGAGTAGCTCGTTCTTGCAAGGAAGTATAAACTAAGGTCTGATAAGGAGAACGTGTATCAAAGGGGTCAAATCCCGCCTCAATGAAATCGTATTGTAATTGCTCGACTTTTCGAAAATCGAACAAACGTGTGTCCCGAATGTAGTCCCGTAAAACATTTCCGTGTCGATCTTCCTCCGCCGTCCACATAAAATTCCAGCGTCGCCACACTGGCTCATCTCCAAGGTGAAAGGCAATAAACCGATGGAAGTGAGGTAATCCTTCTTCTGTAATTGTATTCATGACTAATGATGCCCTGACAGAATCTGGGATTGTTTGGGCATGTTTCCGTGCTTCAGTCAGAATACGGTCGTCTTCTGGGCTTGACTTTTCGTTTGATGGCAAGAAGTCAGAAGAAAACCAGAGTTTTCTCTTTTCTACGTGCCTATTCATCATTTTTTCAACGGTCGGCGTTATAAGGCGTAAAACTTCTACCTGCCGTTCTAGTTTGTGGTCTGTACCTTTCATGTTCACTTTTATAATCCCTACTTTTGCAAGAAAAGGGCAACCTTGCCCCCATTATACCATGCCCGGCGCAATTATATCATGACCAGTAAAAAAGATGTAGTAAGTTTACCCA
Organism: Candidatus Poribacteria bacterium; assembly: GCA_036339735.1. Taxonomy (GTDB): domain Bacteria; phylum Poribacteria; class WGA-4E; order WGA-4E; family UBA9662; genus TMED15. Next base: position 134,309 of record JAYZAL010000047.1, read on the forward strand.
AAAACAACACCAGAGACGGCTAACTTGTTTGGCAAAAACATCGACGGTTAGGACAGATAGAATTCCGTCAAATATCATAAATATATGATTTATTAACCATTGAAGGGATATTTATTGTTTTGATCGATTCCTTCGAATTCCAAGTAGCTATAAAGAATTCTAATTAGCTATAAAATAGTAAAAAACTCTCTTTAGTTTATTACAATGAGAAAGAATGCAACCTCAGTTTACAAGTGCAGATTCATCTAGAAAGCGCCGGCTACTTGTGTTGACACTATTGATTGGGTTTGCTAAACTACTTCCATCGTTTTGAGCCATAAACGAAAACTGAGCTAGTGAGATTCGAGCGCGAATAGGAAAAGAGCTTTGTCGCAACATTTAACCACAGTCGGAATTATTCCGGCTCGTTATGCCTCTAGTAGGTTTGAGGGTAAAGCATTGGTGGACATATTAGGAAAGCCGATGATTCAACATGTCTACGAGAGGGCTTGCCAATCTAAATTGTTGGATAGAGTGGTTGTGGCTACTGATGATCAAAGGATCTCTGATGTCGTATCCGGATTTGGTGGGGAGGCTATTCTTACTGGGCCAGCTAAAACCGGTACCGACCGAGTAGCAAAAGTCGCTGAGTCTCTTTCTGATGATATAGTCGCTAATATTCAGGGTGATGAGCCGTTACTCGATCCCAAGGCAGTAGATCAACTATTACAACCATTTCTTGATGATTCGACTACTCAAGTAACCACCTTAATGCAGAGGATTGAAAATCCTGATGACTATTATGACCCTAATGTTGTTAAGGTCGTGGTTACTCAGTCAGGTCAGGCAATGTATTTTTCACGTTCTTGCTTACCTGGCAATTTGGGGCAAGAATGGTCAACCTCAGCACCGAATTTCCGTCATGTCGGTTTGTACGCCTTCAAAAGATCATGTTTAATGGATTTTACCCATTGGAAACGTACTCCGTACGAAACATCCGAAGGTTTAGAGCAGCTACGCTTTTTAGAAAATGGAGTTTCCATTCGTGTGTTGGAGACTAAATCTAGATCAATTGGCATTGACACTCCAGATGATCTAAAACGTTTAATGCAATTTCTGAAGGCTTAACCAAATAAAAGATAATAATAGATGACCAAATATATTTTTGTGACGGGTGGAGTAATTTCTGGAATTGGTAAAGGAATTACTTCCGCGGCTCTAGGTCGCTTACTGATTGATCGAGGATTTGGAGTTATGATCGTCAAAATTGATCCCTACCTGAATTCTGATGCTGGTACTATGGATCCCTTTCAGCATGGTGAGGTATTTGTGACAGGTGATGGGGCTGAGACTGATCTCGACTTAGGTAACTATGAACGTTTTCTTGGTATCGACTTAGACTCTAGATCTAATTTTACTACTGGTTCTATTTATGGGGAAGTATTGGCAAAAGAGCGAAGGGGTGATTATTTGGGTGAAACCGTTCAGCTTATCCCGCATATCACCGATGCTATAAAACAGAGAATTTACCAACTTGGAGACGAGCCCAATGTAGATGTTGTGATTATAGAATTGGGTGGTACCATCGGGGACTTTGAAATGTTCCCATTTGCTGAAGCGGTTCGTCAAATGGCAATGGAACAAAATCGGCAAAATACTATGTTTATCCATGTAGCTTTGATTTACACATTACCCAGTGGTGAAAATAAAAGTAAGCCAATCCAACATAGCATCCGAAAATTGCAAGAACTAGGTATTCAACCTGATTTATTGATTTGCCGTGCTAATCGTGCTATTTCGGATGGATTTCGCCGAAAGATCGGCTTGCTATGTGGGATCTCTTCGGATTGTATCATTGAAGGAAGAGACACGAAATTGGTAGATGAAATCCCACTTCGTTTTGAAAAACAGGGATTTGCTAGTCAGGTAGTACAACGACTTGAATTGCCAGATCAGCCTCCTGGAAATAGCCAATGGACAGAAATGGTACAGGTCCTTCGAAAACCAGAAGGTCAAGTCGAAATCGCTATTGTTGGTAAGTATGTCAAAGGAACAGATGCATACTTGAGTGTTGTCGAAGCGTTAAAGCACGGAGGTATTGCTAATCGTGTAGCTGTAAAAATTCATTGGGTTGATTCGGGTAGCTTGGAAACTAGTAACCCTGAGATGTTATCTGACAGAGACGGCTATCTAGAGCATGTTTTTAATGATATCGATGGAATTTTGGTGCCAGGCGGTTTTGGGGTGAGAGGTATTGAAGGAATGCTAACAGCAGTCACTCATGCTCGTCAGAATAAAATTCCCTATCTAGGGTTGTGTTTAGGTATGCAGTGCTTGGTGATTGAATTTGCGCGCTACGTATGCGGTTTAACGCAAGCTAACAGTTCTGAATTCGACCCTCATACGCCTGATCCAGTTGTTGCACTGATGGAAGAACAGAAAGGCATCGAAAACAAGGGTGGAACAATGCGACTGGGCCATTATCCGTGTCAAATCCGAACTGGTACAAAAACCCATCAATCCTATCAGGTATCTGAAGTGTTGGAAAGGCATCGTCATCGATACGAATTTAATAATTGTTATAGAGATTTGTTTGAAAGAAACGGATTGATTTTAAGTGGCTTGTCGCCGGATAATAACCTGGTTGAAATCACCGAAGTTGCAGACCATCCTTGGATGGTTGGTTCACAGTTTCATCCAGAATTCCAATCTAAACCATTGAATCCTCACCCATTATTCCGAACCTTCATACAGAAGGCTTGGGTACCATAAAAATTTTTAGGTTCATCAGAAATGATTACAGCTAGGCCAGAAATCGAAACCATTTCACCCTATCAGGGGGGAAAACCAATCGAGGAAGTCCAACGGGAGTTTAAATTAAACGATATTATAAAGCTTGCTTCTAACGAAAACCCCCTTGGTCCTTCCCCCAAAGCCGTGGCGGCCATGCAAAAAGCAGTTGATCAGGTAAACCTCTATCCTGATGGAAATGCATATTATCTGAAGAAAGATTTAGCTGAACATCTGGGGGTTGATATAGATCAAATAATTTTGGGTAATGGTTCTAATGAGGTGCTACATATTATTGGAGAAACTTTCGTCAAACCAAATGATGAAATTATCTACTCAGAAAGTGCATTTGTTGTCTATAAGCTAGTCGCAGCTATTTGTGGCGCCAAAGCGGTGGTAACACCGATGAATGGGTATCACCAAGATATTTCAGCAATTATTTCTGCGATTACTAATAAAACCAAGATAATTTTTATTGCAAACCCTAACAATCCAACTGGTACTATGGTAAATGTAGAACAGGCGGAAGAACTATTAGCAAGTGTTCCGGAACATGTGTTGGTGGTTTTCGATGAAGCATATGGCGAATACATCGATCGAGAAGATTACCCGAGAACTTTGTCTTACATCCAACAAGGACATAATGTGCTTGTTAGTCGAACGTTTTCTAAAATTCATGGCCTAGCTGGTTTACGAATCGGTTATGGTATTGCTGACAACCGATTGGTTGGATTAATGAATCGAGTGAGGCAACCTTTCAATTGTAACCTACTAGCACAGGTATCCGCCCGCGCAGCTTTAGCCGACACAGACTATGTACTAAGAAGCAAACAAACCAATGATGAAGAAAAGCACCATCTATACAAAGCCTTAGCTGAATTGAACGTTGATTACGTACCATCCGAAGGTAACTTTATCATGTTGAATTTAAGCTGCTCTGGCGAGGTGATTGCTCAAAAACTACTTGAAAAAGGGATTATTGTTCGGCCGATTACGGGCTACGGATTTCCTAATTCAGTCCGACTTACAATTGGAACTAACGAGCAGAACAGGCGTTTTATCGAGACTTTATCCGACATTTTAGAAATCTCTTAAAAGGACAATCTGAGGAGAAAATTAATGAAAACCCGACGATTGACAATGGGCCAAGCCATTGTTGAATACCTAAAACAACAATACGTTGAACGAGATGGTGTAGAGCAATCTTTCTTTGCAGGCATGTTTGGTATTTTTGGACATGGTAATGTCGCTGGGATCGGACAAGCGTTACACCAGTATGCTGATTCATTTCGATATTATCAGACTCGAAATGAACAAGCTATGGTACACACAGCTGCTGCTTTCGCTAAGATGAATAATCGAATGCGCACACTAGCTTGTACTACATCGATTGGGCCTGGAGCCACTAATATGTTAACAGCAGCGGCCGGAGCTACGATTAATCGTTTACCGGTCTTACTTTTACCTGGTGATATTTTTGCCAGTCGGCTTGTGTCTCCAGTTTTACAACAGCTAGAATCTCAAGTTTCACAAGATCTTTCCGTTAACGACTGTTTTAAGCCAATTTCGAAATATTGGGATCGAATCAATCGGCCAGAACAGATCATTACCTCATTGCCTGAAGCTATGCGAGTATTGACTTCACAGGCAGAAACAGGCACAGTAACATTATCTTTGCCACAGGATGTTCAATCAGAAGCTTACGACTATCCGGTTAGCTTGTTCGAAAAACGTACCCACGTGATTGCACGACCTCAAGCAGACAATCGGTTGCTTAAAAAAGCTGTCCAGTGGATTCAGTCGAGTCAGAAACCTTTGATAATCTCGGGTGGAGGTACTATCTATGCTGAGGCAACAGCTGAATTAAAATCTTTAGTCGAAAAAACTTGGATCCCAGTGGCTGAAACATTTGCGGGAAAAGGCTCACTAAATTATGATCATCCCCAATGCTTAGGTGCTATGGGTGTTACTGGCACGCCTGGGGCAAATATAATCGCGCGCGACGCAGACTTAATAATTGTGGTTGGCTCACGCTTAAGCGATTTTACAACAGCCTCCAAAACAGCTTTCCAAAATCCGAATGTTAGGTTTATCAATATAAATGTTGCTGAGTTCGATGCTGCTAAACATGCTGCGCTACCCTTAGTAGGAGATGCAAGAACTATTCTGTCCTTTTTAGTTGGGGCACTGGACGATTTTCGGATTACTACTGATTATGCGCAGGAAATTGATAATCACAACAAATTCTGGCTTGATGAGGTCAATCGAATTTACGACTTAGGGCATTCTCCACAACCAAGTCAAGGTGAAGTTATCGGCGCCGTCAACCGCTTTTCTGATAACAAAGATGTGGTTGTTTGTGCCGCTGGAAGCATGCCCGGAGATTTACATAAACTATGGCAAACTAGTGATCCTAAGGGCTTCCACCTCGAATATGGTTATTCATGTATGGGTTATGAGATTGCGGGGGGGTTAGGCTGTAAAATGGCTTCCCCTGATCGCGAAATTTACGTTTTAGTTGGTGATGGTTCCTACCTAATGATGGCACAAGAAATTGTCACATCAATTCAGGAGGGATACAAGTTGACTATTATCTTAATTAATAATAATGGCTATGCTTCTATAAATGGCTTGTCCAATAGTGTGGGAGTGCAGGGGTATGGTACCAAGTATAGGTACCGAGGAAATGAGTCTGGCCAGTTGGATGGACAAAATCTGCCAGTTGACTTAGCCAAAAATGCTGAAAGTTTAGGTGCGAACGTAATTCCGGCGAAATCACTGGCTGACTTCAGATTGGCTCTAGAAAAAGCTAAGTTGTCTGATATTACCACAGTCGTTTCAATCAATATCGAATTTGAGCCTCGCGTGCCGGGATACGAGTCTTGGTGGGATGTTCCGGTAGCAGAAGTTTCTGAGGTCGAAACCGCTCAATCTGCTTATCGTGAATATGAAGACCAAAAAGTGAAGGAAAGATACTTTTTGACATGAAAGCTATCGAACTTTTAACATCGATAAAGAATGGGAAGCCGGTTACTTGTGATACTTGCCAAGACAAAATTCCAAGTAAAGACATCTTAGAATTCAATTTTAAATTGGGCAAGCTAGCACCTCGTATGGAGGATGTTTGCATAGGATCGGTCGTTTGCGTGGAATGCCAAAAACGAGATGAACTAATACAGATTGAACCACGAGGTCCTGATATCAAGTTTGTTCGGGGATAGAACAATTAATCGCGGATTTCTATACTACGTATTGGTGATCGTTTTTTTTAATTTCGCCCTGATTGGTTGTGAGACTTGGATTCACCCTATCACCGAACATTTGGGTTCTTACTCCGAAGGATTAGCTCGGGTCGAAATTAAGGGGAAATGGGGTTATGTAGACCTGAAAGGTCGATTGATTGTTGCACCTAAATTTGACTATGCGTGGGATTTTAGCGAAGGATTTGCTGCGGTTCGGCTTGGTAATCACTGGGGTTATATTGCCCTTGGTGGAAACTTCGTTATTCAACCAACATTTGATTGGGCTTACGAGTTTTCAGAAGGGTTAGCCGCCGTTCGCTCTGAATGGAAATGGGGATATATTGATTACCGTGGCGAATATGTGATTCAGCCACAGTTTGAGGTTGCACATCCTTTCGTCAATGGCATTGCTAAAGTGAAGCGGGATGGTCTTTGGGAGCTAATAAATAGAGAAGGCCA
>JAYZAL010000048.1:0-13154 GCA_036339735.1 Candidatus Poribacteria bacterium
ATAAATGCAATCCAAAGAAATTCATGCCCATCTTTGACAGCTGAGTGATAACAGATTTATAATCCTCTGTGCTCCAAAAGTCAGGACCTGCAAGAAAATTATGGAAAGGAAGTATGCCACGCATCTCAAACCAGGGTAGACTTTTTTCATCAAATGCGCTGATATCAATTGGGTAAGCCAGCCTATTATCTGGAATAACATCACCTCCCAGGTTGAAATGACAACCGATAAGTTCTGCAAAACGATATGCAGCTCGTAAGGTAGTGATAGAATTGGTACCACAGATGACTAAAACAGTTCTGCTGTCTTTACTTATTGATTTGATAAGATAACCCATTCTATTGTTTGAACTTGGAGCATCAACATTGCCGTAATCAGGTTTTAATTCAGTAATAATTGCACTACTATTTTCAGCAACAAGGATAATATCTCCAGACGGAAAAGCAGCATAAGTATCTGCAGTAACTATTGAAAGAGCAGTTCTTGTTCGAAGGAATATATACCTTCTTATTTCGTTTGTAGCTTGTTCTTCTGCAATAGATGCATTAGATGTCTTCACAATTGTTTGAGCACTGTTTATGGATGGTATTAGCAGAATTAATACTACACAGAAAACTTGATATTTTAAGGTAGCTGTCTTCAGCTTCGAACATTCAGAATATTTTTTTCTTCGTTTAGTAGCCATTTTCTATTGATATTCCTAAAAAGTATTTTAATCATTAAGCTTGAAAAATATCTTACATAAAAACATGTAAACGTGTTTGGTTTTAAAAAGTATCCTGACTCAAAAACAGGGTCTAAGGTGAGGAGAAAGTGAGTAATTGAAAAATACAAACTAAGACACATAACCTTTTGGGTGTTTTAATGTCAGAAATTAGTATTACCAAAACTTTCAATTCCACCCAATCAGTCTAAAAACAATTGCCCCAAAAAAGGTTGCGCAAAAAGCACAAAAAATAAAAAGACTAACCAGAGCAATAACTACCAAACATACTATCCGCTCCGCGCCACATATCCTCATTTTTTTGCAACAAGATATGTAATTCCAGCACTCATTATAATCCCAAGAACAAAACAAATTAAAAAACCCTCAATCATATCTCGTTAGCAGAATTTCCAAAACCTAGACCAAAAAACCACCCCAAATGGCAAAAACCTAGGCCACAACTGAATCCGTCCCCCCTAGGTTTTTGCAGAATTGAAGATTGACGGAATATAACAATAATTTTACAGGTGGTAAAGAGAAGAAAGGAGAGGGGGAATAATGGCCGATAATCTCCATTATCAGACGTTAACCATTACCCAATTTCAACTATCTTTTTCCTAGATTTAGACGTCTATTAAATACTCATTGTCGAAAAGTCATTTCAGAACAGACTTGGTTATGTAAATGAACATGGTAATCAGTATCAAGCTAATACCTCAAACGACGGAACCTCATGTTGCATCCAATTTCAATCTGGATAAAAGAAAGTTTTGGTTCCTATTTAGGACTTTCTGATTGTTCTCTTATTATTGATAATCCCATTTGCTCTTTTTTTGTGCACGTATTGCCTACATTTTTAATATTGGAAATATGCGGTCGCGTAGGGAATGGGACTCATCAGGTGATTTAGGTAGCGGAGGAGCCTTTTTGGGTGATCTAGGTGGCAGAGGTGATCGAGGAGGATTTTTCAGTGATTTAGATGGCGGTGGGGGTGGAAATAGCGGCGACGGTGGAGGAGGAGAATAGGTTTTACCCATTAGCTACTGTTTATGGCTAAAATAAATGGCAGGACTAAAAACGAAATGATCTCTCACCGAAACAGTTTGAAGCAGCACTGGTTGAAGGGTTAGACAACTGGGATGGACAACATCCTGATGGTGGGTATGTCGAACATATCACTTGGTTAGAAAAAGACAGCAGAGCTTACGATGCAACTACTGGCTGATTAGGTTGATTATATTTTGAATTACCCCAATAGATAGGCTCCCAGTGGCCTGTACAAACTCACGGTGTTGAGCGTTAGTTACCTCGTATTTGTCCATGTAAAAAGACTCTGTGTCTGGACCTGCAGGGATTAACACCATTTGAGAATTGTCTTTCTTCCACTCGATTACTTTTACTTTCTCAGAACCAACAGTCTCATCTCTCTCCACTTTCAAATCCGGGTTTACTAGATCTTTTTTGGGTACAAATCTGGACTGTTGTTGTTTCTGTGCTGATTCAGATTGCAATTTCCTTAACTTAAAATTGGCTACTTTAGCCAATTTTCCTTCGGGAAACATGGACAGAAACTCTTCAATTTCATTCGGATCACTGGGATCTTTGACTAACTGCCACATCTCGGTTTCGGCATCGGCCAACGTTGGACTAACTGACAGCTGTGATTTCGATGAGTCAACGACCGTCTTTGGACGATTTACCCTCTGTGTCAAGACTAACTTGGTTCTGCCCTGCAGGCTGAGCCAGAGCGTCTGCTTCTTATTGTGATAGGTCTCAGTCCACTCATAAGCTCGTTCACCGATATTACAAGCATAAAAAAGGGCGGCACCAACAGCTGGTTTACCAGAGGAGTTAGTCCGTCGCTGGATCTTGAAACCGCGAGCAAAATCAGCACTCAACAGATTATCCTGACTCCCACGACCAGAGGAGGGATCGTTGCGACAGGCATCAATAATGGTCAAGAGTTGTTGGGCTTTGACTTGAGACAAGATTTCATTGACCTCCTGAAGTGGAGTAGCACTTCGCTTCAGGATTCGAGGAGTCGATGTATCACTGTCTACAGCCAAAAGATAGGACTGATCTTGACTGGAAATCCCATGGCCAGAGAAAAACGACTAGTGAATTTATGTGAATGTCTCCTGCATGATAGCTGGGGTTATGGGAGCCAAAAAGACCAGAGGTTCATTTAGTGTCGAATGGAATGAATCCAAGAAAATTAGTGAAAGGCTTTCAGATCAAGCCGATCACTGATACGGTCAGATACAGTGCTCGTCCACTCTATATCCTTCATTGATTGTAAACTCATTAGAGCGACGTTCACTAAAGGATTAGAAAGAACATAATTTAACAGGAATTTATTAAGTTCCAAGGCTTTTGTTTCTTCAGGAAAACACTGTTGCATCAGCTTGGTAAAAGCGTGGCTGGTAGTTGAGCGCATCAGTACAATTCCCATTTCATGTCTGTGGGCGTCGGGTATTACTCCACGATTGCTGAAGAGGTCGCATGTACTTTGGTACATTAAATTGTAGTGAATTTGCATGATGTCAAATTCGCCACTAGCAATTAATCTATCAACGCCACTTGATGGGCCATCGGCAGAAAAACCAAGGTACCGTACTTTTCCAGTTTCCTTCAGTTTAAGATAAGTTTCTAGTCCACCTCGATTGAATATTTCCTCGGTCTCTTTATCGTCGAACCAACCTCCATGAAATTGAAGAACATCGATCGTTTCTACATTCAGTCGTTTTAGACTAGATTCAACTGATGTCCTAACGTTATCAGCATTGTATGCTTTTGTTTTGGTAGCTACAATACATGAGTGTCCCTTAATCGCTTCACCAATAGTGGTTTCACTAAAGCCATCGCCGTAGGTTGGAGCTGTATCAATATAATTAATTCCTTGGTCTAAAGCCTTATGAATTAGACTAATTAGTTCTTTGCGGTCTTGATCCTTTTTGATACGGCCACCACCATAGCCGATTTCTGACACGTTTAGGCCAGTCTTTCCTAATTTACGATATTGCACTTTAGTTATCCTCTTTTAAAGATTAATCCAAACTGATTATTCTTAAGTTTGACCACGATTTTGCATGATTGATAGCTTCTCATGTGAATATACAATCCTACTCACCATTTTCTCAATTCGACTGTGATTTGGCGCACTTCGGCAGTTTCGCGGTTTATACCTACTAGATTGAAACGCGGTATATTCGCAATACTGTAGACGCACCCGTTATCCAGTTGAGAATTTTTCCTCATCGTAACTTTCATGTCAACTAAGCCAATCTCTGAAATTCCTAATAGATATTTTTCCCCTACTACTCGTTTTATATGAAGTGAGTGCGATTTTCTACTAATTCTATAATCCTAGTTATTTGACCATCGGGGTCTAACTTGCAATAGAATTTTTTTATTTTTATTATCAATATTTTGTGGTAGAATTTGACCAGATGGCTGGTTTTTGTAATGTTAATTGCTAATATTTCTCGTAACATCGTCCAAGAAGCTCGGAAATTCATCTCGGATACTCAGACTCGTAGTGTTCGATCACGGCAAAATAGGCCACAAAATAAACCAAACGAGGATGTATCAGTCGCTACGGAACAAGGGCCTGACACAACTCGGTTTGTTCCTGTTGACACGACTCATCAAATGCAAGTTGAAAGCAACTTGAGAGAAGCCAGAGATTGGGCGAATGAGTTCTATGGTTCTCGACGGACCGGTCAAGTTTTATCAACTTCAATGCCCTCTGATGACCTAGGGGCTGCTAGCCAAGTCGTATCGGTTCAACAATTGACTCAGAGTTTGAGGCAAGTCTCTAGAATCAATGGACAACAACGGGCACCTTATTCTAACTCTGATCCAGCACCAATTGTGATTACCACTGGTGTACAGGAAAATGGGTTGGCACTAAATCGGGTCCTCTAAACTTAAGTTCAGTTTCTAAGTTTCGACACCTATCATTTTTGCTACTGCCCGTTTCTACCAATTCAGCGAGATTTCTTTGTCCCGATCATCGTAAATATGGAAATCCTCCAAGTGGAGATCGACATCGTTCTGTAATCGAAGTCGTATGTCCAGACTACGTTCCAACCTTTTGACACGCGAGTCATTTCTCAATTTGTTGATGATTTGGTCATTCGCTATAACTTTTAGTTTACGACGACGTGTACGCTGATGAGCTGACTTAACACTCCGAAGTAAGTTGACCAAAATCGTGTCGGTAGCCAAGATTGCTCCGTGCCCTTCACAGTAAGGGCATTTGTCCGTCATCAGACTAGCTAAGCTAGGTCTCATGCGTTGGCGTGTCATTTCAACCAAACCTAGTTCTGATATATGAAGGATGTTGGTTCGCGCTCGATCCTTCTGAATTTCCTTTTGAAATTTTCGATAAACCATTTGTCTATGTTGTCGCCAATCCATATCAATGAAGTCAATCACTATAATTCCACCTAAATCCCGCAACCTCATTTGCCTAACGATTTCTTCAACGGCTTCTAGGTTAGTATGGAGGATAGTATCCATCGCGTCGTCTTCACCGACATACTTACCGGTGTTAACATCAACCGAAACCATAGCTTCTGTTTCTTGAATCACTAAGTAGCCACCACTTTTGAGCCATACTTTTTCCTGCATTGCCTTGCGAAGTTCTTTCTCGATACCATAAGCCTCGAAAACCGAAATCGGTGAATCGTAAAATTTAACCTTCTGTTGAAGTTCTGGTAGTGCAGAAGACAGATAGTCCATTGTTTTGTTATATAACGTTTTTGAATCAATGACTAGTTGTGAAACATCATCGCCAAAAAAATCGCGAATAATACGACCTACGAAACCATGGTCAATGTGAACTGCAGCCGGAGCTTTCACTTTTTCTGTATTTTCACAGATTGCCAACCACTCTTTTTTTAGATGCTGAACTTCGTTGAATAATTCTTCACGTGAACGTCCTTCAGCTACAGTCCTGATGATTAACCCACCTTCAAATTCAGCGTGTAGTTCCCTCGCGATGGTTTTCAGCCGGTTTCGCTCTTCTACTGAGGGAATACGTCGCGAGACACCAATGTGGGAGGCGTTTGGAACAAATACAGCATATCGACCAGGCAAAGAAATAGCCGTGGTTATCCGAGATCCTTTGTGAGCAATTGCTTCTTTGATGACCTGAACCAGAATATTCTTTCCAGTGGACAAAACATCGCCAATCGCAACGTGCCTACGCCGTGGACGCCCCCTATTCTGTTTTGATTTGGGAGCAGGCGGTGGGTCAGTAGTTTCCTGATTCAAATAAATTTTATCTGAGTTATCACTACCTTCAGTGTCTTCTTCGAAGTCATGATGCAAATCAGAAGCATGCAGAAAAGCATGTTTCTCAAGACCAATTTCGACAAAGGCAATTTGCATCCCAGGCAGAACATTGCGAACTGACCCCTTATACACATTACCTAAAACTAGCTCTTGGTTGTGTCGCTCTATGTGGATTTCATTGAGAACTCCATCCTCCAAAATTGCACATCGAATTTCATATTCATCATCAGCAATGATGATTTCTTTTTCCATTTTAGCCTCCAGTTGCTCCTTGGAGGCAACGAGTAATCAATCGGTCATCTGTATCGGTCTGGCGAACACATTAATTTCTGATCCATTTCGTTTGAACTAATAGGTCTCGTTAGCTATTTCCACGAGGTGTCATGGTCGCAATGGGTATAATCAGCTCCCCTGGCGATATACCACCGTGTTGAAATCCACCCCGAAATTGCCTTGTATATTCGTTGTACTGATTCGGATATACAAAGTAGTAATCTTCTTTTGCAATAATATAGTTTTTCCCCAAATTTCCCGTCGGCAATTTGTACTGTTTGGGGTCATCAATATAGAGACTTTGACTACGATCACACCCAAGGTTATTGCCAACTTTGAAGCGTAAACTAGTCGATGTTTCCCGATTACCGAACGCACGTGCCGGCCGGTTACAGAGAACAGAACCATGGTCAGAAGTTAATATCACGACAGCGTCCTGCTTTGCAATAATCTTCAGAATTTCAAACAGCGCGGAATGTGAAAACCACGATTTGACCAACGAACAAAAAGCAGATTGGTCTGGCGCAATTTGCTGTAACAAGTCCGATTCAGAACGTTGATGTGTTAAAATGTCGATAAAATTCACTACTAGTGCAGACAATGTAATCTGATCAAAAGTAGTGGCTTGTCGAATAAACTCGTTGCCACCTTTGGCATCAAAAATTTTGTAATATCTTAATCCGGGTTTAAGTTTAAGTCCTTCCTCTTGGGTCTTCCACTGCAAGAGTTGTCGCTCATAACGATTAGTACTAGTTTCGCCATCAGCCCCCTCTTGCCAAAATTCAGGAAAACGATCAGCCAATTGGGAAGGGAAAAGCCCACTAAACAGTGCATTTCTCGAGTAGAGCGTAGCACTTGGTAAAATTGAATAATAGCAGTTAAGATCAATGTAAAAGTAGGGTTGAAGTAAGGATTCAATTGTCAACCAATGATCCAAGCGTAAGCAGTCGACGACGATAAAGTGAACAGGTTTTTCCTCTCTTAAGTAAGGAAGAACATAGTGGTCTAAGACATCGACTGATAATAGCGGCCCATCTTTTCCTTTTAACCACTTCGGGTAATTATTTTCTATGTAGTCAGAAAATTTGGTGTTAATCTCTTTTTTTAGAGCCTGATGGGTCTCTTCTAATCCGGTTCTGCTAAGAGGATCGAACTCAAGATCCCAAGTGGTGATTTTTTGGTAAACTCTTACCCACTCTTTCCAATCAGGCTGATTGTTAATTAAATTGTGAATGTCATTAAAGTCATCTGTATAGGACTGAGGAATCTGTTCTTCAATAATTTTCGTACGATGTAAGATTCGCTTTAGTGTTGAGGCAATCTGCACTCCACCAATCGGCTTAATCAGGAAGTCAGCCACGTGCTTTGACAAAGCCTCATCAACTAATGGTTCATCTTGGATTTGTGTCAACATAATGACGGGAATCGTAGTGTCAATTTGTCTCAATTGGTCAAGCGTAGAAATACCGTCTAATCCGGGCATCATCTGGTCCAAGATTACCGCATCGTAATGGTATTGGTCAATCAAAGCAAGGGCATCAGAACCATTGGTTACGGGCGTTACCTGAAAAGATTTCTCTCTGAGATAGAGAATATGTGGCTCGAGAACGTCAATCTCATCATCAACCCATAAGATGTTATGAATTGGTGCTAAAGCGTTATAGTTAGTATTTCTAATGTTGTCCCCTTTCATTTCGATTGGGCAATTTACCTAGGGAATGACTATTGTTTCGATGAGAAACTGGAATCTGGATTTCAAAAGTAGTACCACTAGTGCTACTATGTAATAAACGAATTCGACCATTATGATATTCTTCAATTATTCGCTTAGCTAATGTAAGACCCAGCCCCCAACCATGGTTTTTAGTCGTCATACCAGGATTAAAGATTTTCCGCCGATCTTTACGCCCAATACCTTTGCCATTATCGCTATATAAGATATTAATAAGACGCTTTGTTGAGTCATAGCCTAGTCTTAGATTTATTTGACCTACCGTTTTATCCATTGCGTCAATGGAATTCCGGATCAGATTCTCAAAGACCCACTGTAGTAATTCTGAATTGGCATTGATTTGTGGTAACCCTCCATAGTCAACATTTAGTTTAACTTCCTTGCTTTTTGGCAGACGGGCCCGAAAGTAGGTAACGACCTCGTTGACTACCCAGTTGACATCAACCCATTCTTTCTGAGGGAATGAACCTATCTTACTAAAGCGACGGGCAATCTGCTGCAGACGATTGAGATCCTTCTGCATATTTTTATAAGTTCTACCCAGAAGTGGATCTGATTGATTACCTTCACGGTCAATAATAAAATCGACCCAACCGATTAATGAAGAAATAGGAGTCCCTAGTTGGTGTGCAGTCTCTTTTGCCAGGCCTGTCCAAATTGCAGATTGCTCATATGTTTTAATTCTTCGATAAGATACAAATCCAACCAGAGAAAAAGTCAAAAACACCGTAACCAAAACAACTGGCATAACCATTAGGCCGTAATATGGTTTTTTTTCGTAGTAAAAATGACCTTTTTGCCAATTCGGCGTTGTTTGCAAGGGGATAACATGATTCTGTGCAGTCGCACTCCGAACGAACATCTCAGCTTGGGATAGCTGATCTTCTGATGAACTGGCAGAAGTTACTAGTCCCTCCCAACGTTGCCATTTCTTCGGTTTATTGTTGGCATCCGTAAAAACGAAGGGGATCTGCTCAATTACCGCAGAATCCGACACGCCATGATACAGGTAACCGTAGATTTCCCGATCTTCCACAAGATACCGTATCGAGCGACGAACACCTTTTCGTCGCATACGTTCTAGTGTAGATTCAATCAGGATGAGTTCCTCTGAATTGAGCCCAATCGGAGGCTCAGCTTGCAATTTTCGTTCAATTTCTGGATCTATTCCCTTAGCAATAACCACTTTTTGCTCTTCAGCATCAGTAATAACGAAGGACAAACGGCCCACCTGAGTCGATTGCTTCACAATCTGGTTAAGCCTGCTTTGCAACCCACTGTCGCTGAGTTCTGGTATTTCTGCGGCCAAACCAGCCAGAGACTCTACTTGCGCTTCTAAATCTTGGTTGAGTTTCAGCACCTGTTTAGTGTAGTAGAAGAATGCAGAAAGCAGTATTAATACACCTAATAGGAAATAAGTAACCAAGAAGCGAACGGCTGCGGAGGTCTGTTTTTTTATGGAGAACACGTCGATCTAAATAAAATTCATTAGTCCAACCGTATAACCCTTGCCTGAATTATAACCAAAACGGTAGGGCTAAAGCAAACCAGCCATAGGACTCGACGTCACCCGCAAAATAATTTCCAATAAAATTTCGATAGCATAATAAAGATCGGAAGTTTTCAGATGTTCATCATCAGAGTGAATATTGGTGATTGGAGTTCCTGTAAGCAAGGGGAAAAAGCCAAAAACTGGAATTCCCATTAGTCTTAGAATTCGACTGTCCGAATAGCCTGGGGTTATATGCGGAATCACATTAAACTGAGGACAGATAGACTTTATTGTCGTGTGTATGCAATGGTATAGTGAATGGTGAATCGAAGATGACGTGCTGGGAGAACTGTGTTGTAGTATCCATCGGATACCTTGCAAGCGTAGCCGATTTTGCAAGTTTTGGTGGGTTTCTTCAATGGATCGTGTATTGTCTGGTAAAAATCTGAAGTCGAGAGATACTGAGTCTTGGCCAGAATGAATAGTTGCCTGATGGAAAAATAATTGTGTGAGATCTAACTGCTGAGGAGAATTCCTCTGTTGCCAAGATAGTATTGCTGTCAGTAATCTAGGACTGAATTGAGTAAACAATGATGGGAGCAATATCTTTACTAAGTGATGAGATACTGCGGATAATGGCTGAGAAAGATGAATTACTTTATCTCTTTTCTTTGGCCCAATTTTCTTGATTTTATCTTGTTCAGTAGTGAAAAATAGAGAATGGCCTTTTTCACCGACTTGACAGGTTAAAAAACTCTTCTGGCCAAATTGGATAGGATAACCACCCCCTTCGTTCAAAGCACAACTTATATACTTTTTAGTAGATAGACGTTCAACCACCCATCGGAGACTATCGCCTGTACCTAATTCTTCATCAGTGGTGACCAAAAAAATAATGCTCGTCTTTAGTCTTTTTCGATACTCTTGCAACCACCTTAGAATAGTCAACCAAACAACCACTAAACCTTTACAATCGACAGCGCCACGGCCCCAAATTGCACCTTGAGCCAAATACCCACCAAAAGGTGGGTATTGCCAATGACCAACGTTACTGACTGGTGCTACATCTAAATGACTTAACAACAACAATGTTTCTTTTGATTGTCCATCAAGTTTAATAACCAGTAATGGCCGGCTAGTGGAGGGATACATAATTTGAGGTGTTAACCCCATTTGCCTGGCAGTTTTATCTAGATAAGAAATGGCCTCATGATGGACTGTTAGGTTGTCCCCTACCGTCCTAAAACGAAGCAAGGCCGACAAAATATCGACAGCCTGTCGCTGATATCTATCACTAATTCTCTTGACTGACAGCACTGTTTCCAGTCCGACCAAATCCCAATAAAC
Source organism: Candidatus Poribacteria bacterium (assembly GCA_036339735.1). Classification (GTDB taxonomy): domain Bacteria; phylum Poribacteria; class WGA-4E; order WGA-4E; family UBA9662; genus TMED15. Next base: position 10,852 of record JAYZAL010000048.1, read on the forward strand.
GTGAAGAATTAATGACGACAAACGCAGACGAAATATTATGAACTACTGCAGCCATGATAGGATTAAGCCATCCACTACCTGCTAGTGCAATGCCAACGATATTCATGCCAACAGCAAAAAGAATAATGTTTTGCTTAATTAAACGAAGTGATTTTCGACTTAAACCAATAACATGATTCAACAAACGTAAATCATTTCCCATCAGCACAATACCAGCTGATTCTATTGCAACATCAGTACCAATAGCTCCCATGGCAACACCAACCTCAGCTACCATTAGAGCTGGAGCATCGTTAACACCATCACCAATCATTGCTACTTTCTGATTCCCAGATTGCAACTGACGAATATAGTCTAACTTTTCCTCTGGTAAAAGTTGTGCGCGTACTGAATCTGAATCGATACCAACTTCTTCTGCAATTGTATTAGCTGTAGTCTGGTTATCCCCGGTCAACATCACTATATTTTGAATTCCGCTCCGACGAAGACTGGTAACCATCTCCTTAGCTTCTGTTCTCAGCGTATCAGCAACTGCGACACCTCCCAAAATGAGCTCATTCCTAGCAACCAATAACGCTGTCCGACCAGCTGACTCTTGCTGAGACAAGAACTTGTCAGCCAAAGGATGAGATTGAATACCTTCTTGAGCCAGTAGTCGCCAGTTGCCCACCCATACGTCGTCTCCTGATTCTAATTTCACTTTGATTCCAAGACCAAATATTATTTCAAATTCAGTTACTGGAAGTGGCTGGATGTTGTTACCTTCAGCCTGATACTCAGACCCCGCTTGTCGACTAAAACTTGTAATCGCCTGAGCTATCGGGTGTTCAGAACGCATCTCAGCCGACAGTGCAAGTTGTAAGACTTCTTCTTCACTGACTAAGCCAAATGTTTCTAAAGCTACAACAGCCGGTTGTCCTTTTGTCAATGTACCTGTTTTGTCCAGACAGACGGTATCGACTTGACCTACCGCCTCAACCATGGTACCGCCTTTAATCAAAATGCCTTTTTTTGCAGCATTACCCACACTAGCTACAACGGCGGTTGGTGTAGCCAAAACTAACGCACAGGGACAAGCAATTAACAAAACTGCGGTCACATTGGTGACATTACCATCAGTCAGAAACCAGACGATGGTAGCAATGGCCAGAATTAGCGGAGTGAAATAACGGGCAAATTCGTCAGCCACTCTTTGGGTTTCTCCCTTGTTTTGTTGAGCTTGAAAGACTACTTGGATGATACGACCAATTGCGGTGTTGCGACCAATTTTAGTGACTTTTACCTCGATAGCACCGTCCCGGTTGATAGTTCCAGCAAAAACTAAGTCGGTAGAACTCTTATCAACCGGCAAGGACTCACCTGTTAAGCTAGATTCATCAATGGCAGCTTCACCCGATAGTATCTCACCGTCGACTGGGATACGCTCACCAGCCTTTACCAAAATCCGATCAGAAAGTTTGACTTTTTTGAGTGGGACTTGTACCCAATCGTTATTTCCATCATCTGTTGACTGACGCCAAGCAGTTTCTGGAACTAACTTGATGAGAGACTGAACTGCATTACGTGTCTTAGCTAGCGTTAAATCTTCCAAAAATTCACCGCTAATCATAATAAAAGCTGCAATGGCGCCAGCCAGATATTCCTCCGTCAGAGCAGAGGCAACCAGAGCTATTACAACCAACAAACCTGCAGTAATTTGTCGCTTTCCGATCATAGAAACTAGTGTTGTATAGGTAATCATGCCTCCTCCTAGCAACATAGGAATCAAGGCTAAATCTAATTGAAACCATTTTCTTACTGCGTTTCCTGACCCATCCTCATCGTGTCCAAAGAGAAGATCAGCTTGGATTAGGGACCAATTCTGAACTATCGATAGAATAATGAAAATTAGTAGAAATAGGGGGGGAATAAATTTACTGACATTTTGGAATAGTGTCTTTGGCTTATTTTGATTATCAAGAATCCCGTGTCCGCCTTCGTGCATTGAGTGATCTCCTCAAATTAAAAAAGACCATACTTCCAAGCAACAAACCCTAAAATCAACAGACTGACAATGATAGCCGAAACAATTTTGGTTGTTCGGTCATCATGGTCGTGGTCGTGGTCGTGGTCGTGGTCGTGGTGATGATGGTCGTGGTCGTGGTCGTGGTCGTGGTGATGATGGTCGTGGTGATGATGGTCGTGGTGATGATGGTCGTGGTCGTGGTCGTGGTCGTGGTCGTGGTCGTGGTCGTGGTCGTGGTCGTGGTCGTGGTCGTGGTCGTGGTCGTGGTCGTGGTCGTGGTCGTGGTCGTGGTCGTGGT
>JAYZAL010000049.1:0-58241 GCA_036339735.1 Candidatus Poribacteria bacterium
GGGGGAGAAAATGTTGCGTTCATCAACAATCTTGTTTTTGTGTTTATTCTTTGTCTGTCTGACTATGGTTCACGGGAAGATTGAACTAAAGACGGCTACTGGTATCTGGTTATTTGATGAAGGAAAAGGAAAGATTGCTAACGATTTATCTGGCCATCAGGGTGATGGTAAATTGGAGAAAGGACCTAAGTGGGTGAAGGGGAAATTCGGTCAAGCCATTGAATTCGATGGAAAAGACGACTATGTTCAGATTCCACCTTCCGACCAATATAATCCTAAAAATGCCAATGGCGACTATGAGTTCACAATATCCTTCTGGATGTATCCTCACGAAGTAGGTGGTAATAATCCCGCTGGTAAAGGATCTGCTACCCTGGTTATTGCTAATGGAGATCCTGGTGATGGAGGTGGTGCCAATTGGTGGTTTGAGTATTGGAATCCAGGTAATTTTGAGTTCAAAAGCTGCCAAGCTGGTTGCAGTGGGGCCTCAATACCCCTACCTGAGCCGAAAAAATGGTATTTTGTCTCTGGTATATACAACGGCAAGGAATACGAACTCTATATTGATGGAGAGTTTAAGTCTAAAGGTGTCAATGCTATTGGCACCCCAGCCAAAGGTTTACTAATTGGTAGTGGTTTATGTCCAGCCGGACATGGTTGCGATGGAGGCTATTTCAAGGGCATCATTGATGATGTATCGATGTTCAACACTAAACTAAGTGAGGCCGACTTGAAGAAATTAATGAACGACGGAGTAGGTGCCTCGTTGGGCCTACTCGCTGTCCAAGGCAGAGGGAAACTTGCTATACAGTGGTCGTCATTGAAGCAACCATAGTTTGGTCCAATTTTTATTAATCCCAGTCGTAACAAATTAGTGAGAGTTGTCCAAGCCAATATTATATGTCCAAAACTAATCCCGATCATGATAAATTAAATCCGGGTGGTAATCAACTAACTATTGCTATATGCCACTGTCCTTTTCTGAGGGATATCCGCCGATAGCCAGAAAAGGACAGGTTGGAGTAGGTGTTAGCTATTAGGGATTCGACACCCCAGATGGGAAACCCAGAGGATTTATCTACTAAGCCAAGGATAAGTAGACAAGTAAGACAGAAAGGGTTTGCGAGAATGATAAGGCACCTGTCTGGACAGATAAGAAAGCTAACGAGAATATCTGGTTAAATGGGGTGATAGATGATCTCAATCTTTACGGGCACGATTCAGTAAAAAGAGAGAGTGAAAATGGCGGACGTTAATCAAGCCAGTCAGGAATGGTTGTATAATTGTGCCACTCAGCAACAGTTAGACAGATTCAATAATGATGGTTACCTAGTGGTGGAAGATGCTCTGTCAGCTGAGATGATTCAACGGTTGACTCAAGTCGTCGATGGGATAGAAAATGAGGAGCGAAAACGACAAAATTTGGATTCTCACCAAATTTTACAAAAGTTCCGGACGGTACTTGAGGACGATATCTTTCTCCAGTTGCTGGATTGGCCCAAAACCTTTCCTCTGGTCTGGGATATTCTGGGGTGGAATATTCAGCTTTACATTTCGCACCTGATCATTTATCCCCCTGAACGGGAGAAGGTCGAAGAATTAGGAACAGGTGGGTGGCATCAGGATGGTGGACGCCCAGTGCGGGAAATGGAATGGCCCCAACCTCGATTATCACTAAAAGTTAGCTATTGGTTGACTGATGTGGACAGCCCAAGTAACGGAGCCATGCAGATTATTCCTGGTAGTCACAAACTGGATGCTATGCCCCCCTCTTCAGATTTGGACGGTGGAAAAGTGTTGGATTTGTGTGTCAAGGCCGGAACCGCAGTCCTGTTTGATCGTCGAATATGGCATCGGCGCGGATTAAATACTTCAAGTACCAGTCGAAAAGTTCTTTTTTTCGGCTATAGTTATCGTTGGTTGAGAGGGTTAGATTTCAATCTGATGCCGGAAGAAGTGTTAAATAAATGTGACCCGATTCGGCGACAATTATTGGGCGATGGAACTGATATCAAAGGCTGGTGGCAACCAACGGCAGCTGATGTCCCATTGAGAACCTGGTTGCAAGAGCATCGAGGGCAAGAGTTACCGATTTGGGGTAGGACCTAGTTTCCTTTGACTCGTTGCTTTTATCCATTCCGACTACCATTCTGAATATTGCCAGCTAACGACCTTATCCTGCTAAACTAACTGGTTAATTATTCCTATGCTTAAACCCAATTCCACCTCTGAGAGTGTAACTCTTCGGGCCATTATCATCTCTGCGATCTTGTTGCCGCCAAACTTTTATTGGCTGATAATTGGGGAGATGGAAATGGGGGGCGGCAGTTATATGCTGCCGACCTTTATTGTTCCACTCTATAATGTCATCTTCTGCCTGTTTATCCTGACTTTACTCAATTCACTGATAAAAAAAGTCTTTGGTCGTAGTGGCTTACATCCGACAGAATTGCTGTCAGTCTACGTTTTGCTTAGCTCAGCTTGTTCATTGTGTTCTATCAACACAATGGGCTTTTTATTTACAACCTTGGGTCATTCTACTTGGTTTGCCACACCTGAAAATGAGTGGGACTCGCTGTTTTCCTCCTTTATCCCAACCTGGTTAGTAGTAGCCGATAAACATAGTTTGAGCGGCTACTATCAGGGCAACTCAACTTTATATACCATTCAACATCTGGACAGTTGGTTAGTACCAACCTTGATCTGGACTGGATTTGTGTCGGTGCTATCTACCATGATGCTATGTCTCAACTTGATTTTAAGACAGCAATGGAGTGAAAAAGAAAAGCTAAGCTATCCCATCATACACTTGCCTATATCGATGGTTGGCAATCTTAACGGATTTTTCAGTAGCAAACCGATGTGGTTGGGTTTCTCTATCGCTTCGATCATCAGTCTAATCAATGGTATCAGTTTTCTCCACCCCGATTTCCCCTCGGTACCAGTCTCTCGCCGGAGTTTACTTCACCTATTTCCGGACAAACCTTGGAGTGCAATTGGCCAGGGTGGGTTTAACCTATCCCTCTATCCATTTGCTCTAGGGTTAAGTTTCCTAATGCCGCTGGACCTTACCTTTTCTTGTTGGTTTTTCTACTTGATAGGTAAGTTAGAATTGGTGTTAGGTAGCATGACTGGATGGAGTTCTTTACCTGGTTACCCTCATCATGCGGAGCGTGCCTTTGGTGCGACTATTTCCTTTCTTCTATTGATCGCTTGGATCGGGCGGAATCATTTAAAAAACGTTTTGTCCAAATTCTGGCAGGCCTCTGGTAAAATACCAGACATCAACACGTATCGCTGGGCTATTTGGGGGCTGATTGCCAGCGGTGGTAGTCTACTTTTATTTTCAATCTACTTAGGTCTATCTTTCTGGTTGGCGGTCCTGTTTCTCACTATCTACCTTCTGTTGTCAATTCTGGTAACTAGAATGCGGGCTGAGTTGGGGTTCTTTACACATCCGATGTGGGGCATCATGGCTCCTGAGATGACGATCAGCCTGACTGGTAGCAGAACTTTAGGCCCAAAAAACTTAACTGTTTTGGCCTTATATCGCTGGTTCAATTTTGGTTTTTCCAGTCACCAGATGCCTCATCAATTAGAAGCCTTAAAAATAGTGGACCGAATCGGGATGGACCGACGACAGGTAGCATGTAGCCTAATATTTATTACTGCCTTAGGTGGTATTTTGCTAGCTTGGGTTCACCTGCATATTTTTTATCGAGTCGGAGCCTTGAATGGTGGAGGGTGGTCCAGAGGCGGGGGTAATCATACCTTTAATAGTCTACAAAATTGGATTATATATCCGCAAGAACAGAACCCGTTGTCGATAATTTTCATGGGCCTTGGGCTATGGGTATCAATGTTTCTGTCAATCATGAGAATCCGTTTGATGTGGTGGGGGTTTCACCCGATTGGCTACATTGTTGCTAACTTAGAGTGGGCCATGAGGAATTTTTGGAGTTGTATGCTGATTAGTACTAGCCTCAAGTGGCTGGTACTCAAATACAGTGGGCCAACACAATATCAGACCGGCTTACAGTTCTGCCTAGGATTAGTGCTGGGAGATTTTATTACGGGGAGTCTATGGAATGTAATTGGTGTAGTGTGTAATTTCCGTACCTATAGTTTTTGGCCAGGCGCTTATCTGCCTTAGAATTGAAAGAAACTTCTAAGGCTAAGGTAGAAGAAAGAGTGGTCTTTTCTCATAGAATGACACTTTCTCGACGCCCCCTAACGGCATCGAAATAACGAATAATTTCCAGCCTATTATCAATCCTGATTCGATCATTTCTGATCACCAGAAAACCACCACTGATCAGAGATTGAGACAGTTGAAATCCATCCGTTACCAACGTCAGATCGATGGCATGGTTACTACTTCAGACTGTCCAGATCACTGCCAATTGTTAGCCAACTATCCCCCATTCAACACTGTAACCTAGACACTTTTCGAACTAGTTTAGCAAAAGGCAAAATAGAGAGCCTAGCTGCCGACACTTATTTTTATCAGATTCAAGCAGAAGACTGTACAAAAACATGAACGATGATGATTTTGTATAGTCTTCTGCTACGAAATACCCATTAAAACCCGAGCAAAAGATAACTCGTGTACGGAGTAACCAGGTAGGTATCAGTACCAGTTGGTCCACTTTTTTCTTCAAAAGTTTCTTTTCCTGAAGATATATATTTCTTTATTAACCAATCGTGTCTTTTGTGTAAAAAGAGAACAACACCTTTTCTAATTTTGTTATACTGACCCCGGTAACTCCAAAGTTTTATATTCGGAGCTGACATATAAATGAACAGAAAGGAGATTGATAATGCGCTTGAAGGACAAACTTTTCTACATTGTAATTGGTGCTACTTTATTAGCTAGTTTTCAGATTGGGTTCTGGTCAAGTCCTAAACCAGCCTATGCTGATGGACACCTAGCTAGTGAGAAGACAGGCAAATCTGAGCCAGTTAAAATGATCTATTTCGTAAACTACCCTCTAGGTGGAAAAGCAGAATACCTCGAGTGGGTCAAAGAAGTTGGCCCGAAATTAGTCACCGAAGAGGTAGTAAGAATCAGATCCTATGATAACTTTGAAGGTGGTAATCCACACCGATTAGTTGAGATGGAATTCAATAGTATAGAAGATATGCAAAAGTATCAAAGGAATCCCACAATCAGGGCTATTATGCAGGATATGAGCAATCACACCTCAAATTCTGAAGGACATACTTTCATCCAAAGAAGTGATTACGTCAAACTTAGCCCTTAATTTAATCCTTGACTTAAGGCGAGGAGCATACTGCCACGTGTTGGGATCAACCCCACGAGGGAATATTGTTCCCATGGGATAATCATGAGGGAATCAATAACTGTTGTCCCCCTCATGATTATCTGCTGGCTGTGAAATAGAGACAGGATTCAAGTAAAATCAATAACAAAACTTTCTATCCTAATTTTTAATTCAATGAAAAGGCTAATATGAAATTTCAGGTTAATCGATTTTTTGCACTGTCGTTTATCAAACAGGCTTTGAACAGGTCCCATGTTTTCTCAATGTTCATTATACTTTCATGCCTCCTATTTTCATTGGCGACTTACGCTGTAGGAGTATCGGATCCATCTTTGGTTGGATATTGGCCATTTGATGAAAAAGCAGGGAAAAAAGCGGAAGATATTTCGGGAAATGGAAATGACGGTAAGTTGATCGACGGGCCGAAATGGGTTGAGGGTAAATTTGGATCTGCTTTAGAGTTTGGTGGTGGCAGCTATGTGGAGGTAGCAGATGACCCATCTTTAGATTTGATTAATTCAGCGACCTTAATGGCTTGGTTCAAGCTCACCGATAAACTCACCGACACCAGTCGGATGATGTCCAAGAATAACTCTATTTTTGTCATTTTTGATTTTAGCAACAAAAATTCCTTGGACTTTTTAGTCAAGCCAGATAATCATTTTGCTGAATCCAAAACTGTAGATTGGAAGCAGGGAGATTGGTACCACTTCGCAGGTAGCTTTGCTAAAGGAAAGATGAATATCTACATCAATGGGCAACTAGAAGGCGAAAAGAAGAACGCAACTGGAATAGCCCCTTCTGACTTAGACCTGTGGATTGGTGCGGATGATTGGAAACTGCCAGCTAGTAGTTTCCCTGGCGTTATAGACGAAGTACGAATTTACAATAAAGCTCTTACCGAAGGCGAAATTAAGAAACTGATGACAACACCGATGTTAGTATCGAAGACACTAAACAAATTGTCTATCACTTGGAGTCAGTTGAAAATTAAACACTGATCTTTAATCAGGCTTTTTGGCTTGCATTGAGAATAAAGTTTACGAACATCCGCACATTCGCCAGAAGTATCTGTTCTCTCCGCCGAATTCTTCTACATTGCTCTGTCTCTCTCTAGCAGCCATACCAGCAGACCTCTCAAACCTGCGCAAAACAGGGTATGTCAACAGTTGGAGGGCAAAGTTTTGCCCCCCAACTGTCCCGTCAATTTTCTACCCAACTCTGAACTTGGCTTCCACCTTACGATCAGGATAGGCCTGAATTCTTTCTATCATTGCACGCAAGGCTTCTTTATATGATTCTCCTTGTCTGAGATTCTAAAAGAACGAGGTATTTACAGGCAAAAACCCGAGGCGAACCCGGCAGGGTTGGGCTGTGGCTTTATTTTTAGTAAAGCTGACCATCATTCTCTCGCAGTTCCCCAATCTATCAAGGTACAACCTATCATCCCACAACCTGACTCTTTTTTTTGTAAAATTTATTTGAACAAAAAAGATCTTTATTGTAAAATTGGAGTCTCCTTTCTCCTTGAGGGGAACTCCTAGTGAGATCAAAGTGCCTAGTTTGACAATTTCTAGGCACTTTTTATAGTCAGATTCTTAAGATAGATCAACTCCAGCCGACGAGGCAATTGTGAAGGTAATTGAAGCAATAAAACCCACCATTTTCTGATTGACGGTTTTGTTTGGGCACCTATCAGATATATCAAAAATCAGAAAAATCACAATAAACTCGCCTTTGTAAGGTAAAAAATCTTTTAGAAGGCAACACTAAATTACTTAATCCACGAAGCAATGGTTTTCAGATTTTTGAGTTAACAGCTAAATAATTAGGGGTAGAAGATGATCATCCACAATGATACTGAACTAATTGGAACTATGGGTTTACTGATGTTAATTAATAGTTAGTCTCGTCAGGGCAGAGTTTTGGCTATTGTACCGATTGTTGACCAAGTAAAAGAGTCGTTTCGTGGTAGAAGGCGTTTATATGCTCGCTAGTAGTAAACATATAGATGTGATGGAAGAAAGATTCAAGACTTATCTATCAGTTGAAGATCAAGCCGAGTTGGATATCAGATCCAAAGATTTGTTAAAGGATTAGAAGGAGAGATGCCAAAGAGGAGAAATCGTTTTCTGAGGCCCACCGAGTGAGTCGTGAACTCACATTTATATGTCTAACCATCATTAAACCCAATCAATTATCGAATTGACTTACCAAACCTGTCTGTTATTCAATTTGAAGGTGATATCAGTTGATGAAGCAAACAAGAATTCTTATCTTATTCTCTTCGGGGCATGTAGCACAGTTGAATACCATGCATTAATTTTATTGGAAAACCAAATGCGCCTAAAATTCTCGTTATTGCCGTTATTTTTTATCACCATTCCGTGTGGGCAGTGCCCACATTTACCCTTAATGAACAAGCCGATCTTGAGATCGAATATAGTTCCTTGCTCAGATTGCAACTGCAAGCTGACATCAGTCATCCTGGGAATACTCTACGGCTTGAGCTATTTATCGATGCCGACAAAAACGGAAAAATAGAGCATGACATTGATGCTGATTTTTCCGCTTTAATGGGCAAACTACAGGTGACAGACGGGGGCAAGGATGGAGACATTCAGGTTTTATCGAATAAGTATGTGATTAAGATTTGGCTGAAGCCTATTTGCTTGTTTTTTGCTAGAGATAAGGTAAATGACCACAGGAAGGATTAAAGCTGAAGGGGAAAGGTCCCTATAAGTATTCTTAGAATGGAGAATATTCAGTAGTGTGGCTATCTACGTTTACAATGTATTCACCAATAGACAGTTTGATGCGGAGGAGGATATTTATTTTCTATTTCCTGGCTAGATAATATTCTACTCATCGACGACGATCCAAATATTCGGATAAAACAGCTGCAGCCTCTACCGTATCGATCTTCTTTAATGAATGAGTGGCAGCCCACCGAACTTGGCTGTTAGGATGTTTAAGAGCTAGCTGAAGAGTAGGGATAGCGTCCGGACCGATTTGTCCTAAAGCTGTAATGATACCACGACACACTTCGATGGACCCATCATCCAGCGTCTTCTGTAATTCAGGTATAGCCGATTTCCCAAATTGGCCCAGAACATCTATCACTCGTAACTGCATAATTCGATCCCCATTTTTGAGAGCGTTAATAAGACGTGGGATTGACGAGTTGCCAATTAGGATTAAAGCGTTAATTGCGTTGTAACGAACACCTTGATGATGATCTACCAAAGCTTCAATCAACATAGGTACAGATTCTTGTGCGGCTTCCCCAATTTGTCCTAGTGCGTTGGCTACGCATAAACGAATCCATTCATCCTGCGACGACATCAATGGAATTAAATTTTCTACGGCAGTATCTGCTCCAATTTGACCTAGAGCATGAATAGTGCTCAAACGAACCTCCGTATCTGAATCTTGCAAATTTTGAATCAGGTTTGATGCCGCAACTATTGCCAATGGACCAATTCCTGCTAAGGCATAGGCTGAATTAGTGCGAATTGCTTGATCAGGATGAGATAGAAGTTCTGTAAGTATGGGTATGGCCGGATAAGATGCCGAACCGATACCACCTAAGGCATAAGCCGCCAAACCACAAACTAAAGGGTCTGGGTCTTCAAGCAATATCATTAAATCTGGCACTCCCGCCTTAGCAGCAGGCCCAATTAGACCTAAGGCTAATATCGCACTTAACCTGAGTGATTGGTTTTGACTCGATAAAGTTTGAATAACCAGAGAAATAGCTGGTTCCCCTATCTTTTCTAATGCTTGCGCTGCACGTTGTCGAACTACTGTTTTTTCCTGAGACATTTCTTCCAACAACGCAAAAACTGCCGGAGCGCCAATAGCCTCTAAAGCGACTAGGGTAGCAGTTTCTACTTTAGAATCACCAGCATGGAGGGTTTTCACTAATTGGGGCAAGATTTCAATAATGGTCTGTTTAGCTTCGATTGAACTAATCTGACTCAAAGCGTAGGCCCCAGTTGCTCTTGCCAAATCGTCTGTTCGACAGAATTCAACTAAGGCTGCTACAACTACATCAGCTGGTTGACCAATTCGACCCAGAGCCACCACCGCATTGCCACGAATCTGATTTCGGTCATCGCTAAGTGCTTGGATCAAGATGGGGGTTGCCTCCTGAGCAACTGGCCCCATAGCGCCAACGGCCAGAATGGTTGCGGCTCGAAGTTCGACATCATCTGACACCAAATTTGGATGATCTTTCAGGTCATTGATCAACTGTGGCAAGACACTTTCGGCGGCAGATTTGGCTATAGGAGATGTAATTCGACTTAAGGTGTATGCACTAGCAGCCCGTATTAGCCGATTAGTACCTTTCAGCGCTTCAACCAAGATCGGAACTGCTACTAGCGAATTAGTATGACTAAGAGCATAAGTAGCAGAGATTCTTGTCTGAAGGTTCTCAGATTGAAGTTGATGAATCAAACCATCAACGGTTGTCTGCTCTGATTTCGCCGCTATTTTCCAACCTGAAACCAACAGAAAAATGAAGATTAAAAACCGCGAGCAGCATTTGACACATTTAGTAGTCATCGTAGCACCTAGCAGGAATTATTTTGCACATCACTAACGCGCTATCGATTTTAATTACGCTTGCATATCAGCAGGTATCCGTTTGACAGCTGCTTGGAATGAAAACATCACTTAATTATCTTTAATCCATCACTTTTCAAAGGTTAAGGTAGCTGAACGATTTTTTATAACCAAGAAATCCGATTAACACCCAATACCAAATGGTTTATTTTTTGAGATTAGCCCATTTGGTGGCCAGTTTCTCTTTGGGATCAACCGCAAAAAAGACCCCATTTTCCATATCAGACTTAATCTCGTCTAATGTTAGAGCACGGTCATAAATAGCGACTTCGTCTATTTTGCCGATCATGCTAGGCAAACCAGTTTGTGCTTGACCAATATGAAGTTCCACCTTTTGACTAGTGATCTTACCTGCTGCAGCATCCAGAGAGGCGTCAAGTTTACTATCTATGTACTGTTTAATTTTCTTACCATCATAGGTAACTACAACATGATGCCATTGCTTCAATTCAGGCTCGATTTTCTGCAATTTTCGGGTTCCCTTCCAATCTGGTAAGGCAATCCAAGTTTCGATTTTGGCCGCGGCACCAAAACCGCTCCACTGCAGACAATATCCACCCTTGTTGGCTGCCGTACGTCGTCCCATCACATTGGAATCGTTCTGGTCTTCTAGAGGGAAAATCCAAGCTGCCATAGTGATGGACTTGGTAATATCAAGTTCGTCCGACGCGGGTACTTGAACCAAACAGTCTGAATCTTCCAAAGAAAGAGCCCCACCAAATTTCCCCTCTTTGGTAAACTTGGCGTTACCTGTTAGTTTCCCCTTCAATTTACTTTGGCTATGATCTTTAGCTGTGTCCCCTTGGCCTTCATCAAAAGTAAAATAAAGCTTTAAGGCTGGATCATCGTTTAGGGCGTAACTCTCTAGCGATAAAAGCCCTACTCCGAATGTAATCAAAAAAATTATCAACAAAAAACATTTTTTAACCATTTTCAACCTCTTCAAATTCCCTATTTTAAAAAAAAGCTAGTGCCGATTCTATACTTTCTAGATTGGTTGTCAAGGTTTAATGTCTCCATTCAAACAAGTTTCTTTTTTCTTTGGCTAATAGACAACTCAGATAAAGAAATGTTTTTAGTTGTTGTTGGCGTGGATCTAGTTCTTGGCTGACTTACAATTTAGACTAGCTCCCAAACAATTCCAACTCTCTTTGCGATGTAGTGTTCATAGTCAAGCTAAGTCTCAGTCTCTTCAACTCAATTTAATATATAACAAACTGAGGTATAACGCTGAAAATATACAATTTTCGATTGGTTATATTAAGGAGTTATTGCGTTCAGAGTCAGATAAACTCCGCCCATTGCATAATAGAGAAGTGTTTATGCCAGAAGTAGTTAACAAAGACTGAATTAGCTTCACCACAGGAAGCAGGCAGTACTTCATTGGTTGCACTGTCTAACATAGGAAGCGGATTTTCCTTCTAAGACTATTAATGGTTATAAAGATACCCACAAATTACTTTTAGAGATATTAGGTAATCAGCCAATGAGTCAAATCACCGATGTAGATGCTAGGAAAGTGGTAAATGCTATAAAACAATTACCGCACAATCGGAGTAAGTCTTATCCCAAGCTGAGCACTATTACAGCTAAAGAATGTCAAACTACCAAGTCATAAAACCATTCTGAAACATGTTGAAAGAATATCCACTTTATTTAAATGGGCTATAACAAAGGGATATATACAGCAAAATATCTTTAAAGGTATTATTTTTACACTTTATTGTAAACGTTAGAGGTTAGTTTTTTACACATTTTCTGAACTTCTGTCCGATAGGATTCTTTAAATTTTTCATCTCCCATTACTTGAACGCTACTACCCCAAGCTAGAACTTGTCTGAGTAAGCCTTCCTGTCCATCAGTCTCAAAATGTAATTCGAGATAATCCTTTTCCAATTCTACTTTCTGTTTCAAACTGGTAAAATTCTGATGTCTAACCCAGCGGGAGGCTGGTGGGCCGACTCTGACTACTGCCGAAACTATTTCTTGATTACGTACGCCACCGAATCCAGCATCAGCGTAGGCATTCAGATCAAAGTCAATTGGTTCCTCAAATGACTCGCTCAGACTCTCTAAATTTTGTAATCGACCATCAAAATTAAATTGACGAATATCGCGTCGTAGATGACAGAAACCAACTAGCCGAAGCGCATTATAGGCATAATAGATTCCGTAAGGATCAACCTTACGTTTAGTTGTTACCCCATGTGTAGTTGATCGGTAGGTTAAATACACTCGTTGTCGCTGGCGATAGGCAATTTCGGCAATTTCGATCAAGGGGGATAATCGCTCCATATCCTTCAACTGAGGAAAACGGAAAGCAAATGCTTGTTTAGACTCATTGATAAACTGATCATTTTCTGCTGGTATCGATTGACGAATTTTTGCCATGGCTCGACGAAAGTATTGGTAATGTGGGGTGCCTGCCAAAAAATTTAATGCTTCTTCTGCCAAAATCAAGGCCAGACTTTCTCTCTGATTTATCTTCACTTCGGGGTAAGGTAGTTTATACCCTTCTTTGAGACGCCAAATGGTCACTTTACCATTTTTCCCTTTTAAGACCGGAAATTGAGATAAACTGAGATCTAGCATGTCTCGCTCAATCGTACGAATCGATACTTGGCATAAATCAGCTAACTGAAGTTTTGTGGCACCAATTTGGCCGCAACGATCTAACTCTTTTAGTATCATCCACTGTCGTTCAACTTGTTTTTCCTCAGCAATTTTGACTGGCAATTTTAGTAACTCCAAATTGTAATAAATTGTTGATGGCTTATTACTTCTAACTTAATCATGATTCTTTATATCCAATTAAAAAACCAAATGATTAATTCTGAGTCATGTCCAGTCTACAACTAGTATAGCCATCCAACCGTCGTTGAATATCATCAAAAAGTATGATTTTTATTTTAGCAAAAGTGATATGGCTATTATTTAGATCTATAATTTTACTTTTTGTAAACTATATTGCGTAAATATGGGACGTAAACTCAAGGACTCAAATTGTCTACAGTAATAAAATCAGCGAATTTAATTTACGGTTATGGTCTTCCCTTTCCCAATTATTCGACGATTAAGATTTATTTATGATAAAAATCCATGAAAGTTACTACCGTGTTATCACTTGCCCAGGTTCATAATCCAAATCTACTCAAAAGTCGGTCAGTTGACCATAGGCAACTTGTCGTAATTTTTCTAGGGGGTTACCTTCTACTTGGTCTATTCGTTGACGGCTTAACTCAAGTTGTTGACTAACCTTGGTTCGTGAACTTTCTGGTTAGTCGATAACCCAAAACGACGCTGTATAACCTCTGTTTCCCGATGGGTCAGTTTCTGGCGTAGGGCTCTATTGACTAGAGATCCTATTTGTTCTTTCAGCTCATTTTGTATAACCTGTTCATCAGGTCCAAGCTAGTCAATGGCGTAACTCGCGATTTCTAGTTCGCTACTATCGTCTTTGCGACTGCCCAGCGAATAGAACAAACGAGGCGCATGAAAAGATTGATGTTCTCTGGATTCGGATTGAGAATTCTCAAATCTGCTATCTTGCTTTTCAGATCGCAGTTCTGGTCTTACCCATTCGGCTAGTATTCTGAGACCTTGAGCATTGTTCTCTAAAGCTCGACTGATAGATTGTCGAATCCAGATCCACGCATGGGTAATAAATGTACCACGAGTAGGATTAAACCGGTCAACAGCTTTCATGAGTCCAATAGATCCTTCTTATATCAGATCTTCTTCCATCATTCCACTCTCTTCACCCTGGTAGTAATCTTGCTTTACCACCTTTCTGACTAAGCTTAGGCGTTTTTCAACCAAACGATTTCTGATCTGCTGGCAGCCACTTTCCTGTCCGGCTGTTTTGGCTGCAGCCAATTGACTGAAGAGCTCATTTTCCTGCAGCCAATTAATTTACGATTGTTGATGGTCCATGTTTGACAACCCCTTCATTTTGGATTGACAATCCCATTATACAACCCAATAACGACAAGTAATGTCGCATGAAGGTAATTAGCACTTTTAATTTCTATTCCTACACGAGAGGGCTATTGATGAAGATGGTTTTTTGATTAGTCAGAGACAAATTTGACTGGTATCTACTGATGAGACAATGACCTTGAAATGTACGATGTATCCAATTTAAATTTTAAATCCAAAAAGTATGAACTGACTTCGACACAGATTGTCATACTTGGCACGTACGATCCACACCGATAATCAAATCAATGAAAATTAATTCAAGTTCTGGAGAAGAAATATAGATGACTGTAGTTATAAATTAGGGAAAGAAAAAGGTTCCACGTTCAAGGCAGTCATTTCCAGATCTCCGAATTACAAGACATTGGTTTTCATCAGTCAACAATGGATAGTAAAAGGCGACTACCCCCAGTAAAGCTAATATAGCTACGGGGTATGGGATAAGAAAAGGGTATCAGCACCATCTGGTAATCTTTGCTTCTCCTTCTCTTCCTTGATTCTTCCTTTAATTCTTTCATCCTAAAATCTTCCCCAATAGTTTTGCCTCGGTATACAAAACCGTATTTTTCCTGTGATTTGTGTAACCAATTAAAACTACGCTCCTTTTCGTCCATACCTGCATAAACTAGAACTACGGAAAATTCTAATAATGGGTCGTTCCGATAATCCTTTTGGATTCTTAATATGATTTGATTTACCTAATTCTGAACGCAATCTATCTTTAATCTGGTCAATAGTAGTTCTCAGATGACCAGAGTTATCCCTCAATTGATCATAAATATATTGAGATGGATTTAAAGATAGAAGGAACGTAATGTGACTTACTTCAGAATTCCACATCTGAGAGAAAGTTGGAATTCTTTGGTGCTTAGTAGTGATTGTAGGTCTTTAGGAACTATTGAACAGAATGGATAGCTACTACCTGTTTGACGAAAGACCAGATAGGATTTTTGAATTCTTAACTGATTCTATAGTTCCACCAAACTCACTAACATTTCTAGAGATTGGTACACAAGTACTCTTGCCCTACTCAAGATAAAGGTGTGTCGTCAAGTGTGTTTTTATTCCTTCGCTTAGTTATTCATTAAGAAGTGATTTCTATTCGAATGGTTTTGAGATCATTATTTCGAAAAGCAATGAAGAAGATCTTTGGCTAATTAGCTAGATAATATAAGCAAACCACAAATTGCACTGCAATTGATAAAATCACCATAATTAAAGTGAAAAACGGGATTTATCTGATTGCACTCAACATTCCTAAAACTCCTTTTTGTACTCTTAAATAATTTTGTCTAAAGTACTTCTCTCAGTTGATGAAAAAAATTGTCAGGCAGATCAACGGGTAAATCCAACGGTTGTCGGATAAGTGAGCTATAATAGAGACTTAATAGCAAATTGAACTCAGCCAAAGACTGGTCCAAGTGGGTTGGATGAACCTGACTCTCATCTTCCAGCCAGTCGAAGACAGCTTCAGTTAATCCCGCTTGAGCATAGATATCCTGATCCCCATAGTCTAAGTTGCCACCTTGATAACCACCGTCAGCAGTAAATCGTTCCCAACTTTCGTATCGCCAATGAATAAAACCTTTTGAACCGAAAATACAGATCCGCTTGTGCCGATCATTGCTCATTCCTTCGATCACTGAAGGTGCCATTTCGGTACCAAAAGCGACCGAAGCCTGAAGTCCGTTGGCGTAAGTGATTAGTCCACTGGCATGATCAGGGGACGGCTGAGCCGAGTTCATATGGTTCCGGCCTGACACCTGGCCCATGACTCGTACTGGTCGAACATTGTCGATGTAGGAGGAAATCAATTGTAGGACATGTGGGCCTTGATCAACCGGTGTCTGTCTCGCACTGGCTTCAATGAATTTGATATTTCCAATTTTTCCATCAGCCACGTCTTGTTTTAATACCAAATTTTGTGGATGAAAATTGAGTTGTGTATTGACCACAAATTTAGTTTTGGTTTCAGCTGATAAGCCACACAAATTACGCCAATCTTCTCCCATAACAGCAATTGGCTTTTCTACAATGGCGGCTGGCACACCGTAGTCGGAGGCAATTTTCATCAATGGATATCGAAGTAATTGATTGGTTTCCCGCAAAACGGGCGAAGTGACGATGTGAAGTAGATCAGGCTGTTCCATTTTTAGCATCTTTTCAAAATCGGTGTACCGTGTCTCGATGCCAAACTGATCACCCATTTTATTGAGTAGTTCATCATTCATATCGCAAATAGCGACCAATTTGCCTCGCTTGACATGTCGGTAAGCAGAAACGTGGCCTTTTGCTCGCCCACCACAACCTAAAATTGCACACTTGTACATAGTATTCTAGCCTCTTTTAATTTATCTCATCTGTCTAATCTAGGCAGATGCATCATATAGCTGTCAATAATTAAAAGCAATAAAAAAGACAAATCAAGAAGAACAAAACGGCAGTTAGAAAAACTATCTACTATCATTTTGAATGAGTAATTGGCTAATATATAGTAAGCCTGTTTAGAACAAAGAGAATCTGTTTTTCTGTTCTAGTAGTTGATAGAATTGGAAACAGGAAATTTAGTAAAGAATGAATTCAGGAAACCTTTTCCAAGTCTGCAAATAGCAGGATTTAAACAACAACGATTTACTAGGACAATTACCTCAGATTGAGTCAGTTGCAACTGGCAAGATCGCAATGAATGGACGGAAAATAAAATTATCTAGGTTTAAGTGTTGAATCAGCGGTTTTTGCGGCTGGTCAAAAGGATCTGAACCAATATGGAATAGGATCTAGCAGCTCTAGATTGCTGAGTGGCAACCTGAATCTATAACTAACAGTTAGAAGACCAAATTTCTTGTTTGAAAGAAACTCAAGCAACCTTGTATAAGACACACCTTAATCAAAACAACGAAATTATGTTAGGACATCTAAGATTAATCGCTCATGAGTCCACAAGAATTAAAAAATAACCACAATAGGTAAGACCCTCTATAAGAATACTTATAGGGACCTTTACCCTCTAATTAGCGACACCCTTCTTTTGGTTATTTATCTTATCTATAGCAAAAAACAAACAAATAGTTTTCAGCTAAGTCCTGATTACACATTCATTATTGGGCATTTATTGAGACTAACCTAAAATTGATCCCTTGGCATGATGAGGTTTATTGATTTTAAATTGAGAGTCAAAAAACGTCCGAGAACTTAAAAATAAAGAATTTCATCAAATAAAAAATATAATACTGACTAGTGGGTAGAAAAAATGATGCATTGGCCTAAAAACAAACTAATAAACGAACTGGCAAAACAGTTCTACCACACTTTTTATCAACATTGTTGGCCAACTAATCAAAAACCTGATCTGCAAGAACTGAGTATTGACCAATCCTATCAAGTTCAGGACCTAGTCACTAACATGAGACTTGAAAAGGGAGAGGAAGTGATCGGCTTCAAAGTAGGTTGTACGAGTCATGCTATTCAGTCTCAGTTCCGGTTGAACGAGCCAATTTGTGCTCGATTGTTTTCCCCTCACGTCATTTCAGAAGGTGTCAGACTAAATTGGAAAAACTATCTAAATTGCGCGATCGAACCCGAAATGGTTTTCAAAATCAACAAAGATCTGTCGGGCGAAAATTTATCAGATGAGCAATTGATTTCAGCCATCAAATATGTCAGTCCAGGCCTCGAAATTCACAATTTCAAGTTTTGGGCTACGCCAAATTCATTATCAGAATTGATTTGTAGTGGTGGAGTTCATGCTGCTTTAATCATTGGTAAACAAAAGGTTTCGGCTCAACAGTTATCTTTTCAGCAGGAGAATTTTCAAGTTTTTAAAGATAACATTCTGATAACCCAAGCTACAGCTGATCAAATTATGGGTGGTCCGCTACATGCCTTGCGTTGGTTGGTTAGATTTCTAAGTCAAAAGGGCGAAGTTCTAAAAAGTGGTAGTTGGGTCATTCCAGGTTCACCGGTGGAATTAGTTCCCATTAAAATGGATACAATCTTGCGAGTTGAAATTGATGCCGTTGGCAGCTGTGTTACACGATTTTATTCGGACTAGATTTTAGATTTTCACCACATCCAAGTATAGTTTTTATATTGAGAGCTCGATAAAAAACGATCTAAGGATAGAATTGTTGAGTCAAATTTTAATTTCTCTACCGCAGTAGTGGTGGAAATATTTTGCCAAATCCATTTATTTTCGGGTCTACCGAAACCAGCAAACGAAATAGATATTTGGTAACTAGCACTTGCACTGTAGTGGTCAAAATCCAAGATTTAATTAAATACGTAGATCCAGATAAGATCTCGGTCAAGTTAAAGCTGTTGGAATTGGACAATTTGATGGAGTTGAAGGCCAACTTTGACCCCATTCCGGGTAAATTGTTAGCTCTGGGTCTTTAGCATACTCTAATTTGGCTTTCAAAATACCCAGATTGAACAAATCCCACAGCAGATTCCAATATTACCCCTTAGAATCACTTATATTATTTGGAATAGCATTGCCAGTTTCTCCATAAATTGGATCTTTTGTCGCACACCGAAAAGTGAAAGCAACTTCAGCCAATCTGTTAAATAAAAATATGATAAACTGGCACGTCAGCCACCATTCCCACGATCATCCAAAGTGCACCAGCTACAAAGTCGCCTAATATAAGTCCAAAAAAGAAAGGAACGACTCGCTGGTAACCTTTTACGCCAACCGTTTTCAAAACAATTGTCTTTAGCAACCAACTAATGAAAAAAGGACACCAAAAGTAGTCAATAGCAAAACTGACGGCTAAAGAGTAACCAGCTGGGTGAAGTGGCCACCAAAAAAAGAGAATCCGAAACCAGAACAGAATGAAAGTAAAAAAGGCACCAAAACTGATGAATCCAATTTGCTGCCATTCGGATGTGATCGGATTTTGTAGCCAACTTGACAGTTGATTCATAGCACCGTTTCCAACCCAAAGACGGAATCCAGTCACTTTAGAAGTTGCCCCATCTCGGTACATCATATCTAGGTTCACCCAAAATGCGCAAACTAAGCTAATGATGCCAGCCACTATCATTGCCCATAGAATTTGATTGTTTTTGATCCTAGCGGCCTCAGCTATTTTGAGTGCTTCAAACTGATTGGGCATTGGATGTGGCCGATAACCACGGTTAAACCAAAAAAAGAAGGTCATGCTCGTTAGCTCATCTGCCCCCCAACATTTGCTACCAAACACCGTTACCATCATCTCTAGTGGATGGTTGAAAATTCCATGGGGGGCACCAAATTCCGCCCTCAACCGAGTCACAGCAACCGCGATGGTAAAGTAAATGCTGAAGAAAGTAATAGTTGCCCAAACTGAGATGCCTGCTAAGCCACCAAAAACCAATAGAAATAAACCACCAACAATCAGCCCGATTAGTGCCAATCGATACCGCATCGGTTCGGCTTCATCGATTTGGGATGACGGTGATACTGCTACACGAAGTACCAATGCTAAATGCTTGCGGGTCAACCAAAAAGCAATTGTAGCCAAACAGACCCAAGCACCTGCAGACTGTTGATGAAAAAAGGGAAATCCCGGTATCTGGTTTAATCCCAAATAAGTCGATAATATTCGTGATAGCTTTCTTAAGAGAAAAAAAAACCAACAAGAAAAGGAAAGATCTAATGGTAAAAAGAAACCAATACCAATCATAAACGGGTAGAAGGAGATACGTGTTCTACCCATCGCATTCCAAGGTTTTTCGATGAAGTATTGTTGAATATCATGCAGTTTTAGGTGTAGGTGCGGTACGGAGGGAAACATTATGTTTAGACCGCTTAGAATGTCAAACACGGCTACTGTAGTGAAGCCAAGCCACAAAAAATGAGCCGAAAAAAAATTACTTGGTTGTACCAAATTCAAGGGAAGTTGAATAATCGGAAAAGATAACTTCTCATCTTGTATCCACTGACGGCGCAATATTGTATTCAGACAATGCATTATTGTTAGCAAAACTAGTGTAAAACTAATCCAAGTTATAATTGGGTATAACCAGCTTCGAATGTGTTCCAATTGGTAGAAGCTCGATTCGCCTTCATAATATCCAATCAAGATTTTTGGGTTACTAACAGTGAAATGTGGCGGAATATAGTGAAAGAAAAGATCTTGCCATTCGTTTTCAACCGTAGAAAAACGATAAGGATGAACCACCACTGCAAATAAATCTTGCAACATACCGTAAGCCGAGATGGATGTACCTATAACCAACATTGCGTAAACCGTCAGCAGATCAGCTATGGTTAAAAGCCGCCAGTTGCAAAAAGTCAATAGACCGTGATTAAGAATCACTAGACAAAACAAAATAAAAACAGGGTAGATAAACAAAGGAAGGGCTGTCGCTTGTGAACCATATTTCATCTCGGCGATTGTGACCCAATAGACCTCAAATGGGAGGAGAATCACCCCTAACAGAAACGGGCGCCAATTGTTAGTACTTGAGGTTGAATCACAATTCGACATTTGGCAAATTAATAATTTATTGACACAAAATTAACCCAAAGTGTTAAAAGATCAATGTTTAGCGGGTAGGAAAAACACCTAGTAAAATCGATAAAATCATTTAAACACGGTTAAATGGGACAAATTATGGCCATGCATTCTTTATAACCTGATTTGCCTTCCCGATTGCTCACTATAACCAAATTGTTTTAGTCAAAAAAAGGCAATACGGCACCTTTATATCATAGTTAGTCTATGATCTTTGTGTAGTATTAATTGTGATAATCGCTGGTCAATTTCTTAATATTTATTTATCCATGCACAAAATTCTTATACTGATCTGACGGATAACTGAAAAAAGAAAATATAACTGCTTCTTTTTATTGGCTACAACGACCGTAACCTTATAGGTCATATGAGTCGACAAACAAGGGAAGTATCTTATAGGGATCTTTACCCTTCAATTACCTACATCCTTCTTGTGGTTATTTACCTTAATCTCCAACAAAAAAACACACAATAACCTATTTAGATGAATATGATCCAAAGAAAATCACTAAACATTCGGAAAATGCAATCAAAATAGGAACTACGGTTTATGACTATTTTTCATTTGGTTTGAATGGTAAATATATGACAACTTTTGTTGAGATTCTTCAAGAGATTTGCCAATTCGGCCAATCATCTAAGAAATAATATTTGCTATTCTATAAAGAAGAACATAATTCTCTTCATCATAAAGAAGTTTGGAAAAACAATACTAGGCCTAATACGGCCAAAAGGAGTAGACTGTTTTTCCGGTTATTGTGCCAAAGGCACAAAGGAATCCACCCACTATAAATTCGCCTAGCATGAGACCCATAAATAATGGAACTAGTTTTTGATATTTACTAAACCCACCATGCTGCAAAACTAGTCCTTTGATCGACCACGCAATGAACAGTGGAAACCAAGAAATAGACATGCCCCAACTATTAGAGACTGCATAACCTCCTGGGTGAAAAGGCCACCATAAAAATCGAGTTCTCATCAAGGCTAAAAAAACTGTTGAAGCCATTCCAACCAGAATTGAAACTGGAGTGGCAAGACTAGGATCTGAAGGCTGAGTTAGCCACCTCTGTATTCGATCTATGCCTTCTCTACCAGGCCAAACCATGTGGCTATTCAACATTCCCATTTTATAGCTACTATGCAAAAAAGACCAAAAAGTGGCAAAAATAGAAATCAAAATTGAGAATACAATTACGAAAAGGAGCACTTTATTATTTGTATTCGTCCGTTCCGCCATCTTAAACCCCTCTAGTTGATGAGGCATAGCATCACTATAACGAGTCCGATTGAACCAAGAATACATACCTAGAATGGTCAGATTTCTTGTCCCCAGCTGTCTTGTACCAATTGTGGGTGGGATTAGTAGATCGGGGCCTCCATAATGAATGTCATGCACAGGTGTCCCCATTTCCACTCGCATACGAGTAACAGCTACGCTAATCATGATGTAAATGGTAAAAAATACTAATGCCAAGTAAACTGACATACCAGCTGCCATCGAAAAACCAACCAAAAATAGAAAACTTAATCCTAACCAAGTAAGAGCTGACCGGCTGGAGATGGGTTCTTCTGATTCGATATCTTTATTTCTACCAAAAGCGGACTTCAAAATAGTAAAAATATGAGTCCGGCCCAACCATATCGCGATCAGGCAAAGGCTCAGATATCCTCCGATTGATTGCTCAATCAACGACTGATATCCTGCATATCCACCTCCACGAGTTGATAAGCCGAAGCCAAAAATTATGATACGCTGCACCTTCCAGAAGAGATAAAAAAACCAACAGGAAAAGAGTAAATCAATTGGAATTAGAAAACCTAAACCAATAACGAAGGGAAAAAAGGATATAGGGAACCATCCAATTCCGTTCCAAGGATGTTCTGTAAAATACTGATTTAAATCGTGCAATTTGAGATTGATTCCAGGCACAGATGGAAAAATGTAGTGTAGTTGGTTCAGCATATCCAACCCACCCGCAATGGAAACCCCAAACCAGAGCAGCTTATTACTATAGAGTTTCTTTGGGCTATCTATCATTTGCAAAGGTAATTGGATTATGGGATAAGTCAGTTTCTCTTTTTCAACCCATTGACGACGCATCAATACATTGACCATTAGCATAGCCAAAATAAGAGCAAAGATGAAAGATGACCAAGCTAGCACAGGTATTAACCAAACTTGTAGGTTAGTAATAAAATAAAAGGAGGATTCACCTCTGTAGTGATCAGCTAGAACTGATTTGTCTGACACTGTCATCCATGTTGGAATATGAGGCGAAATCAGATTGTTCCAATCATTTTCAGAGGAAGCGAACCAATGAACATAGGTCATTATCGAAATCAACAGCTGCATGAATCCATGCCCACTTACCGTAGACCCCATACAGACCATGGCATATACCAATAACAGTTCGGACTTAGTGATCGATGCACTGGGAAGCAGCCGTTTTAATGCCATGTTGATTAAATTGAGGAAAAACAGAAAGAAGATGGCATTAATGGCGATTGATTGAACCGTCATATGGATAGTTCGAAGCATTGCTTCCGCCTGAACCATCCAATAACAATTAGCAACAGTCAGCAAGGTACCAATTGTTAAAACAACACCAATACGGGTTTCTTGAGTCAGAGGGAACTGTTTATTGCCTCTATACATTTGATTTAACTCTAGAAAGCATGAAAGATAGGAAAATTCGGTCAGAAGGAAAAATTGAGTTACCAGCTTACGTTAGTAGATCCATTCTATAACAATTTATACCGAGTGGTAAAATAAAATTGCTATAAGTCAGAACTCATCTTGCCTTCCCAGCTCAGCTGAATATATTTACATTATCTGTATATGGTAGATGTTTTTTTAGCAAATTGTTTAAAAATTTTTGTGTTTTTACTTTTTTGTACCGCTGATCAGACAAGGGTATATTGGCGACCTGAAGAAGAGACGTATTCCCTATGGCTTCTGATATTCTCCTTCTAACTTCGAGCCTTAGTGATGAACGTATATCAAGATCTAATACATAACCAAGCAGACTAGTATCTGGCAAATATATCACGGTAATAGAAGCCAAAAATATGGACTCCGTCTACAAATAAAGTAGTTATGCTGTTTTTCTAATAGTATGCCAGATACTAAAAAAGTGAGGAGGGCAGAAGTGAAACCGAATTTTCGCCGACGAACATGACATATTATGAACGAAGAACAACCTTATTTTTTTGAATTAAGTGGTTGGGCTACTATTTTGCAAGAGGTTATCAGTTTCGGTAAATCTACTTTACCTTTTTGGATTTCAGATTAGGGAAAGGTCTAGTTATATCGGCCAAAATTCCCTGAGTTCATATTTATTTCAAATATTGATGGTTTAGGTGATTTTAATCTCTGATAATTTTTGGACTGAATCCTCTTCCATGAAAGTAAGCAAATTCTCTGCTTGAACATTACATCTCTAAGATTTAGTGAAGGTCCACTAGTTTGTAATTGATGAGTAGATTCTGGTACTCACATAGACACAACAAATAACTGCTGGAATCATAAAGACGAAATTCGCGCTATAACTAATTTTTCCTGCTAAAAAGTAGCTCATTGATGAGCTTATAATAATGGCGAAAATCCCTACACAGTCTTGACAGGTATAATCAGTACCGCCGTACTCTTTTCTGCTTAAGTCCATCATTACTGAATATATTGCTACTGTAACCATACTTAGTATGATGTGGTCCAGCACTATAACAAAAGCTAGCAGTAGCAGAGAAACTTGGCTAAGTTGGCAGAGTACCAAGTAAGAAATAGCAGTAATGAGTTGGAGGCTTCCAAAAACTGCCAAAGATCGCTTCCTACCCAACTTATTAATCAGTGATCCAGCGATTAAAGCACCTGCTAAAGATGCAATCGGAGCTATAATACCAAGCAAAAAACCAATTCTTTGAAAATCTAATCCCCAATCACTTAATAGTGACGGCAGAATTGAACGAACAAAACCGTCAGCTAATCTGTAGACAGAGACCATCAACAATGCTGATTTGGTTTTGGGTTGACTAAGAAATGTCAATATCGATTCCCAAGTTTTGATTTTCCTCGTGTCGTTAGGGGTTGAATTTTGTTTTAGAAATAAAACAGGAATTGTAATTAGAATAGTTGTAATTCCCATTAGACTCAGAGATAAAGACCAATTTGTCTTTGACAAAAGAATGAGGAGAAACCCTCCACCAACGATATAACCAATCCAGAAGAAGCCAATTTGGATACTATTTCCCCACCCTTTTTCTGATTGCTCTAGTAAGAAGACGGAAAATCCATCAGTAGCTATATCTTGCATTGAACTCCATAGGTTGATTAGAAATACGAAAAGTATAAATATCCCTATACTACTTTCTAACTGCCAGGTAGATAAAAATAGAGCAGTTATTGCGGTGAAGATCTGCAAAAAGATAATCGAGGAACGATATTTGCCTAGATCAAGAACCAGAAACTTTTCAATCAGACCGACCCAAATGAATTTAAACATCCAAGGTAAGTAAAGTGCCGGTAAGTACAAACCTATTTTCTCCAGTGATAATCCACTTTGTTTAAAGATGACGGGTACTGCATGCCTGAAAAACCCGTTGGGTATTCCTTGGGAAAAATATAGAGACCCGAGTAGAGAAAACTTCAGAAAAGTGGATCGAGAGTTTGTCGTTGAAGATAAAATTTTAGTTTATTCCTTTCTTATTAAAGTCATTTCTGTTATCGGTACAGATTATCAGAATAGCAATTAGCCAAAAAATTGCTAAA
Source organism: Candidatus Poribacteria bacterium (assembly GCA_036339735.1). Classification (GTDB taxonomy): domain Bacteria; phylum Poribacteria; class WGA-4E; order WGA-4E; family UBA9662; genus TMED15. Next base: position 25,161 of record JAYZAL010000049.1, read on the forward strand.
TTGTCTTTGCTTTAGACTCAAACTTCCGGAATCAAAAATTTAGAAATATCCATTCGATTTGACTAGATGCAATGCAAATAATACCATCAAACCTCTTGACAAGATCCGATAATGAATTGATTAAGTCAGATATATGTTAATACTTAACACTCGTATTCTGGATATTATGAAGACATTGCGACAGACCCAATTGATAATGGCTTTTCAGAGATTATTTCAGCCACAGATTATATGTAACTAATGCTACCGAGTTGGAGTTATAGCTTTACCCATAACAATATCTGATGGAGTATTTACGGGGTTAGTTATCTCAATGCAAGGATGCTCTCAACTGAGAGAATAATTAGCGGATTTGTTAAAACTAGATGCGATGAATAAAGAAAATTACAAATTTACGTAGAGAACTAAACTATTGCCTTCGCAAAATAGATGATTATTAGACAGATAACTGAACAAAATTAATTTGTTACTCAGTGAGTGGCCTCCGTAGCAAACTTTGTTATTTTGGTATCTGTTTTTTATTTTTCTTTGTTTGTAATTTTTTCCAGTAGTTCTAAGGCTTGATTGAGTGTTTCTGTCGCTGTCTTGATATTGTCAAGTTCTTCGGGGTCAATAAACAGGGAAAACCCGTTTGATTCCGCCTGAATATTACTGTGAAAATCGTTTGAATTTATGGGGCCAATAACTTCGTAGGTTTGAATTGGATACGTAATATTTTTCACTTTTATTGGTTCAAGTTTCCTACAACTGATATCGTTTTTGACAAGCAAGTAAGTGTCTTCAGAAATCAATATCTGATTTATATTTGCACTACTTTCTAGCCTAGATGCCAAATTTACCCCATTTCCTATTGTTGTGTAATCTAGTCGGTCATGAGAACCGAAGTTGCCAACAGTACAAGTGTCCGTGTGAATTCCTATTCTAATATCTATAGGCTGTGAAACACCGAGGCTTTTCCAATATTTTTTTATTCTGGGTAGAGCCTGTTTCATTTCTATTGCCATCTCAACACAAGAAATAGCATCCTCTTTATGGCCTTTTGATTTTGGGTCCCCAAAGAAGATCATTATTGCATCGCCAATGTATTTATCAACTGTTCCTCCATGTTTAATGGCAATTTTTGTCATTTCTGTGAGGTAGTTGGTTAAAAGATCAGTTAGAACTTCAGGTTCTAATCGTTCGGTTAATTGGCTAAACCCCTTAATATCGGAAAAGAAAACACTTAATTTCTTCCGTTTAGTCTCAATTTTCACTTCTAAATCTCCCGTAAAAATTGATTCATATACCTGAGAAGAAAAGTACATTGCTAATTTCCCCAGAATATGTTCATTATCCCTTGCTGCCGTAATATCAGTGGCGTACAGATTAACAAAGCCAAATTCAACCACAGGGACAATATGAAACGAGAAAATCTTATTTCCAACTTCCATTTCTAGTGGGCTGGAATCATTCAATTTAGAATGGGATACTATTTCGATAGGTACATTATCTCCCAATTCTATTCCCCACTGATTCTTGATGAAGGTTCCTGCTTGGTTAGTGTATAGTAACTTGCCTGCCTCAGATATTTTTAACACCGGGTTTGGGTTTTGATCAGGAAATTTCGTTATTGCTTTGGCGGCTGTAATATCGGTGGCGTAGAGGTTAACAAAGCCAAATTCAACCACAGGGACAATATGAAACGAGAAAATCTTATTTCCAATGTCCATTTCTAGTGGACTGGAATCATTCAATTTAGAATGGGATACTATTTCGATAGGTACATCGTCTCCCAATTCTATTCCCCACTGATTCTTGATGAAGGTTCCTGCTTGGTTAGTGTATAGTAATTTACCTGCCTCAGATATTTTTAACACTGGGTTTGGGTTTTGGTCAGGAAATTTCGTTATTACTTCAATTTCTTTTTTTAGTGAAGCAACTGTAGGTTTAGTTTGATTCATTTATATTTTTCCAGCTAAATGATAAAAACATACCTCAAAATTAAGTCTTGGGAAAAGATAAGCTTGAACAATAAAAGTAAATTACATCAATATGTCCGCTTGGCCAAAAGTCCAAGTGTGATCAAAAGAGGTATTAAATATTCGTTAATAGTAGGAACAGTTCTAACCTGCATCAACCATGGAGATCGATTACTTGAGGGTGAAGTTACTGGTATTAGGATGCTAAAAATTGGTTTAACCTACACGGTACCTTATGTAGTTTCCAGTCTTTCGAGCATTCAGGCGTTGTTGAATAAATAAAAATTGGTTATGAGCTCTGACCTCGAGTATTAAGCAGAAATTTAACAAATACTAGTCACATCTTAACCAAACGAATCAAGCGGTCCGTCGTCTCACTCCCGAATTTAGTAAGACCAGAAATGGTAAGTTTAATCTCCGCGTTCATTTCAGATTGGTTTCAATTATTGATTGAAGAGAATGAGATTTGAAATTTTCACCTATTACTTGAACTATCGTATAACATAACGAACACAGTCAGGCTTTCTTACTGCCTTGTTTCATAACATTACGGAATGTTTAGAAGGTAATATTGTTTTCAAATTTTCACTTGGGTACTTCGATAGTGGACACCAGATATACCAACTATATTCGATGAAGATCAAACTAAAACGGGCGAAAATATAGGTGAATTGATAAATGTCAGATCTCAATCGAGTTCTTGTTTTATTGAATTCAATTGTCTATTTTTCTAATGATTTGGTGGTTTTTTGACGTAATTTCGAAGAAACAAATCTACTAATAATCCGTTTTCTTAGTGTGGTAAATGATCTTCTAAGAGTCCGTAGAGGAGTGCTCCCAAAATTGCGGACGATAATGGTATTAGGGCTACCCAAATCCCATTGCCAATTAGCGCATATAATGGACCAGGGCAAGCTCCTGTCAATGCCCAACCCAAACCAAATACAAAACCACCAACCGAATACTGAATTATTCTGGGAGATTTTTCATCACCAACCGAAATCTTTATACCATCGATATCTTTAAGTTGGTATTTCTTAATAATCTGAATAGATAAAATTCCTGTTACAACGGCTAAGCCAATGATTCCATACATTTGGAATGATTGGAATCGAAACATTTCCTGAATTCTAAACCAAGACAAAACCTCAGATCGAGTCAATACAATGCCGAAAAGAATCCCAGAAAGCAAAAAACGAAAATCTTTCATATTAACTTCACTCCATTTATCCCAAAATCAATGGTAGTAATAAATGAGTTGCTACCAATCCGCCAGAAAAGAAACCAACCACTGCAATCAGTGAAGATAATTGTAAATTTGACAACCCACTAATTGCATGACCTGATGTACATCCCCTAGCATAACGGGTTCCGAAACCTATTAGTACCCCGCCGATTACTAACTGAATGATTCCCGGTAGTGTTATCAAATAATCCCAATTGAAAATTTCTGCAGGCACTAACCCGGTGAAATCGGTAAGACCAAAGGCCGATAAGCTTTTCTTGGTTTCATCAGAGATGTCAACTACTATCTGACCATCAACTAGCAAATTGGCTAATTGACCACCAATTACAATACCAAATACAAAGTACAAGTTCCATTTCCCTTCCTCTTTCCAGTTGTAGACAAAATGTCTGATTTTTTGATGAGGCCATAACGCACATATATGCCTCAAACTAGCAGAAATACCAAACACTTTCCCACCTAAAAGAAAAAACAGTGGCACAAACGATCCGATTATGATCCCTGAAAAATACCATGGCCATGGGTTAGTAAAAATCATGATATAAGTACTCTGAATGAACCGATTTTATTAAGCATAATCTTCCTAATCAATCAAACGAACTCTTAGTTCTGCGCTCCAAAAAATTTATCCAGTACTAGAACATGAAAAACCATAATCACATAAGCCAGACAGGCCAAGACCAGTATAAATTGATACTGGTGAATTTCATTTGGCTACATGTAAAAATAGATTTTTGTATTAGTTGGTACTAGCTGACCATTCTAGCATACAAATTATAAAAATATAAAATGTGTAGTTAGGAAACATATGATTGGACCTACTATTTGGTAGGTCCAAAGTTGCGATTCATGACCGAATTATTGATCAAGGATAGCCACAAAAGAATTCTAGAATTGATTTTGAATAGTCAATTCTTACTTGAGAACAGAGTATAAATCCTGTTTGATTGGCCCCCAAAATATGTCATTGAGATATCTTCTGATACAGTAGTTGTTCGATAAACCTGGACTAACCAAGGTCGTTTAAGTGGTAAAAAACGGTAAGCAGTACTTACCAATATTTCCTTGACACCACTAGGCATGATTTGAGAGAATAAGCGGGCTGACAAAAGGGATTCTGAGTTGAGATTGAAGCCGATTACTTTTCTAATGGTGTTGTGTTTGGCATTCACCACCATTCATGGATACACAAAATCTAGAGCATTCATTTTTGGCCGAGGTGGTGATTCTGTCGGTCTAGATCCAGCTCATGAAGAGGACGGTGAGTCTTTCAAAGTTTGCGAAAACATCTACGATACACTGGTTCAATATCAAGACGATAGTACAGAAATCGAGCCGGCGTTGGCTAAATCATGGGAAATTACAGCTGATGGGTTAACCTGGACGTTTCATCTGCGACGTGACGTTGATTTTCATGACGGAACTCCCTTTAACGCTGATGCAGTATTGTTTTCACTCAACCGTCAGCACGATATCGATCATTCTTTCCATAAAATAGGTGGGCCTTATATTTACTGGACTGATACTGGTTTAGCCGAGACTGTTAAACAAATCACCAAAGTTGACGACTACACAATTCAGATCGAACTTAACCAACCCTACGCTCCATTCATTTATGCCTTAACTATTCCAGCTTTCGCGATTGTTAGTCCGACAGCCTTGCAAAAGTATGGACAGGATTTTACCAATCACCCAGTAGGTACAGGTCCTTTTAGTTTCGTACGGTGGGATCGAAATGAAAAAATCATTCTCAAAGCCAATCCAACCTATTGGGGAGGAAAGCCGGCAGTTGATCTATTAGTCTTTCGCAGTATTCCAGAAAATTCGGTGCGATTGATTGAGTTACAAAGCGGTAATATCCATGCTATGGAATTTCCTAACCCTGACGATTTGCCATTAATACGTCAAGATCAGAACCTAAAAATAATTGAAAAGGCAGGAATGAACGTCGGTTACTTGGCTTTGAATATGGATAAGAAGCCGTTCGATAGTCGAAAGGTTCGTCTGGCTATCAATCATGCCATCAACAAAGATCAGATTATAGACCAACTTTACCAGGGTTTGGGCATTGCGGCCAAAAATCCAATTCCACCTAACATGTGGGGGTATGCTGAAGACACTCAGCCTTATAGATATTCACCAGACCTAGCGCGCCAGTTGATGGCTGAGGCCGGCTACGAGGATGGTTTCAAAGTTACACTCTGGGCCTTACCTGTACCACGACCTTACATTCCCAATGGCCGTATGTTAGCCGAAGTCATTCAGTCTGACTTAAAACAAGTTGGGATTCAGACTGAGATTGTATCGCCAGATTGGGGGACGTACTTAGAGAAAACAAAAAATGGCCAACATGATATGGCTATGCTTGGTTGGTCTGCAGATTTCGCTGATCCAGACAACTTTTTATACTATCTATTGAGTAAATCATCAGCTAAGAAACCGGCTGGGAATATCGCTTTTTATCGTAGTGATGAGATGCAATCAGTGTTAGATCGAGCGCGAGTAGAAACTAAGATGGAAATACGTACTCAGTTGTACAAAGAAGCACAATCCTTATTTCATCGTGACGTTCCTTGGGTCCCCTTGGCTCACGCCAAGCAAATAGTAGTTGCTCAAAAAAATGTTCGTCGATTGAAACTTCACCCGACTTCGTTCAAGTATTTGCGAAACGTCGAAATTAGTAACGATTAGTTTTTTTATCAGTCGGGCAATTATTGCATGGCGAGGTCAGTTTGATCAGCTATTTGTTTCAACGGCTGTTTTCGATGCTGATATCGCTGTTTGGTGTTTCCATTTTGGTCTTCTGGATGGTTCACCTGATTCCTGGTGATCCGGCACTGATGATTTTAGGAGAGAGAGCAACTGAGACGGCTTTACAAGATTTACGGAAAGAGATGGGGCTAGATCAACCCAAATTCGTCCAGTATACTCGATTCTTGTCGGATTTGGCTCAATTTGATTTGGGTCGATCATTCCGAACTCGTGGCTTGGTAGTCGAAGAAATATTCCGACATTTTCCACCGACGGCCGAATTAACGCTGGCTGCGATGTTGTTTGCCATTGTTTTTGGGATTTTAGCCGGTATCATTGCTGCGATCAATCAAGGTCGGTTCTGGGATTTTGCCACTATGTTTGGTTCTTTGGCAGGCGTGTCTATTCCTATTTTCTGGCTGGGGCTAATGCTGATCTTGTTTTTTGCACATCGGCTTCAGCTGTTTCCTGTTTCCGGTCGGCTAGATGCCTTGGTTGATTTAGAGATTCAACGTCGTACCAATTTCATGTTAATCGATACATTGCTGGCCCGTAATTTTCCGGCCTTTTTCGATGCCCTTTGGCATTTGGTTCTACCAGCGGTTACTTTGGGTACAGTACCTTTGGCTATCATTGCTCGTATGACTCGGTCAAGTCTGCTAGAAGTTCTGAATCAGCAGTTTATTACTACGGCTTATGCGAAGGGACTAACACAATGGAAAGTGGTAGGCAAGCATGCCTTGCGCAATAGTTTGATTCCAGTTATCACAGTTATAGGATTGGAGTTTGGTTACCTGATGGGCGGTGCAATTTTGACTGAGCATGTTTTTTCTTGGCCGGGTCTTGGTTCTTGGTTACTAAAAGCAGTCGAAGCTCGTGACATTCGTCCGATTCAAGGTGGTGTGTTATTTATTGCGGTTGTCTTTATGACAGTTAATTTGGTCGTTGATATACTTTATGCTTGGATCGACCCGCGTATCCGAATTGCTGGGGATTAAGTTTGAATAGGCACCCCACGATTAGCAAGTTAATCAAGCATCGATCAGCTGTGTTTGGCATGGGTATCCTATTTTTCTTTATTTGTGTAGCGGTTCTCGTCCCGTTTTTAGCCACCCACCCACCCGATACTGGAGAAGTGAGTAAACGACTTCAAGCCCCCTCAAAAGAACACTGGCTTGGAACAGATCGAGTAGGCAAGGACGTGTACAGTCGATTAATTTACGGATCTCGTATTTCCATCAAAATTGGATTAATTGCGGTCGTCGGTTCGGTTTTGATTGGTTCTTTTTTCGGTTTAATGGCGGGTTATTATGGGGGATGGGTCGATAACATATTGATGAGAATACTAGATATGATACTCGCTCTGCCCAGCATTCTATTAGCGATTGTGATTGTTACCATTTTGGGTGCAAATTTAACTAATGCGATTGTGGCAGTTTCAATTGTCTATATTCCACAATATGCCAGAATTTTGCGGGCGACGGTCCTTAAAATTAAGGAGCTTGAGTTTGTCTTAGCTGCCAAATCTGTTGGGGCCAGTGACTGGCATATCATATTTGTTGTTATTGTTCCCAACTGTTTGGCCCCATTAATAGTACAGTCAACGCTTGGTATGGGAGCGGCTATTTTAGATGCTGCCGGTCTCAGCTTTCTAGGGTTAGGAGCCAAGGTTGGAGAACCCGAGTGGGGTCTAATGTTGAGAGACCATTTCACTCTGATTAGACAGGCACCTTGGACTGTATTAGCACCTGGAGGTGCTATTTTTGCTATTGTGTTGGGTTTTAATCTGCTGGGGGATGCATTGCGAGACGTTTTAGATCCGATGAATTCTCTCACTAAACTATCACATTAAAAATCAAGTGCATTTGTTTAAATACTACACGCGAACTTTTTCGTTAACTTGCTTTCGTTTGCTAGTTCTTTCACTATTGATTAATGGATCTATTTACGCTCTGGATGCACCAACGGGAGTCGAAGTTTTAGATACACCTGATGATAATGGAGCTAGTATACAAATCATCTGGAAGCCATCAGTCAGCGCTACTGGATATCATATTCTCAGGCGAGAAGATCAGACAAATGAAGAGCCCTTCCTTGTAGGCGAAGTTTCAGTTGATCAAGTAGAAGTTCTAAAAAATGGATTACTTCGCTACACTGACAAAAAGAACATTCGTTCTAAGACCAACTATAGATACCAGGTAATGGCAGTCAAAGCGATCGATTTGCCAAAACCCGGAACTACTAATGATCCTTCGGAAATGACTTCTGCTACCACAGAATTAAGGAAAATTTCTGACGAAACTCCATCTATCCAAGCTAAAGGTAACTTATTCCATACAAAAAAAACTTGGGTACTTGTTTTTATTCTGCTATTTACTTCACTGACGTTGGTGTTTATCCAAATGGCCAGAAGTGGTCGAGAAATGTTTGTCCGGAATATTAGTGCCCTGAATGCAGTCGAAGACTCCGTTGGTCGTTCTACTGAGATGGGGAGACCAATCTTTTTTGTCCCTGGTCTTCAAGGAATTGGTGACCCAGCGACTATTGCTGCTATCAATATTTTTGAGTCGGTCGCTCAGCAATCAATCAATGATCAGACCAGAATTGTGGCTCCATGCAGAGATCCTATTGTCATGAACGTAATGCAAAACAGTTTGCAACAGGTTTGTGCCGCTACTGGTCGACCTGAAATGTACAATCAAGATGATGTGTTTTTTGTTAATGACAGTCAATTTGCTTATGTGGCGGCTGTCGACGGTATGATTATGAGAGATCAACCCGCTACCGTTTTTTTACAGGGCTACTTTTATGCAGAGTCATTGATTTTAGCAGAGGTATCTCAATCTGTGGGAGCTGTTCAAATTGCTGGTACCAGTTCTGACACACAATTACCATTCTTTATTGCCGCTTGTGATTATACTCTGATCGGAGAAGAATTATTTGCTGCTGGTGCATACATCAAAAAAGACTCACTTCAATTAGGAACCTTGAAGGCTCAAGATTTAGTCAAACTTCTGTTATTTGGATTGATGATATTGGGAAGCTTGCTCGTTTTAATTGATTCTAGCTGGGTTCTCAATCTATTTTCGACTGATTGGTGATAGTAGGTCAATGAAACGAAAACTTCCCATTCTTTTGTGTTCGTTACTTGGTTTTTGCTTGGTGTTACAATACTTCGTTCCACATGAAGAGTCATCAAGAGTTTTCAAGGGATTGAATGACTGGATAAGAATTATCTCAGTTTTTGCTTTTGTGATTGGTCTAGGTAGCCTAGTTAGGGTGCATTTGCGACGCATTGCCATGAAGTCTGAATATTGGCGTTATAGTCTGGTGGTTTTTGCGGGTCTTCTCTTAATGCCAGTGGCTGCTTTAATTGACTATGCCACCACCCAAGATCCATTAGCCAACTTGCCTGCGGATAGTAATCTGTCAGGAGGTGATCTATCTGATGATCTTCGCTCAACACTTGAGCAACAAGGTCTTAAATTAGCTCCGAAAGTCAGAGTGAAATCCAAAGGGAGCCAGTGGCGCTTAGAGGAACAAAAATTGAGATTTAGATCTGGTTTAATTAAACCAGAAACTATTTCTTCTCTCAATAATAGTCGTATCAGTAATAGTTTACGCCAATTATTTACTGAGAATGGGCATAGTCTACCTGATGATACTAAAGTTAAAGTACAGAAAAAAGGGCGACAATGGTTGTTAGAAAGTGGATCAGTCTGGTATCTGGTGAAAAATGAAGATAGTCAAGAAGTGACTGTTTGGGGAAGTAGTAATGCTGTATACGACATCCAAAAATCAGATAATGGGAATTGGGTGGTCTACCCTAGCCGCCAGTTCGGTTATCAGGGACAAAAAGTTCAGTGGATCTTCTTGAATGTCTATGTTCCCTTAGACGCAACAATGTTTTCGTTATTGGCTTTCTTTATCGCTTCTGCTGCGTATCGTTCTTTTCGGGCTAGAACCGTTGATGCGACTTTATTACTTTTGGCTGGCATAATTTTGATGTTTGCTAACGCGCCATTACTTTCTAATCAACTATGGCAATTCATGTTCGGCAAGCTGACTTTTTTACCCGACGCCTTTCCTACTATTGTTAAGGACTGGGTTTTGCAAGTTCCTGGTATGGCTGCTCGCCGTGCGATTCAAATGGGCTTGGCTTTGGGGGCTATTTCCCAGTCCTTACGGATCTTACTCGGTATCGACCGGTCTTGGATGGGAGAATAGGCTATGTTGCAAAAGCTATTATCGATTGATCGGCGATGGATTTTTCTGATTATAGCTATTGTAGTCTTAATCCCAGCCACACTCAAAATCTCGGCACCTGTATCGACAATTTCTAATGCTACCCAGCAGTTGTATGACACTATTGAAAAATTTGATCCAGGTCAAGTAATAATGATCTCTCTGGATTATGGCCCTTCCTCTATGGCTGAGCTACAACCTCAACTGACAGCACTCCTACATCATTGTTTTGCCAAAGACTTAAAAGTCATCGGTTTCAACTGGTTAATTTTTGACTCAGTATTACTAGGACAGAAAGAGTTTGAGCGAGTCGCTAAATTGCACCAAAAAACTTATGGAGTTGACCACTGTTATTTGGGTTACAAGCCTGGAGCAGTCGCCAACCTGCTAAATATGGGCAAAAATATTGCCAGCGTTTACCCAAAAGATGTTCACAACACCGCGCTTAGTGAAATTCCAATGATGAAATCAGTCAAAAATTATGATGATATCGCGTTAGTCATTGATTTAGCGTCAGTAGGTGCACCACCAGCTTGGATCAACTTTGTTTATGGTCGATTCCAACAAACTCTAGCATTAGGCGTAACTGGGGTAATGATTTCCGAATTGTATCCGGCTTTAGATGCGGGCCAGATCGTCGGAATTTTACCGGGCCTTCTAGGCGCAGCCGAATATGAAAGTCTGATACAAGAAGCTGGTTACTCCAGCGAAGGTGGGGATGGTGCCACAGGTATGGGTATCCAATCTTTTCTTCATTTAGTACTAATATTAATAATTATTTTATGCAACTTGGCTTTTTTCATCGACCGGCGAAAACGGAGAATTCAAACATAGTCTATGGCGACCTTAGGCATCCTAATTGGTATTGCTCTCACACTTTGTGTGTTCAGTTTTTTATATCGGGATAACCCATTTTACACTTTTGCCGAGCATCTTTTCGTTGGTCTTGCTGCCGGTTACGGCATTGTCGTTCAAATTAAGGATGGTTTAATTGGTACAATTTGGGAAAGTTTAGAATTATCGATTAATCAAGGCCAAACGCTTGAAACGATTCTAATATTGATACCGGTGTTAGTTGGTTTGTTATTTTTCACCCAATTTTCTCCCAATACGTCATGGCTAATTCGAATTCCTTTTGCCATTACTATTGGTTATGGAGCGGGTATTGCGATCCCAGCAGCGGTTGAACAAGACATTTTCAAACATGTTCATAGTACGCTCCGGCTTAATCATTTACATTCTAATCTTAAGACGGATTTGGCTGATTCGTTAGGTCAAGGTCAGCCTACTGTTGAGTTACAGGATCGTTTCCGGCAAGCTGGTTTAGTTATGACTAAAACAGCTAAAATCAGGACTATTAAGGATGGGGCTAAGTGGCAGATCCAAGATCAAATTCAATTGTCTATAGACGGCACACCGATCATTTTTCAACAGTTGGATAAAACTGTGATGCCTGATCTACTTAGTAGAAGTTTTATCGATGCGGGTCATGAGTTATCGTCAAGCGCTAAGATCAAAGTGTGGAAAAAAGGCCACCGTTGGCAAGTAGTAGATGGACGAATATTTAACATCAATACCAGAAACGGTAAGTTGGTTCTAGATGAAAGTTGGACGTATACCGCCAAGCAAGAAGCCACCCCGAAAGATAAACAAGTTGAACAGATTAATATCTACACCGATTTTTTTCATAGGGATGGTTGGCAAAAATTCAATTTGAGCCTAATTTTTGTTGGCGTAATTTGTACATTGACCTACTTTTTCTTTTCAGTCGAACATGAAGGCATCGTCGGTGGTATATCAAAAATAGGTGTTATTTTCATTATGGTTGGTTTTGGTGCTGCTTTTGGTAATACAGTGATGGGACGAGTATCATTGTTGATTGGTCGAGTCCAATTCTTAATTAAAGCTTTACCTAGCCTATTTGGTGGATGATTTGATTCATGTTTTATTATTCAAATCGGATTAGGAGGAATAAAAATTAATGTCAAGTTCAACAAACCAAGTCATAGAAGGGCTTGGAACACATCATATTGCAGTCCAGACTCGTGATTGGGAAGAATCTTTGAAGTTATATCAAGACGTTCTGGGAATGAAAATCGTGGCTGACTTCGAAGGAGCTAGTCCGAAGAGGCGTATTTTGCTACTCGATATTGGTGACGGTTCTCACATGGAGTTATTCGATACTTATGACGGTTCACCACAACCGAATGATGAAGCACCTAACGACCCAGTTTTTCATTTTGCATTGACGGTCAATGACACCAGGTCTGCCACTGAAAAAGTTCGGTCCGCAGGCTACGAAATAACGGTTGAGCCAACCACTGTCACATTAGATAAATTGGATGTCACCCTGTCTTTTTTTAAGGGGCCGAGTGGAGAAGTAATCGAATTTTTCCAGATTCACTAAATTTTTTTTAGAGTATACATTTAAGGAGAAAAAACATGTCAGACTTATTTCAACCGAACCCATCAGACCAGTTCACTTTTGGTCTTTGGACCGTCGGTAATCCAGGCCGAGACCCATTCGGTGATATAGTTCGACCCACGATCAATCCGATTGAATCGGTTCGAAAGCTAAGTCAGTTGGGAGCTTATGGAGTCAATCTGCACGATAATGACTTGGTTCCCTTCGATGCCAGTCCTAGTGAGAGAGACCAAATTGTAAAAGATTTCAAACAAGCTCTGAACGATCATGGAATGAAAGTCCCGATGGCGACCACAAATCTTTTCTTTCATCCTGTATTTCGAGATGGAGCATTTACTTCTAACGATCCCAAAGTTCGAGCATTTGCAGTTCAGAAAACTATGTCTGCTATTGATCTCGGTGTGGAACTAGGTGCCAAAATCTATGTTTTCTGGGGTGGTAGAGAAGGTGCTGAAGTGGATGCCTCGAAAAATGGACCTGACACCATTAAGTGGTTTCGGGATTCAATAAACTTTCTTTGTGACTATGTCAAAGATCAAGGATATGACCTGAAATTTGCTTTGGAACCAAAGCCTAACGAGCCGAGAGGCGACATATACATGCCAACTGTCGGTCACATGTTGCACTTTATCGAAACTTTAGAAGACTCCTCTATGGTAGGTGTTAATCCTGAATTTGCTCATGAAACCATGGCTGGATTGAATTTTCTCCATGGAGTATCTCAAGCTTTAGAAGCGGGAAAGCTATTTCATATTGACCTCAATGATCAAAAGATGGGTCGATTTGACCAAGATCTACGTTTCGGTTCTGAAAACATCAAGGCTGCCTTTCTATTGGTTAAACTGTTAGAGGACAATGAATGGGGCGGTATGCGTCACTTTGATGCTCATGCTTACCGAACTGAAGACCAAGAAGGTGTTTGGGATTTCGCAGCTGGTTGTATGCGAACCTACTTGATTTTGAAAGAAAAAGTGAATCAGTTCAATGAAGACTCGGAAATTCAGGGTATTTTAGCGGAAGTTCAAGCCAAAGATACAGAATTAGAAGCCTTAATTTCTGGTTATAGTAACGACAAAGCTCAGAAATTACGATCTACTGATTTTGATCCAGATGAAATTGCATCCAAAGGTTGCTCCTATGAAAAACTGGATCAATTGACCGTCGAGATTCTGCTTGGTGTTCGTTAGAGTAGAAGATCTATGCCTATCAGGCAGACAAAAACGATGTTGGTTGGTCCGATTTGTTTATTCTTATTCTGGTGTCTGACATTAGACGCCATCGGACACTCAACCTTCTTACCTCACCATGTTGATGACTTTTCGCTCCAGCAACGTATCGACTGGCGCCAGACAGTGGTAATAGCAACCATCGTTTTTGTCTTTGCCTTAGGATTATTTATCTACTTAGTAATTAGTGGGTTGCCAAATGAGGACGAGCAGCAATTCAATCAGACTGATAATTCGATCGAAAATAATAAATAAGGGAATTCACAAATGTCGCAACTGAAAGTTGGATTAATTGGGTGTGGAGGGATTTCAGGTGCCCATATGGGTGGTTATCGAGAACTATGGGACAAAGATTTTCGGCTCTTCGACATTGTTGCTGCTGCTGATGTCAATATTGATGCTGCCAACACAAGAGCCGGAGAAGCACAAGAAATTCAGGGAGGAAATAAACCAAAGGCCTACGATACGGTAGCCGAAATGTTGGATAATCATCCTGAGATCGATTGTGTAGATATTTGCACTTTACATAGCGAGCACCATGGTTTGGCAACTCAAGCCCTACAAGCTGGTAAACACGTCATTATTGAAAAGCCGTTGGGAATTACTATGCGAGCGGGGAAACAAATTATCGATGCCGCCACTACTAATAACCGTGTCCTATCAGTAGCGGAAAACTATCGTCTTAGTCGACATGAGCGAGCTCGCCGTTGGGCTGTTCAACAAGGCATGATTGGTGATGTCCGCATGTTTTTTTGGATTGATGTAGGTGAGAGCCTAGGAAAATGGGGGTGGCGAAACTTCAAAATGAAAGCCGGTGGTGGTTGGGCCTTAGATGGTGGTGTACATTTTACTGATCTGATGCGTTTTCATCTCGGTCTAGAAGCTAAAGAGGTTTATGCCGTCAATAAAGCCTACGAGCCATTTCGTTATGGAGATGTAAAAGAGAGATCAGACGGATACGAAGTCGATGTTGAGGATTGTATGATCTCGACTATCACATTCGATCAGGGGGTTTCGGCTCAATGGACTTGGGTCGGTTCTGCACCGGGGCAGGGCTTCAATCGAAAAACCATTTACGGGTCAGAAGGGTCGCTAGATTGGGGGTCAGGTCTGCATCAACGGAATACTGGTGACTTGATAAGCACTGATGAAATTTACCAAAAGTTTATGTCTAGCCTCAGTGAAAGTGAGCAGGAATACTTTTTCCCTCGCGACATCGATAACACCATAGCAATTGAACTAAAGTATTTTGCTGATGCTATTAACAGTGGGAGCCAACCAGAAGTTGACGGTCTAGAAGGTTATCGATCTCAGGCTATTTGCATGGCGGTATATGAATCGGGATATTTTGGCCGGTCTGTTACTATTGAAGAGATCGAAAATTTATCTTTGGAAGGATATCAAAAAGAGATTAATGACGAAATAGGCGTGGAATAATTACAATTCAAATATATTACTCAACCTAAAGAGCGTCTTTCTTATTGAACTATCTTGGCGCTCTTTCCAACAGTTAAACTAACAAAGAGAATGCTAATGACACCGAGCCAACGCTATTTTTTTGATGTTACTGGTTATTTACACATCAAGAACGCATTAACCGAAAAAGAATTATCTGACGGACGCTTAGCTTGCGAACGGTATATGAAAATAGAGGACAATCAATTTCCAAATGGTTTTGGTAAAGATGGTAAACGATACATTAATGGGTTTGCCTTCGACCGGTGCTTAGAACGACTTGTTTTTCACCCATCGACTTGGCCTATTATTATGGAACTTACAAACGGGAAACCCAAACTAGTCAGTGGAACGCTCCAGATTGACCAACCCGGGGCCGAAGGTGGTGGACTACATTGTGCTAGGGATGACTACGGCTGGGAGAGTTGCAGGTATGAGGTGAAGAATAGTCGGATTTATTGTGACAATTTTGTCGTGTTTCCTTATTTTGATGATGTACTACCTGGGGATGGAGGATTGTTACTAGTTCCAGGATCACATAAAGCACAATTCGATCGACCTCGCCATTTGTTCCAAGATGGGCACCCGTCTGATTCTAAGAATCTACCAGAAGGAATAGTTAATGTCACGCCGAAAGCTGGTGATATTTTAGTCATGCCCGAATTGATGACACATGGTATTCTTCCCTGGCAACCCACTGACCGGCTCCGACGTATCCTGGTATTACGGTATGCACCACAATACCGAGGTGGTGGGGGCGTACCAGAATCACTTGAGGGCCGGTTACTACCAGAAACTCAAGAGTTGATGTCTTCGGCACACTACACTCATGTGAAAACGATCACCGAGATTGAGCCGAACTTGTTACAGGGCTGAGGCCAGATAGGGAACTAAACAACTGAGAGTGCGCTGGGTAGCGCCCAAATTACTTTCGATTATGTGATTGGCTTTTTGTCCAACTTCTTTGCATATTGATGGTGCAGATAGCCAATCTATCATTACAGAATGTAGCTGTTGACTATTCTGAATCATTTTTGCCCCTCCTAACTGGACTAACAGCTGTGCTTCCTGTGCATTATCAATAGTCGGTCCGAAGATTACCGGTTTTGCCATTACTGCTGGCTCCATTACATTATGAACACTACCGTGGAAGCTTCCACCAACAAAAGTTATATCTGCCAGTCGGTATAATTGGGCCAGAATGCCGACGGTATCGATTACAACGACATCTACTTGAGATAAATCGCTGGAATCATCAAGTTCTGTGTATTTGGCAAAAGTAAGATTTCTATTACGTAAGTGTTGGGTGAGATTCTGGACATGTTTTGGGTTGGGTTCGTGCGGTACAATCAACAGATGAGGTTGAATAGACTGGTGCGTTTGTTTAATCTGTTTGATTGCTGTAACTAGAACTTTCTCTTCTTCTGCGTATGTACTTCCAGCTACTAAAATAGGCCGACTCAATGTCGATTGCCCAGGTAGAAAATTTTCGGTTTTCACTGCCGAAGATGCTCGAGCGTGAACCTGATCGAATCTTGTATCGCCAGTTATAACGATCCTGGAGGAAGATGGGCAAATTTGGCGAAAACGGTTTGCATCTGCCTCAGACACAACACAATGCAGGTCTATTTGTTGATGAACTGACCGAAAAAACTTATTGGCCAGAGGGTGTAGACGCTTTGATTTGGGTTGTAATGTGCCTGCAATCAAAACAGTTTTGACGTCTCGCTTCTTGGCTTGCCACACCAAGTTGGGCCAAATATCGAACTTAGAAAAGACTAAGATCGATGGTTGAATTAGATCTATTAGTCGGTGGGCATTTTGCTTGCTATCTAACGGTAGATAAATGGCAGCATCTGCAAATTGGTAGCTATTGGCCTGATGCGAAACAGAAGGAGAAAAATAAGTTAATACAATTCGATAATCAGGATGAAGATATTCAATGAGCGGTTTGCATTGCTCAAATTCTCCCACGGAGGTAAAGTGAAACCACAGGGTTTGCTCTAAATCACGAGCAGTGGAGAGTTGATTAGAAAGGGACTCGAAAACCGATCGGCGATCGGCGAGGCCCTGACGTATCTTTTGATCAAACAACGACAGGGCCTGAAAACTAGTGTGAAGTGTAGGTAATACAATCTTGTCGTAGAAGAACTCCCAGTCAGCCAACATTGACTATATCTTCAAGTTTTATTACTTACTATCGATTTCCCTTCACTAGATTGAAGCGCTGATTTTTTCACCCAGGGTAGCTTTGGGCATTGAACCAACTATCTGGTCTACTACTTCCCCATCTTTGAAGACAAGTAGAGTTGGGATACTTCTGACACCAAACTGCATCGCATAATCGCGGTTTTGGTCTATGTTCAGTTTTCCAATCTTATAAGTACCAGCGTTTTCTGTTGCTAATTCTTCTAATACTGGTGCAATCTGCTTGCAGGGTCCACACCACTCAGCCCAAAAATCGACGACGATCGGTGTGTCTGATTGCAAAACTTGTTCTTCAAAATTGGCATCCGTAATTTCGATGGTACTCCCAGCCATGTTACTTCTCCTAATTGTGTTAGTGAATTTACTCTGAAAATTGTTAAATCGACTGCCTAAAAAACCGAGGAACATATTGGGGCAAAATGTTCGGGACGAAATGATAACTTATCGTTGGCTTAAGGTCAATTATTTCCAAATTTCAGCAAGTAATCTAATTTGGGCTCAGAGCAATATATCGGTCTTCTCTTTCGTAGTGAGGTGCAATTTTTTTGATAAATTGAGATATAGACTGTTTAGCCAACCTTCGAAAAGTTGAGTCAGAGGAAGCAATCTGAGATACGATAAGTGTGCCAAGTGAGTGAGCCTCTGAGGCGGTAGCCCTGTATATATCGTCCCAAATAATTTTTTGACTGTCCACATCCACTAATACCACTCTCAAAACCAGAATGTAGTTTTTTTGCAAATAGTCTTGGTAATCGGAAATATACCGCTGCAACCCCGGAGAATAACGTTCTCTGTAATGCCGACGAGGTTCGCTAGTTGTAAAGAATCTGAAGCTACCGGTAATAACAGCAGAAGATTCTAGGTATTCACCGATTTGTGCTATTTGTTTTTGTCCCTCAACTTCAAAGACGTTACCTGGCAAATTTTCACCTGCTATCATTTCTGCTGTCTCTTGGCTATCAACCACTTCGAATGCTCGGTGTCTGCTGAGGCGATGACGAAGCATCAAGGCGATTTCAGGTCCCATGTTTTCTAGAGAAGCATTATTATCCAAAAGCCCATTACTAGACTTGGCGTATAACTCACCTTGAACAAAAGGAAGTACAGCTAACTTCTGGTAGCGATCAATGTCTATCTCGGAATCGACCTTTACTGGTACTCCGATCTCTAACATTTTCTGACCACATCCCAATACACCCACTAAAAAAATAAGTAAAGAAAAAGTTAATGGCAACGATTCAAACTTTTTCATGGATGGATCTCATCAATTTCCAACTCATCTGACCTACTAGTCGACTGTTCTGTATTTAGTTGAATATCATCTTGGTTTTGTCGGCTACGATCCTTGTGGATTGACCTGCAGCGCCGATAATTATACCGATAGTGTTTATTGTTTGGTTCAAGCTCGACTGCTTTCTGATAGGATAATATTGCTTGGTCTATTTTTCCGCTAGCTTCATAGGCAACGCCCAAGTTATTATGGGCGAAAGCAGCATCAGGAATTTCTTCTGTAACCTGTTGCCAACGAAAAGATGCTTCATTCCATAGTTTCGCTTTTGCAACTTTTATTGCAAAGTGGTTGGTCGATTTTTTACCACAACCAAGCAGCGTACCACTGGCCACTACAACTACAAATAACAGCAGAAGATGAGTTTTGCCCGCGAATGACAATTGATGCCCCCTAGTATTTTACTGACCTGTTACAATACTAGCTGGTACATTAGAAGGAACAGACACTGGCACTTTAACAAACCCAGTAGTGTTTAGAGTGAATATCTCACTTTGAGCTTGGCCTGCCAAGTATAGATTAGTTGATGAAACGGGTGCGACCATACTTTCAATTTTGCTGTTGGGTTCTGTAATAGGCCCTCTTGTAGTGTTTAAGGTGAATATTTCGCTAGTGGCCGCAGCACTAAGCGACTCGGCTGAGACAAAATCATGGGAAATCGCCAGCCCCAAACAGATACAAACCAAACTGACAAGAGCCAAAAACCAGAACTTAGTCTTTATCCAATTCTCCAATTTGAAGCCTCAACCTGTTCATAGTGAATATGTGGGAAGACAAATATGCTGTTTAAACATTGAAAAGGGAATATTCGTGTGTCACAATAGAAGGAAATTCGAGTCTACTGAGAACGAGACCGAAGTATATCACCGATTCCACAGTCCAGCAATAGAAAAAGAACCACTTATGAAACTGAGCCAACCGAACCAGAATCTGACTGACGATCAACTAAACACTATCGAAAATGACCTGAATCATATTGGGTTCTACATTATTGAGAATGTAATTTCGGCCGCCGAAGCTGATCAGGTGCGACAAATATCGCTGGATTTAGCCGAAGAGGACCTGATGAACGGAAGAGATCATAGTTACGCGGATGGTAAATGTCGACGAGTTTGGGCTATTGTAGGGAAAGATCCTATCTTTCGACGATTGATTCAACACCCGACGATTATTGATGCTTGGAAGCACATATTAGGTAATGATGTAGTAGCATCGACTTTTACTGCCAATATCGTTTACCCTGGAGCCGAAAGTAGTGGATGGCACGTCGATTATCCTTATTGGGCCATGGAGTCACCGTTTCCTAGGGGAGCTCTGACAGGTCAAACTGTTTGGATGATTGATGATTTTACTACTAGTAACGGGGCTACGGCTTGCATTAAAGGTTCACACCAAACTCTATCACCGCCTGATGCAGATCAAATCAGCCAGATGGAACAAGCCATTGCTGTTGCTCCCAAAGGGTCAGTCATGTTAACCAATGGAGCAATTTGGCATCGGTCTACGGCCAATCGAACTAATCAACTCCGAGTTGGATTGTTGGGGATGTATAATCGTTCTGTAATCCTGCCACAAGAAGATATGCCTAGCCAATTGACAGATCCTGAATTAGAAAGTGAATCTGATTTACTGAAACAGCTACTGGGTCGTCAAGTGGACTACCGAAGCCCCGATTTAAGTCAAACCCGACGACGTACAGCGACAGGATTCCGCCTACATACTTGAGTCAATCCCTAGATTTTTTGAAAACAAACGAAACTCAGGTTGGTAATGTGTCAATCACGTAATAAAGAGTATTGCGAGGCTGGCCAGTAAAAACCAAACTATTACTGGAATCCAAATAAAAAAGTAAAAAGAGTGTCGAGTCCTATCGCTGCCATTGACCGGCATCTAATCCATTTCTTTACGTATATTTTTCTACCTAATTAGATTTTTATAGTAAGTGGGTATTTGGCTCCCTTGATAACTCAAATATGTTGGTAGTGAAGAGTTCGCTTTTGTACGCTTTAGATCTTGGGTCGACGTTCGCCTATACTTTGATGAAAACTGGTCTGATATCCTACACCTGTGTTGTTCTAAATTTGGATGTTTTACTAATTTTTGATCAGAAAACATAAGTGAATCATGGAACAACATACTCAGTCGTGTCCCTTTGAGTTTGGTAAATTTATTAGTAGTAATAGTCATTAGTACTGGTCAAAATCACTACTACATGCTGAACAAAGCATCACCAACATGACTATAATGACAGCATGTAACTAATCGAACACCTCATCTGTTAAGTATTGTACAACATCAAGGCGTACTCGTTTTTGGCACACCTCATGCTCTAACCTGGAGTGTTCATCAATTTCTTTTTGATAAACACTCCTTTTGATTTTAGCGTAAGAACGGGTCGTACATTCGCTCAGTGTACGTCCCGTTTTTCCTTATATCAAACAGGATTGCCCCCATATCATGAAATTGAACTCCCCTTGGTCAATTTCCCAACTCCAACTCTACAGAAATCATCAATGCTTGAGCATAAAAAACATCTGTCTCCTAGCACCTTCCTCAACTTTTTAGATACCTCATCTCACCCTCACCGATAATCAGAAGCCGTAAATTCCCCTCACCATGCTCCTATAAATATAGTTTGCAGAGCAAATTTGATAAGAATCACCAGCGGACATTACTCACAAGTCAAGAACCTGATTTGGTGGCCATTCGTTTCCCGAATTAATAGTCTTTGGCTGTACCTCAAATCAATTATTAATCATCAGATTTTTGGTGTGTTTTTTTTGAAATGTGGCTCTTTACACGATACTATTTAATTGCTCTTAAAGAGCGAAATTAAGAGTGTCATTGGCTTCCAACAATCAATCACTTTAGATTATGTAGGAGGATAACATGAGATCACCTGCCGTTGATTACTTGATAATCATCAACTCTGCTACCTTCACACTGATAGGTAGTTTCATCTCACCAATTATATCTATATTGTCCATTGCAGCCTTGATCGGATTTTCTTATCGTCAGATATCTTCAAGTCAACCGAGCCAAATCCTCGCACCTGTTTTTCCTTACCAAGAAGTACGCTTAAAACCAACAAATTTCCCATCCTAGCAACAAGTCGTCACTAGATAGAACCTAGTAAAAAATAAAACCCGTTAGGACCCATATTTCATACTGTAACCCCTATCTCTACTTCATGTCCGGAGGACTGTATGCGAGCACCGATTATTGTCATGATGAGTATCCTAATAGTCTTTGTTATTTACTCTTTTGGCTTAATTTATTAATAAAAATTTATTAATAAAAAAACTGATAGGGTTAGAACTAAACTCACAAAAAGTACCGATGGTTTGGATTAACCTTGAAGATTAGCTTTCATAGAAAAGAGCAAAGCATTAATCTCCGAAAATAGACCCCAGCGAAAACTTAAACCCGCAGGGAAATACATTTCATCTTATAACCTTTAGATCTTCACTTATCCGGAGGACTGTATGCGAGCACCAATTGTTCCTGAGAAGCCCCCTATCATTGCTTATGTAATGATGAGTATCTTAATAGTTTTCATTGTTTTATCGGGCCTTTTTTACAGGATGCCAAAGTCCGGGTCGTTTTATGGATTTAATCTTCCAGACAGCACATCAGCAACCAAAGGGCTAACCAATCCAGATAAACGTCGCTGATCAACTGATCAGAGGAAAGCCTTACTAAATCTGACGATCCAAATACTGAATGTACGATCAACTTCCAAAAGACAATCACCCGATCTAGTCCCAAAAAGAAACAGGAAAAATATAAAGGAGATTAACAATGATCGCTCAAACGATAGCAGTAGCGACAGTAACAAATAAAATTAGTAGGTTATCAAAATCAAAGAAGAGTTCAAAACGGATTTACCCAATTCATTCAAAACAAACCTACCAGAAACAACGGAATAAAAGAAAAAGATAAAAGTTTTTAAATAACAATGACATATTCTTCAACTGTTTTTAGGTTATGTTCTTCCATTTAAACCGCACTGTCCCTTGAAATAAAAATAAGCTACAATGCAACCACGCACATCAATGGCTGCATTGTAGCTTGCCAAATTAAGTTTATAACAAAAGTTAAACTTGTATCATTAATTACTTTCGTAATAATTCGCGATTTGACCACAGTCAAAATTCGTTCTATGATACACTCTTGGGCATATACCATTCATTACTCCCACCACTAAGATCGAAGGCGCATCTCAAAATTTCCCATGCATCTATCTGAAAAAACACACCCGGAAGATTTTATAATTTTCAACTCAGTATTTGAAGATCAATTACCTCAGTCAGGTTTCAGTAGAAAAGTGTCATCCTTAATACCCAACTTTTCTATTGAGACCCGATTGGCTGTGGTTACAAAACAACCACTAGATGCATTGGGTGCAAGTAACTTTATCACAGCTTGTGTATCTGAATTTTATGAAAAGTACAGACAAAAAGAAGACAGTTTTTTTATTTATCCGGATTATTTCACCTTCCAATTGACCTCTCAACCTGATGATCCGCTGGCAGATTACGGATATTTTGATATCTGGCCAAACAATAAGAATATCCGACTGGGAATTGGTTCGAATCGAATATACCAACTCATGAATGAGCTTAGTATTAACGTCCTACTCCTGCCATTTGTTGAAGATGAAAAAACAGCCACTAATTTTCATCATGTGGATGCCAATTTGCCCGTAGAACACTATTTTGTTTACGGAATTGATGGAAATTTAGATCAAGCCGATTTTTTCATTCGACGACCTGTATGTCTGCTAGATAATTCAGTGGAAACTGTTGTGAACTCGGTTTCAAATCAGATCTATGCAAAACAAACCTTTGATAAATGGCAAAGTCAAACTCATGACGGTAGCTGGGTAACTGAATCTTACCGTCAAGTTGGGAAGAAGATTGGAAGTCAGTATTTATCTAAGATAATTAAATACTGATAATTTTGCGTAAAAGAGTATGCAAAGTTCGATAAGAAGAGTCCGGCATATACGAATTATATACTCGAATCGTACTAGTGGAGTAGATGTATATTGGCCTGATTGGCGAATCGTAGTCTTTACGAGCAAAAAATAATTCAAGGCGAATGGAAGAAAACCTTTAAGCTAAACAGAAATATAAATGGTATTCAAATTAAAAAATAATGAGCGGGTGCTAAGTGAATCACATAGTATGTCTCAATCAAGAATGGTATTGGTTAAATATATAGAAGCTATCGGACTTAAACAACATTTTGATCAATTTTTTTATAATCTAATTATTTCTGAAAATATGTACGTTAACCGGACAAAAGTTCGATACCACGGTTAGATTAGAATTGATCTTTTGTTCTAGAATGATTCTTTATGGCTAGCCAGATCATAATCTGGCAAAGAGAGGTAAATACCCAAATAAACTATAACGAAAGTAAAGATCGGTACAGACAAGACTTGGGTACCCAATAAAGGTTAGCTCTACAGTATCTACCTAGTGGAATGCTAGTACTTGTCTCAAGTATTTCAATACTTCGGTTGGGCCGGCCTATCGACTGGGGAAAAATTGAAATTATATAGGTTTCTCTATTATTGAAAATGAAAGGTAAATCAAATGTCTTTGCCCGAATTTGTACGACCAATAACTACTTCACCGGGATATCATTGGTTTGGCTATTACGATAAACTTCAATTCGATATAACTAATCGATACGCTCTAGCCATGAAAGTAGAATTTGAGCATCGATCTCCTAACAAGGACGACTGGGTCGATATTGGTTTAATAGACCTTGAAGATAATGATGAATGGACAAAAATTGGCCAAACGACTGCTTGGTGTTGGCAACAAGGTTGCATGCTACAATGGCGACCAGGTCAAGAAAACCAAATTATATGGAATGGTCGACAAAATGATCAGTTTGTATCTCATATATTCGATATCAAAACGGGACAAAAACGAACTTTACCCCAAGCCATATATACCCTTAGTTCAGATGGAGAGACGGCGATTGGTACTGATTTTCGACGTATCAACCATATGCGTCCGGGTTATGGATATGCCGGCATCTCTGACCCTCACCAAGACGAATTAGCTCCAGATGATTCTGGGATTTATCATCTCAACCTAGATACTGGATATCACCAGCAAATTATATCACTGGCTGATGTAGTTCAGATTCCTTACCCACACGGAAATATTAGTCAAGCCAAGCATTATTTCAATCATCTTCTTTTTAGTCCGAAAGGTGATCGATTTATTTTCCTTCATCGATGGAGGTTCGACGGTGGTGGTTTTCACACTCGGATGCTAACGTCTGCGGCTGATGGAACGGACATTCGGGTTGTAGATGATTCAGGTCGTACCTCTCATTTTATTTGGAAGGATAACGAAAATATTCTGGCTTGGTCTTGGCATCCTTCTTACAAAGACAAGTTTTATCTATTTGGGGATGGAAATGGACAAGTTGAAGTATGTGCTCCCCAGATCATGGTAGAAAATGGCCACTGCTCATATTTACCAGACAGTAATTGGATATTGAACGATACCTACCCAACAGGAAATTCTTACCAAGAACTTTATCTTTATCATTGCCTAACCAACCGAAAAAAACGTTTGGTCAGCTTTCCGGCCTTGTCAGTCTACAAAGGTGAATGGCGTTGTGATTTACATCCGCGTTTTAGCCGAGATGGCAAATGGGTTACTGTAGATTCTGCTCATCAACATGGTCGACAAATATATTTAGTGGATTTAGTTGCGGCTGGAATATATGACTAGATCAGATATGAATGAAGTTAGACTTTTTTCATTCGAGGTGTATTTCGACCAGCATAAAAATATGTCTCTAACCAATTGTATCACCTAGTATGAAAGAATTACTTAAAAATCCTTCCTTCTGGTTTCGCTTAGTATTACCGTTGTGGATTTTTATCGTCGTTCCTTTGATAATGAACAAATGTAGTAAAAAATTAGGAAGATTTGGAGGTCATACATTTATTTGGTTGGTCTTAGGTTTACTTCCGGTAGTATTTAGTACTATTTTGATGCTGTTTACTATATAGCTGTTTGCTCTAATTGGATCAGTATGAAAAAGAAATCTTAAGGCACGAGATTCGTCTTCTCACACCTCTAAACGTTCACTGGTCTTTGATTAAAAGGGGCTAACGTTGTTCTGATAAACGCTTGTAGCAAGCCAAAGGCCGTATGTAATAGTAGGTTGAAAACTGATTGTTTTTTCTACTTCTTCTGAGCAAACTCAGTTTTTTATTCAAAACTAATCTAACTGTTTGGGTAGGGACGATAAAATGTCATTATTCCAAAGTATCAATAACTAAAAATGTCTTTTCAACCTAAATACAAATAGCATGCTAATAGGTTTTCGCGTCTTTTTGCCTCTTTTCTAGTGTGTTAGTCCAATTACGTTCAGGTTCACCATCTAATATTTTGTCAACCAGTTCATTAGGCTGCCCTTTCCGTTTGATCAAATCAAATTCGTCATAAATATGACCCGTTGCCGTCATTGCTTTGTAGTTTAATTTATCTTTCTCGACACTTATAATTTGGTAGAGTTGAGTGTTTTCAGCACCTCTTGTCATCCACCGATCTTTACGAAGTTTATATTGTTTGGGACCACTAACCGAAACAACATAGACGGTTCCATATTTCTCGTCTCTCACATTTACTCCGTTGCCTATGTTGTGCCCTCTTCCGTAACTATGGTCATGTCCAGTGAGAACTAAATCGACCTGGTGCTTATCTATAATTGGTTTCCATAACTCACGTAGTTTATTGTTATCTCGATTTCTTGAAGCTGAGTATATAGGGTGGTGGAAAGTTAAAAAAGACCAATCATTAGGATTACTTGTAAGCACGTTATCTAGCCACTTTGCCTGCTTGGCCAGATCTTGATTTGAATTGAGTGAAATAATCCTAGCTCCTTGGTAATCAATAAAATAAACAGTTTCTTCCAGCCCTTGCGGCCCGTTCTTAGGCAAAGTAAAGTGAGGTTTCCAAAGGGTTGATAAACTTTCCGTTCCATTATTATTTGTTGTGTATTCGTGGTTGCCTGGAGTCGCGATAATGGGGACTTGGGCATGAATCCAACTTCCAGCTTGGAACCATTCCTCCCACTCACTATCATTATTGGCATTATTGACTAAATCGCCAGCATGTAGCAGGAAAGCTGATTGTGGTGCATCTAGGATTGAACCTCGAATAACTCTAGACCAAAGAGATAGCAAATTATTCTGTGCATCACCAAAATAAATAAAACTAAACGAACCACTATTTTTACTCGCAGTTCGGTATTGGTACCACGCACTCCAAACTTTTTCTGATCCAACTCGGTATGCATACAATGTGTCAGGTTTTAATTTAGAAAATGTAACAGAATGAAAATGAGCACCATACTTACCTTGATTCCATTTCTCTGTTTTAGCGATAACCTGAGTACGCCAGGTTATAAAATTGGCTGAATCATCAGCAATGGCAATCTCAGCGTATGCGTTTTCGATATTCGTACTAGTACGCCAAGTTACAGATATTGAGGTTGTAGGATCATCAGACCAGTTCAATGCAATTCGACTTGGGATTTCACTAGGTTCAGGGTTTACCATTGCACGGTAATATTCACTAGCAATCAAATTGGATGTAACTAATACTAAGACAAATTTAATTAATAAATTCAGACATTTACTCATAATCTAACAATTGACCCAAGGGTATAAAATACTTTTTCACTTTTACAATGCATAACTTATTGTTTCTTTTATATACAGGGCAGTATGTTTCCATCTGACATTTAGATATTGATCTATTGGAGTTAAGGTATGTATAGTACAAAGTTACTCCACTTTTCATTCATCTGAACTGTAACCCGTATGAGATTTTCACTAATAGTACTAAGCTCAATTGAGCCGTCATAAATAATGGGAATGATTCTTTCACCCACTTTGTCAACTACTCCTCTTTTCCCATCTTTTTCAACTATAGCCAATCCCAGTTGTTTGGAAATTTGATCATAAAGGAGAGGAAATTCAATTTGATCATAAAGGAGAGGAATAATGATTTTATGGGTTGTATCGATCACACCCCATTTACTCTCTTTCTTAACTATGGCTAATCCCTGTTTATTGAAAGATTCAGATTCAATTTCGTCATAAAGGAAAGGAATGATGATTTTATGGGTTGTATCGATCACACCCCATTTACTATCCTTCTTAACTATGGCTAATCCCTGTTGATTGAAAGATTCAATTTCGTCATAAACAGGAGGGCTGATTTGCTTACCTTTTGCGTCAATCAGTCCTAATTTTCCATCTTTTTTAACTAAGGCTAATCCTTTTTGATTGAAAGCCTCAATTTCATCGTAAACAGGAGGAGTGATTTCTGTACCTAGTAGGTTTATAATTCCCATATTCTCATCCTTCTGAACCAAAGCGAGTCCTTTTTGATTGAAGGGGGAAATTTCGTCATAAACAGGAGGAGTGATTTCTGTACCCATTAGATCTATAATCCCCCATTTCCCACCCGAAATTACCCCATAATCATTTTTTTTTCCTCCAGTATTGACTTTAAGAAAAAAAAAGTTTCCGTCATGATCAATAAGAGGGATCAAGTCTTTACCCATTAGGTCTATAACATTCTGCTTTCTATCCTTATTAACTTCAATCATGTTAAAAAAATCAATCGCCGAAGGTAATGAAATAATTTCTTTTCCAGTTTGGTCAATAAAACCCGATTTCCCATCTTTCCTAACCAGAGCTAACCCATGTCTGTTGAAAGAACTAATGTCGTCATACACAAGAGGAATAATTTCTTTTCCGGTCTGGTCAATAAAACCTGATTTCCTATCTTTCCTAACCAGAACTAACCCATGTCTGTTGAGAGAACCAATGTCGTCATATTCATTAACCATCTTTCCATTTGTGTGAATAAACCCAACATTCTCTCCATTTTTGACTAGGGCGACCAATTTTGAATCATTTCCGCTAAAATAACTGTAAAAAAACTGACCTAATTCATCAAAAGTAGGTTCTACTATTACTTGTCCTTTTCGATTGATCAAGCCCCACCGTTTACCTATTTTGATAGGAGCAATATCCCCAATGAATTCACCTACTTCATTAAATTTTGGTTTAATGATAATTTCTTCTGTAGTAGGACTTATATAACCCCACAGCCGTAATTCTTTGTTCTCATATGGAACCAGTTCGACTTCTTGAGCGACTGACACAAAACAACCTACAAATAAATAAATTAATAGATACCGGAAGAAATTCACTGGGGCCTCCGTATAAATTACTCTCAGTTAGAAAAAACAGAGCCCTGAGGTAAGAAATAAAATAGTTGTGAAGGAGATAAGTTTTGGGAAAAGTAAAACAAACTGGATATATCGATAAGAACAAGTGGCCGATAGTAGGGGGCAGAAGTTAGTTTCAGCTAAACGACATCGTGTAAAAGACAAACCATATGAGCATCTGAATAAACTGATTTATCTTATTGCGTGTATTGTCGGTTCTCGGTACCTTCCCGAGACTTGAACAACAAGGATCAACGACCAGTACAAAAGGCGTAGCACACAACACCTATATTACAGGATGATTATTTCTACCGGATCTTCTTCGAACGAATTGTTGTTAACAAGAGCCAAACTTGTTTGATGGATTGAATCAAGCCATCAAGTCAAGTTGGTTACCAATGAGCTTTGGGAAGCGTCGGTCGGTCAGCTTGCGTTTTTCAACTCCATCCTCACTGTCATCTGTCGTCTCGGTTTGAGTCATTTCTTTAATCAAATACTCAGCTTCATCTTCTAACTGAACGTATCTTTCTTGCGTCATGTTGTGCGATGCTAATGCAAGAGCAACTTTATTGTTCTCAACCGATAGAGCTTTCAATGCTTTTTCCTTTATTTTCTACATGATAACACTTTCAAATTTTCAAATCAAATTTAACCTGTCTCAATTTTTGTTTTGGTTTAGCATGCATGGAAGAGATAATCAAATGCGACGCACTTTGTGAATATTTGTAAGCAAAATGAAAAGGTCACAGCAAAAACACTTCTGAATGCAAAAAAATTAGCCCAACTACACAACTGTTTACAGGTTTGATTTATAAAGGCTGAGGAAAATTGACAGAGAGTCTTACTTAAACTCTTCCATTAAACTCCTCCACTTTATCACAAAACCAGTCATAGACTGAACTTAGATTTTTTCCCTGATACGAATTTGAACTCTTTTGTCCAATTTGGACACACTCGAGGACACACTTTGTATCATGAATCCATCTTATCTCGTCCATCGTAAGTCTGGAAGTTCCTACCTTTTTCGTTCTATAATCCCTCTCGATCTTCAACCTATACTTCAATCTCGACAGTTCCAATTGTCTCTGGGTTGTGGTATTCTCCAACAATCTAAACAACTCTCTTTTTACCTCCATCAGATAACACAGTCTATCTATAGTTCAATTCGAGAAAACCCTCAGATGAAGAAACTAACCATCAATGATATCAAGGATATTTTAAGAACTGAACTGGAAAAATCCAAACGACATGTCCAACACTATTATCTAGGTACTAACCGATTTAGTGAAACCGATCGACTCAAGAGTATTCTCAATAATCAGGAACAGGAAGATCAGTTTAAAGATAAGTTGAAACAGGATTATCGACAAACCTTGAAGGAAATCAATCCTAAAGTCCATCAGGTTTTAGAGGAACAAGGATATGATCCTGTAAAGGTTGACTCTCTAGAGTTTAAACAACTCAGGGAGGAATTAATTCAATTAAAACTAGATCAGTTTGAACAGAAACGAGTTTTATTAACTGGAGAACCAGATTCAGTTGAAACAGTTGATTCAGTTGATTCTCAACCAGTTCCATCAGTAACTACTATCCAAGATAATCCAGACTCAATTGAGTTATCTGAGTTGTGTGACCGTTTTATTACCAGTCGAGAAGAAATGGGTACTACCTCCCAAACCATTTCAGATTATATCTATTCCACTGAATTACTCCTTGATGTCTTGACTGATATTCCAATCAGTAGTTTGGGTCATCAACATGGACGAGAGTTAGTTCAGGTTCTGAAGAAACTACCCAAGAATAGAAACAAATACCCAAATCAGACCATCGATGATTTGTTAAAAATGGAAAATGTTGAAGTCTTAAGTGACAGTACCATCAAAAAAATCTTTAATAAGATTTTGACCCTGTTCAATTGGTCGATTAATCAAGGGTATCTGTCACAGAATGTTTTCAAAGGAAAACTGGATCTGACTCAAAAGAAACAAGTCATTGAGAAACATTTCACTATCAGTGAGTTAGAACTGATCTGTGGAGATCAACTCAAGAAACAATCCTTAAACAAGAATAGACCCGAAAGATACTGGATTCCCATGATCTCCTTGTATTCGGGGAGTCGTCTGAATGAAATTTGTCAGATGAACCTATCGGATATTGAAGATCAAGATGGAATTTGGGTGATGAAAATAACCAATGATTCTGAGGATAAGAGTGTGAAAACTCAATCAGGAAACAGAGTAGTTCCACTCCATCCCCAGTTAATAGATTTGGGATTATTGGATTATGTAGAAGAAATCAGGAACAGAAAAGAAACCAAACTTTTTCCTAATCTGAAGAAGAGTCAAGTTACCAGTTATGGATCTCAAATTGGACAGTGGTTCGGTCGGTACCTGAAAACCCTTGGGATTAAAAAGAAAGGGAAGAATTTCCATAGTTTTCGACATACCGTAGTTAACCATCTGACTTCCAAACAGGTCTATCAACCCTTTATCAAAGAATTAATTGGACACTCACACGGAACCATGACCATGGATGTCTATGGTGGTAGGAAACCACTGGAAGTTTTACTCCATGAATGTGTGGTTAAAATAGACTATGGACTCGAAAATATAGACTAATCTAACATATTCAGTAATCGGTCAAACTCAGATAATTGACCAGTTTATTATTTTTTAATAATAACAGTATAGAAAAACCATACATAACGGGCATAATCGATTGAGTAGAGTTTTAAGACCCTACTCAGTTATCTAGAGTTACTAACATTTAGTATAAAAGGAGTATGTAATGAAATTTTTATCTACCTTTAAAATTACCCAAGGATTTGATGCTTGGTTAAAAATGTACAAAGAGATTGAACCCGACTTAAACGAATTAGGTATAAAAGTTCTCTGGGCAGGAACAAATTCTGATGAAACTAAAGTATTTGATGTTACAGAAGTCAAAGACCCATCGAAATTTGAAGTGCTTACGAAACGTAAAGATATTACTCAAAAGAGAATTGATGCTGGTGTTGAACTGGAAAGTCAGGAAGTAATTGAGACAATAACTAGAGATTATTGGGCAACAGACTAGTTGATTTAATCTTGTGAAAATAGAAATCATCAATTATGTCTAAGACAATATCTTTCTATTCATTTCTTCCCACAATTTTTTAATAATAAAAGTAACGAAAAGAATACGTAACGTACGTAATCAACGTAATCGGTGGTGGTTATTGAGTATCACCACCCTATTTACAAAACCGAACCAATATGCTAAAAACCCTTATCTCCAATGTGATAAAAGTATCAACACAATGGTGCAATTAGAACTAATCCCCCTCAACCACGATGGTACGGAAAAGTCAATGCCTGACAAAATAACACTCCAACTGTCACCACCGAATTTATTGAACTGGCAAAGGTCAAATTCAGTTGAAGTTTGAAGTTCAAGTCCGACGGACCAACCGTCGCAAAACTGCTGCCATCCAAGTCCAGCAGGGAGTGGTACAGGTGGTAGTCCCTCAAACCTTATCCCAACAAGCAATCGATGACCTGATTGCTAAAAAATCTAATTGGATCCGACAGAAATTGGTACTGCAACAATCGGTTCCAGTTAGCAAACCCAAACAATTTGTCTCGGGTGAATCCTTTACCTATTTGGGACGCAACTACCGATTAAAAGTGCTAACCGGTCAGTTGCAACCAACCAAACTGAAATACGGATATTTGCAAGTAACAGTACCAGCAGAACAGAAATCGGATTATCAACTGATCCGACACCAACTTCGAGACTGGTATCTGCATCGTGCCATAGATAAACTGGAAACTAAGACCATCAAATATGCGGACAAAATGGGTCTTCAACCAACCCAGATCAAGGTCAAGGAATACAAAAGTCGGTGGGGCAGTTGTAATAGCAGAGGTCAGATCAGTTATAACTGGAAGATTATTATGACTCCGCATCGGATCATAGATTATGTGGTGATACACGAGTTATGTCACCTGATC
>JAYZAL010000050.1:0-20201 GCA_036339735.1 Candidatus Poribacteria bacterium
TGCTTTTTCTCTTTTGGAATCAAGTCTGGCTTCTTTCGGTTCTTGCATTCCATCTCCTTTCAGTGGCCCACCTTTTATGACCTTACCAGCTATCGCTGATTGGGAGATAAACGCCATCGTAGCAACAAGCAATAACGAAAAGACAATTTTAAGTTTTGCCATATTTTAAATTTCTCCTTGAACAATTTTTTCAGTTTACGACATTTACCCTTTAGTTTTTCAAAACTCCATGGTCAGTCAGACCAACAGAGCTCCGCGTTCAATCTAGCACAGTTGAAAAAAGTTGTCAAGACTTTGTTAGTTTACTTAATCAGTTTTCTATGGATTCTGTAACAATTTCGGAAGGCATTAGATTGTCAGCTGTGATTACACAGCGGAAGCTAATAGCATAGCTCATATCTGTATCTGGTCGGCGAAAGTCTCGGCGAGCTACATGTTGTTCAACTGCACCCAGTAGATAAAGGCCTCCTCTGATCACTTTGTAAGTGCCATTTTCTGGCCCTTTTGGATTATTAACCGGTGAAGAAGCATAATAGTCACGTTGATACCAGTCTGACACCCACTCAATAGCATTACCTGCCATATCATATAATCCGTAGCCATTGGGAAGATAACTACCGACCGGTGCTAAGGTGTCGTATCCATCATCGATGTAGAAAGTACGAAGCTGGTCGTGGCCCAGTTGTCGCAAATTTTCACCATTGAACAGCAGAGTTTCTATGCCTTCTGGACTATCCACTAAATTCAGCAGGAAAGCACGTTGGTCTTCATCAACTTCTGAACTGCGTAGAACCTGGTTACGAACCATATAGACTGGGTCGTAGCCAACATATTCCAAGATAGGAAACATATTTCGGTCGCCAAAATTACACTGGCTACCGTCAGGGGGTTCATCTCCCCAAGGATATCGTTTGCCGACCAATCCACCACGTGCGGCGTATTCCCATTCAGCTTCCGTTGGTAATCTTTTACCTACCCACTTTGCGTAAGCGGCGGCCTCATACCAAGTCACAAAAATAATTGGGTGATCATTACTAGGCGCAAGTCGTGCCATTTCAACACCTTGCCCACTAGTTCTAACGGGGCGGCCTGTTGCCTCAGCAAATTTTTTGTACTGACCAATTGTAACTTCGTGTGTATCCATGTAGAAAGCACTTAGCTCAACCGTATGTACTGGTCTAGGTGGCTTTTCACCGCTTTGCTCTTCTCCCAACATCGCTTCTGGATATAAGTTTGCATCCCCCATCTGAAAACTGCCACTTGGTATCAGCCTCATTTTGCTCTGATCCTTTTTCCACACTAATTTCAGAGGTCGATCCTTGTCATCGTTTTTGGTCAAGTACTGTTCTTTGACCGCATCCGGAACCAAATCACAACTAGTTGGTATGATTAGACACAATAGAACCAGAATTATCCTGGCTAACAAAAGTTGTACCCCATTAGATATCAATTTCTAACTTCTCCCACTGATTGGTCATTATGGAATTTGTGCCCCTTGTGTTTCTACGTATAACGAATAAATGGATTGGCTACCCGCCATAAACAATCGGTTACGTTTAACACCACCAAAACAAAGATTAGCACAAATTTCGGGCAAATGAATTTTTCCGATTAAATCCCCATCGGGAGCAAAAACATGCACTCCGTCATAGCCTTCACCAACCCAACCAGCACTAGACCAAACATTACCATCTATATCACACCGAATTCCGTCAGCCAAGCCATCACCCATGTCACAGAAAACTCGTTTGTTTTCGATTTTTGAATCATCAATGATATCGAAAACATAGATTACCCGTGGGCAGTCTGGATCGTGTGTAGCTCCAGTATCGGCTACGTATAACCGTTTGAGATCAGGAGAAAAACATAATCCGTTAGGCTTGCCCAATTCACTAGTCAAAACTGTAGCTTGACCGGTATCAGGACTGAGACGGTAGACATTAGTTGAAATCTCTAATTCACCCAGATTCCCTTCATAGTGAAAGAGTGAACCATAACCGGGATCAGTAAACCATATCGTGTTATCAGGATGAACAATAACATCATTCGGGGCATTAAGCTGTTTACCTTCAAAACTATCCATCAATATAGTAATTGTCCCATCATGCTCAGTGCGTGTAACTCGCCGGGTACCATGCTCACAGGATATTAATCTCCCCTGTTTATCACGCGTGTTACCGTTACTGTAGTTAGACGGAGATCGAAACACACTGATTTGGCCAGACTCTTCGTCCCACCGAACTT
The DNA here is from genome assembly GCA_036339735.1 of Candidatus Poribacteria bacterium. Lineage (GTDB taxonomy): Bacteria > Poribacteria > WGA-4E > WGA-4E > UBA9662 > TMED15. The sequence continues at coordinate 2,245 of JAYZAL010000050.1, forward strand.
GACGATTATTTGGTATATCACTCCACATTAGATAACGACCATCACCGAACCAAGCTGGTCCTTCAGCCCATCTCATACCAGTACAAATGCGCTCGATAACCGCATTGCCAATAATGTACTTTTTGAAACGATCGTCAATGACTTCAATTGCGGGATCTGGGTAGCGAACAACACCGTTCTCCCAATCTCGATCCATCAGATACTTGCTCATCAGGTTTCAATCTCCTTGATAAAATAGTTTGTTGTACTTTACGAAACCGATTATATCCAATCGGTTTTGAACCATCAATGCTCTGGACGCTCGAACAAAATAGCAATGCCCATCCCACCACCTACACACAAAGAAGCTAAGCCATAGCGTACCTCCCTTCTTTTCATCAGGTGTAAAAGGGTTGTGCTAATACGAGTACCGCTGGCTGCTAAGGGATGGCCCAAAGCTATGGCGCCACCATGGACGTTCACTTTTTCTGGATCCAAACTCAATTCAGAAATTACTGCGAGCGACTGGGCCGCGAATGCTTCATTCAGCTCAAAGAGATCAATTTGGCTGAGGTCCAAACCATTTTTTTGCATTAATTGCCGAATGGCGTAAACAGGCCCAAGGCCCATATATTGAGGGTCTAAACCAACATTAGCATAGGCCTTGACATATGCTAAAATATCCAGATCAAACCGCTTTGCTGTCGCTTCAGACATCATCATGACTATAGAGGCGCCATCATTAATACCTGAAGAATTACCAGCGGTTACACTACCTCCATCCTCAAAAACAGGATTCAGTTGAGCTAAAGAATCAAGGGTTACACTCGGTCTGGGGTGTTCGTCCAAATCGAATTTAGTCTTTGGATGTTTTTTTTGGTTGGAAAGTGGAACAGGTACAATCTCGTCCTGAAACGCCAATTGACTTTGAGCTCGATAATACTTCTGTTGGCTTTGGTAGGCGAATAAATCTTGGTCAGCACGTGAAATCGCATACTTCTTAGCTACGTTTTCTGCTGTTACTCCCATATGGTAGTTGTGGAAAGCATCAGTTAATCCATCCTGAAGTAAGAGGTCACGCATTTCTAGATGTCCGAGTTTATTACCCCAGCGTGGACCGTTTACCATAAAAGGGACTGAGCTCATACTTTCCATTCCACCAGCCAGTATGATCTTAGTGTCATCCAACATAATACTTTCGGTTGCATGGATAATTGATTTCAAGCCAGAACCGCAAACTTGGTTGACCAAAGTAGCTGGAATATGATTAGGTAAACCCGACTTGATAGTCGCTATACGTGCTGGATTCATTCCACAACCGCTACTGTAGACCTGTCCCAGGATAACTTCGCTGATGGTATGCGGCTGAATCTGAGTAGATTCAACGACATTTTGAATCAAAACAGTCGTTAATTGATCAGCTGAAAATTCTCTCAGTACACCACCGAAACTACCAATTGGGGTCCGAACCGCCCTGACAATAACAACTTTTACCATGGTTGGAGCCTCCCATTATCAAATTCCTGTACTAACAGCAGGTCTGGACATAATATTTTTCCAAACCAACGAACAGGGGAATACAATTTAGTTCTGTAAATTTTTATCTTCAAACCCAGTTATAGCATAGCGTCATTCAGTTGAATCATCGGTATCCAGCAGATCAGTTGCCTCCGATGGTAAGTCTCGGGCACAACGGAATCCAACTTGGGCATTGGCTGAATGTGGCAACTCTAGATTTCGATAGGCAATGCTTAGAGCATCTTTATTGTATAGCCAAGATCCTCCCCGTAAGATCCGGTATAATCCGGTATTAGCCCCAATCGGATTATAAGAAGGTTCTTGTTCTTTGGCGTTAGAGTAGTAGTCAGCCTCATACCAATCGGAGCACCACTCCCATACGTTTCCTGCTATGTCGTAAAGCCCATATCCATTTGGAGAGAATTGACCCACTGGCGAACACTTTCGCCACTGATCTTGCCCCTCAGTTCCTTTGTCGTTGGCATGATCGGCCGTTAACTGATCCCCCCAGGGATAACGTTTTCCTGATAGACCACCTCTAGCGGCATACTCCCACTCTGCTTCAGTGGGCAGACGTTTATTCGACCACTTAGCGTAAGCAGATGCATCATACCAGGTAACATATATCATTGGGTAATTATCGTCAGGAGCATACTGTTCGACTTCTTGCCAACGGGTAAATTCGTAGCCAGTTTCCACAACAAACTTTCTGAACTGACCAACGGTTACCTCCGTCTGATCCATGTAAAAAGAATTAATTACTACCTCATGCACAGGCCGCGACTTTTCCAACCAGCTGAGGGGATCATTTTTGCTGTCTCCCATACTGAAGGTTCCGGATGGAATTAATACCATCGGTGGCTCTGATCTTGATTTTTGTCCAGCTGAGTCTTCATTTTCAGCACTATTTTCTGTATTATTTTTGTTAGTGCTGCTGTATATCATTTCATCCGTTTCTTGATATTCTGCTAGACATCGAAAACCAAAATGTAAGCTACGAAACGTAGGCGGATATTGGCGGCTATACGCCAGTCTCGAGTCAAAAGAATCACTATGCCAAGAACCGCCCCGCAAAACTTTCCGGCTAGTGGTCGCAGCTGAGCTGTTACACCATTCCCACACATTGCCGACCATGTCGAACAATCCATAACTGTTAGCCGGAAATTGACCTACAGGAGATGTTCCTAGACCCCGTTGATCAATACCGGCACGATCACGGTAATTAGCTTGATCTTGTGTAATCTGATCCCCCCAGGGGTAACGTTTTCCTGACAGACCACCTCTAGCGGCGTATTCCCACTCTACTTCCGTGGGTAGACGTTTGCCCGCCCATTTAGCATATGCGTTAGCGTCATGCCAATTGACGTAGGTCATTGGGTGGTCATCTGTGGGTGAATATTGCCCCACTTGTTCCCACATCGGAAACGAATAATCAGTTTCAGCGACAAACTGCTTGAATTGACCAACTGTTATTTCTGTCTGATCCATATAAAAACCATCGAATGATACCACTACCGGATTGGGAGCTAAACCGTCTAATTGATCACCGATCACTGAGCGACCGGCTGGTACCAAAACCATGTTAGCCGCATCTTTCTCCCAGCGAATTTGTTCTTTCAAACTCACCCAATCTTGAGCTTTTCCTAGGTTGATCTGGTCAATCAAAAATAAGAATATTAGGACTATAAGAAAAGAACAAAGGGTCGGTTTGTTCATTAATGAACTCCAAATTCTTTAGTGATTTTCGGGGAATATCTGGCCGAAACTAGTCATAATTCCCATTATATCAGTTGGTTGACAGATCGTCTAGTCGTCAATATAATGAGTAGTCGTCTTGGAACAGTAATTAAATTTCCCTATCCTATGACCTTAGATCAGATATTAGCCAATTTTTGGTCAACTTATATTGAACTAAATCCATCTGCAGTGGATGTTAAACGAATCTTGTCTGGACCAGGCCCATTGGTAAATGACCATATTGCTTTCCGAACATTGAATATAGATCCATTCAAAATCTGTCAAATAGCTAGTCCATTTCTAACTCGAGGCTATCAGGCCAAAGGCGACTACGTATTCACCAATAAAAAACTGCTAGCCCATCATTTTGAGCACCCAAACCAAATTTATCCTAAGCTGTTTATAAGCCAGTTGCAAGTTGACCTCTGTTCATCTTTTCTGCAATCGACTATGCAGTCATTAGTTGAACTGCAACCCTCTATCTCCATCGACGAGAAGTTCTTAACGGCTGGCCGTTGGTGGCCGATTAAAAAATTGACTTACGATCGTCTTCTGGCAGAAAGCGAATACGCTGCCTGGTTTTATGTGTTTGGTTTTGTGCCCAACCACTTCACAGTTCTTGTCAATTGCCTAACTGAAATAACCGATCTAGTTACCGTTAACCACAGACTAAAGAAGCACGGGTTCAAAATGAATATAAACGGAGGAGAAGTTAAGGGGAGCCCGGTTACCGGCCTGGAGCAATCTTCAACTTTGGCTCATCCAATACCGGTTCAATTCAGCGACCAAAATGAACCAATTTTAATCCCAGCCTGTTATTACGAATTTGCCAAACGTCATAATGGATTCAGTGGATTTATAGTTGAATCTGCAGATAAAATTTTTGAAAGTACTAATTCTTCTAACTCCTAAATGTACACACTCAAAACTAACACATAAAAAATTAGAGGCACTATATTATGGTTACAGTTAATTATATCGGTCATGCTTCATTTTCGTTTAAATCAGAACAAGGCACAACAATTTATTATGATCCCTGGTTAGACGAGAGTCCTGTAGCTTCGATCAAACGATCAGATGTAGAAACTGCAGATATTGTCATCGCCACCCATGGGCACAATGACCATGTACGAGACGCTTTTGAGATTTGCCATCAAACTAGAGCTAAGTTTGTCGGAAATTATGAAATGACCCTAGTAGCCAAAGCTCATGGAATAGAGGAAAATCGGATCTTTCCCATGAACCCAGGTGGTTCTGTACAAATTGATGACGTAAAAATCACGATGGTGCAAGCATTTCATAACTCAGGTTCATTGTCGCCCAATCTATCGCTAGGGCCACCACCTGAAGGTTTCTATTTTCGACCCGATGGTGGATCAACTGGTATTATTCTGAGCTTCGATTGTGGCGTTACTGTTTACAACACTTCAGATACAAACGTTTTTGCTGACATGCAGTTAATTTCACAAATTTATGGGCCACAAATTGCCATTTTACCAATTGGCGGTAAGTTTACTATGGGCATTCGCGAAGGAGCCAGAGCCGCCAGTTTGATTCGGCCAGACGTAGTAATTCCTTGTCATTATGGGGAAGCAGTTGGACAACCTGTGGATCTGGAAGCATTCATTTCTGGTCTAGACTTTTTGTCTCCCAATATTAGAGTTGCTGCTCTAGAACCTGGTCAATCGCTACAATATGCAGCGGCTCAATATAGCATAGTCTCAGCCGGAAGTTGATCCATCAATTGTCAGCTGACGTTTTATCGGCTTGTTTCCAGGCTCTTGAATGACTTGACTACCATCAGATAAGCGCAACCAAGTATGAAACTCCCTTTGCTCTTCGATTAGCTGAATTACACGGGCGCCCCTAAGAAATCCGTTTCGTCCATAGGTGTTGTAACCGGTAGATCGACCGTAACAAAGTCGAATCCCGTGTAGTTCTCCTTCGTAATCGTTGATATGGTCGTGTCCAACAAAAGTAGCCATAACATCACCCATCTGATGAAACGCAGCAAAAAGACCAGTATTAATACGGGGTGAGCAAACCGGTTCGTATTTGGCCCCGTAGCAAGTGTGAAAATCCCAGACTTGATCATATTCCGGTAGTGGGATGTGAAAGAAGGCTAGGGCTGGTATCCGTTTATCCTCATGTGTATGATAGGATTTTGCCTGAAGCCTGTACCATCCGACTTGGTCGTGGCGGACCCAATCATATCCACCAATATCAGTGGGTGCATAACTGCCAGAATCTAGAAAATAGAGCAAAGCTGCCGGCGTGGTATTGCGAACTTCGTTAACATCAAAAAAAGGTTCGATTGGCAAGACATAGTTGCCAACGCCAGCAATTGTCGAAGGTCCGGCCTGTGTTAGGCAAGTTGGAAAGTTCATTTGGATCTCGGCTAACTCTGCTCGGGACGCATTACCTTCATCATCATGGTTGCCAAAAGTTGAAGCCCAACGCTGACCACAAGTCTCGAAAATATTGGCAACTTGTTTCATAGATTGGACTGCATCTAGACAGCTACTTGCTGACAAAATGTCGCCGGTTAAAACGACTAAATCTGGTGATTCAGTTGAAATAACCATCTTTATTAGTTCAGCAGTCTTTTGATCTTCGCTTTCTCCATTTTGCCAGTGAAGGTCAGTAAATTGGACTATCTTAAAATTTTGGTCTTTATTGAATTGAAGTGTCATCAGAGCCTCCATGTCATCAATTTTTAGTCAAACTCCATAATGTTAACATGGTCAAGGGTAGGGTAGATGGTTAAATCAATGACAACAAGAAGTGATTGAGGACTTCGGCTCAATCGTTCTGGAAATACCTTGCTCCACTCCCTAAAATTGGCTATAATCGAGGTGTGGATTGGTGGAAACCATTCCTCAATTGAAGATTTTGCTAAACCCATGCCCCTTCTCGGCTATCACTAAATCCGTCGGAGACCTTTATGCTACCACGCTCAATCACTTTACTTCTAACTATGTTATCGAAGCGGATTCCCTATATCTGGTTTTCGTTTTGGAGCTTGGGTCTCTTTTGTATCGGCACTTTACCATTAATTTCGCAAAGTACTCCGTTCTTTGCCGTTACCGGTGTTGTCAAGCAACCTGATGGCAGTATGGCCGCCACAGGCCTGAAGGTTGTTGTACGTAACACATCCCGCCAGCTGGAATTACAGACCAAGCTTGGGTCAATAACTCCTGGTGAGTACAAAGTTCTATTTTTTAACAATGGTAAAGTGGTAGCAAATACAGGGGATACTTTCAAAGTTACTATTATCGACGGTGAAGGTAATACTGTAGTAAGTACAAGACAAACCGTATCTGCTACCGAGATTACGGCTGGCCGAGCAAGTATCAATTTGCAAATCGTTTTGGTTTCTGCCCAACTTTCACCTACTAAATCTATTCTTACTCCCCCCTCACAGCCAGCAGTTGCCGATGGAAAAGATACCGCTATCATCCGGGTTGAACTACGAGATACTCAAAATAAGCCAATTGTGGGACAGAAATTTTTGGTAACAGCCGATGGTACTGATACCAATATTTATCCCATTGTCCCAACCAATGTTAGTGGTAAAGCAATTATTCAAATTGGCACGACTACCGCAGAAGAAAAAAGTATAACTGTTAAGCTTGGTGAAACCACATTAAATCCAGTTGTTGTTAGTTTTGTAGCAGGGCCTCCAGACCCAGATCTATCTATCGTCCAAGCCACTAAGAATGCTATAGTTGCTGATGGTAACGACAAAGCTGAGATTTCAGCCCGATTGATTGATTCCTACAATAATCCAGTGGTTGGCAAAAAGATTGGTATCTTGATCAACGAAAATATCTTGAGGAATGAAAATATCGATCAATTGGCAGTTCCTGCTCCTAGTGACATTGAGGGGCGTGTTACCGCTTTTTTAAGTAGTAAAAAAGCTGAAATCAAAACCTTAACAATTGTAGAGCCTAGCAGCAGTGTCGAACTCAAGAGTCGACCAGTCCTAACGTTCGTGCATGGGCCAGCCCACCAAACTCGTTCTTCTATTGCAGCAGAAACACCCATCTTAGCTGATGGGAAATCCAAAAGTTCGGTCACCATAACCATTTTGGATCAGTACGGGAATCCAGTTCAGGGCGCGACCGTGGCTGTAACTGCTAGTGGGTCTGAAAATCAGGTTGAACAGTCTCTCACCTCAACTGATGTGAAAGGAAAAGCAATCGCATTTGTATCTTCTACTAAAGCTGAACGCAAAATTCTGACAGCCAAGGCAGATGGAATGCCGATAGTAGCGACCACCGAGATAGATTTTGTCGCTACTTTTCTGGCTAAGACAGTTGTCGAAATTACTCCCAAGGTACTACCCGCCGATGGCCACTCTACGGCTAGTGTTACAGTGACAACTGTTGACCCTAACGGTAACCGGATCACCGATCGACCACCGATTTTGAAAGTGACAGGAGGAGGTAAATTATCTTCTGCCGTGTTAGACGCTAAAAATCAGGTTTGGATGACAACTTACACAGTTGATCAAAAACCAGGGGATGTTGTCATTAGCGTATTGATCGATGGTGCAGTTCAGGCCAGCAACACCCTAACGTTAAACCTGCCTGATGCTAACAGTATGCTGATCCATTCAGTAGCCGTTTCACCCAAAGCGGTAATGACAGGCGAAAAGCTAATTTTCCAGTTAGTTGGAACCCCCGAAGGCCAAGCTAGGGTTTCGGTAAATGGATTGGACTCAGTCAACAATCTGCCATTGAGCGAAATGAGCCAAGGCATATACACGGCTGCTTACACCATAAAGCCTACTGACCAAACGGCAGATGCACAGGTTACGTTTAAGCTAGGCGAATTAGTAAACAAAACGGAACGTGTCTCGGTCAATATCAAGGGCGTACCGACGACCATCTCTTTTTTGGGAGAAACGTCTGTACGTTTGGGTGGAATGCGCCCTATTAGAGGACAAGTGAGCCCCAGCATTGCCAATTTACCAATCGAGCTGCAGTTGACCCCGCCGGATGGTTCAGTTCAACAAAGTAATACGGTACTAACTGACCGAGCGGGAATATTCTCATTTGATTATACCTTTGACCGACCGGGTGGCTGGTTAATAGAGGCCAATTACCTAGGCAGCGAAGCTTATCTCAGTTCTAGCCAGTCGACCATATTCATCACTACTTTAGATCGAGGCAAGGCCATTTTAGTGCTAGGTGGCAACGGGTCAGGTCCCCAGTTCCTGGAAAAAATAACGAAATCAGTTCTTGAGACCTTAGCCAAACGTCGTCTAGATCCAGATAACGATATTCGATTATTAACTCCCACTTCGACTGATCATCCTGCGACAATCGACTACTTAAAGCAATCGATTGTAGAGTGGGCCGCACCTAAAGTTGGGGAACAGTCCCCTCTTCTCATTTATCTTATATCACCAAATTTGGACCCAACGTTTTTACTTTCTGACCAAACGGAAGTCACGCCTGATAAATTAGCTGAGCTATTATCGGTTGTCCCAGAAGAAACAAAGACGTTAGTTTTTGTCGAGGGAAGCTATAGTGGCAATTTTATCACACAACGGACCAATGGAAAGCCAGCTTTATCAGCCCTCAATCGAGTAATAGTGACTAGCACACATCCAGACCGGCAAAATCGAATTCAGCCGAATGGTGCTTCCTTTTCGACTGTTTTTTTCGACCAAATACTGAGAAATCACTCTGTAGGAAAGGCTTTTATTGAAGCCGAACGCTTTCTTCGGAATAGCCAGATCCATCGACACCAACTTCCACAAATTGATGCTAATGGAAATGGAATTCCCAACCAAGCTAAAGATTTGGAACAAGCTGGTCAGATTTTAGTACCAACTGATACCGAACTACAATCAATTGCTAACAATCCACTACGTTGGGCTACTGAATCTCAAGTATTAACCGCTGATCAGCAATCGATCCAGATTCGTGTTACAGTAAACAAGCCATTGATTAGCCAACCTGAAATTGCCGAAGTGTGGGCTATTATCGTACCTCCATCATTTGAAATTAAGCAAGATTTGGACAACTGGGAACAGCTAAAATTTGAGTCCGTAGAATTAATCCCTAATCAATCTGAACAGGCTTACTCTAAGCTGCACGCTCAATTCCGAGAATCTGGTCGATATCTTATTTTCGCTTATGCTGTTGATCAACTTGGTCAAAGCTATACCGATTTACCTCCGATTGAAATCCATCGTCGTTTGCGAGTGTCCCCTGACAAACCAACAGTTTTACTGAATTTATGTGCGGAGATTGATTGTGAAGCCAAAATCGAGCAAGGTAGTGTTTTCGATTTGCTGGTGCAAGTACAAAACGTCGCAGGGTTGCTAGGATTTGAGGCCACCTTGACATATGACCCTGAAGTATTAGAAGTATTAAGTGTTTCAGAAGGAGAATTTCTTAAACGTCTTAATGCCGATACTTTTGTTCCGACTAAGTCTCCAGAGGCAGTAGACACCGGTGACAAAATCGGCCGCGTCTCTATAGCAGTCAGCAGGCTAGGTACCAACGGTATGAGTGGGGCCGGCACGTTGGCTAAAGTTCAGTTTCGGTCTAAGCGGAGTGGTAAAACTGCTGTAACCTTTCAAGATACTATTTTCTCGGATGCACAAGCTCAATCTATTGATGTTAACTTAGTGGATGCAAATATCCATATTGGTTTTACTCTTCCAGATTGGGACGTCAATAAGGATGGGCAAGTCAATATTTTTGATTTAGTGATTGCCGCTAATCAATTTAGTTTAACAGGCTCTAATCTTTTGGGTGATGTCAATGGCGACCAAACAGTTAATATTTTCGATATTGTTTTGATTGGGTCTCATTTTGGTCAAGAATTTGGTGGGACTTCAACTGCTCCCAGCTACTTAACATTTGGGCAGCAGATTTCGATCCTGATGAAGAGTGAATCCCGAAATAGCTTTTTGAAGGAATCTACCCTAATGCAACTAGTAGCTATCAATAACCAGCTCACTACACTATCTGTTGCAGGATCAGAATCAACGCGATCTATTGTAAATCAACTAATTAATCAATTAACTGCTAAGTTGAAACAACAAACACAACTTTTTCAAAATTACCCCAACCCTTTCAACCCTGAAACTTGGATACCTTTTCAACTTACAAATGCTCAATCGGTTCAGGTTGCAATTTACAATTCGAACGGTGATCTTATTCGTTTGTTGAAATTGGGTGAGTTACCTCCGGGTTCTTATTTGAGTACGGACCGCGCTTCATACTGGGATGGCCGGGATCAGAAAGGTTACCCTGTTGCTAGTGGTGTGTACTTTTATCAGCTACAGTCAATTGGTAATTCGAGGGATCCATCATTTCACGCAATTACTGCTCCCCGTAAGATGATGATCATCAAGTAGCGATTGGTGAAGTAACTCGCTACCCTGCAAATTCTTATTTAAATTCTGCTAACTACAATTCGCAGACAATCGTACTGCCCACATTGTTGGGCCAGGAACTTTGTATAGAGTCTAGTCTCATGATAATCTGAACCACACAATTGTTTCACAACTGATTGGTCTGGTAATTTGCACTTTTATCAAAAGCAAAAATAAACGTATGGTTTGTAAGAACATTATGGGAAACGGGAAATGTCGGTTTATGTTAATTTTTAATTGTCTCATTCTTACAAACCATCCTATAAACATCGCACTGGAAAGAAGGTTATTTCCCATTTGATCTATCGTTTTCCTTGCTGGGGAGAAAAACTACTTGTCTCGTCAATGTTCTACCTAAAACCCCGGAGTTCTTTTTCTACCAGCGAATGTGTATCCATAATTAGTATTGAATCAGACTGAGATTAGACTCATCTAATCAGTCAAACTGAAGTCTTTGGTAAAAATCAGAGCGCAAATTACTATTTGTTAAAAGTAAAAAAGGATTTGATTGACCGAACCGTCCAGCTGTTTTACAATCTAGTTTGTTGTCAGATACATTGACTTGGTTGAGTCTGCTTGACTTATTAGGCGCTATTGATCAGGTCCTGACAGGATATTTGTAGTTATAAAAACATAAGAAAACACAAGAAAAAAGAAGAGGAAAATGTTATGTCGAAAAATTGCGTTAATGTAGCCGTCGTCGGGATGGGAATTGGTCGCCCTAACGGCGTCGCTTTGGCTAATAACGAACGCGGGAAAGTCGTAGCTCTCTGCGACCTTGATCAGTCTAGAATGGAAGATTTTGCCAAAGATCTTCCGGATTCGGTCAAGTACTACACTGATTACAAAGAAATGTGTCAGGACCCAGATATTGATGCTGTCTTTGTGGGTACACCTAACCAGTGGCACGTACCAATCGGATTAGAAGTGGTTAAAAACGGTAAGCATGTAATGATTACTAAGCCATTGGCAGATTCGGAATCAGCAGCTGAGGAAATGGTGGCTGCCGCTGACGAAGCTGGAGTAGTTAACATGATGTCTTTATCGACTCGATTTGATGACGGTTGTCGCCACTTAGGCCATCTAGCCAGAGATGGTTATTTTGGTGAGCTCTACTACGCTCGTTCTCGTAGTGTTCGTCGTAATGGTATTCCTGCCTGGAATTTGGGATTCATTAAAAGAGGAGGCGGTGCTTTTCGGGATATGGGTGTTCATGCATTGGATGCAGTTTGGTGGGTTTTAGGAACACCTAAGCCTGTACATGTTATCGGTACCGCTGGTGCAAAGTTTGGCCCTTATGGTCGTGGTTATGGTTTCGGAAGAGAATATACCGAAGATATTTTTCAGCAGTTTGAAGCGGATGATTATGCAGGTGGATTTATTACGTTTGAGAATGGTATCGGTCTACAAATCGAAAGTTTCTGGGCTTCACACCAACCGGGCGAGTTTCAAATGGAACTGTTTGGTACGGAAGCAGGTGCTAAATTACATCCTCTGATGGCATACCGTTGTGATGATAATCAAGAAGAAGATATACAGCTGCAACCAACTGAACGAATGGGTTCTTGGGATCGAATTGCTGATCATTTCATTAATTGTATTTTGGATGGTGTAGCCTGTGAGGCACCTTTACAACATGGTCTGGTTGTGCAGAAAATGATGGAAGGTCTGTTACATAGTGCAGAAATTGGAAAACCGATTTCTTTTGAGTAAATGAAACACCAAGGTTTGATTATGAGTGGGAATTGGCGGTTGTTCAGCTTGCTTGGCTTGTACTGTTTATTATTGACTCGAGCATTTTCTGCTCAGACTACAAAAATTGATTTTGATCGTCAAATTCGCCCTCTTTTATCTGACCGTTGTTTTTCCTGCCATGGACCCGACGCTCAATCTCGCCAAGCTAATCTTCGTCTTGACACAGCTGATGGTTTGGCGACCGTCACTATTCCTCATCAATCTATCGATAGTGAACTTTACCGTCGCATTATCTCAGACGATCCCCAATTGATAATGCCTCATCCATCATCCAAATTAGAACTGTCAGATGGCGAGATCGATGTTATTCGACAGTGGATCGATGAGGGCGCTGATTACAAAAAACACTGGTCCTTTACTCCACTTGAGCCTGTTCAAATCCCACCCATAGGGGATGACAGCTGGTGCACGAACCCAATTGACCATTTTGTACTAAACCAGTTGAAAGAAAATGGAATTGCTCCTAATCCGTCGGCGAGTAAAGAACGTATAATTCGTCGACTCAGCTTTGACTTAACCGGGTTACCACCGACTGTACCGGAAATTGACCAATTTTTGGCCGATGACAGCCCAAACGATTACGAAAGTCTAGTTGATCGCTTGCTTGCTTCACCGAGGTTCGGGGAACGAATGGCGTCAAAGTGGTTAGATTTGGCAAGATATGCTGACACTTATGGCTACCAAAGCGATGTTTACCGATCCATGTGGCCATGGAGGGATTGGGTGATTCAAGCTTACAATGAAAACCTGCCATATGATCAGTTTCTAACTTGGCAATTAGCTGGTGATTTATTGCCTAACGCCACAGCAACACAAAAACTAGCTACAGCGTTTAATCGTCACCATCGTCAAACTAACGAAGGTGGTAGCGTAGAAGAAGAATTTCGTGTTGAGTATGTCGCTGACAGGACTCACACATTGGGCACAACTTTTCTTGGTTTAACAATTGAATGTGCCAGATGCCACGACCACAAATATGATCCGATTAGCCAAAAAGACTATTACAGCTTATTTGCCTTCTTTAATAATATTGATGAATCAGGCCTTTATGCTCACTTTACCCAATCTGTACCGACTCCCACCTTATTGCTAACCGATTCTGAACAAGAAACCCACTTAGCACGACTGAATCAAGCTGTAAAGGAATCGGAAAAACTGATTGATAATACTCGGCTATCAGAACGAGATGATTTTGAGGATTGGAAACAAAATTATCAGATACAAAAAGAAATTACGCCTTTGGGTCTGATTGGCCACTATACTTTTGACAAAATCACTGATAATCAAGCCAGTAATATTGCCAATATAGAAAAACCAGCCAAGTTGTATGATCAACCGATTTCAGTAGAAGGTAAAATTGGCCTTGGCCTCAAAATGAGTGGAGAAAATAGCCTAATTTTTGAAGACGTAGGTGATTTTCGAAGATCTGATCCTTTTACTATCTCACTTTGGCTTCAAACCCCGAAAGTCATGGAGAGAGCCGTGGTTTTTCACCGATCACGTTCTTGGACTGATGCTGGCAGTCGAGGTTACCAATTACTGATAGAAGATGGCAGGTTAAGCGCTTCTCTAATTCACTTTTGGCCTGGCAATGCAATCCGAATTCGTACTGAAGAAAAAATACCGACCCAAGAATGGCTGCAAGTTGTAGTTAGCTATGATGGCTCAAGTCGAGCTAATGGTCTGCGAATTCACCTAAATGGTGAATTAGTCAACACAGGTGTAGTCCGAGATAATTTATATAAAAATATCACTGGTGGAGGAGATGTACACTTAACTATCGGTCAGCGTTTTAGAGATCGTGGCTTCAAAGATGGGTTAGTTGATGAATTTAAGGTCTTTAACCGCGAGTTATCAAAATTGGAAATCCAAAACTTATATGGTGTGTGGAGTATTCCAGCTGAGAAGGACTTACTCGAATATTATCTCGTCAGCCATAGCCAGAAATACCAAAAAGTCCTAGCAGGGCTAAGAGCTAAACGCCGATCTTATAACCAAATGATCGATGGAATCACCGAAATTATGACCATGAGGGAATTAGACGAAAGACGACCAACCTATATTCTCAAGCGAGGCTTGTATGATGCCCCAACAGAATTGGTTCGTCCAGATACTCCGAAATCTATTCTACCTTTTCCAACTGAACTCCCCCGTAACCGACTCGGTCTAGCTAAGTGGTTAACCAATCCTCAGAACCCTCTCACTGCCAGAGTTGCTGTCAATCGTTACTGGCAAATACTCTTTGGGCAAGGATTAGTTCAAACGGCTGAAGATTTTGGAATACAGGGACAAAGACCAGACTTCCCAGGATTATTAGACTGGATGGCCAACGATTTTATTCATAACAATTGGAACCAGAAGGACATGATAAAAAAAATAGTCATGTCATCCACTTACCAACAATCTTCAGTGCCTAAAGAATCAGACAGTCTTATAGATCCTGATAATTTCCGGCTGAGCCGTGGCCCTCGACATCGATTGTCAGCGGAAATGATTCGAGACAGTGCATTATCAATTAGTGGCCTACTGGTTGATAAAATCGGTGGCCCGAGTGTAAAACCTTACCAACCTGATGGATTGTGGAAGGAAAAATCCGGTCGCACTTATGAAACGGACAAAGATGATGGATTGTATCGACGGAGTCTATATACTTATTGGAAGCGAACTTCACCACCTCCTTCAATGATGATTTTTGACGCAGCCAAAAGAGATGTTTGTGTCGCACAACGCCAGTTGACTAACACACCTACCCAAGCATTAGTTTTACTGAATGATACACAATTTGTTGAAGCTGCACGTTTCTTAGCCCAACGAATGCTTAACTATGGCGCCAAATTGTCGGATCAGTTGAAATTCGGTTTCCGTCTTTGCACTGGTCGAATCCCAACAAAAGATGAATTGCAAATTGTCACTAATCTTTACTTCCAACAAAAAGCTATATTTCAAGCTGACAAACAATCAGCGATCGACTTGTTATCCGCTGGAAATCAATCCAAAGATCCATCTTTACCACCAGTATCAACGGCAGCAACTTGTGTTGTCGCTAGTATGCTTCTCAACTTCGATGAAACTATCTCCAAGCGCTAAAAGTACTGAAATCAAATCTGCTAATCCTTTCTCAGTCGTTGGTATTGGTATGACGACTGTCGATTATCTATTGATCGTGCCTGAACTTCCCTCTTTTGGCAAACAACTACAAGCTAGTGAGTTTCTTCGTCAGGGAGGGGGGCCGGTAGCAACAGCCCTAGTTGGACTTGCTAAACTAGGTATTCCAGTAGCTTATATTGGTCGGGTTGGTAATGATTCTGAGGGACAGTTCATTCGTCAATCTTTCATTGAAGCTAAGGTTGATGTTAGTCATCTAGACATGCAAGATAATGCCTGCTCTAGAATTGCTATGGTGTTAGTTGATCAACAGACGGGAGAACGCTGTTTCACCTCTAGACCTGGTAACTATGAAGAAATTACCGAGGCAGAAATTGATTCGTCAGTCATTTCAAACACACAAATTTTGCACCTAGACAACGCTGAACCACACACGATCCAGGCCGCTCAAATAGCACAAAATTCTGGAACCATGGTTGTTTTTGATGGTACATGGTATAGCGAATTACTAGATGTTTTTTTACCATTGGTTGACGTCGCAATAGTTTCTAATGTTTTTGTAAAACGATGGATGCCGAACGTATCCCCCGAAATTGCACTTGATCAACTAGCTAGCTACGGCACCAAAATCTGCGCTGTCACAATGGGTGAAGAAGGAGTCATTGTCCAACAAAAAGGACAACAATTTCATTGGCCATCTTTTTCTATTGAAGTTGTTGACACCACCGGCGCGGGGGATGCTTTCCATGCTGGCTTCATTTATGGACTTTTACAGGAATGGTCTTTAGAACGAATTGTTCAGTTTGCCTCGGCTGTGGCAGCTTTGAACTGTATGCATTTGGGTGGGCGAACAGGGTTACCTGATCTTCCTACTGTTGAGCAATTTCTGAGTCAACGTAACTCATAGATATAAAAACATATCTCATTAGTTTTAATAAGCTATCTCCACTAGAATATTGGGTTATATTATCTCAGTTGATCAGAAAGGTTACGATTAGGGCCTAGGAGGCAAGTTGCCCCTTAGCGCCATCGAACTCTAATTTCATTGACCTCGAGATTTGATGTACAGAGTTAATACTTAACAGTAGTCTTCGTACGATTCAATTTTTTCAATATCAAATGATAAGATTGATGATACGAACAATGTTCAATTGTCAATCATTAATTGAATTTGGTGTGTCGCCCTGCGTTTGCTTGATTACTATTTCTCTGTCTATGTCTTATTAGCTGAAACCGACACTTCATTTTTCACTCCTGTTCCCAATCTATCCATAAATAGCCTCATCCCATTTCAACCCATACTGATATTTCAACTAACTAGTTATACCGGTGGAAATAGGTATTGTTTAATTCTATAGTTTTGCTGGTGCTTTGTTAGTAGTAATAGGTATCCTTGTAGAATATTGAGAGAAAAACGCTGGTTGTGGTCGAGAAAAATGAATTTTGAAATGTATAAAGCTGAGCAGGTGTATAAATGATCCATCTCTATGACACAACTTTACGGGATGGGAGTCAAGGAGAAGGTGTAGTATTCTCCGTTGAAGATAAATTACTAATTATTAAAGCCTTAGACCAACTTGGTATTCACTATATCGAAGGAGGATATCCAGGTTCAAATCCTAAAGACGTCGACTTTTTTAAAAAAGCTCAAGAGCTAGAATTAAAAACATCAGAGATTGTACCGTTTGGTAGTACTTACTATCCTAAATATCAACCAGAAGATGATCCAAACCTTAAGGCTTTGCTCGATACGGGGTCTAAAACCGTGACTATTTTCGGTAAAACCTGGAAGCTACATGCACTCGATGTGCTTCGTGTTAGCCCGGAACAAAATTTAGCCATCATCCGGGAATCAGTAGAGTTTTTGGTCAGTAATGGTCGTTCAGTCATATATGATGCCGAGCATTTTTTTGATGGATTTAACGATGATTCGGCTTACGCTCTAGATTCATTACAAGCTGCTGCCGATGGTGGCGCCAAGTGCCTCGTTTTATGTGACACCAATGGTGGCCGATTACCACTAGAGGTTCAGGACGGAGTTAAACAAGTAAAAGACAAAATTGATCTGCCGGTTGGTATTCATGCTCATAACGATGCCGGTGTCGGTGTGGCGAACTCTGTATTAGCAGTACAGGCCGGTGTCACCCACGTTCAAGGAACGTTCAATGGTTTTGGTGAAAGATGCGGAAATGCTAATTTATCTGGGATCATTCCTACTCTGAAGCTTAAACTTGGTTTGGATTGTATTTCGGACAAACAGTTGCTATTACTAACACAAACATCTCGCTTGGTTAGTGAATTGGCGAACCTACCTCACGATGACCGACAGGCTTATGTGGGGCGATCTGCTTTCGCTCATAAGGGTGGGCTTCATACCGACGCGATTCGAAAGAACCGTCTGACTTATGAACATATTGATCCAGAAAAGGTCGGTAATGAACAACGAATTTTGGTTTCTGAACAA
>JAYZAL010000051.1:0-6024 GCA_036339735.1 Candidatus Poribacteria bacterium
ACGTGTTCATGAAGAATTCCCTATCCGAGTTAATCCTTATTACTTAAGCTTAATAAGAGAACCTGGAGATGCAATATGGAAGCAAGTAGTACCTGACAGTAGGGAACTAGTACCAAACGGTTACGATGATCCACTGGGCGAAGAAGGAGATAGTCAGGTTTTAAATGTTACTCATAGATACCCTGATCGTGCATTGTTTTATGTTAACTACATGTGTCCCATCTATTGTCGATTTTGTACCAGGAAGCGGAAAGTTGGGGACCCCTACTCTATTCCTAATGACAACTTAGAACGTGGGTTGAATTACATCAGGGAACACCCTGAAATCAGAGATGTTATCATATCCGGTGGTGACCCACTGATGATGACCGACAGAAGAATCGAACAGGTTGTTAGTGGCCTGCGGAGTATTGAGCATCTAGAGATAATTCGAATTGGCTCGCGGGTACCTGTCACGTTACCTCAACGTATTACCCCCGAGTTATGCAAGATTTTGAAACAATATCACCCATTTTATATCAATACTCATTTCAATCATCCACGTGAAGTTACAGCTGAAACAGAAAGAGCTTGCAGCCTCCTAGCCGATGCAGGGATACCACTAGGCAACCAGACCGTTTTGCTACGGGGCGTTAACGATGATGCGGAAATTATGAAAGAATTGATGAAAAAATTACTAGCAATTCGAGTAAAACCGTATTACATCTATCAAGCAGATCTGGTCTTTGGGACCGACCATTTTCGCACCTCAGTAGAAAAAGGGTTAGAAATCGTATCTGCACTCAGAGGGCATATTTCGGGTTTAGGTGTACCACATTACGTGATCGACGCTCCAAATGGGGGAGGAAAAATTGCCGTTTCACCTGACCCAGTCATCACTTTCAATGAAAAAGAAATTACTTTGCGTAACTATGAAGGTAATCTTTATACCTATCCCAGTAGTCCTACTCACTAGTTGATGGACAAAATTGTTATTGATGGAATTCAATTCCATGGCTACCACGGTGTTTCTGAATCTGAACGAGAATTAGGACAAAAGTACGGGGTAGATATTAAAGTCGGCACTACCAATGGGAAGTTTAATCTTGAAACTGCTGGCCAGAAAGATGACCTGAATTTAACACTCGATTATGCTCAGATCGTTGATGTCGTAATTGAAATTGGCACTCAACACTCCTATCAGTTATTTGAAACTTTAGCGAACGAAATTGCTAAGTCGATACTTCAGCGGTTTAGTGCGACTGATATCTGGGTACGTGTCAAGAAACTTTCCCCACCGATTGAGGCAAAGGTTAATTTTGCAGGTGTAGAGATTTATCGTAATAAGCCATGAAGGAATTCCTAGAACAGAAAATTTTTTACGTTCTATTTTGCTTGGTTTTTCCAATCGGGTGGGGTGTATTTGTGGATTTTTGCTTTTCTCTTTTTCAAAAATCTCAAAGTAAATCTACCTCTGGCCAAATCCAATATCACATTTAATTAATGATTGTTGATATCGGTGGCGTCGAATCAGACATCGTCTCTCTATTCATCTTAGGCTGTGTAGCTGGGTTCCTATCTGGTTTTTTTGGTATCGGAGGTGGCTCTCTTGTAACACCGATCCTACAAGTCATTTTCCAAATTCCTTTTCAAATTTGTGTTGGTAGTTCCCTCGCTCAAACTGCTGGGTCATCTATAACGGCAGTATTGCGTCACTGGAAATTAGGAAATGTAGACTTTAAATTAGCGTTTTTAATTTTAGGCGTGAATTTTTTAGGCGTCGAATCCGGTGCGAGGATTTTGGATTATTTAGGATCTCTAGATACGTTAGTAATCAAAAACCAAGAAATTCATTACGTCGAGTATTACTCTCGCTGGTTATTTTTATTGATTCTCTTAGTGATCGCTGGACTAATCACATTCGAATCTCTACTTGGTAATTCTTTATCAAAGGGAAAAATCAAAACACAAAATGAAAGAAACAAAACAAACACAAAATCAACAGGTCGGTTTATTCAACGTCTTCAAATCCCACCTATTATTGATTTCCCCAAAAGTAATCTCTACTCAATATCAGTTGTAGCTATTACATATCCCGCTTTCTTCATTGGTATGACGACCGGTCTACTTGGTATCGGTGGTGGTGTAGTCACTGTACCACTGTTGATTTACGGATGTGGTGTACCGACTAATTTAGCCGTCGGTACGAGTTTATTGCTAGTTTTTTTTTCCACTTTCTATGGAACGATCATTCACTCTATGCGAAATAATGTTGATCTAACACTGTTGTCTACTCTATTGATTGGTTCCACAATATTTGCTCAAATTGGAGCCGCGACGACTCAATTGATTTCGGGACGCTCCATACGATTTTACTTTTCGTTCATTGTCTGGGCGCTTTCGATACTTCTTATCTATGACTTAATCACTCGCTTTTTCTAACACCTTTTATCTTTTCATCGTAATCTCGGATTTTACTAATATACTTTTCAATGTTGGGGCGATTTGCAATGCCCTGACGGATGGTATTCAAGACTCTTTCGCGCTCTTCGCCGACCAATGCTAACCGAGGTGCACGGGTTATTTCTGAACCAAACCCACATTCGCTTTGCGCTAGTTTTATATATTGAACCAACTTTGTGTCAGTATCCAGATGAAGCAAAGGCATATACCAACGATAGATTTCTCTGGCTTCGGTTAAAAGGTTACGTTGAGCTAATTCCCAGAGCAACCAGTTTTCACGTGGAAAGGCATTAACTAAACCTGACACCCATCCAACAGCTCCCATCAAAATGGCTTCTAAGGCGAGATCATCCACACCTGCAAATAAAATGTACCGTTCCCCACAAGTATTATATAAGTCTGTAATTCGTCTTACATCTTCTGACGACTCTTTAATTGCTACTAATGATGGTACGTCTGCTAACTCGGCAAACATTTCTGGTTGAATATCAACACCGTAAGAAATCGGATTGTTATAACATAAAATAGGTAAACTACAACTAGCGGCTACTTGTCGAAAATGATAAATTGTTTCTCTGGCGTCTGATTTATAGACCATAGCTGGTAGTAACATCAGGCCATCACAACCAACCTGCTCGGCTTCTTCAGCAAATTGGCAAGCTAAATTCGTAGTAGTCTCAGCAACACCGGTTAGGACTGGGATACGGCCTCTAACCTGATCCACAGTAGCTTTCAAGATAGTTATCTTCTCTGAGTGAGTCAGTGAGCAATTCTCTCCCACAGTACCAAGCATAATGACACCGTGAATCCCTGCATCAATCATCATTTCGACATGGTTACGCGTGCTATCCAAATCTAGGGATTGATCTGGGTGAAAGAGGGTCGTTGCTGCCGGAAAAACTCCCTTCCAATCAACATACATTGATTTTCTCTCCTAAAACTAATTTCTAAGATGTAATTTCAAGTACAGGAGAACCTAATACTTCCATTTTGGGATGGATCCCAAGACCAGGTTGCAGTGAGGCTGACATTCGACCATTTATTCTTTGAGGAGCACCATCTGCCGTAGTAACAGTGACATAACTATTAAAGTCAGTAGAAGTGAACAGGAAATCTGTTGGTGTACTATGCGCGAGGTGAGCAATCGCAGAAGTTGTAATATCACCTCCCCAACTATCTTCGATAGTCATAGCAATACCCAACTGACTACACAGATTTCGGGCCAAAACGGATTTAGTTAGTCCGCCCAGTTTACTAATCTTAATATTTACTACATCCATGGCTTTGTCAGCGTATCCTTTGACTATTGTACCTATACTATCAATCGATTCATCAAGAACAAAAGGATGGTTAGTGCGTTTACGAATGGACATGCATTCATCATAGCTATTACAAGGTTGTTCTACATATACGTCAATATCATCCACACCCCTTATGACTCGAAGGGCATCGTGCATTAACCAGCCAGTATTAGCATCAGCAATTAGCTTGTCTCCTATTTCTAACTCATCTGCCGCTTGGCGTATCCGTTGGATATCAATTTCTACGTCTCCACCTACCTTTAGTTGAAATCGGCGGTAGCCTTCAGATCGATATTTACTAACGTCTTCTGCCATTTTTTCCGGAGCTTGCTGAGATATTGCACGATAAAGAATAAAATCATCTTCATAACGACCTCCCATCAGTTCACAAACTGGCAATTGAGCTTTTTGCCCTCTTATATCCCAACAGGCAATATCGATGGGCGACTTGACATAAGGGTGTCCCTTCAACGCTCGATCCATTAACTGGTTCAATGGACCCAAAAGAATTGGGTTTTCACCAATCAAGTGTGGCGCCAATTCGCGGATCCCACTTCGAACGCCGTCAGCGTAAGCTGGAAGATAAAAAGGTCCTAATGGACAACATTCTCCGTAACCGATTAGCCCAGTATCTGTTTCAACAGCCACAACATTACTATCAAATACTTGAACGGACTTACCGCCTGACCATTGGTAAGACTTTTCATGCAACGGAAGATCAACTTGATAAACGCGAATGGCGACAATTTTCATGATTTAGTAAATTTAAAGCTGACGGATGCGAATATTCCGAAACGAAACTGGACCATGGTCCCCTTGAAGCATCAATGGTCCACTAAGTTCATTATCGTTAAACAGTTGACCACCAGTAGGATTTTCCAAAGTGACCTCATCATGGATACGTTCCCCGTTTAGGTCAACTGTCAATACCATTCCAACCAAAGTCACATCCATAATTTGCCATTCTCCAGCTGGTTTTGTCACCTCTACATCAACACGTTTGAAATTATAAATTGCACCATTTTCAGCTGGGTAATCGTAGGTTTTTCCTAATGAATCCAAAATTTGTAATTCATACCGACCGCGTAAATATATGCCGCTGTTACTACCTTCAGGAAACATATATTCTATATGCAACTGAAAATCACCGAAATCATCTACACTAACAATATCAACGGCATTAGATGTATTTATCAAAAGACCATTCTCAACAATCCATGCATGGTCTTTGTCAGTATGGCGCATTCGCCAACCAGTTAAATCACTACCATTGAATAAATTTGTCCAGTCAGACATAATACATACCTCTTTTAAAACTTTTCCTAACATCCACTAATCAGGATCGATGTTGTCATCATATAGTATCTTCGTTTAATTCGATTGCCAGCTCTGATTTATTTTGTAATTTTACATCTCCATACTTGAACACAAACGTCTTGTTATAGTCCGTCTGTAAGTCAGAGTGTTCCCTCCAATACCATAATTAATTTTTCCAAGCCAATTGTAGATATTCAGAAAGAACCAACACTATTTAACTAAAAATATTTCGACTTTGGCGTTTTTCATATATACTGTCTCAGGTTTTACACAAGAGAAACAATTACCCACACCCGTTTAATTTTTTATTGTTCTTTTCTTTCTGTAATTTTAGAATCTTTACGGAAAAAGCTAGATCAAGGATAAGCCAATCAAATAAATATCAACTACCCTCGCGTTCAAATACTATAAGAAACGATTTTGTTTGTCAAAGCAAGTAAGATTTACCATAATCGGTACAAGATTTTGAACTTAATACATACCCTATGCATAAGTAATACAAGGAAAGAATCAAGTTTTTATGAAAAGTAATCATTTGTTTCTTAGTTAGCTATCAGCATGAACTATACCATCTTCTTTATTCTAAATTCTTATAGCTAAGGTTAATATTTACTATTTTGACTTACATTCTCGGTACAAGAAATAAACATAATAGATATTATCTTTATGAAATCACTTCGTAGACGAACTAAGTGAATAACTTATTACACTACCAGCTAATTTCATCTTTTTATTCTGGTGTTGATAACAAGATCTTCAATACTAACTAATTATCTTGACTGAATGCTGCTTTTAGAAACATGAAATATAACGACATCAATTCACCCAGCCGATCTGTCCGGTATCGTGCTTTTGTTGTTTCTGTAATCTTAATTCCAATCAACATTTACTGGAACGTCCAAATGGAATTGGTTCGCTATTCTGGTCTACCGACAACCATATCCTTATTTTTCAATGTCATTTT
>JAYZAL010000052.1:0-44140 GCA_036339735.1 Candidatus Poribacteria bacterium
AGGTCTCAGTGAATGTCTGTCCACCACGGTCATCAATAAATCCATAACTATCATGTACGCCAGCTGTCTGGTAAATATCATGAAAAGCTGGAAAAGCCACCGAAATGAACAAGGTTGAATCACTTTTTTGCAGATTATCAATATATTTTCGCCAGACGGGAGGTGGAATAATCTGACCACCTGTTACTGGTGGCCAACCAAATTTCCCGTTCATACCTGACTCTTGCCAAACGTGTGGTAAACCAAACAGTTGAGGATCACTCATCAGCCCAGTAGTTATCTGAGCCCAATGAGATCGATTAAAATATTGTGGCCCGAAGACGAGAACAACCGGCCGCCCGTCTAACTCTAGATAAGCGGAATCGTTCAACCAATTTTTGTCCATCCATTGCATGACTTGCCGACCGTGTGCTTCGACCTCTGTAAACGGAAGAAATCGATTTTCTACCATGTGTCGCACTGTCTGATCTTCATAGCAAATGGCAAACTCAAGACCTGCTCGTTTAATATATTTAATCAAATGCCTCGTGTTTCGGTGAATGGTAGAATAATCTCTGAACGGTTTGACACCATACCAGTCGATAATCACCCCATTAATACCCGCTAACTTCATCAATAAAACTTGACAGGCTAATGCGTCCGGGTCATTAGAATCGTATGGGCCAATCAGTGGGTATTGATGGGATGCAATTTCTCTTTGGCCGTTTTTCTTTATGTGTTCTGGGTTAAATTTGTTCATTGTCCAATGCCATCCCCAATCGCCACTAACAGATTTTGACGAGTACCAAGGCATATAATGGACGAAAACCTTTTTATTCATGCCCTCTGCGTCCAAATTTGAATTTAATATCAGAAAAGATAGAACAGCCAATGGAAGAACGAATTCTTTGAAACGGTTCAACATGACCAACTACCGAACCTGATAATGAAGAAAAATTTCGCTATCAACTATTCGGTGACTTATAAGTTCTAGATCGACTAAGTCAGATAATACAAATCCGTCCCCTTCAACCGCTGTTGGTACATTACGACCACCCGCAACTTTAGGACAAACAGTTAAATAAACTTCATTAACAATGCCAGCTTGAAATACCGAAGCGTTGATTTCACCACCACCTTCGATCAGTAAGCTTTCGACTTGATAATTATCAGCTAAAATTTGTACAATCTTGTAAAAGTCAACTTTTTCAGTTCCTACCACAAAAACATCTGCAATTTTTGATAAAGCTTTATATCGATCACAGGTTATCTGCTGAGTAGTGAATACGATAGCTGGTGAATTGTTATGATGAAACATCTTCGCAGATGGTAGGATGCTACCTCTTCCGCTGACCACGCACTTGATTGGGTTGGGAGAAAAACCGTTCTTCCGTCTTTGTCTTTGGTAAACAGGACGGGAGGTGAAGGTTGGATCATCATTAAGAATTGTTTTAGCCCCAGCTAAGATTGCATCTTGTTGGCTTCTCACAGCTAGCAAATGTTCTAAATCCTTCTCACTAGCAAACTGAGAGCTGGCATCATCCGTAGTAGTAATTTTACCGTCAACAGTGGTAGCAACAATCAAGCTGACACGCATCTGCTATCCTTTTATACGGACTTGAGAACTGCCATTATTCATCTTATCGACTCGGATTTGTTGTGGGATACGCCTTGTCAACTCTCGTACATGGCTGATAACTAAGACGTGCTTGCCAGAAAAACGGAGATTTTCTAAAGCCGAAATGGCTACGTCGAGTGTCTCAGAATCCAATGTTCCAAAACCTTCATCCAGAAAAAGTGACTCTATTTGTGAGCGCCCCCGACTCATTTCGGATAACGCTAATGCTAATGATAAACTGGTTAGGAAACTTTCACCACCAGATAAAGTCTCAACTGGTCTTTCTTGGTTAGCATTCCATCGATCGACCACCTTCATCTCCTTCATGCTATGTACACGTAGTTCATATCGGTTAGTTAGACTCATTAACTGTTGATTGGCTAATCGAGTCAGCATGTCAAACATTTGTTCTAAAGCAAAATCACGTAGCGTATTGTCTGGTATAACAGATTGTAGCTTTTCCCAACGCCTTTTTTCTTCTTTGATCGATTTTGATTTCTGTAGTTGTTGGGTTCGCCGAGTAAATTCTATTTCCAATTGATCTAATTTCTGTTTGTTGGCTCCAATCTGTTGTTGAATTAACGATAATTGCGCTATCATCTGATTTTCTTTCTCGGAAAGATCTTCTAGTTGATTAGGGTCAAAAGGAGAATCTGTCAATGTTTGTTGGTCGACTATCTGCTGTTTTTGATAATTCACTAGGCGAGTGTTATAGTCTCGCCATCGTGTAGTCTGTTCGCTAATCCATTTAACATCTCGTATCGATTTTCGGTGAGCGTCAATGTCAGAAAAATCATGTTGTTTTAATTTAGCCTGATAGAACAATTTTTCTTTATCGTGCTGTTCCTCAATTTCTAGCGTTTTTTGCTGGCAAGACTTCACTCGATCCTCTACGATTTGTCTTTTCTGCTCGGCCTCTTGTAAGCTAGACTCTGCCTGTTCCCGCTTAAGAAACCAATCATCTAGCTGTTGATTCATTTTTTCTTCGGCTTCATTTGCTGATAAACCATCGGTTTTGGATTTTGCAGCCGCAATCAGATCTTTGCCCTCGGCTATCTTTTGCTGACAACTATCTTCAAGTTGCCGGTATTCTATTTCCAAGTCCTTAACCGGTATTTTTGTAAGTTGGAATTCTAACTGCCCAACTTGATGATTTAATTTCTGAAGTTCTTCTTCTTGTTTACGTGTAAATGTTACTAATTCCAGTTGTTTAAGATGCCAATTAGATAAATCATCAATTGAATATGTGCTTTTATCAGTTAGACTCATCAAATCCATAATTTGTTTTTTCAGAAATTCAATTTCGCTTTCGAGACGGTTGATCGTATCCTGTATTGTTTTTTGCTCGGTTTCAGTTTCTTGCAGTTGTTGTTTGATCGTCTGATTCAATTGTAGTATCTGATCTTGCTTGAGTACCCACTGCTCGACATCATTACTGGCTTTTTGTTGATCAAGCTCAGCTTGACTGAGCAGATCTAAGTTCTGTTCAGCGTTAGTCCGACGTACTTCGAGCCAATTTAGGATTTCGTTAGCCATTGGCATTTTTTCTTGAGGGTATAGTTGCGTCCACTGCTGAGCTAAAATGTTCTGATCATTCTCCAATTGATTCGTGCCAGTCTGTCCTTGCTCTATCTGCGATTTCAAATTTTGACAATTGAGATCAATCTTTACTCTTTCCTGATGAATGAGCTCAAAATTCAATTGGCTATCATTCATCAGCTTTTCAAATTTCTTCAGTTGATTAGTTATTTTTTCAATTTCTGTCGGGTCTATCGGTATCTGATCAACTTTTGACTGATCAGAGTGTTCTGAACTTCCGCAAACTGGGCAAGGCTTGTTAAGTTCTAACTCCTGGCGAAATTGGTTTAGTTGGATTTGTCGATGGTGATCTGTACTTCTAGCTTCTAGTTTCCGCAATTTCTGCGCAAAATTCTCCCGTTCTTGTCCGATTTTTCGCTGTCTTTGGCTGATACTTTCGAGTTCCAATTGCTGACTATTCAATTCGTCAACCCAAATCTGATTTTTAGCTATCTGTTGATTGATTTGCGCTTTCAATGTAAGTATTTGATTAGCAATTGTTTGCGCTAACTGCGTTAGTTTTTTTTCATTCTGCCAATCAGATTCCTGGTTTTTAAGTTCTTTTGTTCTTTGTTGTGCATTTTGCAATTTTTGTCGTATTTCAGATTCGTTCTGCTCATGGTCTATCAGCTGTTTCTGTGCTTGTTTTCGATTTTTTCGCTGTAGCTCAATCTGTGTTAACTGCTTGTCGTTATGACGTCTTGTTTCGAGCAAACGGTCTAATTTTTCTTGTCCTTGGATTAGTAGCTTTTGGACTGTCCGAAGTTCCAGTTCTAGAGATTCTAAACCCTTTGGGTAATTCAACTTTCCGGTTTCTGATTCTATTGTATCTTTTTCTTTATTTAAGTGAGCGATCTGCTTTTGTTTTTCTTCAATCTCTGTTTTTTGTTGAAGAATTTTTTCTTTTACTCCATTTGCTCGATCGGTGTACTCTTTGGCCAAATTGAAAGCGGATTTGGCTAAAGTTTCTTCTTCGCGAGCTAGTTGAAATTGTTTGCGCGATTTTTGGCTATTAGAAAAAAACTGTCGATAATCCAGGTCTGCTTGGGAAAATTGACTACTAGCTAGCTGCCAATTAGGTAAAACAGATTTCTGATTTTGCTTAGCATCATACTCAGCTAATTTGGCTTTTTCTAGTTCTTTACCTGATACTTCGAAGTTATTCATTTCCAATTGTATCTGTAAAGCCCGATTAGCGAGTTCTAGCTCATTTTTCAGCTGATCCATTTGTTCTTGCTGCTGACCTAGTATTTCGAGTTCCTGAGAAGTTTTGATCAATCTCTTATGTATTTCTTGACGTTGAGTAGCCTCAGCGATCTCAGATTGGATTTGATTCCGTTTATTTTGTAGCTCGTTCTGTTGTACTTCTTTATTGTTTAAGTTTTGCTTGGTCTGTTGGATCTCTTCTTCCGTTACTTCAGGAGAGGCACTTAGCCTAGCCTCCATCTCATTGAATTTCTTTTTGTTTTCGGTAACTATCTTGTTTAATTCATGCTTGAGTTGATCATAAATAGTTGTTCCTGTCGTAGCTTCCAGAATAGATCTTCTTTGTTCCATTTTGGACTTCAAGAAAGCAGAAAAATCCCCTTGGGCTAGCATGACTGAACGACAAAAAGCAGAAAAGTCAAGGCCTAAAATCTCGGTTACTACATCTGCTACGGATGGATCAGAATCCTTATCGGAGTGACGTTTTGCCTGCAAGCGTTCGCTCATTATCTTACTGGAATCAAGATCAATCAATTTTCCAGAAGGTGTAAAATTACCACTCGCTGAACGCTTTGTTCTCCATTCTGCTAAATAGCGACGCCCATTAGATGAAAAAGTTAGCTCTGCTATTCCTTCCTTTTTACCTTGAGATAGCATGTTATTAGGGTGTTGGTCCCCATTACCGTCTAAACGAGGTGTTTTTGCATATAAAGCTACACATATAGCATCTAATAGGGTTGTTTTTCCTGCCCCTGTTTGACCCGTTACAACAGTCAAGTTTGAGTTACTTAGTGGTGCTACAGTGAAGTCTAGGATGACTTCTTGGCGGAAACTATTCAGATTCTTAAGATAAAGTTTGAGAATTTTCATTGGTAATTATACAGGATGTTTCTATGGCACTAAAACACTTGTTAGTTCTAGTTTAGTCATTTATGAACCGGTAGATTTTATCTTGTTACCTTCGCTTTGTCTAGCTTTGGCGTGTTAAAATGAATTGGTGAGATTACTAAACACAAATTGGAGCTAATAATGCAAAAACGTCCTTTTGGTCGAACTGAAGATATGATTTCCATCATCGGTTTTGGTGGTATTTTGGTCACCAATACTGAACAATCAGAAGCCAACAAAATATCTAGATATGCCTTCGATCAGGGCATTAACTATTATGATGTTGCTCCTGCCTACGGAAATGCTGAGGAGCGGCTTGGTCCAGCTATCCAAGATTTTCGATCAAATATATTTTTGGCCTGCAAAACCGGCAAACGTTCTAAAGTTGAAGCCCTAGCCGAATTACATCAATCCCTAGAAAAATTAAAAACTGACTATTTTGATCTATACCAACTACATGCTATGTCGTCCGATTCGGATTTAGAACAGGTCCTATCAGTTGGTGGTGCGATGGAAGCACTCATTGAAGCTAGAGATAAGGGGATTGTACGCCATCTTGGGTTTTCAGCCCACTCAGTAGAGGTTGCAGTACGTTTGATGGATCAGTTTGATTTTGATTCAGTTTTATTTCCAGTCAACTGGGTTAATTACTTTGAAGGTGACTTTGGACCACAAGTCGTCGAAAAAGCTCAACAAAAAGGGGTAACGCGATTAGCCTTGAAAGGAATGGCAAAACGTAAATGGTCGGAAGGCGAAGATAGGTCTGCGTTCTCCAAATGCTGGTATGCACCAGTTAGAAATGAAGATGAAGCCAAATTAGCTCTTAGATTTACTCTGTCTCAGCCAATTACGTCAGCTATTCCACCTGGTGAATCAGCATTATTCGATTGGGCATTGGATGTTGGTCGTGAATTTATTCCAGTAACCAAAGAGGAAATAGAAACCCTGAAAGATCTAGCCATTGGGCAGGATCCAATTTTTCAACATGTAGCCTAAGCATCAAAGAAGGTAAAACCCGAACTAGTTTATCTCCTTTGATACTTAGGAATCGGGCGCATGTCCATTTGGTAAGATGAGGTCGATATTCGATGAGCTCCATTTTCTCTTTTTAGCTATTATTAGATAAACGTATGAATTTTTCAAATACCAATTTTACTGACTTAGTAGTTAGCCTGTGGTCGAAAAAAAAGAGTAAGTGCCTATAATCTTAAAAATTCTTTTTTCACTGCTATCCTCGTTGTTTCTTTATATCTTTTCCGTAGATGCAAACGAGTTAATAGTAGACGATATTAAGGAGTTAAAGTCAGTCACCTCTACCGAAATCAGGTGGAAGAAAGATGGATCACTGATGAAATTAGTTCCCAAAGGAGAGAAAACCAAACCCTTTTGGATAGATACCACCGAGGTTACAGTTGGTCAATTCAAAAAATTCTTACTGGAATCGAATTACCAACTAGATCCTACATTATGGGAAAAAATCCAGAATTTTTCTTTCGGGGGTCAACACCCGATTATTTACGTCAGCTGGGCTGATGCGGTTGCCTATTGCAAGTGGTCGGGTAAGCGCTTGCCACGTGAAGAGGAATGGGAATGGGCTGCGAGGGGTAAATTAAAGGGAAAGATGTATCCTTGGGGTAATGATCACAGAAAAGCCAGAGATTATGCTAACTTGAATGGCAAAGTTGGTAAAGATAAATGGGAGTATCTCTCACCTGTGGGTAGTTTTAAGCCAAATGGTTATGGGTTATATGATATGAGTGGTAATGTATGGGAATGGTGCCAGGATTGGTACGATGATAATCGTACCCGTTACCGATTGTTGCGTGGTGGTAGTTGGGTTAATGATGTTAAGTCTCTCGAAGTCGAGAATCGTTGTAGCCCAGCACCATATTTAAGACAAAACTATATTGGGTTTCGTTGTGTGGTCTCAACTATTGACCAATAAGCATCCTCAGACCATGGTTATAATAGGAAGTTATATTGGTAAGTAGTCTCTTTGCTAAGTTCCTGCGTTATAAAAAACGAAAATCAAATTTTATAGTTCGATTGGATTTAGAAAATACCAAATTAATTAGCCTGAATGCCTGACGTGTCTATACAAGCTTTGTGCTGTTTACTCTTTTTTCTAGTATCCCCATTTTTAATAACTATACAAGCGGGGAAACAACCTGATTGGGTAGTCAATTACGGTCAATCTGACAAATATCATGAACAAGTTTATCTAACTGGTTTTGGTGAAGCGTTAGGCATTAGTCGAGAGAGTAAAGAAATTGCTCAAGAAAATGCTCGTGCTGACCTCTCGCAGAAGGTATTAGTCAAAATCGACAGTACAGTCTCAAATTATCAGTTAGAAGATGGAGAAGAAACATTACAACAATTCTCCACTGTTACTCAAAGTTCATCAGAATTACAAGTAATGGGACTAGAAACTCTAACTTACGTAAGAGATAGCCGAAAAAATTCAATGAGCTTCGCGCTGGTATATATTGAACGGAAGAAATTGGAAAAACTATACCAAGCTGAAAAAAATCGCCTAACTTCCCAAATCCTACAATTGATAACATTAGCAGAAAAGCCGGATAACCCAAAAGCTACATCAGTCCAATATTATTACCAAACTTGGCCTCTACTGGATAAACTAGCTGAGGTCCAAACAATTCTATTGTCTGTTTCAGACACACTAACCCTTTCTGACTTAGCGTATCAAGATTTAGAAGATCGGCCTCTAATACTTAATAAAAGTCAAATTAATAGAAGAATTCAAAAATTATCGTTATACTCAATCGATAATTTGGATGATGTTGCTGGGGCTATCCAGTTTCAGTTGTACCAGCAGTTTGATCTTCAACATCAACAGCTATTGGTACAACCTTTTTTTTATCAGGACACTAGATTAAGTAGTGGATTTGCTCGTTATTTTAAGCGACTATTAGAGGGTAAATTGAAAAATAGTATTCAGCCTCAGAGGGAATTCCAAGCTAAATCGGTGAATTATGAAAAAGATATGGCTGTTTCTGCGGGTGCGGATTATATCATCACCGGTTCTTATTGGGAGAAAGAAGACAATGTCCAAATACTAGCTTTCTGTCGATCGGTGCAAACAGGTGAAATAAGAGCCAGTGCAAATATTGACTTCAAAAGAGGAATGCTCAAGTCTAGTCTAAATCTGAAACCAGATAATTTTGAAAAAATAATGAGTCAGCAGCTAGCCTTTGAACAGGAAGTAATCGATAGCGGTCAATTGAAATTAGAAGTTTGGACTGACCGAGGGCATAATGCTTTGCTATATAGTCAAGGTGAGTTAATGAAAGTTTATCTGCGTACCAACCGACCTTGTTATGTGCGGCTGCTGTATATTTTAGCCAATGGTCAAAAGACCTTATTGGTCGATAATCTACAAATCAATTTGGAAAGTATCAATCGACCATTACTCGTTAATGATTTGTTAGAAATTGATTTTGAATGTACTAACCCTTTTGGAGCAGAAATTATAATTGGGGTGGCTCGGAACTATCCATTTGATACAATAGAAACCACCGAGCGAGATGGTTATATATTTATTGACACAGATAACCCCAAACATTTGGCTAGTATCACACGAGGAACAAAAGGGTTTAAGAGGCGAAAAAGAAACGATGAATCAATCCAGCAAACAGAAACCAAGTTGATACTGACAACGGTTGCATTTGACCTTTCACATTAAAATCCGAAAAAATCGTCTCTGAAAGAGAGTATCCTATTGTCGTCTGCGTTTGGGTGTATGCGGTTGGTGAGTAGAATTTGGTAGGTACCCTGATCCAAATTTACACGAAGAGCTGTACCTGTAAAACCATTATGGTAAAGAGAACCATCTTTTAATACAATCCAGCCGATGCTTCGATTAACGTTCAGATCTTCGGTTCGTGAGCGAGCTATTTCATTGATTAAATCATCAGGAAAGATTCTTTCATCTCGGCCTAAAATAGCCTGACAATATAGGGATAAATCGGTAGCTGTTGAGAAAACCCCTGCGTTACCGGATATTCCACCCAAGTAGTGGGCATTTTCGTCGTGTACTGAACCAACCAGCGTTTCTTTCCACCAGTCGTTTCGAAGATAATTACTGTTGCTCCGACGACGTTCAGCACTAGCTCTGGACTCGGTGGCCGCACAACGAAGTTGCCAAGTAAGTGGTGGTTTATAAGCTGTATCAACCATATCTAATGGCTGAAATATCCGATCCATCGCCAATTCATCTAATTTTTTCCGAGTTATCCTCTCAATCAATTTCCCCATCAATATATAGCCTATACAACTATAAACTACTTGTTTCCCCGTTTCATAAACTAGTGGTAGTGCCCCTAAATCGGTTAGTAAGTTTTGCTTAGAATTACTGAGTTGATTAGTGAGTGGGTATATAGCTTGCCAAGCCGGATAACCTGAGGTGTGTGTTAGTAGATCGACAATCCGAATTTCTTGATGTATGACTTCAGGCATGTACTGATGGATGGGCGAAAATAACTCTAATTCACCTTCTGCAACTAGTTGTAAGCTTAGTGTTCCAACCACAATTGGTTTAGTTAAGGAAGCCAAATCGAATATTGTATCCAGCAACATGGTTCTTTTTTCTGGAATGACCATTCGCCAACCAATAGCTTGGTGAAAATGTGTCTGATTGATACTACCCGTCAGAGCTACAGCCCCCGGAAATATGCCATCATGAACCCCTTGAGCTAGTAGTAAAAGCCGTTCTTTATCGGTCATAATCATTTCCTATTCAGGCTATCCTAAGTTTCGCTTAGCATAGAGTGTGAATCTCTTACTGTCAAGTTGAATAATCGATTGTCGAAAAACCTTGACCTAGTAGGCTGATTAAGGCAAAATGAGACCATCACAATCGATGGACTAAAGTTCTTATGAATCAGCAAGATTTTGACGCACACGTCTTGCGTATCAAGCTGGAGGGCTATACGGTTTTATCCGGCCAGTTGACCGATCAGGAGTGCCAAGAGGCTAAGTGGCAACTAGAGCGACTAGCTGATGAAGCTAACGATTATTCAATCGGTGGTATTAACAACCTATTCAATAAAGCTCGAGTCTTTGAACGCATTTACCAACTACCCGACCTCCTACGAGTAATACGTTATTTTTTAGGTGAAGATGCAGTTCTGAGTGGTGCCTACGGCAGTATTCGTCGGCCTGGATCTAGTGGTGGAGGACTTCACTCCGATGGTTCTCAAACTGGCCATAATCGAGCGCTGGCGGAAGCTGACAATGACCAGCGTATAACTAGTCATGTCCTGGGTTTGAACGTGATTTTTTGTATTAGTTCCTTCACTAATACTAATGGTGCTACTCACCTTGTTCCTGGCAGCTTTCAGTACGATAGTTTTAGGCCACCAGCTGCACCAGTTCCAGGGCAAAGAATTGTTGAAGCTGACAGTGGATCAGTTCTGGTCTTTAATTTTAATACTTGGCATGGCCCTTCCGAAAATCAAAGTCAGGATACACGTTATGCTATTCTCAGCCCTTGGCGAAGGCAGTGGATAAGACCAGAAAATGAATTATCTCGGTTGGTTGCTCCAGAAGTGCTAGAGCGAGCTGGTGAGAATGGTAAAAAGGTTTTTGGCATCAGTGCGCTGCCACCTTATCTCGAAGGGTGGCAATGGGACCGAGCTAGCGGTGGACCTAAATCGGATTGGGAACATCTCAGACGTTTTTAACAAGAGGTACTAGATTTGTCTCAGTCCGTCCGGCTTTTATGTCCCTTGATTATTCTGTTTGTGTTTGCTATTGGGTTAACTTGGATGGGTTGCGGTGAAGAAGACGATTCAATCGACCTACCACCTCAACCCATCAATGTCCAAGCCACTGTCGAGCCTAATCATGTTTCTCTAGAATGGGAACTCTCGGAATCTAACAATAACCGACTGAGATTCTACGTTTATCGACGGATAGCATCTGAAAACGAATCCAGACAAATTGCCAAGACTGAGCAACCTTCCTACCAAGATTTTTCAGTTATTGCTGATACGAGCTATTTTTATTACATATCGACTACTAGAAGTAGAAAAGACCAAAAGTTTGAAAGCCGACTATCTGAACCAATTCGCATAGATTTTTTTCAGCCTAAATTGATAATCGAACCTGCTCAGATCGATCTTGTTTCTTCAGAAACTACTGCTAAATTTCGGTTACAGAACCAAGGATTAGCAATTCTGAATTGGTCTATTGAAAAAACTCCTGATTGGCTATCGATTGATATCAGTGGAGGTTTCATTAATCCGAGTCAATCCGAAACTGTTATAGCAACTATTGTTTCCGATCTAAAACCAGACCTTTATCAGTCTAATCTCCAGATAGATGTTACCGGATCGGGTCCAGTGATTCTACCAGTATTTCTCGAAGTTTCTGCTAAACCAAAAATTTGGCTTAGTAGCGAAGAAATCCAATTCGGATACAATGACGATAGCAAGAATTTAGTCCTAAAAAACAGCGGAACGGGCATCTTAGATTGGACAATCGTTAGCCCTGAAAATTGGCTGCTTGTTGAGCCCAGCAGAGGACAGATCAAGGCCGAAACCAAGATAGTAAAGTTAAGCGTTGATCGATCGGCCCTACCAACCGGAATGACAAGCACTCAACTAACACTTTCAACTGGTAATGGCCAGGTGTTGCCTATTTCGGTCAATATTGGCACATCTCGACCCATTCTAGCTCTTTCCGATAATAAAGTAGACTTCGAATCTGATAGCCAAAGAAAAACGATCATTCTCCGTAATGAGGGACTAGTGGATTTATCCTGGAGATTAACCCCACCCAGACCACGTTGGCTTCAAACTATTCCTTCTAGAGGAGTGTTACCGCCGAAATCATCTACTGAGGTTGGATTGATTTTCGATCGAAGTTGGGTGCCCGCGGGTCAACACAATTTCGAAGTTGAATTTTCCTCCTCACCATCGACGGATAATTTTCCCAGTCAGTCCTTACTGATTTTTGCTCAGAAAAAGGGGCAGATTTTTGGCTTAGTTAAGGATAGTAGAACTGGTAGATCGTTGGCTAATGCTGAAATATATTTACCTCCCTACCGAGAAAAGAGCAAGTCTGACGGTAAATTTGTGTTGCCTTTTGACAATGAAGGACAACATCAAATTAATATTACAGCCGATCGGTATATAGGTCGCATAGAAACTATTAAGACCATATTTGGCGAAGCTAAAGTGGTTATCGATCTGAGTCCAGTTCCCAAGATCGATCAGCAAATCATGGCTGGCAAACATATATCTCATCCGGTTCGTGTTGCTTTCAGTGCTAATTCGATTTACGTTACCAATCAACGGCATCATTCACAATTAACAGTAGTTGAGTCGAATGGAGTCGCGAGTAGCCTTCATCTGAACGAACCAGAAGTCTTACAGAGGGATGAGAATCCTGTTGGTATTGCCATCACTAAAGATAAAATCTGCTTAGCATTGTCGGATATCGATAAGATTTCAATCGTTTCAGCTGATGATGGTAGAGAAATTCACCGTTTCAAAGTGGGGGATTATCCAGTCGATTGCGTAGTTTCAGATGATGGGCGTTGGTTATATGTGAGTCTGCAGAGGGAAAACCGGATAGCAGTAGTTGATTTAGAAATACCGGCCCGAATTCACCGTATCGTAGTTGGTGCTCAACCAAACCGTTTACTGATTAGAGACGGTCTGCTTTATGTGTGTAATTATGGGGATGCGACGGTTTCAGTGATTGACCTCGGTAGACGTCTAGAAGTTTTGCGAATTCGAGTTGGGCAACTACCAACCAACTTGAGTATAGCTCAAAATAGTCATTACCTTTATGTAGTCAATTCTTTGTCTGATGATCTGTCAATCATTGATCTCAATACTCACCGGGAGGTTGCACGACCACAAGTTTCAGTTTCACCAGTCGCTGTTTCATCGATCCGCGAACCGAACGGTAGAGAACTTGTCTACGTTGGAAACCAGGACGGTAGCTTACAGATTTACGAGATTTTTGTCCAACACGACAAATTGGAACTCATTCCACGCCTACGTTTAAATACAAAACTTCGGATGCAGGATATGAAGTACAATTCAAATCAGGAGAAGTTGGTTGTCCTTGGTAGGAATCAAATCACTATTTTCGGCTATGATTGATGATAATTACCCTCAGGATAAAGATCCTGAAGTTCAGACGTTATGGATCAATGGAGAACTGGATTTACATACTTTTCATCCAAGTGAGATTAAGTCATTGATTCCTGAATACATGAATGCTTGTCTAGAGCGTGACATTCGACGGATACGAATCGTCCACGGGAAAGGAACCGGAGTACTACGACAAACTGTACACGCAATTTTGGATAAGCAGCCTCAGGTTTTGACATTTGGCTTAGCCGATCAATCAGAGGGTGGTTGGGGAGCAACCATTGTCCATTTACATTCGTCCAACAGTTCTGACTGACAAGGGACTAGATATTTACTTATGTTTGTTAGCCACCTATAATCCAATTTGGTTAACTATTGAAAAGCTATCTATGATCTTCTGTCCAACAGACGATCAT
This sequence comes from Candidatus Poribacteria bacterium, assembly GCA_036339735.1. Classification (GTDB taxonomy): domain Bacteria; phylum Poribacteria; class WGA-4E; order WGA-4E; family UBA9662; genus TMED15. The sequence continues at coordinate 13,812 of JAYZAL010000052.1, forward strand.
AAAGGATGTTTGCACAATGTATAAAGCAGGTATTATTGGGTGTGGAGGTCGAGGGAGAGCACATGCTCAGGGCTATCAATTATCACCGGATGTAGAAATTGTGGCTTGCTCTGATCCAGTTGAAGATAGTCGTAGTGGTTTTGTGAAACAATTTGGAATAGAGCGATCCTATGATGATTACCAACAAATGTTGGACGAAGAAGATCTTGATTTTGTTAGTGTGTGTACTTGGATTCGTCTACATACGGATATGATTGTAAATGCGGCCAATAGTGGAATCAAAGCGATTCACGCCGAAAAACCTATTGCGCCTACTTGGGGAGAAGCCAGAAAATTATATCAAGCTTGCCTAGACAATGATGTTTTAATTACTTTCTGTCATCAGCGTCGTTTTGGTGCACCTTTTGTTAAGGCAAAGCAATTAGCTCATGATGGAACTATTGGTGAACTAGTTCGAGTAGAGGGCAATTGTCCCAACATGCTGGATTGGGGAACACATTGGTTTGATATGTTCTTTTTCTATAATAATGACCAACCTGCGGAGTGGGTTATCGGTCAGGTTGATGGTAGTAGTACCAAAGAAGTATTTGGCGTATCAGTTGCGGCCGGCGGAGTTTCCTGGATTCGATGGAAGAATGGGTTAGAAGGACTTTTGGCTACTGGAAGTACTGGTCTACAAGGGGCCGCCAACCGATTAGTTGGTACACACGGAAAAATTGAGGTCCATGCTGATGGAGTCCCAATTCGAGTTATGTCTAGTGAGTCAAATGATTGGCAGTTTCCGAATTTGAGTGGGGTTGTTCCTACCACAGGAAATGACACGTCTTTGTCAGTATTAAACCTCATAGAGGCTGTCAAAACCGGTCAAGAACCCGAGCTCAGCGGGCGTAAGGCTATGCAAGCAACAGAATTGATCTTTGCAACTTACCAATCTAGTCGTATTCGCCGTAAAGTTATACTACCACTCAACATCGATGATTCCCCTCTTCTGTCAATGATTGAAACTGGTGAAATAGCTGTATAAAACACGGGGTTTTAAAACAGATGAATCCCCAAAAAATCAAACCACGGAGTAGCTAATTCTAATAAAAGGTGGTTAAACATAAACCGAGTCCTGCCGATTGACCACGACATAGAAAGCAACTTTCACTCTTTATTATTGCTCATCAACACTAGTCGTCACCATCCCCAAACAAACAAAATTCGAATCCGAATAGGGAACGAGTCTACTAGGATACACAAATCAGAAACACTGGCCAGTTTCAAGATCTTACGTTACGATCGAGAAGCCAGCCAGCTGAAATTCATACGGAGCGCCCAGTTGGAGCCTGGGGCTTTATGTTGCGTACAACCTAATAGGAGGTTAGTACGACGCATGCTCAACCCCATAATATAATATCGAGGTAGGCACGCTGCGATTGTACCATCTAAATATATTTACATCAAGATGCAGTTTTTTATCTTCTTGATTTTTAGTTTTTCGAAAAATCAGAAGTTCATTTTTTCCATAAATAGAACATCTGGTCAATATGGACTAACAAAAGATTAATTGTTGGAGAAATTTGGGTTATCAAGTTTCCATAATTTTCGAATTACTAGAGAATCTAATGATATATGATCTATATTTTCATCACTTAAATAATTCGTGGGCGATTGATCATCCTGTCTTGTTCGACTAGTAGCAAACTCATCACAAATACGAGACAAATTATTAATAAAACAGTTCCACCGATCTTTTTTGTGCCGCGACTGCCCTTCAGACAAGACCAAGGATAATTCATACAAATTGGTTTTTGAATACCGTTGATTTTGGGTCAAACAATTATTTTTGGGTTGATTTGTTTCTTGTTCTAGTTCCATAAGATTTATTGCTTATAAATTCGTATATACCAGTTTAATTTAATTAACGGATACTAAGTGGAAAAATAGGTCAAGGTTAAAATTTAAGAGAATAACAAACATTATAACTGTATTATCATCTTTTCAGTTTACTTTCTGATCTGAGTGAATCAGTTTTAACTGAATCTTTGGGGATAGTTGTTGCTACTAAATTCTAAGTTGATACTCGCTATTTTCGTTGACAGTTAGGTTTTCAGTAGGTGGATTGGTTTCTTCCAATCGGTTATTAACGTCCGTTCTATAGGACTGATTAGATCGGTTAATGTTCGGGTTTTTATAAATGATGGCTGGCAAAAAACATCACTCTATTCTTTAAAGAAAATTATATTTTATTTCAGAGAAACGAGCATCGATTAAAAACAGAAAAGCTGATATGATTCCCAACCCAAGAAACAAATTAGTACATGTTTTACCGTGTTGACTATCAAAGAAGGCTAAAACCACTGACAGTGTTTATTAACAATTGCCAGACCGCCCCCCTCGACTTTTCTAAACCGAAAAAGGTTCCTGGTTATAACATCTGGGTGTAAATTCTTTAATACATTGTATTCCAAGAATAAAAAACAAAGAATATGAAATGAGGGGCCATTTTTACGGTGTTTTGTCTTGCTATACAAATCGACTAATCCGCAAAAATCTTAGTAGAAATGTAAAAAATTCTATGATTCGTAAAACTGGTAGATTATGAACAAAATTATCTAATAATCCAGTAGCTCGATGGATGTTTTACATGCTAGTTGACGTACAAATTTAACCTAACCTACATTTCGAATGATCGACCTGTTAAATTACCTTTGACATAGGCATCTCTGAATAGGCTCTGCCGCTTTGGTGGCATCGTGGCCAAATAATCGGGATTTGGCTGAGATTTTGTCCAACGCCGATCAATGGAATTATAAGCGTTAAAGATGGCGATTCGGTCTCGATTTGGGTTGGTCCAGGGCTGGCCGCTGTGTGTTATAGCCTCGGTGAAAATGATCGCTGATCCCGCTGGGCACGAGTAAGTATCCCACAATGAGGATTTGTTCTGATAAGCTGATTTCGGAGCTGTAAAAGCTGATTTGTGGCTACCGGTTATAAATAAAGTTCCCCCATCTCCCTCCTCTACAACGTTTAATTCCCATACCACTCTTGTCAATCCAGCAAAGGCTTTCCCTGGAATGCAATGGTACTCGTGACAATCACCTGGCATTCGCCACATTCCATTACCATTATGGGGTGAAAATGGGGTTTTTGTTTGACCGTTTGCAGACCGAAAGGCTGCAAAGCTCATTTCCATTCGGAAACCGTAGCAATCTTGGCTCGACAGATATGGAGAAGCCAGAAACTCATTTGCAAAACCGACAACCACCGGATGGTCCATTAACCTTTGTAAAGGCCCACCATAGGTCGATCGTTGTTCCGCAGGGATTGATTCGGGGTCTTGCTGTAGGCGTTGACAAAAAAGACGCATTTCCTCTAAATCGCTTGAATTGAGTACACTAGGAATTACCAACCAGCCTCTCGCATCAAAAATATACTTCTGTTCTGTTGTCAGAGGTATTATTGGTTGATCATCGGAATTGGTTTCAGGAAAAGTATGTGGCTTTATCGTCAACGGTTGTCCAAGGTCTTTACTAAAAAGAACGGGTTCAGTCACTTCGTATTCCATAATATTTCTCTCCAAAAAAGTGAAACCACGAAAAGATGGCTAAGTTATACTGAACGGTTAGCCACAAATGAATGTAATAGGGTAAGGAGTTGTCGTATTTTCTTTCAGATGATTGAATCTTTTGGCATCTATCTATTTGTTTCGTTATGGGTTACATCGTGTATAAAATATGGCTGGAGAATTAAAAGCCTATTTTAAATTATCCTTTGATTATGGGTTGGCAGGCTTGAAGAAAATCATAATTGGAAGCACTAAACCCATACTGTTGTTCTACTTCACGAATAGCAATTTCCGTAGTCAAACTATCATCTAACGTATCGGGAAACTCAACACCAGTTGTGGCTTCTCGAAGCAGGATGGTGTTGTACCCTCTACTTGCCATGGAACGGATCCCATAATCTCGTCCCAGAACACACCAGTTAGTGGCAAATCCAACATAGATTAAATGAAAAATTCCTTTGTCAGTTAGTAGGTGATGCAGTTGTTGACCTGTAGCAATTACTTCATCTTCCGGTTTTACAATAATCTCTTCTGAAATTGACAACTGGTCTGCCAATTTTTCCCAATGGACACTAATACCAGGTGGTTGGCTTCGCGGGCCACGGTAAATTTGATATTCGCCTGATCGGTTCCGAAATTTGGTTGGTGGCCAGCTATCTGATTCACTCTTGGGCCAATTTGACATCTGATCCAAAATAATTGACTGATCAAAATGAGCTGCTACTGGTGGAGATGGCGCATGTACAATGGTTATACGCTCACCATTATACTCACATTTCCGAACTGTTTCCAAAATTGGTACAATCGATTCTTTGGTGATTTTTTGTGCTCTTTCAATCCAACTCTCGATGAAATGTACATTCCAGACATCGACCAGAATCAATGCTGTTTGAGCTAAAGGTAGCGGCATTTTGATTTGACGTCGAACAAAATTTTCTTCACGGCAAGGTACATTCTTTGGTGTACTGTCTTGAAAATATCGTACCTGTAGTTCGATCACTGACATGTAAAACTCCTCCTATCTACTTAATCTAGAAACAGTATATGATTGAGTTGGTACGGTATTAGCTTTTTTATGTCAATCTCATCTTTGAGATTAAATTACTTTTTTAATTCTATAGACATAAGTCGTAGATGTACAAGACCAGGAATCAAAAGATATCCTTCAATCCTAACGTTTTCATGCTGGTGAGCCTGAAAACACTTTTTTGTGTTCCATTTCTTTTATAAAAAAGTGGAGCTTAACAAGATATAGCCTTATAACTATGCCTCGTTAAATAATTAAGACTGAACCTTCCCGCTTGCTGCTATTTTTATTCTCAATCACTTATACGATGGGAATGATCCATTATCTCTTTATTTAGTTATTCACACATACTTTTTTGTTCTATTACAATTATTTTCCTAAGATCTTTGCATGAATTACTTTTTTTTGATATGGTTCAGTTCATCTTGAATATGACGGAGTTTAGAATGAAAAAGCCAATTAATCAACTATTAATTCCACTTTTAGCGACGTTTGTGCTTGTCTTTTCGTGTGGTGAATCAGATAGCCCTACACAAACTGTGAGTTCCTCTTCATCTACGACAAAAGAAGACGAACTCAGTTTAGATGAGCAGGTCGTAGAAATCGATTTGGTTGCTGAAGAAGCTGCAATTAGGACAGAACACCAAGCGTTAGTTGAGGATATTAATTCTCGGGACCGAGATCCGAATGTAGTCACGGCCCACTGGCTAGAAAGAGGATCAGTTTTAATGTCCCACAATTTCTTTGGCGAATTAGTGGCTAGTAAAAGCCTTCAAAAAATCAGAGGATCGTGGAAGGTTGTTTTTAAGCGACGTGCTCCCTGGCCCATGAAAAGTGAAATTGAAACTCTTTCCATAGACGAAAAAAGAGGGCAGACTGCACGGGTAGAAGGTTTGTTTGAGTACCAATCCCGAACAAGAAGACCATTTAAAGCTCTATACCAAAAAAATAAAGAGGGAAAATGGAAAATCAAAGCCATGGACTATGGTGATAATGGCTTCATTAAAGGATTTAAAATTGTCAACTAGAACTGCTTGACCAAAAATCATATTCTTTATGGTCTTTTTTTGAACTCGAAAAATAGGAGGATAGTAACTAGTTATTGGTACAACATAAGTGAGATGGGTATAGGCAACCTGAAATAGATGGAATAGAAGATGTTGTATCTTCTATCCCTCTTACTTAACCTTCGAGTGACGGTTTAGACTGTTGTTACCTTAATAACATATATAGCTATACTTCATTGATATGCAGAAAAGGATATTCAGCATATCACCAAACAAAAATTGTGAGGCTTTTACAATCCTTGTTTGGGAGAATTCATGTCAACAAGAAAAGGACTTCTTGGTTATCTTGATCTTTAGGCAAAAAGACCCAAATAAAAAAGAGAAAAGAAAATTATTTCAATAATTTTCTTTATTAACTCACTGTAATGCTTTCAAAGCTGACCAAGTCGTCGCTAGTTGTCTTTTCCCATCGACCGACTTAGCTATTTTTTCAGCGTAAAGAGTTAGTTTCCCAGTACTATTATTCTGGTTCCAAGTCGGAGTATGCAACCCAACTCCGTCAAACGATTCCTTAGCCAAAAAAGATTGGCCTAATGATTTAGTCAGCTGAAATGGAAACCATGCGTCATTAATCACACCCAGTGGTTTGACTTTTATTAAGTCCACCCATGAATTTTTGATTCGATATCTCAGCCGGAGGTCTGCTTTTTTTATCGGTTGGTCATCTTTCCATGCTACTCCGTCTGCATACACATCTTGCTTTGACCCCCATGCTCCCCAAGGCAGTTTGTTTTCAGATGTCATCTCAACATAATAAATTCCGATTGGTTGACTCTTCTTTAATTCTAAATCGCACCATTGATTATCTTTTATTTTCTCGAACTCAATTTCTAGTAAGATTTGCCCCCGTGGCGGTTCTTCTGCGCCGAAAACTACTATAGGAATTATTAAGCTTAACAAAAGACATAAAATTGGAAAAGAACCAAAACAAACATGATGATATACCATATAGAAAATCCTTCTGTAAGTAAAATTAAAAATAGGTTAATACAAACATATTGTTTGCTGATTATGAAAGACAAGATTGAACTATCAGTTTATAAAATAGCACAACTCGTACATGAATTCCTATCTGAGAACTTTCTTTCTCACCCAAGGCATGAGATCAAAATCCATATTCTTGAAGAGTTGGGTGATCTAAGAACATGGCGAGTTGAGACCATGCTTGAACACTATTTTTCGACTCTAGGTCAGGACAAAATCCAAATTCTAAGTAGATTTTGATTGCGATCAACCTGCGAGATGATGTTGTTAAGAAACAACGGTCATGTGATTTTTTTAGCCGCTTCATCGCGACACTCATCATAGGTTTAGATAACCCTTTTCCTTGATAATCAGGCACTATTGCTACCCAATGAATTCGGCCCCAGTTTTGATCGCGCCAACTTTCATCCCACCAAGCTGTTGTTGTTCCAATTTCGTGTCCCTCAGCCGTAGTTAAGAAAAAACATCGATCTTCCATAGCATCATAATCATTACCAAATTCTCTGTGGAATAATTGATCATCTACCTCAAAAAATGTTTCACTCTTCTGCTGAATACGTGTCCAAACATGATATTCATTCGAATGATATTTTCGAATATCAAACCCAGCTTTCAGAGTAAATTCTGGGATGTCATCCATATGTGTCCGGATCATAGTGACATTATAATTTTGCATATTAATACACCAGTTTTGAAAGATTTATTTAAGAATCAGTTTATCCAGAAGAATGTCTTGTGCAAAAGGATTGATCCAGACAAAGAGAAACTGTTGCTTCTCTTACAGCACTCATCTGGTACGTACTGGAATTGATTATGACCTAACAATCGCTTGAGGTCTGTGTATCATGCTATTTTCTGAACAATTCTGTTGTACTAGTCAATATAACAAATGAGATGAGCCACAAAACCAGTTTAAGTGGTACTCATAAGCCAACTTGTAAACTAGAAAAATGGCTTAAATATTGATTTCCCAACTTTCTACGACAGAATTGGCTCATAAGCGACCCCGTTATGAATTCGTTGTTAGCTATATTACCTGTTCCACCTGCTCTAAAATTTTTTGCAGCTAATTTTTTGAATTTTTTATCTGAAAGAAAATACGATCTAACTGAGCTTACTACCGTTGTTTCTCATTCTGATTCTACTTGTTTATATACGAATTGTGATGTCCATAATAGTGGGTTTGAATTCTAGGAGAATATTTTACTGATTGGTTTGGAAAAGGAATATAATTTTATTGGTTATTAGCCATCAATTTTTTGTTCTTTATTTTTCAAAAGATTTAACAAATTCTTTAGACCATCTTTGATTTTTGCCTCCGAACCTCGAGATAGTGGAAGCCTAGGTTGGTAAAGAAGAGAGGCTCCCATGGGTGATGTTTCATAACCGCCATTATTGCCTAGGTCATAATCTGCTTGGGTGCCAACATAGCATTCAACCCCGTTAGTATAAGCGAAAACCATATTATCAGAAAATGGAGATATTTGATTAATAAAGTGATGATATTCGGCAAATATCTCATGTGCTAAACCTAGAATACACAAATCACCAAGGCAAAATCCGCGTATTGGTAATTTGACCCGCAGGGATTCATTGGATTGGCTAAAAGCGAGTAATTCCAAGAGTAATTTTCGCTTACTTGAGTCTGTTTCTATTTCGATCAGTTTCCGGCAATCTTTCTCTGTAGGAGGTGGGTGTAATGGCAGTTCTAATTCTATAGATTTTGTTTGAATACTGTTACATTGAACTTCTTCACTCATTGACTTGAATGCACGGCAGACCGCTATACCAAGATCGCGACCAGCTCCCTTCGCGGCATTTATCCCGCCTCTTAGCGGAAATCCATTAATATTAGCACTACAACCTTGAGCAAACATGTAGAGAGTTTCAGTTCCAATTTCATTTTCTAAAGTTTTGACTGCGAATCCGGGGTAATCAGCTGTAATCAAAGTGCTGGCTCCATGTACAATTACAGGATGAGCAGCATGACTAAACAGAATTGCTAAAGGCTTTCCTTGGCTTTTTTCAATCAGTAAAACATCAACCCAAGGCAATGTTGTACCACTTGGATTTGGAGCCATACTTATATCGTGTCCGTCAAAATATCGTCGATTGAATCCAATTTGGGTGGATTCGCGGCAGTATCTTAATCTTACTGGTTCAAGATGAGAAATCGCTTTTTTAGTAATCTCAGCTAATCTTTTGGGTAAAAAATGGTGAAATGACTTGTTTTTTCCCTTTTCCCAAGGTCCCCAAGGGATAGTAATAGGTGCGCTGTGTGTGTGACTACAATTAATCATTATATTTGCGGCGGGAATACCGGAAGATTGAGAAATGGTTTCAATCAGAACATCATTATATGCAAAATCGAAACCTAAATAGTCAAGTGTCAAGATTGCAATTTGATTTCTTCCGTCAGATAACACCAGAACACGAGCCCATAATTCATCATTTATACCAGTACTCGGTTGCATAGGACCAATTAGGAAAGTCCCCCTTGAGTCAGGTGTAACTATTGTTTGGGATACCCCTCCCAGCAATTTATATTTACTTGGTTGGCAAGAGGATTGATTCTTTTTATTCATATATTTCAGGTGGCGGCTTTTTGTTTCACCATTATTTATTTGGCCACCATTTTTTAAAATTCAATGACACATTCCTTGACAGAAAAAGTTCGGTGTAAATAACACAATAAATACTGTCGTTCAGAAACTGTAAAAAATTGTTTTTCCTAATCGTACATTGACATTTTTTAAATTGTTCTCGGGAAGTTTATCGAAGAAATTTTTACTGGTTCGTTCTTAGGCTGATTTTTCCATCCACGAATCGCATATATGGGCAGACAAGCTAATTTCCACATTCGGCAAGTAATATTGTCCAGCCTCTTTTAGTGCCAGTTCTACTTTTGGTAATAAATCAATAGCATGTTCGCTTGGAACCTCGATTACCACTTCATCATGAATGAACGCTACTAATTTTCCTCGTGTACCGTTTAGTACCTGATAAACCTTAGATAATCCTAGTTTCGCGATGTCGGCTGCCGTACCTTGTATCGGAGTGTTTAATTTTTCAGTATAACTAGCTGATTTCCTATTCCCAAATTTATCGACTGGAAATTCTTTTTTTCTACCCGATAATGTTCGTATCTCGTACTTCCGTCCTTTCGTAGCTTTCTTGATATAAAGATCAACCCCAATAAATCTTTTTAAAAATCTTTTCTTAAATTTTTCCATTTCTGATGTTTGTACTGTTAACCCTTTTTGTCGTAAGTGCTTGGTCAAATTTTCTATACCCGCACCATAGACTAAACCAAAATTGAGTGTTTTTGCTATCTCTCTCTCATTTGGTGATATCTCACCAATTTCTTTTTGTGTCACAATTGAGGCTGTTAATTTATGTAAATCAACTCCCTGATTGAGAGCTTCGATCATTTTAAAGTCTCTTGATATTTCAGCTAACACTCTCAGTTCGATTTGTGCATAGTCCAATACAATCAGCTTGTAGCCAGCTTTTGGTCTAAAGCAACTCCGAAGTTCTCCATTGACAATACTTTGAATGTTTGGTTCACGACATGACATCCTACCGGTGTTAGTTCCCAACTGAAAATAGTCAGAGTGTAGGCGACCTGTTGTGGGGTGTAGTGATTTGATCAGTTTCGTCCCATAGGTAGATTTCAATTTATCAATTTTTCGATACTCTATAATGTCGGAAATAATTGATAGCTGTGCATTATGATTCAAAGTTTCCTTAGTTGTATCATCCAAAATTACCCCGATATTGAACAAAGCTTCCTTCAGTTGTCTCGGAGAATTAATATTTATAGGTCCTAGCTGATTAAGTAATTCATTTTCTAACTTTTGGTGCCGAATTTCTAACCTACTGAGATATTGATTTAATTTTTGTTTGTCTAATCCAAATCCAGCCAGTTCCATTTGGGCAACGGCATGGACCGTATCAAATTCTAATTTAGCTACCTTCCTAAGTTTATGTCGTTTCAATTCTAGTCTTAGTTTGTCAAACAATGGAATCAGGTATTCAACGTCATTGTTAGCATAAGCTAATTGGCTAGGTCGCAATTCAGATTGATCCCAGTTTGATTGTTGCTCGCCCTTGTCTATTTGAACGGATAAGAACCTTTTTAATAGGTCTGATAGCTTATGTTTTTGTTGGTGTCCTGCAGCTAATAATTGGCTGGCTAGCATCGTATCAAAAATCACTCCATTTACGTCTATGTTCAATTGCTTAAAGAATTTTAATTCAAACTTTGCATTGTGAATGATTTTGATAATGTCTAATTTAAAAATTGGTTCTAATAACCTTACCCAATTACTAACTGTATAAGCATCGATTATTAGGTTTACTGAATCCCTAGATGAGACTTGAATCAATCGAATTCTATCTCGGTGAGGATCCAATCCTGTAGTCTCGATATCCAGTCCTATTTCTTTTGCAGACAGAATAGGTATGAGTTGATCTTCTAGCTCAGTTGGTTTATCAATGTACTTGTATTCAGATACAGGTTGTATAGGTAAATCAAATAATAAATCACTTGTCATTTTTTCTATTCAATCACTGGGAATACGGTCGTTACCAGCATGTCTTTTTGATTAACTGGCATGTAACTTTACTAATATATCTCTTGCATTGACGTGGTATCAGTTTAAAGCTGAATTTTCAAATCTTGCCTAATTTTCATCTTCAATTTCTCTGCCCTCTTTTACTGAATTGGTCACGAAAGACTTCTGATAATTCATTAGGGTTTAGCTAGTACTGGGTTTTCAATTCATTTCAACCAATATTCATTGTACCAATCCAAAGATTAGATTATTAGAGTACTAATTTGATTATGGGTCAGTCAAAATAACAAAAATTAGGTGAAGAGATGAGCACTAAAACTGTTGATAGAAGACGTTTTCAAATACTATTTGATAACTCTAAATGGGATAATGATCTTCTGAGTATTCTAGCATGATTTTCAATGACTATTGTTAATTTTAAAAAGGTTACTTCTATTACGCCTACGAGTTTATCTATATCACTAATTCCAATTATATTTTGTAATCTCTCCTTATCTCGGTTCATATAACTCAAGAGAATTAGCCGAGTTGAAATTTAACATAGAAGCATTGCCCTACTATATGTTTATTTTCTCAAAAGTAAATACTTTTGTTCCCCCAAAGAAACCTGTCAATTTATGGATTAAAACTATTGCAAATAAACTTGTTAGTAAAAATCCGGCTAACACTATTATCATTACCTAAAAACCTTTGAAAATTCTTTCTATGTCTGACTTGATATGGATTTGGTTTACTCAAGGATAATTTCACCATTAGTAATTTATTGGAAACATCCGAAATTATATAAACGGTTAAGAATGTTCTATTTGCTATAATTCGAATAAAAAATTTAATCTTCTCTAGCCCAATTTCCCCATACTCTCAGATAAGCAGGTAAAGATAATTGGCCTTCACCATTGATATCGAGCTGCCTGAATATTTTCTGAGCCAAATCATGGTTCACGATCTCCGAGTTATCGATGAATTCTTTTTCAGTCACAATGCCGTCTCCATTTTCATCCATTTTGTTGAATATTTCTTTGGCTTCATCTGTGATAGTCCTGTTTTCTATGTATTCTTCCTCTGTAATTACTCCGTCCTTATTTCTATCAGTTGCATTAAATATTCCTCGAATCTTGTCAGGGTCGTTAAATATTGACCGCTCCAAATAATCTTGAAGTGTAACTTGACCGTCCCTGTCCGCATCCAGTCTTTTGAAGATTTGTTTATAGCGGCCGATTTGGTCAATATTAGCACTATGGCGACCTTTGGCTCCGAGTAATTTCATAAAGTATTGATGATCATTAGCATTCTGCATCTGGTTATTTGGCACCTAATATTAAATTTTTTTTCAAAAAAGCATGATTCCCGACTCCATTGTCTTTCCCACTTACTTTATCACGATACTACATATTCTAAAGCGGCTGTGGCAATTTCGTAGAGGGTATAACTCAATCAGGTAGGATAACGCAGATGGTGAAGATCTACCGATAATTGAAAATATATAATTACGGTGATCGTTAATCATAAGCTAAATTAATCTCATAACATAGATGAATATAATAAGACTAAGGTAGGAAAAATACGAAGACCGTATTGGTATTTTTCTTGCGGTTAGACCATGGATAAGATCAAAATTTTGGCGCCACCATTCACGCTATTTACCAAGTTTTTTGAAAAGAATAGAGGCCTGAATACCTGGGAGAGTTGGGCACTCAAAGTTCGTACAGAGATGGGAAATAGTTAACAAGTCAATGCTGCTATGTAAGACTGTTTTAGATCGGATGTTCATAGATATTGTATGTGTTTTTTTACAGTTACAGATTATTAAACTATTCATTCCACCGAGCTAAGACCAAAGAAATCAAATTCAAGGCTGTCCAATATTCCAGTAGCCACAAAAAAACCAATAATTATTAGGATAATACAAGGCACAGCGGCTAGTACCACTAGTATAAAAACTCCCCGCTTCCAAGAACCTTTGACTTCATCCGATTTAAGAGCTACAGCATTAAAGATCGAAACACCAGCCCAGCCAATCAAAAGTAGTATTAAGCAGCAGATTGTTGTGAAAATAATCATTACTTGTTCCGTATGGCATCGATTGGTGTCATTCGTGCAGCCTGGTTAGCCGGCAAAAAGCCGAAACTAATTCCAACCATCATACCCATCGTTAAACCGCTAAGGATAGCTTGTATGTTGAAAGATGATGGCCAAGGTGTATCAAACTGCGAAGCCATCATTTTGCTGAGGATATCACCCAGAAAGGTCGCAGCTGATAATCCTAATAACAATCCAAAAACACTACCAATTAAGCTAATGATTACGGCTTCTAACAAAAATTGGATTCGGATTTGGTATGGTTTAGCACCCACAGCCTTGCGCAAGCCTATCTCGGGTACACGTTCAGCAACTGAAACAAGCATAATGTTTAGAATACCGATTCCACCAATTACCAAAGGAAAAATAGCGATTAGCATACTAACCATTTGGACTGCAAATAGGATATTATTGACTAGTTTAAGTATACCTTCCACACTATCGATTTCATAAAATGGCTTGTCGTTATGCCGTCGCTTAATGACTATCTCTACTTCTCTTTGAGCTTGTTGTAGTAGTTCAGGTGATTTGGGCCTGATGCTAATACTGCGAACCTGATTTTTAAGCCCAACGGACGCATTATTAAAATAAGTTTTTCCGGTGGACATTGGTAATAAGACCTGATTGTCTTTACTGTCAAAGCCTGCTCCTTGTCCGGTTTTCTCCATGACTCCAATTACGGTATATCTCTGATCTCCAAATTTCAGTTCTTTTCCAATAGCATCTTTGCCTCGAAATAGACTTTGCCAAACATCAAACCCGATTACCACAACTCTGGATAATAACTCTAGGTCAGAGCGATTAAAATGACGACCAAATATTGTCTTCCAGTTTTCAAAGGATGCAAATTCCTCAGTGGTCAAGGAAACGGGACTCGGTTTAGACCTCTCCTTAGCTTGCATATTTCTCCAGCCCAATTCGTCGGTTGGTATAGCATTGGCTATAGAGGGACAGTTGTCTTTGATGGCCTGAACATCATCCATAGTCATAAATTCCCGATATGGGTTACGAATATATTTTTCCGTACCCTTGACCTTTACATAATCGTTTCGGCGGATACTAAATCGGCCTGCCTGCTTATTCAATGATGTAGTTAGAACTACCTTGGCGCTAGACCCAATCGAACCAATAGCAATCACAGCAGAAATACCGACAGTTATTCCCAGAACGGTTAAGAGAGATCTTAATTTATTAGCTGACAAAATGCGAAAGGTCATCAAAATACTATCAATGATCATGACATGTAACCAAAGTTGAGATTTGACAAATTAGTCAAATCTCAAAGCTTGAACAGGTGTAAGTTTTGCGGCTTTATTTGATGGATAAAGACCTGCGCTGGTCCCTACCAAGGTTGAAATAATAAAAGCACCTACAGCAGCCCATACTTTGACCTCAGATTCCCAAACTGAACCGTGTTTATCTAGAAAAAATACAGTAATTGCCCAACCAGCTCCGGAAGTAATAAAGATTGACAAAAATGTACCAACTAATCCACCAAATAAGCAGACTACAATTGCTTCAACCAAAAATTGGAAGCGAATATCATTGCTGGTTGCACCGAGAGCTTTCCGTAAGCCAATTTCTTTGGTTCTTTCCGTTACTGAAACTAACATAATATTCATTGTTCCTATGCCACCGACTATTAGAGAAATCGCAGCAGCACAACCGGCCACCAATTGAATTGTAAGCACCATTTTGTCAATTTCTTTAATTGCGTCTTTATTAGCACCAAAACCATGAAATTTGATGGTACCAAATTTTCGGAAAAATAGCATTTTAATCTCGTTTTGGGCCTGTTCAACCAGAGATAGTTCTTTTGCCCGTGCATTGATCCAAGCGTTCCTCATGTATTTTCCTGTGTAATATTTATCAACTGTAGTAATCGGAGCATACATGTCATTATCAATGGAAAATGGCATTAGTTTAGCCATCCCTAATTGCCTTTTTTTAATAGAACCAATTACGGTGAGACGGTTTGTTCCGGCTCTTATTTCTTTACCAACGGGGTTAATTGAGCCAAAAAGCTCATCTTTGATCTTTGAACCAATCACCACCACTTTTTCGTTCGTGTCAAGATCACTTTTCTGAAGCCATCGACCACTAGACAATTCAAAATTCCACAACTCTTTGATATCCGTTGTTACCCCTAGTAATTCGTAAGGCATGGATTTACCCTGATGGGATGTATCAAGTCGACCAAATACGTTAGCTGCGGCGACCATTGAAATCGAGGGACAATATTTGCGTATTTCACTCACTGTTTCCATGCTTAAATTGGCCGTCTTTGGACTTCTTTCATATTTTCCTGGGCTTTTTTCATACCATTCTTTTTTCCCAATACTCAGACCTTTAGTATCGCCTAAACGATTCATTTCTGATACCAAAAACGTCTTAATACTTCCGCTAATTGAAACGGTGGTCACAACGATAAAAATACCCAAGATAATACCAAGCAGAGTTAGTAGAGACCGAAACTTATTTCTTAATAAAGCTTCCCATCCTACCCAAAAATTAATGCCAATTTTGCCAATTATTCCAGAGAACATTATTTGATTTTATTCATTTATTGAAATTTCTATTATTATTTGTGCGACCTAGAACAGGTTTATGAGGTCGAATCGGCGAGGTTCTGCCAGTCAAATACGGCTGAAAGGTAATTGTCCTTATCTTGTGTCAGGCCAGTAAAAATTTGTTGGCAATCTTCCGGTGAAGCTTCGTGAGTCAATAATGGTTCAACCGTGATCTTGTCTTCCATGATCCAATTAACAATTTGGCGATAGTTATCAACGATATTGTGACGATGTCGGGTAACTTGGTGAGATGGCCACCTCCATTCTAGAGAACCGATTAAACGAATTGCTTCCATATGTATTCGAAATAACATCGGAGTAGCATCAAATACGGATGGGGCACGAGGCGTGCCAAGCAAAATAGTTTCTCCATAAGACTGTGTAAGCATGACAGCCTCGGCGGCTAACTCACTGAGACCAATGGCTTCTATAGCAATCCGAACGCCCCTGCCCTTGGTCCAGTCCATAACATAGTCTGTTAAATCGACTTCATTTGGGTTGATAACTCTTTCAATGCCACAAGCCCGAGATTTTTCAATTCGGAGTGGGTTAATTTCAGATACAACAACTTCGGCTCCTGCTAACTGAAACAGTTGAGCGGCGAAGTTACCAACCAGCCCTTGACCAATAACTAGGACTGTATCTCCAGGCTGAACTGTTGAAGAACGAAGCGCGCTGATGCTAACGCCAGCCATTCGGGAGAACACGACCTTTTTGCCACTAATATCTTCGGGAACTGGTAATGCAAATCGAACGGCATCTGCCTTAACTAAAGATGCATGATTAGAAAAACTTAGTACCCGATCTCCAACTTTACACATGTTGACATTTTTACCAATCTCTAACACACGACCTAAATGCCCATAACCAGTCTTCATAGGATACATTCCATGCTTTGTCATGGAGGGCATTTCCTGAATCAGGCCAGTGAAGCCTGACCCCTCAGTACCAGCACTAACAATTGAGCATTCTGACTGAATCAAAGCTTCATGATCAGATAGTTGTGTGCTGATTTCTCGTTCTTGCAATTCAACTCTATAGGGTTGAGTGAAAATTAGTTCTTGGGTTTTCATAATCAATTTCTCCTCATTAGTTAACTGTATTTATATGAAAATTGAGGTGGTCGAACCTGATCTAATTGAGTAGTGAAAAAGACTAGCAAAAGATTCGTTTTCGTTTGCTTTCAACTAGGTCGATTTATCGTAAAGAAATTATGTTAGCGACTAATAAAAGAACAATCTATTAATTAAAACGGCTTGGAATAGAATCGAAACCTAGTAGACGCTTAAGGGTTGGGGTGGCCGATCGTAATGTAGACTCGGTTGCTAGATTTAATAAATCTTGTTGCGGCTTCATCATTGATCGACAGAAAAAACCAAGTAAACCAATTCTATCCTGATTCGTATAGTTTGCCGCCGACCCATGCCAAACCGCACCATTTATAATTAAGACTGATCCTTTTTTTCCTAAAATCTGGACACTATCAAGGTAATCGCTATCAGGATAAGGCTTCTCAATTAGGCGATGGTGACTGGACGGAATACAGCGAGTCGCTCCATTAGTAATCGTGAAATCATCTAAGAACCAAATACTATTAGCAACTAAGGGAAAACTTGGGCGAGGCGTTGGCAGAGTACTCAGTGGAAAATCGATGTGCAAGCCCCCATCTTTTGACCCAGGAGCGATCCTGTTAACAGTAAAAGAACTAAGTATGCAGTCATCACCCAACAAATATTCCATAGATGATAGAATCTGTGGGTGTTGAATTATTTCAGCAAAAATTGGATGTTTATTAACAAGGTTCCAAACTCGTTGTGATTGGCCTAGATAAAATTGAGCTGTACCGTTGGTAATTTCCAAATTGGCTAATTGGATGGAAATTTGGCGTATCTGTTCAGCTTTTTGACGAGAGATCACGGATTCTAGTAAGACAAAACCTTGTCGGGCTAATTGGAGTTTTTGTCTATCTGTCATTTAATGAATTTCTCTATTCGATGGTTTAGAAAACCAGAGAACTGATTACAATGAATTGGTCTCGTTAAGTCATTACAGTTGCTTCGTTTAAAGTAGTCATATTTACTCATAGAAGTAATACTGATCCGATCATACTAGATGTTTTATAGTTGCAAACGGTTTACTAAAAGGGCATTGTCCACAAAAACCGTATTCCTGTCTCACCTTCAGTAATACAATATCAAGCATTAATGACCAATACTAAATTGACATTGTGGATTGACTATTTCCAATCAAAACTTTGTAAACATCCATCTCTTCTTGTATTCCCTTTAGCTTAGCTCTTTCTGGAATTATAGTATAATCACTGATTTCATCTTGAATTTCCTCTATCTCATAAACACTATCTGTAATATAGATCTCTTCTGCATCAGCTAGACCTTGAACCCTTGCTGCTACATTGACTGTTTGACCGAAATAGTCTAACCGATCGTTAAGTGTAACTGCGATTGATGAGCCCTTATGTACCCCTATTTTAATTATGATATTTTCGCCCCCATGTTGCCGATTGAACTGGTTTAGGTCTTCTACTATTTCAGTAGCGGCCTTCACCGAATCCAAAGGGTTAGCAAAGGTTGCCATTACAGCATCGCCAATCGTTTTTACAATTGCTCCGCGATTTCTAACGATGACTTTGGCAAGAGATTCAAAGTGCTGATTGACTAAATTAAATGCTTTTAGGTCCCCAACCCTGTCGTACAGTTCCGTTGAACCTTTAAGATCTGTGAATAAAACAGTTAAATCTTTGACGTTAATCCCTTCATTTCCTTGAATAAGTTCATTCCGAAAGAGATCACGAAATGTTTGGGAAGTCAGAAGCTTTTTCCCATCTAAATATGGGTCCATTATCACAGTAGCATCTTCATCCATATTTGCTAATATCTCAGAGGGAATCAAAAATAACCCTAGGGCTAACCTACTATCACTTTTATTTTCTACAGTAAACTTTACTCTACCAGAGTTTATCTGAGGTCGATTTATTTCAAAATCATTTTTTACGTAGGTTATATCGACATCTTGCCCGTCTATTGATAGTTCTGGTGAAATCATCAGATTTAGGCCACGGTTATTCAAGAAATCATAAACAATTAGTAGCCCATCTTGTAAATCAAATTCAAAAGTCTCTTTTTCTAACCTAGCGATAAATGCAGTGTCTTTGGTGACAGTCCCCAGGAGTCTACTCTTTTCTGGTCCACCTTCGTAAGCTTTAGCATCTCTGGTGAAATGATACTGGAAAATAAATTCATTAATCGACAGATTTTCCGGTTGATGAAATCTTATATGTCTGATTTTTGAATTGATGGTGAAAGTCACTTGAATCCAGTCATCAAGAGCAGCAATTCGTTCACACTGACAGAGAGAACAGAAAATCTTGTCTTGCATAGTATTCAAATGTCTAAAACTTTGAATGTGATCTCCACAAGCTGGACAGAGCAATTCCCAGTTCATTTCAAATAGATTCAATTTGCTGGCCCAAAGGAATAAGTCAATTCCATCACTTTCTGATATATCGTTTTCAATAGAAAACCGAATAGGGTTGACTCGGAATAAGTCGTAGTCATCGGAATTTGATATAAATTCTTCCAATTTGTCGATTAGTCCATCGGACCAACTGCGGGAATTTTGAAGGATTTTTAAATTTTCTTTTAATAACCCGGTATTAATGTTAGCTCCCATTTAGATCTCCTATTTCCGATACAAGAATAAAATCAGTAATTTTCGTCACGTGTTTGGCAAAGGTTTTTACGGAACTAGGGGCGATTGTACGTGAGTTGCAAGTATAAATCAACCTTTCTGAAATTATCAAAGATGAATTAATGGTAGGCAGACCATTTAATCATCTTTGATCGAGTAATCAACAATCGATCTTTAGTCAATTACAGGATGGTTAATGTATAGAAACTAAGAAGGTAATAATTATGAAGTTGAGGGTATCAAGACTATTATTTCTTGACCTTGTAGGGCATAGTCCAGAGATTATAGCTGTTCAATCGATCGATCAACATAACCAAACAATCAGATTTGAGAATGCCACTCATCTTGACAGAAAAAGCAAACTGTGAGACAGTCTTCGTCTCTTCTGTTAAAGATAAAGAACAATGGACCAGACCTGCCGAGTTTTCTCGGCTTTTTTTATGCTTGTAAATATAATTTCGATTCGGTTAAAAAACAAATATGGCCGGATTCCATTTTCAAATTTGTATGTTTTAGTTCCAGTTGCTGATAAGATTGAGTTACCCTTATTGGTCTGATCTGAAGGAGTTTTACAAATGCCTAAATTCATTCTATTTCTGTTATTGCTGATCTCGATTCCTTTTTTAGCTAACGCTCTAGATTTAGTCGAACCAGAGGTAGCTGGGTTTATCCCCAATCGGCTTGACTGGATTGATTCCATGATTCAAGAATGTATAAACCAAAACGAGGTGCCTGGGGCAGTGGCTATCTTGATCAAGAATGGTCAAATTGGTTACTTTAAATCATTTGGATTTGCTGATATTGATAGTCAAAAACCAATGGGTAAGACTTCCATGTTCCGTATTGCCTCGATGTCGAAACTGATAACAACCGTTGCGGCTCTTCAACTCTATGAACGGGGCCATTATCACATGGAAACGCCATTAGGATCTATCCTACCTGAGTTTGACCAGCCAGAAGTCTTTATTTCTTGGGACGAAGATAAGCAAACCTTTCAAACAGAACCAGCCAGAAAAAAAATTCGTATGAAACACCTGTTTACTCATACTTCTGGAATTATTTATCCGATTTTTACCGATAAGGGTAGATCCGGTTATATGAAGGCTAAAATCACGGACGCATTTCCAGACGGTAGTATTGACTTAGCTGAGAATATCCGTCGTTTGGCTAGTGTTCCACTGGCCCATCAGCCCGGAGACGGCTATACCTACGGTATGAATATGGACGTGTTGGGCCGAGTGGTCGAGGTGATTGACGGTCGCCCATTTGCTCGTTACATGCGAGAAGAAATCTTTCAGCCACTAGGAATGATTGATACTGGGTTTTCTATTCCCGAAGACAAGCAGGATCGGATCGTTTCGGTTTATACAACTCGAAATGGAAAAATGAAACCCTTTGACGAACAAGTGATGGCAGAACAAGCCTCTAACAACTTTAAGGAATGGTGGAAATTAGACGCCGACAAAATCGCCTTGGGTGGTGCCGGTATTATTTCAACTACATATGACTATGCTCTTTTTTTACAAATGTTGGTTAATAAGGGGCAGCTGAACGGAAAAAGAATTTTAGGACGAAAGACTGTTGAATTAATATCCCGCGGAGTTTACAGTCAAGGATCAGAATCAACTACTGCTATCGGCCTTAGCGTAAGTGTAGTGGTGAATGAGAAAGGACATTATCAACCGGACTCGGTTGGTACTTTTGTCGGTGGAGGTTACTTTTATACCTCCTTTTGGGTAGATCCTAAAGAACAAATGATTGGAGTATTAATGAGTCAAATTAATCCGAGTAATAGTCAGGTGGGCGGAAACTTCAAGATTATGGCTTATGCTGCATTAGAGTAGAGTTAGAACTAATTAGAGTTAACCTGCAGGTTTAGAAGTTGGTTAGATAAGAGGGAGTATCAACTAGCACTCACATTTATTCTCATTAAGAAATTAGTAGTTTATATCAGATAGTCCTACGATGACAATCTGGATAATCTAAATTTGAATTTTCGATTCGCTAATTTAGCAAGTGTATTATGATCAACAAAAAAGATACTTTCAATATCCAAACAAGCAGGAAAAATTACTATTCAGAATGCCTTGACGCGATAGTACGCTTTGACCCCTGATACACCGGCATGGGTTAAGCTAATGGTAGTGATGGATTGGATATTCAACGGTGGAAACTCTTCCTTACTTTTATATTGATATTGAAAACTCATCAAAACAGTAATACATCTATCATTTTTGATCCGCAAGTTGAAATGAAAAAGCTTTAATATTTTTTATCGATTAAGGAACCACCAATACAAACACGTCATAAATACAGTAGTAAACCACAACATAAAATTACTGTTCTTAGGCACATTATTTTTCTCTTTACTCATACTGATAATTCCCTCTTACTTTTCATTTTAAAATTTACAAAATACAATTCTATAAAGGCGGCTACCTCACCTTTGATTATCTACTCTACCGTAACTGGCTTACCTAGTCAGTCCAATTAATTCAATTCTAGATTTAACACCAGTTTTGGGCTTCACGGATGATTTAGGAGTCTTAATCACTGTATTATCGGCGGTAGCTGTTCATGTCAAGGATGAATATCGCCGGCAAGCGAGACAAAGTACAGTGGCTGTTCTAATATATATTCTAGTGAATAAGCAAATTTTTTAACCCCATATTGGTTGACTTAATGGAAAAACCTCACTTCTGATTAGTTACGGATCAAGACTGGATCTACCAAGGTTTACGAAGCGAATCAGGATAAAACGACTTAGTTGAAGATATAAAACAAAAAATAGTTTTGGCAATATCTTTCAAGTGATTTTGTTATAACGAAGTCACTCAACCGAAACATCAACATATAAATCTTCTGGAATAACGATACAATCTTCAAACTGCTTCTTATAATTCCTCATCCTTGCCCGTAACGTCTGATCAAACCCAAAAGCAGTAATTTCAAATAGACGTAAGTTTTCGGGGGAAATAGAAATCATATACTCTATATCCTGATAATATTTCTTCAATTTAGGAATAATAACTACCAGTGTTTTATCATACTCAATGCACAAATCCATTAGATCATATAGTGGTGGAACATTTCCATTTTTCCAGCAAACAAATGATTCTGCATGTTGATTATTTTGTATGAATTGGTCTAGCTTGGAGAAGGTTTCTAGCATATCAGCATTACTTCTATCAGCATACATTTGCTCAATCGATCTGACAGAATAACCTTTAACTACCTTATTTAACTGACTCATTACAAAAGGAGGCCCAGGAGAATGGTATATCAATGGGTAAGAACAATTATAAGTATTGAATACAGATCTATAAGATTTGCCCCATTTAAAAGTAACATCAAATAAAGTTGCATAAGGATAATCAGGATAAACCTGTTCTCGCCACTTTTTATTGGGAATCCAACTATCGGGTAAAACAAAACCGACGTAAATCAATTCAGAACCATAATCTAACTGAATTAAATCGGTCTCCAAGTAGGTTAATTGCAATGCCAATTGGTCGCTTTCTAGTACAGAATTAACAAATCTTTTAGGATATTTACGATTAGCTTGATCAATATCCTTTTCATTTACTAAATAATTACCAATTAAATGAGCTCCCATATCAAAAGAATTATCATAAAACCTTAACGCATAAGTAAAAACATCGACTAAATCATCAGCTCTACCTATACATACACCAGAATTTAGAACCTTAGCTTCGGGCCTATAACCACTTCGAGTAGGTCTTTTAAAATGATGTTCCAACGACCAAATAGGGAAACAACCGATTCCAGCACCAAAATAAACCTTCTGTTCCATATCATTAAATAACGATAAAATTTCATCTGGTTCAGAAGGAATAATGACATTTCTATTATCACAACAAATTACTATTTCGTCAGCTGGTAACCCTTTCACAAAATCCAAATAAGCAAATATCTTCTGTTCAGCCCCAATCGAATTTTGACCAATTCCTAGTACAGATAATGGAAAATTATTCGCCTGGCACGTATATTTCAACAAACTATCAACATACTTTTTAGAATCAGTTTCAAAAGTAACTACAATAATACTCATATCTTTTAAGAACCTGGGCCCTAATAACCTACAGAGATTTCATTTTGGGTAATAAGATCGGCAGATACTAAACGCTGAATTCGGCAAACTCTAGTTCATGATTATACCAACCACTCATGTACTGATGACAGAGACAAATGAGTTCATATAGAATCAGTAGGAAATTTTAATTCTAATGGGTATGATTGATATGATATAGCGAATAATAACTACAAATAATGTCAAGATTAGTATAGTAGTAAACGAAAATTTCGAGTGTTCTGGGGTGAGTTTCGGCTAAGATCACCATCAGCCTACGACTAGCTGTCCGTTGTGGTCCCTACTACGAGATCCAAGACTTTCGGAGCTCGATATGTGTCAGGATTGCCTTAAATTACCTTTGGTCCATCAGTCGTACTTGCTTTTACGCATTACCATTGGATCCTAGATATGCCTTCGATTTTCTCCCTGATTCTGAATTTTACCTTTATCTTTCTATGGAGGTAGATCTTAATCCTAATTATCAGTGCGTGTAAGGATACTTTTCGTTCTCCTATTATTATAGTTTTATTATAGGAACTGTCCCGAAGTTTTGTGAACACGATCCCCG
The DNA here is from genome assembly GCA_036339735.1 of Candidatus Poribacteria bacterium. GTDB lineage: Bacteria > Poribacteria > WGA-4E > WGA-4E > UBA9662 > TMED15. The sequence goes on from JAYZAL010000052.1 coordinate 38,035, forward strand.
TGGTCACAGATTCGTTTCATTTCTTGACTGGTTAAAGAACGATAGTCATTGAGTAAATTGAGATTTTCGTCTAATTCGACCCGGTCATTAGGAGAAGTAAGTCCAACTGAGACTGCATTGTTAGAAAGCACAAACCGATAACAATCCTGAGCTGTTGGAGGTACCGTATTTGGGGGATCTTCTGCTGTACTTTTCAGCAGCGCCCCCCAGCGGAGTCCGGTGAAGGCGACAACTGGTATGCTCAGCGGAACTGTCACTGGAAATACCTCTCGCTCGGCTCCTCGATGGGCAGCATTGTAACGGATCATCAATAACGATACATCTTTCCGTTCTGCCCGCTGAGCGGCCAATTTTCTTTGGTGTGTCGTTAAGCCGACAAATCTGATAACTCCTTCATCCATAGCTTGCAGAACTACGCCTAACGCTCCTTCCTTTCCGCTGATAATTTCCCATTCGTCTTCCGTTTCCACATAATAAAATGTCAATACGTCAATCCAACTGGTATCTAGATTCTTCAGCAGTTGATCCAGTTCTCTTCTAGCTCGATCTTGGCAACGAGCAAAGAATTGAGTAGCGATAACAATTTGGTCTCTCTGGTAATTCGAAAGTTGTCGAATTGCTTGGCTCATTCCATCTGGGTGACCACACCAGTTGAGATAGTTAATACCTCGATCAATTGCGTGGTCAACATCCTGAGATGTTAGGTGTGTGTCGCCACGAGTGGCAAGTCCGAGTCGGCACACAGGGTCGCCACTTCGTGTTGTGATATCAGATGAAAAAATCATTTGCTTCCCTTTCCTAAATTAAATCGGAATCCATAGTAACACAAGGAGACAAACTGAGAAAATAGAATGATCAAATATACAAATAGGCTGAAATATACTCGGCCCGTCCATCGACAAACAATACTAATAAGAGGCAATAGTACAGCCGAATTCAAATTACAGGACAAGTAATTGTGGCTGTCTAGGAAACCAACTTAAGCATAAATTCGATGGCTGATAGCAAATAGTAAAAGCTAAATGTAGGAAAAAAGATTGGTTAGCCTAGATGGTAGAAAGTTAAATTTAGATCATAGACTTGATGGAATTTAGACAATTTTGTTCTGATCATTGATTCAATAATTGGAACAACAAAGTCTTGACGTAGGCCATCGATTTTGCTACGGTATTCCAACCATAAGTTACTTAATTATAATTGAAACGTGAAGGCCGGGTTAGCGGAAAAAGTGAAAACTCACATCAGGTTTCACTCGCTGTAGGTAGCCTTTGAGCTTTATTTTTCACGAATCGCATATAATTGCAAAGGAATTCGTCATGTCCAATAGTGAAGGGCCCATCGGCCCCAACGAAGAGATCAAAGTCACCAAAATTGAGACCTTCGTGTTGAAAAACTCTTGGGTCTTCGTCAAAATATCAACCGATGCTGGTATTACTGGCTGGGGTGAAATGCTCAAAGACGACGCAAAAGCCTGTGCTGCCGGTGCCCTCGAAGTAGCCGACTATCTGGTGGGTAAAGATCCCCGACCGGTCGTTCATCACTGGCAGGCCATACACCGTGGTGCTTTCTATCGTGGTGGGCCGATCAAAACCGCTATCTCTTCCGGTATTGATATGGCCTTATGGGATATCACTGGTAAATGCTACGGCGTACCGATCTATAAACTTCTTGGTGGCCCCACCCGCGATAGAGTCCGAGTCTACGGTGAAGTCAGCGAGAAAACTGGTGTCAATGCTATGAAGGTAGGGCCGCAAAGCTCACGCACAGCCTTCAAATATATTGAAACCCCTATGTTCGTAGATGAAGTCGTTGAGCGATTTAGGGCGCTTCGCGATCAACATGGTCCTGGGGTCGACATTGGCATCGATTTTCATGGCGCTGTACAACCGCCCACAGCTCTTTTGTTGATGAAAGCTTTGGAACCATACCAACCTTGGTTCTATGAGGAGGTCGTACAAGCTCTCAATATCGATGTTATGGCCGAGCTGGCACAAAAGACCCATATCCCCCTAGCCACTGGCGAGCGCATTTTCACCAAGTGGGGCTTTAAAGAAATCCTCGAAAAACGCGCTGCGACTATCCTCCAGCCTGATGTTTGTTATGCAGGTGGTATTACCGAGTTAAAGATCATCGCCGGTATGGCCGAGTCGTATTATACACCGATGGCACCACACAATCCACAGGGCCCCTGTTCCTTAGCTGCTAGCTTGCAGATAGCTGGTGCTATCCCTAACTTCCTGGCCCAAGAGCGTGGGGATAACGAATATATGGAGTTGCTCGCCACGCCTATTCCGCCGGTGACCAATGGCCATCGACCACTGCCTACCGAGCCGGGATTGGGCATTACCATCGACGAAGACAAACTCATGGATCTGGTTGGCGACCCTCGTCCTTATGGCCCTCAATTTGATCCTGATGATGGCTCTGTAGTGGATTGGTAAGACAAGATCGATAGGCGTTGATAAGGTTTGGGACTGAGAAGTAGCTAATACTCTCAATTTAAACTAGATCAGATGAACTGATTTGGGCTTAAAACGGGCCGGTAATTGTCAGGCTACAAATCAATCCGTTTATTTGGACGGTCGGATCGGTAATGGTAAACGAGTTTCCAGTAAGATTCATTCTGATTGAATTGAAGCTGGAAATTCATATTCGAAGTGGATTTTAAACAACCCACTGAATTAGATATTAAACAAAAATTTCTGACGGAAATAAAGTGGCTAATCAATCAACCTTTGCATCAACTGTACTTACACCAGCCAAACAAACTGAACTTAGGAAAGAGTTCGAGGCTAATGGGTTCGTGAAAATAGATCAAGCTTTCATTGGTGAACATTTGTCTCAAATTCAGCAAGAAGTTGATCAAATGATCGATCGTTCTATTAAATCTGGGAGACAGATGGAGGCACATTGGCGGGGAGAATGGCGTGAAAATGTGGATGTTGAGGGCGATAAACAAGCCAGAAGTGTGTTATCAATTCATAATATCCAATATCACTCAGCTTGTTTAGCTCAATTGATGTTCCACCCAAATTTGGTTGATCCAGCCGCTGCCGCAATCGGAACAACGGATCTACAATTAAGCAACACTTTGATGCATGCCAAACCCCCGAAGATTGGAGCGGCTTTTCCGATGCATCAAGATTACGATTATGCCCCTCATAACTTGGATACCTTGATCGCTGTAACGCTTTATTTGGATGATTCTGAAATAGAAAATGGCTGTTTGTGTATTTATCCGGGTAGCCACAAACAAGGCTATATTGAGAAACATGTCCATCAAGGTTCACATTACCTTCCAATGAATGAATATCCTATTGATCAGGCTACTCCCGTCCCGATGAAAGCTGGTGATTTGCTAATATTTAGTTATTTGACCGTTCATGGTTCGACACCTAATACATCCGATCGGTGGAGGCGTATGTTACTGTTCTCATTACGATCACCGCTTGATAATAGAAAAAGTGAACCTAAAGGTAGTGTAGGACAAGGCCTAATTGTGCGAGGTGTCCATCCCAATCCGGTCCCCAAGCCGGAGGAAAGCTACTAGATAGATGGTTCACTTCCGTAGACAATAGAAATACCAAAAATTTCTGCTCAGGCCAGCAATCATCAAGACTAGCGTAGAATCAAAAATAATCTTTTTCAGACTCAGTCCTAGCAGATATCTGATAGCGAACGATAAATGAAGCTTCTTGGACGATTAGTGGATGGACAAATATAGCAACAAGAGCTAGTACGATCGTGTCTATTTCTGAGGCTACGAATTTATTCAGCATTTTTTATTTGTGTTTAAGTAATATGTAGAGGAAGTAGAAACTTAGTCCGGTTATAAGAGGAATAATCATTTGCATTCCATCTTCATCCACGAAAGACTCATCCGAATAAAGAACTTCAATAGGATTATGGAACAACTTATATCGTTTGCGAAAGGTTGATTAACGAAAATCAAGGAAACAGACAATAAATCCAAAATTTTTTATTGAGTTTCTGGAAGATACAGAACGAATAATTTTGGTGGTGATTTGGAAAATTAATTATCTGATCTCAAGACATAAGGTTAATATAACCAGCAACAAATCGTTTAGCTACAGCGCCACCTTTGATAAACTATCTCTTTACACCCATCAAACTACAACCAAGAATGGAACTAAACTAGAACTTGGTTGCCTCAATTTGCAACATCAACATCATTTGAGCATTGGATCGTAGTTTATAACAGGTTAGTTGAATTTCACCTGTCAGTTCAAATAATAAAAATTAACTCTCAAGTAGAAATTTGAAGATGACTATATTAAATCCTATCCTGGATACCATATTTTTCTAGAATCATCAGGAGATCTTTGATAATTCCAAGCTTCATCGATCAATCGAGCTAGATCATAGCTTGGTCGCCAATCTAGCAGGAATTTAGCCTTCGTATTATCCAACCAAGTGCTATGATACTCGGTTTTTATACCCACATTCGGTAGGCCACGGGTCTGCTTCAGGTATTCAGCTACTTGACCATAGTCAACTGGCTGATCCATACAAATGTTGAACAACTGCTGAAAGGCTTTTGGATGATCTAAAGCCTTCAATATAGATGAGACAAGATCTTGTACATGCACAAAATTTCGTTTAATAGGTTGTCCTTCCGTATCTTGCAGAATAGGTATTGTTTGTGATTTCACATATTGACTGGCTTTTTTAGAGCCAACTAAGTCTATCCAACGGGGGCCACCAAAAACATCTTCTCCAAAGGAAAGGGAAAACCTAAAATCGTCCTTCTCCATAATCCAAGGCGCACGTAAACAACAACCATTCAGATCATATTGGACATAGTACTGTTCCAGCATGACCTCCTCTAGAACCTTAGATAAGGCATAACACCCCTGATATGGCATATGCTTCTGTTGTTCTGTGACAGGAACAGGATGAGGATACACAAAGTGTCCCATTGCCGCGTCCCCACCGACCATTAGAAATTGTCGAAAGCTGGAATTTTGGCGACAATTTTCTAGTAACCAAAAGAGACCTTTCACTGTAACATCGATGATATCGTCCGGTGTTTCTTTACAGGTGGCTAGATGCAAAACGTGGGTTATCCCGTCCATTGCGTCATCCACGTCTGATTTACGAGCTAAACTTCCCCTAACTACTTCTAATCTATCTTTTGATTTCAGCATTCGGTTATGACAAAATGCTCGTATGCTACCGCTATCCCGTTCGGTAAGAAAACGATGAATAAAAGTTTGTCCAACTTTGCCAGTTGCCCCGGTGACCAATACTCTCATGCTTTAATTCTCTTATGTTTTGAATTGACTTATTCTGTTAAGTGTACTGCTAGACTTCCCTGATTTCGGGTATTAAATTTTTCTATGTAGTCATGTGGATCAAAAAAGCAACTGTTATCGTATAAAAACGTGTATTTTCCGTTTCGATCCCAACCCAGATCTATTGCCATTTGGTTAAGATGACAAAGTCGTCGACCTGCAGGCCATAAAATCCCATGCTGACAATATGAGGTGTCAATAAAATAACGTCGAAAAGTTTTTCCTCCAGGCTTAGGACGTCGAGCGTGTTGCAAAGCTGAGTGAACAATGATAAATGATCCAGGAGATAAGTTATCAATTGTGACTGACCCAGGCAGATCATCATACATAAACTGACGAAAAGCATCACGAGCCATAATCCGTTGATGCGACCCCGGTAAAACGAGTAGATCTCCGATTTCACCATTCAATCCATCTAAATATATAAATACGTGTACCATCAAATGAGAACGGTTTGTTTGCGGCATCTGCTCATAGTCATGATGCCAAGAGACCCCCGATTCGCCTTCTCCTTGCCAGCGAGCATGAATATGATGATGAGTAAAGGTCGTTCCCATCAAATCAGCAACACGGTCAACGACTGTCGGCTCAGAAGTTAGTGGCCCTAACGCAGGAAAAACTATAATGTTCGTTTCCCCATTTGTGGAGCGATTGATCATCAACTGATCAACGTCCTCTTTCAAAAGTTGGGTCAAATTATCGTCAAAAAAACCATTGAAGATTAGATAGCCTTCAGAATTAAACCTATCTACCTCGGCTTGAGATAAAACATAACTGTTCTCAAACTCATT
>JAYZAL010000053.1:0-63264 GCA_036339735.1 Candidatus Poribacteria bacterium
CTGCCACTTCCTATCCCCGTCCCAGTCGCGAAGGGCGCACCCGCCGAGGGCTACCCGAGTCAGTGGTCTGTCTGCCGCTGGCTGCCTGGTGAGAACGCGACATTGGACTGCCTGACTGATCTGTCTCAAGCCGCGAAGGACCTCGCGAAGTTCATCCACGCTTTGCAGCAGATCGATTCTGTGGATGGCCCTGTTCCCGGAGAGCACAACTTCTTTCGTGGTATTCCACTGGCAGATCGGGACGGCTACACGCGTGCGGCCATCGCCGAATCCGCTGGATTGGTCGATTCCGATGCTGTAACCGCCGCATGGGAACGCGACCTCCAAGCACCGGTGTGGAGAGGACCACCAGTCTGGATCCACGGTGACCTCGCGTCTGGCAATCTGCTGGCACTGAGCGGCCGGATCAGCGGGGTCATAGACTGGGGCGGCCTAGCTGTTGGCGATCCTGCTACTGAGTTGCTCCCTGCCTGGAACTTGTTTCAACGTGAGAGTCGCGGCGCGTTCCGCGCGGCGATCGACGTCGACGACGCGACCTGGGCACGAGGGCGTGGCTTGGCCCTCTCAGTTGCATTGGTAGCTCTCCCCTATTATCTGGAGACTAATCCCGTCATAGCCCACTGGGCCCGGTACATGATCGACGAAGTTCTGGAAGATCACGAACGCAGCTAGTTCCCCGCGCACGAAGAGGTCCGTATCTCCGGTGTGCTATTTATGAGCTTGAGTAGTGGTATGTCCCAGAGGCTAATATACCCTGAAATCTAGTCGGCTATAACTGCAAGGTGAGGCGTTGGGAACTCAGAAACAGGTGAGGTGAGTGGCAATAGTTGGGGCTGCTACCACTCTTAATCTGTTTGGGTGAGAGATGGATATTGTCTGATTATCGTATCAGAGACAAAACGTTCTGCGATAGGATGTTGGCTTGAGCTAACATGGCTGTGCCCGCTTGGGTTAAGATTTGGTTTTAATCAAAAACTCGTGTCTGAAAGATCAACGTATTCTGATACCGTGTCTTCATACGCAAGATAATATCCGTCATCTTTGTAGCAATCCACCAGTTCAAATGGATGGTCAGTCTGAGATATTTTAAGTTTTTTCTTGGTATATTTACTTGTGCATTTTGCCTTCTGAAGACCTTCAGCCTCATGGTGGTGAATGTATCCACAAAATGGACAGTGATGAGTAATTCCCTCCCTATTCATAAATAGAACCACATAGTCTTTACCATCAACTGTTGTGAGATTAAAGCTCGTTGGATTCTGTCTGATTGAATTTTTTCGCCGGCGTTTTTTCTTTTTCATGTTATTACTGTATTCAGAAGGAATCTTTCCTAAATTCACTAATTTAAACGGAACACGAGAAAGTACAATTGTTTCAGCTACTTGTTTTCAGCTTCAATTTTGAAGTCATCGAACGTTTGTACCACTTACTATCTAAATTGCTGTATTCATACTTTATAATACTAGATTTTAATCACATACCCAGTAAGCGAATTATAGCGTTTGTTGTCAAGGACCCAGCTGTTCTACTGATAGACATTGAGCTTTCATATTCGTAAGGATATCGGCCGAAATCTTGGTCATCCAAAATATAACCCAATTCATCATCGGCTAGACCAAAAATAAAACGATATTTGGTGTCCATTCTATCTTTGATCTGATAGCCGAGTTTTGGCAGAACTTCTCCAGGATAAGTTGCGATTTGCGCATCGCCTATTTCTATGAAACGAACAACTGTCGGAATTATCAATCTACTTTCATTGGATGGCATCTTCGGATCACGAATAGCCATTTGTTTTGGTAAAAGCCCTATTTCAATGGCCGACAAAAATTGCAAGTTCTCGAGTGGTATATTTATTTTAGCTGAACGGTGGCTGAGCTTAATATTTTCTTGTAAAACCGCAGACTTTGCAGCCTCTAATATTTTTTCCGCGATAAAACTACCTATCCGTTCTACTTCTTGAAAATTACCTTCTGTTCTATCAGGTGAAATCATTCCACCTAGAGCACCATTGACAAATAGAGTAATTCCCCCCAATTTATTATCGCATTCACGATAAATCACAGATGGAAAATCAGCAGTTATGAGCCGACTATCAGACTTCATTACTTCTGGGTGCATAGCAAAATTGACTAACATCGCAATGTTGGTATCGTTAAGTCGGTCAATCTTAATTAGACCTAAATCACGGTCAATTAAATCTGGGTCTCTATGGTTGATAGAAATACGATCGGCTTCATCAATTGTTGTCATTGCTAAAGAGATCTTAGCAGGTTCAATGCTGTCTTTTGCCTCTGCTATGCATTCGGCAGCTTGTTGACAGACCCAATCTATATATCTGGAATCAACACCAGTGGTTGTTTCATCCGGCCCCCATAGACCGATCGTATCAGGACCAGAATGTTGATGTGTCGCCATAATGACGAGATGGTCTGGCAGAGTACTTTGTTTTCGACAGAGGCGCTGAATTTCCAGATTTTGTAAACGAGTTACTCCCAAAAGATCAAGGCACAAAAACCCGATTTGTATTTGTCCATCATCAATTAGTATACATCTGGCAAAAAGCTCATCATGGACTCCTTCACTTTTTCGATTGTTGGACCATCCTGCTAGATAAACTGAGTCTTTCGGTGTAATAATACGCTTCGCAGCTCCCGCTTGAAATTTTGTAGGCATACTATCAGATATAATTGATACCAAAAGCATCAGTAACATGTTGGGAAAAATCATAAAAACCTCCATTTGTTGAACAAAAAAGCCCAAATTCGTATATAAAATAAAGCTTTCGTTTTATCTATAAATGTGAGCGAGCAAATTACAATGAAAACTACCTTCACCTTGAAATAGCAGAATAAATAATTTTTAACACTCCTAAATTGTTTTCCACATTTTTCAGGGACTATTACCAGCGCAAATTAATCAAATTGGAATTGAACTATGATCCAGAAATTAGCAGTAGGGCTAACAACTCGCTCTACGCTTTTATCGATACTAATCGTTTGGATTAGTAATATTTGGGTTGCTCATAGTGGTCTTATAGTACACGCCACCCAAATTGGAGAGTCCGTGCCTCCAATTCCTGCAGTTGCAACGATTATAATAATCGTTGCGATCAACCCTTTTCTTAGATTGTTAAATCCATCATTTGCGTTATCTAGACCTGAGATCATCGTTATTTATACGGTTGTTGCTATTTCAATTTCTATGTCTTCCGTCGGTATGGTCCGATACTTTTTGCCCGTTTTGACAGCACCATTCTACTATGCTACTTCCGAAAACGAATTTAGTTTTTTTTCTCAGTATCTGCCTTCTTGGATGGTTGTAGATGATCAGAAAGCAATTATTGGTGCTTATGAAGGTATTGGGAACAATGCTTCCGTTCCTTGGTTCGCTTGGATAACTCCACTCACGTTTTGGACATTTCTGTTTGTTTCGATTTTTTGGACTATGCTGTGTATTGTGGTTATTTTTCGCAAGCAATGGATTGACCAAGAACGTCTGGTATTTCCAGTAGCTAGATTTGGAATTGAAATTATCGGCAATGACTACACACCAAACGAAGGCTTAGCTAGCTCTAGCCTAACAAACAGAAGATCTTTTTTTGGCAATCCTTACATGTGGATTGGTTTCAGTTTGGCATTCTTATATAATTTCATGAATATTATACACGCATTTTATCCTTCTATCCCTGGACCGGGAACCAGAATTGACTTAAGTCATCATTTTACAGATAGGCCTTGGAGTGCTATACGACCAATCACTTTCCAATTTCGGCCTGCAGTTTTTGGCTTGGCGTATCTAATGCCTTTAGATATTAACTTCTCAGTTTGGTTTCTATATTTTTTGTTGAAAATAGAGTCAATTCTAGCTTCAGCGTCTGGCTATAATCTACCAAGTTTCCCATACGTTCACGATCAGAGTAGCGGATCTTTTTTAGCTCTTGTTGTTGCGTTTTGTTGGGTATCTAAAAAGCATCTGCGAAACGTAATTATCAACGCATTCAGCAAGAAAGTCATTGAAGACAAAGAAGAGCCATTATCTTTCCGCTTCGCATTTTGGGGCTTTATTGGTGGTGTCACCTTTATCTGTGTTTGGTGCACTCTCGCAGGAATGACTCTCACAACAACGCTAATATATTTCGGGCTTATCTTCAGTTTTGCAATTGTTTACACAAAAATCCGTGCAGAAGCCGGTGCTCCCATGATATGGCTTTTCCCTTATGGCGAACATAAGCATATTATGATAAATGCCTTTGGCTCCGCAGCTTTTACTCCGAACGGAAGTTATCAAAATCTATCTGTTTGGGCGAGTTTAACATTTTTATCTAGGGGTTATTTCCCTTCATTCATGGCTTATCAACTCGAATCTCTTAAGCATAGTGATGATGTGAAAATTAATCGGCGGATTATTCCTTTTGTAATTATGCTAGCTTTGATAATTGGGTTAGTAGGTGCTTACTGGATGCATTTGACTACCTATTACGAGTATGGTGCCAATATTCTAGAAGGAGGTCAAGGACTAAAAGGTGGCACACGTGGTGCCGCACTTATTCGTCATGAATACAATTTGATGAAAGGTTATCAATTGTCTAAAAGTGAACCAAATTTGATAAGAACAAGTGCAGTCGGATTTGGTTTCATTTTCACTACACTCTTGGGTTTTCTACGTCGTAGTTTTTTACAATTTCCTTTGCACCCACTTGGTTTTGCTATGGTAACTGCTTATGGAGACCCTTTATGGGGGCCGTTTCTTGTTGCTTGGATTCTCAAGGTGTTTATTACTCGAATTGGGGGAATTGGGCTTTATCGTCAGTTGACACCTTGCTTTTTAGGCATTACGTTAGGGCATTTTTTTACTGCAGGAATAGTATGGGGCATACTTGCAAGTATTGGATCAGGTATTTTTAGAGGTTACGGAGTATGGTTCGGTTAGAAAAACATTACTGGTAATTGACTGAGTTATCCTGCAAATACGAACCTGTATAAGACAGTAGTTTTTATTAAAAATAAATTTGTAGGTCGGATTGAATTCTTATCTGTTTTTTTACTGAGGTTTCTGTTCGAAGTAAGACTAAGATTATTTCCCAAATACTACTTACGATCCAGACAAGTTGAATAGCTCACTGGGCCAAGCACTTCCCCGAAAGTCGCATCTGGGGAATTGATGAGGCCACGATCGTTGGGGAAGGCTTTTCCTGTATCTTGGGTTCCACTGTTTGGCGAATTATTCATGTGATGATACATGCCAGGTACGAGTGTAAACCGATTATTCGCTAAATGCGCGTAGTACAGCAATATCTCGTCGCCAGTAAATTTTTAACCGGTGCTCTGCAGTTGTATAATATATGGTAACTAATATCTGAAAATAGCTAATTCCAAAATTATGAAGTTGCGTATATCGTCAGACACGTCAGATTTTTCTTGTACAGTTCTATTTATTCCTTGCCCGTGTTTGCTTGGTTAGCGAATAGGTTCTGTGAAACTAAAAGATTCTTTGTCTATAAGGCATGATTAAGAAATACATCTATTCTAGATTTTTCCGATCTTTAAAGAAAATGAAAATACACGAGTGAGTTAATCACTGTCGACTGCATTTGATCTGAGGGTTAACCTAATAATTTTTAGAGAGATTAAAATAATGTTGTACAATCTATCTAATAACGATGGGAATAGAATAGTTCAGACGAATGAATTAATTGGTAAGAAGTTTGGTTTAATTGAAAGACTGATGCTTAATGGAGTAAAGTCAAGTCGCTTGACTGTTTCAGAATCAAGTCATGGGATTCAGAAAATTATCCAATCTGGTCAACATATTGTTTTTTCTGATATCGAAATGAGAAAAAAGGGGGTGTTAATTCGTATTATCTCCCAAATCGAAAAATGCTATTGGGCCATTCCATTTTATAAGTTAACTCTCTATAAGTCTGATAATTTCAGCATTCATGCAGATGGTGAATTTATAAAATACAACATCAATGAAATTACTAAAAAAAATGCGAGTCTTGTAAATAAAATAATTAGCCACAGAGCATCGTTTTTTGACCACAGCTATAACTTCTATTGATACTTGGAAACACTTATCTTGTATAATTCAGGAAGACTGTACAGTAATGAATTAAGAGGTGTGAAACAAAGCCCTTCCGAAGATGTGTACGGTTCTTTGTGTATACTGGTCCAAGTGATGACTGTAGAACAGCATCTCGTCAACGAACCAGTAAATTTGGCTAATCAATCATAACACTTCAAAAGTTAAGAGATAAACATTTTTCTTTAAGTAAATTAGGCAAAACCCAAAGCGTCGTGGACAATATCATCAATAAAAGAACTTCTCCTTGTGCCACATGCTACATCACGATACGAACCATGAGCATCAGATATAAATAACATGGATTAGCAAAAATACGAGAATAGAATGAATTTCTTGACACAACTGTTTATTTGGTATCCTGTTATTACGATAATTGTATTTGTACTTTTTACCGGTTCCATAGTTATGTTGGTACGCCAAACCAATTTTTCATCTAAGATGAGTAACAAAAATGAGAAAATAGGTATAAAATTCTTTATTTTCCCAGTTATTACGACGATAGTGTTGTCTGCGTTTTTAGGTTATCAGTTAGATCTTTATTATTCCTCTTTCGAAGGAAAGATTATTGAAAAGTATGTTAGGGAAAGAAAGGCTATCAGGGTTACATCTGCCCGCCATTATGTCAAGGTCGATACTCGCAATGAACTATATACAACAGAGGTCCCTGGCAAACAATATCAGAAAATACAAGTAGGAGATCATATTAAAAAAGAATCCAAAACGTTTGAAATCCAGATCAACTTGATTCCTGACCACACCGAAAAAACTCAGTAAGGCTTCAACGCTCAAGCACACCAGAACATAGCTAAAAAAGCTTGGCAGATTTATCGATTTTGTATCTAGCTGACATAAGATTTTTGCCTTTTTATATCATTTCTAATATTCCCAAATTGCAGCCTAAGCTGTCATTGTCTACTATTTTTGTATAGCCTAATAAGGTGTACTTTTGTTCACTGTCTGAAGTCCTGCTAATTCCAATTTTCTCTTGATACTTTCCAATTCCTCAGTAGGTAACCGTAATAGAGGTGGCCGGACGTATGCTGACGGCAAACGCCCGAGTAGTACAAGAGCTTCTTTCATCCGATTATGCATATCAAGAAGTGGATCACAATAGAAAGCTTTGGTTAAATGATACAATTGATCACTGACAGCTCGGGCAAAAGACAAATTTTCATCTTGAATTGCTTGCCAAATACTCACGTGTAGATGTGCAATTACGCTCCCAGCACCAGACAATAAGCCGTCACAACCTAAGACTAGAGAACTAAGTAGCCATGCACTATGTGTGGACAGTACCGATACTGGCGGATTCAGAGCGTGGAGTTCTCGAATATGCTGTTCATGAAGAACCGGATTATTACACCAATCTTTGATCGCTCGAATAGTAGGAAAACGGTAACACAACTCTAGTAAAGTGGGTAGTGGGTAGGCAAGGCCACTGGAGACCGGATACTGGAACAGGATCAAAGGTAAGTTCGTTTGATGGACGATATACTCAAAATGAGCAATAGCCATTTCCGGTCGCTGATGTCCACCCAAAGACATGCTATCCGGTGGGAAAACAAGTAACGCGTTAGCTCCTCCTTCTTCTGCAGTACGAGCCAACTGGCTCGCAACCATACTACTTGCTGTAGAAATACCGACAATCAATGGAATCTTTTGGTCAAGAGCTTCCTGAGCTAGATACAGGCTTTGTTTTTGTTCACTCAAGGTTAGGGCATGGACCTCAGCTGCATGTCCATTAATTGTTATCGCTGAAATCCCATCAACAGAGGCCAAATCTCTAAGGTGTTTTTGGTAAGCAACTGGGTCAATGTCTAAATTCGAGTCGAATGGCATTAAAGCTGCAGGAATAACACCTTGGGGACGTTGAAAGTTGGTTTGTTTCATTGCAAGCTTCTTTTTTGATATTATTCACCTATAGATAGGCGAGCTGATTTAGTGCTATCCCTGCTTGACGCAGTAAATTTTCCCGTTACTTGAGCCGACTAAAATTTCAAAAAAAGAGTCCCCATCAATATCTGCAACAACAAGATGTTCTATCGGTGCAGGTAAATCAATCTGCCAGATAATTGGTGACTTTTGATTAGCACGCTTGGCAACCGCACGCAGTTGCGTTCCGTTTCCATAGATGAATTCTTCAATCCCATCACAATTAATGTCTACTGAAACACAATTGGAGACTCGGCTGTCTGAGTTATCTATAGACCATTTGGTATAACCAGTTTTTAGATCAACACACCTGAATCCATCTTGACAACCAGGTAAACCAATTTCAATATTACCGTCGCCATCGACATCTCCAATTGATGGAAAACCATTTACACCATCGTTTGGTTCTGTTCTCCACAAGATACTAGTTTGATCTGATTTGTTCTGCAAGGCAATAACCATTGAAGGGTGAGTCACAATAGTGATCTCACTATTCACTACTATTGGTGTTCCATCAATTACCCAATGGTTTGATCCTTCAACTGGACCTAAGTTGAAAGTTGTAATTTGTTTTCCAGTCCTACCATCAATAATGGAAAATTCAGCCGGATAGGCCTGAATAATATTATCCAACTGGTCTTCGCCCATACTAGCAATAGAATAACGCCCGCCACCATAACCACGGGTGTGGTTAGGCATCTCAAGAATATCCCTATGCCAAGCTACCGTATTAGTTCTGGTATTGATAACTACTGTTTCGTCGCTATGCATAATCGAACGGCGATTGGACACCATAACATCAAGGCGGTCAGAATTAGTAAAGTGCCCGACAGCCCATCTTGTAGTTCCACATTCATTCCAAATAGGAGAACGACCATTAAAATCTATAAAGTCATAGTGCCATCGCTTTATACCATTGAGGCCAAGTGCAATTAGCCGGCTGTGTCCATCCGGCATTTCACGTACGAACAGAACCTCGTCAACACCATCTTGGTCTATGTCTCCTGAAGCTAACCCTTCCATCTGAGGGCTTTGTGTTGTCATAGCTCGCCCGGGCGTACGCCAGATTGGTCGTAGCGGTTGCGTTAAATCTGTTGTGACTTGATAGGCAGAGATGGAATTTAATGGCTCAGCCATTACTATTTGGTAGTCCCCATGTTGATCCGTCAAAACTAGAGGTTTAGGAGCTGACAAAGTTGTGTAATTTTTAGCGACAGAGCTAAGCTGTATACCGTTGGTCTTCAGTTTTACTGATTTATGATGGGTGGATAGTGTTCGAATGAGGATGTTACCTTCGGCAACCGCGACGGCCGACAATTTAACTTGAGGACTTGCCTCAATAGTACATAAAATGGTGTGCTGTCCCTTAGCATTTATTTGTAATGCATGTAAAGATTCCTTGGACTCTTTTTCTGTGGTAAAAAATACAGTATTTTTCTTTTGACCTTTTAATACACCATTTACTGGTGATTCCATTCCTCGTAGAGCACCTGTAACCCTTTCCAATGGTAAATCAGGGAGACTTTCTATAGACCAACGAGCGTTATGATGATGCCATATTTGTTGGTCCCAGCGATAGATCATAATCTTTCCATTGGTTGATACGCAACGATTAGAAGTATGTTGTGTCAATAGTACTGGTATGTTATTTTGCTCAATCTCGGCATGGCCATGTAGGTAAACATCGGGTAAATCAAGCTTATGCTGTCCAGTTTCTAAGTCATAAGCCATCATATGCCAGCGACTGTCATTATTTTCGTTAAAAACATTCATTAGGATTTCTTGTGATCCGTCTCCATTGAAGTCAGAAACTGGACTAGGTCCTACCGTATTAATGGTGAACCTTCTGTCAATTCCCTGAGTCGATTCTGTATCAAAAGTCTTGTACCAAAGGTTTATTAAGGCTCCATTTTCTACTGTTAACACACCGATGTGCCCTGCAAAATCACCTATTACTACCAAATAAACTTGGCCTGAAGAATTAATATGAGCACCAAAAAATCCATATTGTCTTCCATGTTCTGAACGATAAGTACACCTATACTTCTCAACACCACTGGTTAAGTCATAAGCAATTACTCCATTCCAAGTGGACAATACTACTTCTAAATTTTCGTCTTTATCTATGTCGGCTACTACCACTAGTGGTGAGTAAATATCTCCCGAAAATTCTATATCCCAGATCTTTTTGGGATAGTCAATACCATTTTCAAAACTATGTAACTGGAAATTTGCATCTTTCCCCCATGTTGTAGTCCAGCTTAGTCTTTGTATACCTGACACATCAGCTAAAAATTTCCCCCATCTTTCTCCAGGTACCGCAGGTGGATCAATCAACTGGCCATTACCAGATACATCCAATTTGGGAGAAATAATTCCCCAATATCTTTCAGATTCTCTTGAAAATAGTCTAAGATTTTCTGTCAAGGACGGACTAAACTGACCTTTTTTTAAAAAACCACTCCATAGATACTCTCGACCTCTAGGGTCAAATTCCCAAGCTATTTTCGGATTATCTATGTGACCGGTTGCTGATGAGCTGTTCTGACTAGGTTGCTTCCACTGAGTGTGCAGAGCAAATATACAACTAATTAATATCGTGTTCATATTGGGTCTTCATTGTAACAAAGGTTAGTTTTTCTCAATGAGTTCTTGTGGCCCAGAAATAATCTGCGTTACTACCCATCTGATCACGTAAGCTGAGGGTTACCTGGTCTAGTTTTTGTTCTAACTCAGGCGAGATTACATAGTTAACAGTTTTCAAATTCTCCGTTAATTCATCAACATTTCGTGTTCCCACTAATACACAGGAGACAGCCGATTTTGCCATTACCCACGCGATTGACAGTCGGCTCATAGGTTGATTCTCATCTCTACAAATATGTCGGATTTGTTCTATTGTTTCCCACATTTTGGTTTCAGCACCCGATTCTCTATGTATCGACATTTCCTTATTCGAACGAAAGTGGCGAAACCGAGACTGCTGAGGTGGAATATCTTCAATTCGTTGAAAACGATCAGCTAAAATACCTTGAAGTAGTGGCATATAAGCTAAAATACCAATTTTATTTTGCGTACATAGCGGCATTATTTCTATTTCAATTGCTCGGGACAATAAGTTGTAACAAAGCTGGTTAATCTCAATCTGATCGTTTACTACCAGACCTTCTGACAATTGTTTAACACCAAAATTACAAACTCCAATAGCCCTAACCTTTCCCGCTCTTTTGATTTGCATCAAACTTTCAAATAATTCATCAGCTGAATATTTCGGATTAGGCCAATGAACCATATAAAGATCAACATAATCTGTTTGCAATCGACGTAAGCTACTTTCAAGTTGTTGAGATAATGTTTGTGGGTTAACATCTCCTGTTTTTGTACCAATTACAGCCTCTTGTCGCCTTGATTTAAGCGCGATTCCGAGAGACTCTTCACTTCGACCTTCGTTATAACCAGCTGCTGTATCAAAAAAGTTGATACCATTATCTAACGCCGCCCCTACAACTTCATCAACATCTGATTGGGCTTGAAGTCCCCAATAATCACCACCCCCATAAGACCAGCAACCAATTCCCATCGCTGGGAAGGTCACTCCACTACGATTTGGTATCTTATCCATATTTCATCTCGCCATTTTCTATAGCTAATAAGCACCTTCAATTACTCGACGTAGGTAGTAGTAATGCAAATCATCGTTTTTTCGTTCAACAAATCCTTCATTACCGTCAGCCATCAAAAATCTAATGCAATCACAATCTTCGATTGAAGTATGAACTATCTCACTTAATTTGTGCTTATACTTGCTTTCAAATTCTGAAATTATGAGGGATTGAACCATCTCTATATTGTTCAAGTCAAAATTCCGAGATTGGATTGGAATCTCTAAGACCTTAACTTTAGCCCCCTGATAGTTAAACCATCGACTGGTCCTTAATTGAGCAACAAGTGGTTGTAGAGCTTCCTGAGTACCGATTCTACTCAAAGCTTCTGCAGAAAAAGCTCGGATATAAGGTGAGGAAGATTTGAGAGCTTTTGACAGAGCTGGAATAGCCGACTCTGCGGATTGGCCAATGCGAACTAAAGCTTGTGCAGCGAACAAAGACAGTGGCATATCTTCAGAATCTTCCAATATACTCACTAACACTGGTACAACCTTAGAAATAGGGGTTTTAATGATGCCTAAGGCGGAAATTATATGTTGATTGACAGGGCTATTAGAATTGGATAACAAATTTAATAAATCAGGAGTAGCATTAGTTGAACGCCAGCTCATTTCACCTAAGGCATAAGCAGCCTGGGACTGGATATGCTCTTCGGGTTCACATAGCGCTTGTTTTAGAGCTGGGACAGCTGGTTCACCAATAGCCGCTAAGCTATGAGCCGCATCAGACATATGCAGTATAGGCTCTTCATCATAATCATCTTTACTGTATCTTAACTGTTCAATTAGTGGTTCAACTGCGCTTTCACCGATCGCTGCGAGTGCGTAAGTAGCATTCAGCCGAATTGGTTCGTAATCATCTTGTAGTTGAGCAATTAAATCAGTAATAGCAATGTTAGCCGACTGCCGAAGAAACCCTAGCTCTTTGATTGATTCCAATCGTTTCTGTCGATTATCGGCTGATAGCTGACTCACCCAGTACCGAATACTTTCTTCTGTGGGTTTACGCTTGGTTTCGAACAAATCTGATTTGCCAGATAGCCAATTCCAAACATAAGTCCATACAATTTCGTAATCATTAGAAACCCAGTTATTTTTCGGTGGATACCAGTAATTTTCAGTATTATGCCACGATGGAATTGTGGGCTCTTCCGTTCTCATATAAACGAATTTCATCCCATAACGGGCTAAGTCTTGATAGTTCTGAAAAACAGAATGAGCAATATCGAAGTGCATCACCCAAACATCTCCAAGTTCTCCTTCCAGGGTGGTTAGGTGGCGATTAGTAAAAGTGTCGGGTAGCAGAAATGTCCCATTTCCTTGCGGATCTGGAACCAAATCTCTAGTATTCAAATCCCTAGAGGAAATATCCTTTAAATATTGATTACCTGGAATTAGGCAAGTTGGGCCGAGCTCAATCGGGCATTCTTGCGGAAAATAGAATAAGATAGCCCAACGAGGTAAATGATGCCGAGGGCGTTTACCCGTAGCATGTCCATCTTTGTGAAGAGGCATAGTTAACGCTTTCGATTCGGATGGTTCCTGAGGGAAATTGGGGTGGCAATGGCGGTGAGGATGCAGGACGCAATCATCTCCAAGAATACTGCTTAAAGCCCCTCGGACCTGTGGAGCGTCGAGAACTTCTTGTAGTTCATGCACCATCGGCAAAATATTATTAAGTGGGTTATACCGGCGTTCAAAAGACCTACAACGCTCGAATATGGCGTTGGTTTTATCGAAAATTCGTTTGTGTAATTGGGTTGGAAGGTCCGTCTGAACTTTGACATAACCATTGACGATGAAATGCCGCATTTGTTCATCATTCAACAAGTTTTGGTTGTCTATCACAAAAACTCCTAAATACTAAATAATGGAGGTTAATCATAATTAACTTTCTAAGTATCAATCTGGATTATCAACGACGTTTATGCCAAAGTCAAACTAAAAATCTATACGATCTAATCTTAATCAGACGGACTTATAGATCCTTACCTGTTCAATCATTATTTTTCGTGTTATAATCACGGCGTTAAGTGCGTGCGATTTGGCTGAATCCGGCTTGTCATCTGTTGACTACAGTAAGGCGTTCAAATTGCCTCGGGTACACTCCTTCCCTACTGCTTCTATCATTTCGACGAAAAATTTGGCATGATTACGGAACTTTATATTGAAAATATTGCCCTGATTGATCAAGTCCAATTGACTTTTTCACCTCGATTTAACATTCTAACTGGCGAGACTGGCGCTGGTAAGTCAGTGATTCTTCACTCTCTTGGCTTAGTTTTGGGCGAGCGAATACGAGGTAATATCGTTCGCAAAGGCCAGGAACAAGCGACAATACAAATTGTTGCAGACCCTGTTGCACCAGTTTTTCAACAAATACAGAAGAGCTTACAAACAATTGAAATTGATGATGAAGAACTATTAACTCTTCATCGTCAAATAACTCAAAGTGGTAGAAGCCGTAGTAATATAAATGGACACGTTATTAACCTCAAACAGTTAAAGACTCTTGGTCATTTGTTAGTTGATATTCACGGTCAACACCAACATCAATCTCTTTTTCAACAAGGAATGCATAGTCAAATTCTGGACGATTATGGTGGCTTAATATCCTTGAGGCAAGAAGTGGCCTCAAAATACGAGTCGGCACAATCGCTTACACACCAGATTACCAAATTAAATCACGACTATCAACAGCTGAAAGCGGAAAAGGATCTCCTCAGTTTTCAGGTCAAAGAAATTGCTGAAGCTGATTTACAAGTCGGCGAAGAAGAAGAACTTAACAAGGAACGTCAACGCTTATCGAATGCCCAGCAACTTTTTGAATTAGCCGATCAGATTTATCAGGGGTTACTTGGCGGGCAAATGAAACCGTCGTTGCTGGATACCTTGAGAGCATTAAACAAATCGTCAACTAAGTTAGCTGATTTAGATGAACAAATTGAATCTACTAACCAAAGGTTAGAGTCAACGCTCTATGAAATCGAAGATTTGGCTCAAGATATGCGGGACTATCGCGATCAAATCGAGTTTTTACCAAGGCGATTGAATGAAATCGAAGATAGGCTTTCAATTTTCAGTCGGATGAAGCAAAAATATGGTGCTACAACAGAACAAGTCATTGGTCATTATCAAAAAGCAGTTGAAAAATTAGAAACCATTGAATTATCTTCTGAAAAAATTAAAATAGTGCAAGAAAAGCTACAAAAAGTCGAAAAGTCGGCCCAAGCGAAAGCGGAGTTGCTTTCAGTTAAGCGAAAATCCATTGCAAGAAAGCTAGAAACACTGATACAAAAAGAACTACGTACTTTGAGCATGGAGAAGGCACAGTTTTATATCTCGCAAGAACAAACCGATTTGACCGCTACCGGTATTGATTCTATTGAATTTTTAGTTTCTACTAATATCGGATCCGAACTCAAGCCACTAGTAGAAATTGCTTCAGGTGGAGAAATTTCTCGTCTCATGTTGGCGTTGAAAAGTATCCTTGCCCAAACTGATCCAATCCCAACCTTAATTTTCGATGAAATTGATGTGGGCATCGGTGGGCACACTGCCAATGTAGTAGGGCATAAATTGAAACAGTTGTCACAATTTCGTCAGTTAATCTGTATTTCCCACCTACCACAGATCGCCAGTCTAGCAGATAAACACTTTCGCATAAACAAGAAAGTTATTGGAAAAAATACTTTTATTACTGCTAAAGAATTAACAATGGAAGAACGTATCGAGGAGATTGCGAGAATGCAGGGTGGACAAGATACAGATACAGCAATTGCTCATGCTAAAGAGCTACTGAATCTCTCTTAGATGATTGTTTGACGTCAGCAGTATTAGCCCTTGAATAAGAATTGACTTTAGGGGATGTGCTGATGCTCCAAATAGCACTTCAATTTAACAATAATGTAGTAAAACTTACACGGAAAAGGTTCGTGCATTTAGGTTGGCACTTCGATATAGTCAAGGCCGTTAAGTTCACGAAATAGATTGATTGTTCTGACGATGCCTTGTTCCATGTTGTAGCTGGGAACGAAACCAATCTCTTCTTCTATCGGAGTTGCGTCATAATCCCAAGAGATACCAAATAAGCCGGGTTCCAACGTTAGATCCGCAGAGGGTACTAATTTTTTGACGTATTCAAACCCTTCTTTTACTGGCCAAAGCCCACCTTTAACATTAAAGACACGAGTTTGAGTAGTTGGGCAATCACAAGACATGACGATAGAATGAGACACATCCTCAACGTACTGCCAATCAACTTTATCGTCCCCAAATGGAACAATATAAGGTTTGCCTAAGGCAGCAGATTCAATCATCTGCGTCGTGAAAGAGCTCATACCTCTTGTTCGCCCCACACCATAAACAGCAGTAAATCTAAGACCAATAGTATCCAGCCCATATTCATCGAAGTAATGTTGAGCATATCTTTCATTAAGGGATTTGCATGCTCCATAGATAAATTTTGGAAAGTGAGGAGCATCATTACCGATACGCTGATAACCATAGTCCTCTGGTAGACCAAAGACAGCCACACTGCTAGCCCAGACGACCCTCTGAATATCAAAAAGGCGTGCTGCCTCGAATACGTTGATGGTAGCCTCTGACACTACTCTAAGAGCCTGTGGTGGATTAGACTGACAAGCCGGAACTTGCCAAGAAGCTAGGTGAATGATACGGTCGACTTGATGCTTCTTAAGTGCTCTCATCAAACTGGAGGCATCGGTAATATCACCAGGTACGAATTCAATCTTATCAAGTTGCTTATCAGTTAGTACCATCTTTGGTATAGTCAAATCGTAAGTAAGATCGTAGACGACGATTTCGGCTGCTTGTTTCAGCAAATCCCGAATAACGTAAGACCCAATACAACCAAAACCGCCTGTGATCAGATATTTCACACGTCAACTCCATCCTTGTTTTTTGGAGAATCGACATCCACCAAAATATCTTCTCCTTCAATTTTTACCGGATAAGAAATTAAATCTGCGTCGCCAGGCCAAACAGAGGTGCCAGTTTTTACATCGAACTCCCACATATGCAAAGGGCAAGATACTACACACCCATCTAACCAACCATGGTGTAAGCTAGCTCCCATATGAGGACAGACATCATCGATGGCAAAGTACTCGCCATCAACATTATAAATTCCTACGAACAACTGGTCCAGCCGAACACCAAAACCACGACCGGGTTTCACTTGATCAACAGTCGCTGCTTTTACATACATATCGTATTTCCCTCCAAAAAATATCGATTGAGTACTTTAGCTACTCGATAAGTATAGATTTATCCTAAAAAGGTTTGTTGAGCCGCTGTTATCGATGAACCAAGGCTAATAGAGTAACCTGTTTCTATAAGACCACGTTCCAATGCGGCAAGAGCTATAACTACATCTTGTTCTGTTACCCATCCCAAATGCGCAATTCGGATAATTTTTCCACTGAGTTGTGCTTGTCCTCCTGCATAGGTTACTCCGTGACGCTTTCGCATTGTTTTGACAAAAGTCTCACCATCAATTTCATCAGGTAACCGAATTGAGGTAACTGTGTTTGCAGGGGTCTGTGCAAAACAATCAAAACCTAGTGCCCGAATACCATTTCTGGTGGCCTTTGCTAGACGAGAGTGTCGAGCAAGTACGTTTTTAATCTGTTCTTGACAAATCAAAGTAAGCGATTGATTTAAGGCAGAAATGAAAGTAACGGCCGGTGTGTAAGGAGTCGAGCCACTTTGCGCTGACTGACGAGATTTCTGCAGGTCAAAGTAAAACTTGGGTAAGTTAGACTGTGTCGTAACTTGCCAAGCCTTATCACTAAGAGCAATCAACCCAATACCAGGAGGTGTCATTAAACCTTTATGAGAAGCTGAAACAACAACGTCAACCCCCCAATTATCCATCTCCAAATTATCGGCAGCTAAAGCGCTAACAGCATCTACTACAAGTAGTGTGTCGAATTTATCTAATACTTGTCCTAGTCCTTGAATATCATGAAGCGCACCAGTTGAGGTTTCACATAAAGTAGAGAAGACGACCTTGCAGTTCGGCATTTTATGCAACATACTTTCAATTTGTTCAGGATCAATTGAGTGCCCCCATTCAATATCAATTGGCTGAAAGCTAACACCATATGCAGAGCAAATTTCACCCCATCGTTCACCAAACTTACCGCTACGAATTACTATAACTTGGTCGTCAGGGGACAACAAGTTTGCCACGGTGGCCTCTAGAGCACCAGTCCCTGAACAGGTTAGCATTAGTACTTGGTTCTGTGTTTGGAAAACATGCTGTAACTGTTCCGAAACAGATTGAATCAGCTGCGCGGATTCGGTAGTCCGGTGGTAGTCTATCGGCTTTGCCATTTCAAGCAAAGCCTGAGGTGGAATTGGTGTAGGGCCAGGAGCAAACAGATAAGATTTTTTCATCTATAAATTCTTATGTTGTGATAGCTCAATACTTCAGGGTGAATACTTAGACTAGTTCCCCTGTTCCTTGCTGTGCATTTACTTGGTTGTTAGCTGAAATCGGTTTGTCGCTGACTTGAACACGCACCCATTCATGCCCTAGATAGTCGAGTATTTTCATTAAGTTGTCTCTTTGACGAGGAGTGTCGACAGGTGCTTCAAAGGTTAAAGTGGCAAATTCCTCTTTCTGGATAGCACCATCTTTATCGTATTTAGTAGGGGTTATTTGAATTTTTTTTAATTTGGCATCCATATACTTAAACGCTCTATTCTAATGTTGATGGTTCTTATTGGCTAAATTTGAGAGACTACACAGTTTGTGACTAAACGAGTAAACTTTTCTAATTGTTGAGGTTCTAGGTCTAGTGGAAAGGTTGATTCCGCACCAGTTTTCCCGATACGGGTTGGTAATCTAAGGAATATATGGTGAGTCGTGTGTGTCGAAGATGCGACTGTCACCAAACGTTTCTTATCCTGAATAATTGCATCGACGACTTGAGCTAAGGAGACTTTTATTAGGTCGATTGAAATAGGAATTCGCCTCAGCGAGATGATTTCGTTGATTTGGCTATTTGACAAAAAGTGCTGAATGGGAATACCGTTTACTCGACAGTACTGAGGGATAATCTGAACTTCTTCATCATTACCAATAGTAAAAGTAGTTACGTCCTCAGTCGCTACTCCAATCTGATTAGCAATATGACGTCGCAGGTAAGATGAGCCAGTAGAAGGAATGCCAAGTACACGGCAAGCCGCCCCACCGATCATCCTAGCAATATCAGCCGATAATCGACAGACAGAACGTCCAACAACTAAAATCTTGGCATTTGAATTTATACGATTAATAAATGGGTCAAGAGGGAACGACAGACTTATTTTATGCAAACTGGAACAGATAATGATGATATCTGAACAGTTTAGGCTTGCTCCGCTTTGGCACTGGTCCAAATTTGTATAGGAGCCTGAATTAGCAAGACAATCTTGTGCAGTACTCAAGTTCTGTGGAGAAATAGAACCAATAATGCGTACATTGGTATACCGATTTTCTTGGCCTAAAAAGATAGCCAAAGGCAGAGCTACTTGGCTATCACCTAGTAAGCTAATTGTGGACATGTATTAAAGTATTTTTGATTTGTCAATTTTGAAATAGTTAATAAAAACGTGATTCGATCAGAAAACAAAAAACAGATCATCTGACGATCACCCAAAATAAGAGGTTAGGTTAAGACGCTATAGTTCGGCGCCTCCTCAGTTATTACGACATCATGTGGGTGGCTTTCCCTTCGGCCACTAGTAGTAACTCGGACAAATTGGCTATTAATTCGAAGAGAATCGATGTCTGGTGCCCCACAATACCCCATAGCAGACTTGAGCCCTCCTACAAATTGATAAATAAACTCACTAAGCTGTCCTTTGTAAGGAATACGCCCCTCAATACCTTCTGGAACGAGCTTAGAGTTTTCCTGATCTTCTTGTCCATATCGTTCCCGTGCGCCCCGCTCTTTCATGGCACTTAGGGAACCCATACCCCGGTACACCTTAAACTTTCTTCCTTGATAAATAACTGTTTCACCGGGGCTTTCATCGGTTCCAGCAAATAGACTCCCGATCATAACCGAACTTGCACCAGCTGCGATGGCCTTGGCTACATCCCCAGAATATCGGACACCACCATCAGCGATAATCGGTATATCACATCGATCAGCGATTTGCGCACAGTCGTAGATTGCTGTAATCTGTGGCACACCAATACCCGCAATAACACGAGTTGTACATATGGAGCCAGGTCCAACCCCAA
Source organism: Candidatus Poribacteria bacterium (assembly GCA_036339735.1). Classification (GTDB taxonomy): domain Bacteria; phylum Poribacteria; class WGA-4E; order WGA-4E; family UBA9662; genus TMED15. The sequence goes on from JAYZAL010000053.1 coordinate 19,944, forward strand.
CTTTAATCCCGTCAGCACCGGCCTCAATCAGCTTTCGAGTAGCTTCTTCAGTAACTACATTACCTACAATCAGGTCTACCGAGGGAAATTCCCCCTTAACTCTTTCGGTTGCTTTAATCACATTTTTGGCATGACCATGTGCGGTATCAATTACGAGCGCGTCAACTTTAGCTTCAACTAGCTTGGAAACATCTGATAAAGATGAATTAGGACTAATCGCAGCCCCAACACGCAAACGGCCTTGTTCATCCTTACAAGCCAATGGATAATCACGAACTTTATCGATATCTTTTATGGTAATGAGGCCACAGAGATTAAAGTCTTCATCTACAATTGGGAGCTTCTCTTTTCGGATTCGTTTCAGAATGTTTTTGGCTTCTTCTAAATTTATACCCGGAGGCGCAGTCACTAAATCACTACTGGGAGTCATCAACTCAGTAACCGGCAAACTGAAGTCATCTTGGTATTTGAGGTCTCGATTTGTAATCAGGCCTATTAATTTTCCTGTTCCAGTTACTATTGGTACACCACCGATACGAAATTTGGCTGCTATTTTGTGTGCATCTCCTACATTCTTATCAGGATCTAGCGTAATTGGGTTGGTGATCATACCACTTTCCGAACGCTTAACTTTATCGACTTCTTGTACTTGATCTTCAACACTACAATTGCGATGAATGATACCGATACCCCCTTCGCGAGCAAGGCCTATTGCTAAGCGAGCTTCTGTCACAGTATCCATAGCTGAGCTGCAGATGGGAACATTCAAATAAATATTGCGAGTTAAACGGGTTTGCGTTGAAACACTCTGGGGAGAAATATCTGATTCAGCTGGAATGATTAATACATCATCGAAGGTTAGCCCTTCTTTCCTGAATTTTCTTTTACTCATTGACATCCGAATCACATCCTTTGATTACAACCAACTTCGAGCCAAGCAGACCTAACCATCAAAGACATAAGGAGACCCAACTGATAATAACACGTCTTGCGAATCAGTTCAAAATGAAATCCGAATGTTACTCTATTCCTGACATTTGTTCTAAAGCTAAGGTTAGAGCTTGTGTTCCCAAACGGCCATTTCCCTGTGCTTCTACGGCCAAATAAAGCTGATGAACTAAGGCTAGGCCAGGAAGGCTTAGCTTCATTTGTTTAGCCTCTACCAATGCAATCCCCATATCTTTGATAAAATGCTCAACGAAAAAACCTGGGTTGAAATCTCGTTTTAAGACACGAGGCGCCAAATTATCCAAGGACCAGCAGCCAGCAGCCCCCTTACTGATAGTAGAAAGCATAGTCTCCAAATCGAGTCCAGCCTTGGCTCCATAAACTAGGGCTTCGCACACACCGATCATTGTACCAGCAATAGTGATTTGATTACACATCTTGGTATGTTGGCCTGCGCCTGCAGCACCTTGATAAACAATATTTTTACCCATGGCGGCAAATAGAGGTTGAACTGATTGAACGGCCGACTCATCCCCACCAATCATAATAGCAAGCCGGGCTTCCTTTGCTCCAACATCTCCGCCAGAAACAGGTGCATCGATAGCAAAAACACCTTTCGTTTTTGCCTGTTCGTAGATATCCAACGCCAAAGATGGCTCTGTAGTGGTCATATCAACGACGATACTACCATTTCTTGCACCCGTTAAAATTCCATTTTCTCCGAAGTAAACTTGCCGTACGTCATCGGGGAAACCAACAATGGTAAATATAACATCTGATTTCTCGGCGATCATTCGGGGCGAATCACCCCAGATGGCGCCATTACTGATTAACGAATCAGCTTTGGCCGGAGTTCTATTATAGACATTAGTCTGATAACCAAGATCCATAATATGCTGACACATCCAGCGCCCCATCACTCCCGTACCAACCCAGCCAATTGTGGTATGTTCGGCTGAAATCGAAGTCGGTTGCATCATTTTGTCTCCCTGTTTATAAAATAGTAATTGATTTGCTCAGTTTAGTTCTAAATCCAAACTAATATCAAGAGGTAAAGATGAATGAGTTAGAGCACCAACAGAAATTAAGTCGACCCCCGTTTGAGCGACGCCAACTACCCTCTCTAAAGTAATACCACCAGAGGCTTCAGTTAATGCTTTACCTTTGACCATATTCACCGCAGTCGTCATATCATCGTTACTCATATTGTCCAAGAGAATTATGTCAGCACCAGCATCAAGGCACTCAGGAATCTGAGATAAAGACTTGACCTCAACCTCAATTTTAAGCGTATGAGAGCCAACAGTTTTTGCTCTCGCGATTGCTGAACGAATCCCACCTGCGGCTACAATGTGGTTATCTTTAATTAGAATTCCGTCAAATAGACCCATGCGATGATTTTGACCACCACCGATACGAACCGCATACTTCTGTAATGAACGCCAACCAGCGGTAGTTTTTCGAGTATCAATGATTTGGGCTGACGTATGTGAAACCGCTTCCACCAACTGAGCGGTCAATGTTGCAACACCAGACAATCTTTGCAAAAAATTGAGTGCTGTTCGTTCACCCATGAGAATTGGTGGAATATAACCACTAACCTCAGCAATAACAGTGTTAGCTGTAACAGACTCCCCATCTAAAACAGAAGGGGTGAAAGCTAATCTCGAATTCATATCAGTCAATGAAGTATGGGTTCTGGGTAAAGTTTGAAAAACGTATTCGGCAACTGGCAACCCAGCGATTCGCCCTGGACTTTTAGCTAAAATTACCCCTCGCCCCTTGAGATCAGAAGGTACTGTCGCTAATGTAGTCACATCACCGGAACCAATGTCCTCCGCCCAAGCTAGATCTACCAAGGTTGATAATGACTTCCAATCCAGCATGGATATCTTATTCTACCCCCTTAGGTTCGATTGTTATGAGATTTTTTATTTCATCGAATCGAACACGACCAATTCCTTTAACTTTCATCAGTTCGTCAAGGTTCGTATACGGACGTGCTTCAACTATCCGATTAGCCATCTCTACACCTATTCCTGGTAACATTACTAATTCCTCCACAGTCGCAGTATTCAGGTTAATACCGTGTAAGACTGAGCTTACTAAGTAATCCGCGATCTTATCGCTCAAAATAGGTATATCATCGTTTCCTATCAATGGTTGACTTTCTTCCATCGCAGCTTTCAGGCTTTGATCTATCATTGCAGATACAAATGGGTGCCTATCCAAAGTATTCGAATCGATGGTCAAGGCAGCGGCAAGTGCTGATTTGCCGGCCGTTCTAGTTCCCCCTTGCTGTGCTAATAAATCAGCAACCAAAAACAAATTTTGCTGGATAATTTTTTGTAAAGGTTCTATGACTTCGACTGCATAAGATTTGTATATTTGGCGTTTTTCTAACTCTAGCCGTTTACCAACTGTTTTTTTTGAATTACGACTCAATCTTAGCCCATACCGGCGGGTCTTGTTCGATCGATCAGGCCAATGCAGGAAGGCTTCTGAAGTTATCAGATGGGCTGAAGTCTCAACTAGTTTCTTATCTTTAGCTATTGCTTCAACGTCCCAACCATATTCAGACCATTTTGGTAGATGTGGAGTTGGAGAAAGGTCTTGATCACCAAAAAAGTATTTTAGTAAGAAAAAGTTAGCTGGCACCGCGTTTTTGGTTATCTGATTATTGAATAGTGCATCACGTATCATGGTCATAGCATAATCAAAGCTAACCTCAACATATCCAACCTCCTGAACAATTGATTTCATCAAATCATCAAATTCAGTCTCTGTTTGTTGGTCAACACCAAAGCAATCAACTATACCAGAGGTTGTCTTCACCATTAAGTTAACAGTGTCAATCCGTTCAGTTTCCTCTGAACGGCGGGAGAACAGAATAATGCGACTTCCCATATTATCAAAATGAGTAATCAGGACTTTGAAAATTGCCCCCAAGCTAACTCTAGAATGAGGAGATTTCTGTTTCGGTTGGATCTCCATCATAGACAGGAATTGAATCGCCTTGCTAATTTCGTGTTGTAAGTAGGTCGATTGTATTTCTTCTTTTAATCTGATCAAAGCTGAAAGTGCGACTGGACTTTTAACTTTTCCCAAATAATAGACTGCTAATTCAGCTGTTCCATCTTGTTCTTGAAGAACAATGATATTTAGAAAATCAACTACCCTCGGATCTTTAGTCCTACCAAAATGCTTAATGAACGACAACTGGGCTTCAAGCGGGAAAGCTGAGTAACTATCGGTCAAAAACGCAAGAGTTTCTGCTTTTTTTGCTCCACCTAAAGAATCTAGAATATCCTCAGTACTCTGATGAATCACGTTTGCAATGTCACCAAAAGCGGACTCGAAAATATGAGCAAAATCAGGATCATTCGGTTGAATATCATAACTAACGAAGGTCGGAATTAAAGCATATTTGACAGCCGGCTGGACCTGTGGATCCGTCAGAATATTGACCAAATAAAGCAGAATACTATCGTCCTGCAGAAAGGATAAGGCATAGGCAATTAACTGAATTTCCCTATCACTAGTGGTTTTGACTAATCGGTCCACTAAAATTGGGCAAATATCGTAGTCTAAGCGCATCATTTCTTCCAAAATTTGATCAACCTCCCAGTTTTTTATCTCAGGGTCAGCTAATATACGGTTAATCAGACTTAGGACTTGACGCCGATGGAATAATGTATAGTCAATTTCAGGCAAAGTGTGGGGTGTACTCATCAGATGGTTTTGTGGGGATCAGAGGAGCCAAAATACCATTTTCAACTTCTCTTGTCAAGATAGGATTGCTTGTTTGTTAAATACAAATGAGCCCAAGAGAGGAAGCTTGCAAGGTTCAAGGTGTGTACCGCAAGAAACAATCAAATTGTTTTCTTTTGGGTTCAGGTGTAACTTGAGGGTAACCCATATAAAGAAAACCCACCATATACTCGTTGTCAAAATCTATTCCTAACAGTTGATAAGTATTTGGCTCTAGAGTGATAGGGCCTGTACTCCATTGTATTCCAACGCCAATCGACCAAGCAGCTAGTTGAATATTTTGAATGGCACAACAAACAGCAGCATAATCCTCCCGCTGGCGTTGCGAGTCCCCTTCTTGCAGAGAAGAAATAGCCACAATTGTTGGTTTTGAAATGAATTTGCGATAACCAGCATCAGCAATTAGTTGCTTCTGCTCCTCCGTTAATTCGTTATTTTTCAGTATAGCTTTATCAACCTGAATTTGGCGATATCTTTGAGCCAAAGTCTCTTTAGTATTTTGCCCCAAAACTATGAAACGCCATGGTTCCGTGAGGTGATGGTTTGGAGCCCAGATTCCGTAAGATAAAATCTGTTCTAGATTATCATCTGAAATGGAATCTGGCTTAAAGCGAAAAATAGTTCGACGAGATCTAATTGCTTCCGTTACAATCATTTTTTATCCTTACATTTTTGGCCAAGACTAAAAATCAATTAACATTTTTTGTTTCTTTTCTTGGGTAAGCGGACTTCCGTATTCACAAGCTTCAAATGCCTCAGCATATCGAATCTGAGAGCCTTTTTTCTCACCATAAGTAGAAACTAATATCTCCCTGTATTGCTCTGCAATTCGTTCAAAACCTTTTAAACGTTGATTAGCCAACCATTGTCGTCGATCGGCTTCTAAGGCCGGCACTTGTTCTATTATACCTGCATTGTAAGGTAACCATTCGTAGAATTGAGATTGGTGGCAATGCATCATATCGAGCTTTTGGCCGATGACATCATCAATACCAATTACTACATCAGCTTGAAACGGATTAGGTTTAGTAAATGCATCACTCAGATAAAGAATAGTCGGGTTATAGTCTAGGCTTGGCACAAGTCGACAAATATTGGGAACCGTAACCATATAAGCGGCATCCTGAACTAAGATCGATGTATATCTGTGGTCAGGGTGATAGTCGTTGGGCCGATGAGTCAGGATTAAATCTGGCTGAAATTGACGAATTAGCTTAATGATCTGAAGACGATTTTCTAGTTTTGGTTCTAAAAAGCCATCTTGGTTATCTAATAGTTCGTATTCAATACCAATTATATTAGCTGCCGCTTGAGCTTCAGCTTGTCGTCGAATTGCTAGAGGTGCTCCACCCATTTGGTGATGACCAGCGTCTCCATTCGTTACAGAAACAAATTTGACTTGGTGCCCCTTTTGAGCGTACAAAGTAGCTAATCCACCCGCTTTGATATCGCAGTCGTCAGGATGTGCACCAAAAACTAACAGTTTGTATTTTTCTTTGTGTGTCATCAGTAGTCCACTAACTCTTTAGGAATTACTAGGTAAAAAGGAACTAACAGAAGTTACCAAAATTGGCGTCAAGCTCGACTTTGCCTGAAAAATAACTTCAATCAGCTTGACGCCAATCAAAAACGAATTACTCCTATAATTGGTTATATATCAATTGCCTTGCCAGTTTCAAACGATTTACTGGCTGCCAGCATAATTTTTTGAGTTTCAAGGGCATCGCTATAAGGGGACAAGATTTGTGATCGGTCACCAGTTTTCACAGCATCAATAAACACTCGATCTCGGTCTTGTCCTTCTTCACCTGATAATTTTTCAGTTTCACCTTCACGATTGATCTCATTAGATCCACCAACAGTTATGACCAAGCCGCGACAAAAAACCTCTAGGTGTACACGTCCCCATCCTTGCATAGCACAACAAGAAACAATATTAGCAATCGATCCATTTTCAAACTCGATATTAACCATACTGAGATCGTCAACATCGTAGTTAGGGATATCCAGCATACTACCGCTGGTAGCAACACCGTGAACTGTTTTACCATTACCTAGGAGGAAACGAGCTAAATCGAAAATGTGTGTTGTTTGTTCTACGTGTTGACCTCCAGACTCAGCACGAACACGCCACCAAGGTGTTCCAGGCAGGCCTCCCATCCAATAGCCGAGAGCTCCCAAAACTTGAGGTTCGTCTGCTAGAATTTTCTTTGCCTGTTGCGCATTACCTCCGTACCGCCAGTGGTATCCTACACTTGTAGTTATATCATACCGATCAATGTATTCATTGATTATGATAGCTTGTTCCATGTCAATAGCAATCGGCTTTTCAATGAACATGGGTACTCCACTTTCACACGCAATTTGTTCTTGCTCACCATGGGCGAAAGGAGGAGTACAAATGTAAACAGCATCTAAATTTTCTTTATCAAACATTTGTCGATAATCAGTATACGGTGTACCACCATACTCTTCGGAGCGAGCTTTAGAGCGATCTTCAGACACATCGCACATGGCAGCAAACTCCACATCGTCAAATTTGGCAATATTGCTCATATGTGCTCCGGCAATTCCGCCTGTTCCAATAAAACCAACCTTTACTTTTTCCATTTTTGATGACTCCTTATGCGTTCAAATGAGAATGTTATGCGTTCAAATGAGAATGGTGCATCTTACACCAATCTATTACCAAAATCAAAGTAAAATCACCAGAATTGACCACGACAATGATATGCATATTTTCAGGTCAGGTGTTATAATGCCAGTAGACTTTAGGAAGGAGGCAATCGTTTAAAAACGATTAATTTTAGTTCATAGCTTATGGTAGATAAATCTCAAGTTTCTTTTTTTCAGGAAAACGGCTATTTGTCGTATGGATCAGTTTTACAGATGAGTGAAGTCGAAGAATTGCGGAGAGATTTAGACAAGGTAATCCAGATAGAACTTGACGGTGGCGACGATACTGAGCCGGAGTTCCGATATGGTCATCGGCGGAATAATGAAGATGAAGTGGGTGCAATTACTCAGTTTGTAAACATGTGGAAGCGTCAACCAAGCTACGAGCGACTATTGCACCACCCAATCATTTCTGAAGCAGCCCGTGCTTTGTTAGGTGTGAAACGAGTGCGATTGTGGCACGATCAAATCATCTCTAAACCACCAAAAGACAACGGAAAATTCAGTTTCCATCAAGATTTTTACTTCTGGCCTTTGGATCACCCCCGAATTGTGACTTGTTGGTTAGCCCTAGACGATGCGAATATCGACAGTGGTTGCATGCATGTTATACCGCGTAGTCACATTGATGAAAAGTTCGGTCCTGTAGCTAGAGCTGAAGGGACTTACAAAACAGAAAGGGAACTTATTAGTCAGAAAGACATCGATTTTGGTACACCAGTTGAACTGATGGCCGGAGAATGTATGTTTCATCATTGCCTCAATTTTCACGCTACACCACCAAATGTTACTAATCAACAAAGAAGAGCACATATTATGATTTTTATGGCTGAGGGGACTAAAGTTAACTTGTCCCAATCAGCTAATCACGTTCTCGTGCCTCGATTTGAAGTTGACGATGGCCAAGAGTTAATTGGTAGTGGCTTTCCACTTTCAGAACCAGAAACATGGAGTAACTGGAGAGTTGAGAAAGCCTTTGCTAACAAAAACGAAATTCGCCAAAATTAGAGGTTTGAGATGGCAAGTAAAATAGCGATTGTAACCGGTGCTTCCCGTGGTGTAGGACGAGCAACAGCAACTAAATTAGCTAGGGCCGGAATCTTTGTTTTCTTGGCTGCTCGTAATGTAGATGATTTGAATCAGGTTGCTAAGGAAATTAATAATGACACGGGAAATGCTTTAGCAATTCCAACAGATGTAACTCAAGCTCAGTCGGTGCAGAATTTAGTGGATCAAGTTGTCAAGGAAACTGGACAAATCGATTTACTTATCAATAATGCGGGAGTAGGGATTTTTGAATCGGTAGTTGACTCTGATCCTGACAAATGGCAATCAGTTATTCAATCCAATTTGACTAGTATTTATCTGTGTTCTAAAGCTGTCTTACCAACTATGCTAGATCAAAAATCAGGCCAAATTATTAACATTTTATCGGTAGCAGCTCAAATTCCTTTTCCATTCGCTAGTGCTTACTGTGCAGCCAAGGCTGGAGCCTTAGCTTTGAGTAACGTATTGCGAGAAGAAGTGAGATCGGAAGGTGTTCGAGTAACTGCAGTTCTACCAGGTTCTATTAACTCTAGCTTTTGGGATAAAATGGAACAACACCCGGATCTTGACTTAATGCTAAAACCACATCATTTGGCTGATACAATTTTGCAACTGGCAATGTCGCCAGTTGACATGACAGTAGAATCTGTTACCGTCACCCCACCGCTTGGTATATTGTAAATTTGAGGCTCTAAATCCTACGAATTCAGAGTTATGAAAAAACCGAATGTGATCTTCTTTTTTACCGATGATCAGCGTTTTGATACTATCAGAGGATTGAATAACCCACACATCAAAACACCTAATCTTGACGGGTTAATCCGTCGGGGAACAGCATTCACGAATGCGTATATTATGGGTGGCTCATCGGGGGCTGTCTGTATGCCAAGCCGTAGCATGTTGCATACAGGTCGGTCATTATATCGTATTCGAGGTCAGGGAGAAGACATAGATCCTGAGCACATTACCCTTGGACAAGTTCTACAAGAATCTGGCTATACTTGTTTTGGTACAGGTAAATGGCACAATGGTTCGGCGTCTTTTTCTCGTAGCTTCAACACGGGTGCTGAAATCTTCTTTGGTGGTATGAGCGACCACTGGAATGTGCCAGCCTGTGATTTTGATCCTAGTGGAGAATACCCCAAAAGCCCCAAAATCAGTAATCCATACGTCGACAATATAGTGAGTTGGCATCATTGTGATCACGTCACGGCAGGCAAACACTCGACTGATTTGTTTGCCGATGTAACCTGCGAATTTCTTCGACGGCACAATAGCAAACAAAATCCATTTTTTGCCTATGTTTCTTTTATGGCTCCGCATGACCCCCGTAGTATGCCTTCAGAATTCCGAGAACTGTACGATCCTGATTTGGTTGAATTGCCCGAAAATTTCACATCGCAACACCCATTTGATAATGGTTGGATGACTGGTAGAGATGAGCAACTAGCTAACTTCCCTCGGACGAGAACCGAGGTACAAAGGCATCTTTCTGAATATTATGCCATGATTACTCACTTAGATACCGGCATTGGTCGAATTATTGATACACTAGTTGAGCAAAAAGTTTTGGACGAAACAATCATAATTTTTACTAGTGATAATGGCTTAGCTGTTGGACAACATGGTCTGATGGGAAAACAAAATTTGTATGATCACAGTATTCACGTTCCACTAATCATGGCTGGTCCTGGTATTCCATCAGGACAAAAGCGAGATAGCCTGGTCTACCTGATCGATATTTTCCCCACGTTGTGTGATTTGCTTGAATTGTCAATTCCACAAACAGTAGAGGGCTGTAGCCTGTATCCTACATTTAATGATTCAGAAAAACGAATCCGAAATTATCTGCATTTCGCCTTTCAAAATGTACAAAGAGGTATACGAGACGAACGGTACAAACTAATCGAGTATGTAGTCAATGGCTCTCACCGTAAAACACAACTGTTTGATATGATCAGGGACCCAAAAGAGCTTCATAATCTGGCTAGTGATACAAATCGTAGTGAAGTTTTACATAACCTGAGAAATCAGCTCAAAAAATGGAAAACGACCTACGACGATACACGCGAACAGGGCCAGTCTTTCTGGTCATCATACCCTTACTAGTCAAGTATGAATTAATCTTAGTAGCTTGAAAACAAAAGATTCATTGATTAGCAGAAGAGTAACTCACCCTGCATTCTCTGGAAGAAGATGAGTAGTTTATTCAAAAAATTGGAGTGCTTCAACCCAATTCTTATCGATTACTTATCGTAATTTTTTTGGCCTACTGCCTGTCGACCTCATATTTCCCAGAGTTTTTAAACTGAGGGATACTGAGAACATATTTACCTACCTCAGTTTTTAAATTTATGAATACTAGATTTTTGTTTATGAATGTAAACTAATTAATTTATTGTTACTTTAATTACTTTTACAAACTGATACTCTATATTTCATATGCCGATGTACAATGCACTTTCACTTTCTGAAAAATGTCATTAACAATATACGCCTCGTACTGGGTCAACCCTTCAGTTTGATCTTTTTTTGAAATTGGCTTAACTTCTAAGAGAAGATAACAAAATTACATGACTGCTAGCGCCAATAGAAAAAAATCGCACGGAAAACTAAGGTACGTGTTAAGAGAAGAATATCGAACTACCAATTATTTACTCATAGGAGAACTATCATGCACCAATATCAATACGTCGAACGGCTCGTAGACCTAATGGATCCAAGTAAAAACGTGTTACTAAATATGTCCTATGAGGCTGCAGCTATGAGAGTTTCTTCGGGAGATCCGAGAAGAATAAGTGAAATTGACGGACAATTTGGCATTGTACAAAAGCAAGGGAATATTGTACGGATGGCTCGCTCTATTGGTCGCCCCATGCGATACTTCCTAGCAAAGCGTGCTGAAGGACCATGTCTAATTGTTGCAGAACGTATGGAGGAGTTACTTAATGTGTTAATCGATGAGGGGCTTGAAGATCAATTTCACCCATCTTACACAAGGATGGTACCTGCTCATTACGTTGTTGAGATTGCTTTAGTTGGATGTCCTGATCCGAATCCAATAAATACCCGATTCTTCACACCCAAGCGTAATGCTCTAAGTCCAGATCTAGACGCAATTGGACATCATTACATTGGAAAGGTCGCAGAAGTCATAGATAAATGGCTGAATACTATTGATGATTCTGAACCTCTAGGTGTGTTATTTTCTGGAGGGATCGATAGTGGCGCCATATTACTCTTATTACAACATTTGCTACTAAAAAGAGGTCAACCTGCTAACCGGCTTAAAGCATTTACTCTTAACGTTGATGAAACATCGCAGGATACGAATCAGGCTAAGCGCTTCGTTGATGAGGTCGGCATGAGTATGTTTTTAGAAGTAATCAATGTTAACCAAGAGGATATCGATTTCAAAACAACAATCAAATTGATTGAGGACTACAAACCATTAGATGTTCAATCTGCAACAATGGCTTACGCATTGTTAAATAAAATTCGTAAACTATACCCTGATTGGCTTCACATAATTGATGGAGATGGTGGAGATGAAAATTTGAAAGACTATCCGATTGAAGACAATCCAGAATTAACTATCGCTAGTGTGCTTAATAACTTGATGCTTTATCAAGAAGGATGGGGAGTAGATTCGATCAAACATTCTCTAACCTATTCAGGTGGCCAAAGTCGGGGCCATGTTCGGACATATGCACCAGCAGCAATATTGGGATTTCGAGGTTTCAGTCCATTTACTGTGCCTTCGGTGATTGACATCGCTGAAGGAATACCTTTCGTTGAGCTGACTGAATGGGATCACGAAAAGCTCTACGATTTAAAAGGACAAGTAGTCAGCAAAGGTGTTCAAGCCGTAACTGGTGTTAGAATGCCAGTTTTTACAAAACGACGTTTCCAGCATGGAGTGTCTTCTAAGGAAATTTTTCAAGAATCCTTCCCCATATCAGATCACACCTATAGGGAAGTCTTCTCAGAAGTTTTTTAGTGAAATGGTTACGAACCTGCCGAATATTAGTACTCAGCAAGTTATTACACAACGATCATCGAAAAACATAGTCAACGCCAATAAACCATACGACTGCATGATAGAAGTAGAATGCGGATCGGATTTGGTTTTACACCGAATTGCTACTTTGTTCTTGACTGGAAGTGAGTGCCCATTTCACTGTGTAATGTGTGACTTGTGGAAGAATACACTTGATTATGCAACTCCTGTTGGGTCGGTACCTCTTCAGATTTTATGGGCTCTCAAAAACCTGCAAATCGACTGGTACGACCCTGCGGCAAAAGGTATTAGCACTATCAAGCTGTATAACAGTAGTAATTTCTTTGATAAGAGAGCCATACCCATTAAAGACTGGCCAGAAATTGCAAAATTGGTGAATGCCTTTGAAACCATTATTGTGGAAAATCATCCAGTGTTGTGCAGCGAACGGATCTTAAAATTCCGCGACCTGATCGCTGGTCGACTAGAAATTGCTATGGGGCTGGAGACGACACACCCGAGACTACTAAAATGGCTAAATAAGCAAATGACACTGAAACAATATCAAAATTCAGTTGATTATTTGATCACCAATAATATTCAAGTACGGTCATTTATTTTGATAAAATTACCATCACTCACGGAAGAAGAAGGAATTGAGTGGGCCGTAAAGTCGATGGAATTTGCTTTCGATTGTGGCGTAGAGTGTTGTTCGCTTGTACCAGTTCGAGCTGGAAACGGTTTCATGGACCAACTGGAGAAAGACGGTTTTTTTAAAGCACCTGATATAACCAGCCTCGAGTGTGTACTCGAATCAGGTTTAAGTATGGAACGCGGCCGTGTCTTTGTCGATCTATGGGATAGTAAGTTAATTGAAGGCTGTTCAGCATGCAAAAAATTACGCCTACAACGCATTATGAAAATGAATGAATCCCAGTCTTTCCAACCAGAGGTCCAATGTCATGAATGCTGCTAGTAGTAAACAAATAATGATTATAGGAAGTGGTTTCGGTGGGTCTATTTTGGCGGCCATCCTCGCCAAGGCGGGGATCTCAGTTATGTTAGTTGACCATCAATCCCACCCTCGATTTGCTATTGGCGAATCTTCTACACCAACTGCTACGTTTATTTTGAAATCGCTAGTGAAACATTACCAGCTAACAGAGCTAGAGGCATTGACTAGTTATGGCCTTTGGAAACAGAAACTCTTTCAAGTAGGTTGTGGAGTAAAAAGAGGGTTCAGTTATTTTTTTCATTCTCCAGGATCACCAGTTCAAACTACAGATTTACATCAAAAAGAATTATTAGTTGCCGCAAGTTCGTCTCATTCAACAGCAGACACGCAATGGTATCGTCAGGACGTAGACGCATACTTGCTCGACTATGCAAAACGTTGTGGTGCAACCTGCATACTAAATAGTAAAGTTGTAGAGGCTAAATTCGATGAACAACACTTTTCTTGGACGGTCCAATTGGATACAAACTCACAAAACCAACAGTTTGATTGGATTATTGATGCCTCTGGGTCAAGCCAAGTTATGTGTGAGCTGACTGACGTTACCCCGAATAGTAAATTTGAGTTGGAAACCAATACTGCTGCTATTTATGGGCATTTTGAAAAAGTACGTCGTTACGATACGCTTCTCGAAGAAGCTAGTATGGATGTGTCCGATTTCCCATTTTCATCAGATGATGCAGCTCAGCACCATATGATGCAACATCAATGGCTCTGGAGTTTAAGATTCGATAATGGTATTACTAGTCTGGGGTTAGTAATAGACCTAAACCATTATAAATTTGACTATAAATTGTGGGAATCCATGTTAAATACTTATCCCGCAATATCCCAGATGCTCTTTGGTGCTATACCACATAAGGCAACACCGATTTTACGTTATTCAGATCGATTGCAACGTTTAGCACCTTTTGGATACGGGCCAGGATGGGTTGCATTACCTCATACAATTGGGTTTGTGGATCCATTGCATAGTACGGGAATTGCTCATACGTTAAGTGGAGTCGACCGATTAGCAAGAATTTTGACAAAACCTAGAATTAGTCGAGATGAAGTACGAGATTACTCGTTAGCCATTTACCGAGAATTACGTTTGATTGACCGATTGGTGGCAGGTTGTTACAAACTGATGCCTAGCAAGGCTCATTTTGAAGCGTATTGTATGCTTTATTTTGCCGCAGCTCACAATTATGAAACTCGTTGTTTAAATTTAGGGTCATCTGAATTGCCTGCTGGAATTTTTTTATCTGACGATGTGGACATGACGAAGGCTATTAACTTCGCTTTTGATCTGGCGAGTGAAACTGCGGCATGTGAAGGATGGGAAAATATAAAAGGGTTTGAGCAACAAATCAGAAATCTGATTGCACCCTTCAACCAAATTGGCTTATGTGATCCTGATCAATATTCTATGTATTCTCACACTTCCGTTCTTTAAGAAGAACTATTCAAAGTCTTATGTGAAAACTTTGAGTAGTTGACTCATTTACACAGATATGCTCAATTAAACAAGTACTTATAGCATTTATACGGAAATACAGTAATCAAAGCCAGCTAATGACGATTAGTAAACCCTGCTTTGTTGGAGATTCAAAACCTGATTAATATAATCAAGAAGGTTTTCAGTCAAAACGGGTTTGAGGAATTTTGCTTTGATTGAATTTGATACAGACTGTTTGTGAAAAAACTCGTAGACTAATGATCTATTTCCACTTTCTCAGGCCCATTAAATTGCGTTGTATAAAAGTTACTAAACTAGCACTTCTGACTAACCTCAATTTGGCTTGAATTACATTCAAAACAAGTGCTTTGGTAGATCAAAAACCAAAATTCCAATTACTGTGAGTAAAATTGCATAACAAAACTAGATTACTTCTCATTCTCAATCTTTGTTACTTTTATATTCTGCTTTGGCTCTCGATGAATCTTGAATTGGCAGTGGCACAGAATTTGTCAACAGTAACTGGTTCATCGGGGCTGGCAAAAGCAATCGATAATGAGGGTGATTTGATATATGTTGGTGCAGGTTCACAACTGTTTATTCTCGATGCAGAAGATGTATTAGACGAGCAAGCGGAAAGACCAATCTGGCAAGCTGCGTTGACGGTTCCTGGATCAATTGACCAAATTGCTATTCATAAAGTTACATCCAATAAAATATTCGCATATTTATCCCTCGGCGCGAATGGCTTCGGAATTGCTGATGTCAGTCAACCAAATGCACCCAAGTATGTATCGACTTTAGCTCAGATTGGACCATCAAATCGCTTTTTTTTCGATAAAAATGAAGATGAAGATCATGTTTATATAGCTGGTGCACAAGGTGGATGGCATATAATCAATATTGAAAACGAAAGTTCACCAATTGTCTTATCAAGCCAATTAGTTAACTTTCCAGTTGCTTGTGTTTACGTTCATAGAAAGAAAGCTTACGTTGTTACCAAACCTGACGGTTTAGGACAAACAAGTGAACTGTTTATTTACGATGTGACACAAAAAACTAGCCCCACGCTTCAGTCTGTAAAAGTAGATATCGAAGAATCTGTTCAGGATAGTGTTAAATTAAATGGACTTGCACAACGGATTGTTGTACGCCGATTAGACAATCAAAAAACCTTAGCCTATGTTGCTCTAGGGAAAAGAGGTCTCCATATTTTAAATGTTACAGACATAAAAAATATTATAGTTAATCAAAATCTGACAGGTATAACGGAAGCGATCGACATCGCTCTGGACGAAAACAATTGGCTTTATGTATCTGACGAATATATTGGTCTCCATGTTTTTGAAGATGCTAAAAATTTAGATACAATCGGCAATTATTCGCCATCCAATTTCATTTCCCGCCCAACTGTTGCTTTCTCGGTCTCATCGACGAGTAAAAGAGCCGATTTGTACGTTGTTGATGGTCTCAACCACGCAATGGTCCTCAAGCAAGACCTAGAATCTAAAACGCCTTGGCAGCTAATAGGTAACTGGCGAACAGTTGGTGTTGTAGAATCAGCCATTTTTTTTAGGACTGATAGTAAAGGAACAATTGCGACAGCCAATGGTCAGAATGGGGTTTCGCTGTTCACCGTAGAATCAAATAATATTAAATCTGGAGATGTAAAATCTAGTAATCAGTTTCGAACTTTCGTGGACGTGGGAAGTTCCGTTTCAAGCCTGACTTATAACCAGATGAATGGCCTACTTTATATTCTTTCTTCTAATTTGACATTGATCGATCCCAAACAAAATAACAAAATTTTGCACCAACTTCCATTAGCAAAATCAGCCAAAAGTTTGATATTCGTGCCTTCTTCACTGGTAACTACATCATCAACCCTGACTTATCTTTCTACTGATTTACTTGAAGTTTACGATTTCGACACACCAACTACTCCACAACTAATAACTACGGTTCCTATTTCGAATATTGAAGATCAATTCTTATTTCAGTTAGAAGATAAAACCCTAATTTGTTTGGCTTGTGGTGCTGATGGTCTGAAGGTTTTGGATGTTACTCAACCAACGCAACCCAACGTCATCAGTACTTATCAAACGGTAGCTGATGGTTTTAGTAGAACGGTTGAGGTCGTAGATCAAATAGCATTTGTTTCCGACAGCTATGGTGGTCTATGGATCGTCGATTTAGCAGAGCCAGCACAACCCACAGAAATCACTCGACTTCGAACTGACAGCGTTGTTCAAGACCTAACGATAAACGGAGAATTTGTATTCTTGGCCACTGCAACAAGAGGGATACAGGTCGTGGATGCGAGTATTCTACATAGTCCAAAAATAGTTAAAAACTATTTAACACTAGGCTCAGCTTTATCCATATTTGAAATCCCACGGATCAGTAATTCTGACATACAGCAAATTCTGGTTGGTGATGCCAGTAATGGTGCACAAATATTGTCTGTTGACCTGCTAGTTCCAAGATCCCCTATCATTACTGGCTTATCGCCCCGGGCCGCCTTACCTGAAAAACGTGTTACCATTAGTGGTAGAAATTTTAACGTTGATGCAACAGTTTTATTTGGTAATTTGGAAGTGCCCCTTGTTGAGTGGATATCAGAAGATTCAATTCAAGCATTTATTCCGAAGGATCTAAAAGAAGGACTATATGATCTGGCTGTTGTTAACCCTGATCAGGCAAGTAGTGAACTACCATCCCGTCTGAAAATTGTAGGGAAACAAGCGGAAATCTTTATTTCTGCTCTTACGGACCCTGACCAGTCTTTGGCCCGGATTGACTTCAATTCTATCCCCCTAGGCTCCAAAACCCCCCCTATTTTCCCTTTGCAGATAAAAAATAATGGTACTGCTTCTCTAGAAATTAAAAGAATCGACTTACCAAGCCGAAAATTCACGATCCAGTCTAGTGAAGTTCTGCCATTGACAATAAATCCTGACAAAACGGAGCTAATTACACTTCGCTTTGAACCAACAACTATCCTGAAGTTGGAGGATATGGTCACTTTTCACTGGAAAACCAGTGGACAAGAAACCGTTAGTCAATACACTCTACCCGTTGGCCTAACGGTGACTGGTAAAACTGAGTCCTTTACTATTTTAGGGGTTGGTCGTCATTTGACAATCGATGGTGAAAGTATAGTTGAGACGGCTTATGTGGATCAGAATTATACTGTTGAGGTCAAAATCCTTTCAGATGACGGTTCAACGGTTATTTCATCGACGGTTAGTCCCGTCCGATCCATTACCAATGGAAGCGCCTATACATACATTACATCTATTGATCCTAGACCGGAAACTGGTTATGCCCCTATTGAGATTGGGCAACAAATTGAGCTTAGTATTTTCTATCATGACCCGACTATTCTATCCAATCAGTTTGGTACGCCTACTGGGTTACTCAATTTGAAGGTTGATGGGCAAGAGTATAGCGGTGAAACTAAGATTGAAATCAAGGAAAAGCACCTCGCTAATAGAGAAATTTCTATTGATTTTGGCATTCTATTTCCCAAGCCGAAAGTTACTGATATTACTCGGCTAGACCCAATTAATCCTAATTTAGCGGATCCAAGTGGTGGTGGAGGAACGCCCCTTCGCTTACATGGACTCAATTTTCGGCCGGGACTCGAGTTGAGGATACAAACCGGATTGACAACAGACCAATTAACATTAGCAACTGAAGTTGAACGTGTGTCTGATAATGAGTTACGGGCATTGACACCAATTGGCTTACCTGGTACGGATCGGAGCGTTGTGATCATCAATGTTGATGGGCAAGAGTCAAGCCTGACTAACTCACCAACTTATACTTACAACTCTGTCGATCGTATATCTATTCTCGACCCAGACGCAACAGTCGATTCCGAACGAGATCGACTTTTATTTGCTCCCATTTTAACTGAAGGGGTACCTTTCACCTTACCGATCTCCACAACTAAAACATTACAAGCTATTGGATTCGACAAAAACGGTTACCGCTTAGCGTTACAAGATACCACTTGGGAAATTGTTGGTAATGCTCGGGGCGGAGGGATTGCACCTAATGATGGAAAGTTAACGACGGGTCCTAAAAAAGGAGACTTTAGGATTAGAGTTACATATACAACTGGTGGTATCAACTTGACGGCAACCCAACCAATTACAGTAACGGCTGGTGCACCCACCAAAATCATTGGTGTCTCAGCCAATCCTACTCAGTTAACAGCGTCAACAGAAAACAAGTTAACTCATTGCCAGATTACTGTTCACGTCACGGATCAGCAAGGAAATCCAGTATCAGATCTGAAAATGTCATCTCAGGGGTTTTCAAGTAGCAAATCTCTCAACTTCAAGGCTAAATACAGTGAAATCGAGAGTGATCTTCCACAACTCGGTCAATTCAGCAACTTTATCTCTAATGGGGACGGTAACTACCAAATCACGTATACTACCCCAAACCACCTAGAGTTATTCAAACCAGGAATTTCAGGGCAGTACCCAAAACGACCAGTTAGGCTATCAATCGTTGTTAATGACCAAATTGCGACAAAACCTCCATTGAATTTATACCCTCCAGTAGCCTTTCTGACTATCACGCCAAAGCGAACAATAATCTTAGATCTTTCTTCCATTAGTCTAGAACTACTTTCAAGTCTGGACAATTTTCGAGCCAAAATTCAGCAGGCGACCCAATTAGCCGAGCTGAACAAAGAATTGAAAAGCAACGGTCTTCCTATCTTTCAACCATTGCTAATGGTAACTGAAAACCGATCTGGTGATTTTTTAGAGTCAGTTCCAGTTACATATATGGGCAATGACCGCTATGAAGTACTGGATAGCAGCAAAATACAACCAGCACCATCGCGATCAAATTCATCTGTTTTTATTACCGGATTATCAGCGTATAAAGATTTTAGTAAAGATGTCAAATGGCAAGTTGTTCCAGACGTTATTTCAGAACAGTTATTTCGCCTACCAGCCGATGGAACCACTAACAAAAAATTTATCGTTCATGGAATCGATAATCTAGGCTCATTTGTAACACACAAGACCCCGATTTTGATAGACGGTTTTACTCAACAACAAGTCTCTCAAGAAGAATTGCAGATTTCAACTACTGTTGGTCGTTTGGTTGATGAAAATGTAACTGATACCGGGTATGAGTTTGTGTACTTAGCATCGACAACACAACAGCGTAAAGTTCGCATAAAAGCCTTGAGTAGTAATGCTAACGGTCAAATTGATCTTCAGCTGGTGAGTGGAGAAACAGCTAATATCACGCTTCAGTTTGCTAACAACAATTTTTTGGGTGGTGTCCCGCAACTACCTGCCGATGGGAAGTCCAAGATTGCCTTCCAAGTGACAATGACTGATCGGTATCGTAACCCAGTTATTTTGTCAGAGCCCTATAACAACCCGGTTTCACGATCTTCACAGATTGAAGTTACACTACAAATGAATGAAGAGGAGGCGCAGTTTTACTTCCCACGATCTGGTGAATCAACAGAGAATGCCAGCAATTTAGGAACGATTCAGAATTTTGTCGACCTCCAAAATGGCTCCTATACAGCTGAGTATGTAGCCGGCAGCAGAATGGGGACCATGAGGTTACAAGTAAAAAATGGGGACGCAATAGCTCAAGCTTCATTATCTATTTTACTTGGGGAGAAAGCCGAGCTGCAACTGATCAACGTGGCTCCCTATCGAATGAATTACCAGCTTGAACAGAACAGACTCTTTCCTAAAGGGTATACCCCAGTCGCTGGTGGGGATATTATTCCTTTATGGCTCGTGGTCAGAGATGCTAATGGTAACTCAGTTAGTGGATTAAGATTGACCGTCGATGTTGATAAAGGTCAAACGGATGAAGTCGCTAGTGAAAAGAAAACGGCTGCTGCTGATTTCACATCATTTCAAAACGATGACTGGAAATATCCACCCATTAAAGATTTATACCGGGTTAACTACAATCCACCCAAAACAGCTGAAAAAGTAAAAGTCAATGTTATTGCAGAAGACCCAAAAAGTGTAGTTACTCCTCCGCTTCGGATCAGCAAAATCTTCGAATTACCTGTTGTACCTAATCGCCCAGATTCAAATGAATCCACGATCGAAATTGGTCGAGGGCAGCAAATGAAGCAACCACCATCTGATGGTACCGAGTCAACGCTGGCCACGGTGATCGTTCGGGATAAACACCGGAACGTAGTTCCTAACCAGAAGTTACAATTAGTCATAGTTGATCAGCCTACAGAATCCACACCGACTATAATTCCCCTACCAAAAAGTTCGCAACAGTCTACTGCATCGACAAATGAAGATGGACAAGCATCTTTTGAATTGAAGATGAAGTATGACGTTGAAACAGCTAGTGATAACGTGTTGAAGGTTAAAGCCGAGCTAGTTGATGGGGATTCAGCTTTTCAACCATTGACCACTTTAGTGCCGTTCAGTTCGCCCAAAATAGCTGAGATTGAGTTCACTCAATTACCTCTTGAACTTCGTGGTAATGGTATTTCGGAGGGGGAAATTCTACTTAAGGTGAAAAATGAAGTCGGCATACCTCTTTCAAACGCAGATATTTGGGTGAATCCATCTGAAGGCGAAATAGTGGGTAGTCAGGTTATATCTATTGGAAATGGTATTTATCGTTGTATGTACCGATCGACCGACCGCATGACTACTATAGTCTTGGAGGCAGGATCGAAAAGTGATATATATCGATCAAATTCACAGCCTAAATTATTGAATAACGAATTTGATTTGTTAGCAGGAGATGTCTCTCCGAGTAATTCTACGGTGGAAATTTCGGATAGCACCATTTTAGCTAACTCAAAGTCGAGGACGGCCGTCGATATCACATTACTAGATGGTTCTAAAGAGGAAAACCCAATTCAGGGGCAGTCAATTGTGTTATCCGTACCCGACCATTCCGATAAAGTAATTATTGAGCAACCCTTACCCACTAACAGTAAAGGTCAAACGACAGGCTATATCCAATCAGCTGTCGTTCATCGATTAGGCCAAGACGTACCACTCCAAATCGAGGTGAAAGTTCTTGTTCAACCAATCAATGATCAAGGTCAAACTGTTGTACTATCTGGAAATCGTGACCAACCACTGACATTTTACCTTGTTCCTCCTTCTCCAAAACGTATTGATTTCACTTCTATCAAATATCAAAATGGGACAGAGGCCGAATGGTTAAATGCAAAAGGGCCATACGATGAGGATAAAAGCCAAGTCATTCTGGAAATTCAGGTGTTAGATAAAGCTGGTGACCCCGTTGAGCCACTGGAACCAACGATGTATTTGATGGCTTCCGCTGGCCAAATACCCGATCAGGCTGAATATTTGGGTAGTGGTATTTATCAAGCTATATTTACATCACCCAGTTATCCAGATGATCGACTAGAGATTAGAGCCAAAATCGCGGATTTAGCCAATCAAGAAAAGGCATGGTTGGAATTTACTCAAATCTTAACCGTACGAAAGACAGACATTATTCCACCTACTATTGAGAAGGCTGAAACTATCAATAGCAAAGAAATATTATTGAGATTCAATGAGCCAGTGTTTGGGTTATTGGTCGATAATTGGTCAGTTGACGAAAACCGTATCGATCAAATTATCCCTCAATTTCAGTTCACTCAAAAAGGAGGTAGCCAAGAATTTCGTCTGATTTTGGTTGCTCCGATTTCACCTCAGTCTGAGCCAATGGTAGCATATCAAACCTTGGTGCTACCTGTTAACACAGATAATGAAATTGATGATACCTATTCAGAGAATCTACCTATGGCTCAAGATCTAATTGGTGCGGTGCAAGATCTGTCTGGCAATTTTCTGTCGACGGTTAGCATCAAAGCTCAGGATAAAATACTACCCGACTTTCAGGCCCAAATTACCGGAGCAAACCAGATTTTACTGACTTTTAATGAACCGGTGATAGGATTTCGGCCAGATGTCTACCTTTCTAATCCTGACAACGGAAATCATATCGGTTGGAAAATTCAAAGTGGTGAGTTCAAAAAAGAAATGGCAAACTTCGTTACCAATTTTGAGCCTCTTGATTCTACTGCAAGCGAAGGCTATCGTCTTTGGCAAGTTGACTTTAGACCCGAATACGATCCGTCCATACCTTGGTTCCTTCCTCTGAAACCTAATCAAATCCCTAATCAAATCCGATTTGAATATCAGCCTGATCCAACTTCCGCGCAGTTTCAGCCTCAGACTGACCTCAGTGGTAATCCAATTAGTGGCGAACCCGTAATTGCTACATTCAAAGAGTTACCTGCTATTATTGTGCTGGATACTAAAGGTAACCAATTGGAAAAGACATTATCGGTTTCTGAAGGACAAACTATAGACTTAGAAATTATCGTTACAAATGAACGATTCTTAACTGATGAAATTTCATTTGAATCATCCAATGAGCTATTTATAGTAAATATGCCGATAGATAATGAAATCACTATTGAGTCGGCAGCACCTATTTATACCTCTCTCTCCGATTATAAAAGTAGTTTAAGTGAAACAGGTAAGTTAGATTGGGTGGATCGACTCATCGACGTTCTGGGTGGTAGTGGAAAGAACTTTTGGGCCCGAAACTATAGCGTGACCTTTGGGCATAATATTGCGACTGCTAGCGCACCCAAGGAAGTTTATCCATTTGTTCTTTCGGTAGAAGACAAAAATTTTCCTAACCAATCTGTCAGAAAAGAACTTCAGTTTGAAGTTAACAATCGAAGTTTGGCTGCTATGGTAGAAATAGTCAGTGAAAGAAAACAATTGGTTGCAGACGGAATAGATAAAACACCAATTACCGTCACAATAACTGACTCAATTGGTGCCCCCGTAGAGGACGAGCAAGTCACATTAGTCACCGATGATGGCAGAGAGTTCAAAACTTATTACCCTTCTCCTTATGTTAGAGGTCATTACCAGGGAGTATATATCACTAAAAATGACCAAATTGGTGATGTCATTATTACCGCAAGAACTTCGGTAGATGGTGTTTCGGCTCAAATCAAGCTTGATCATTTGCCTGAGCAACCGGACAGCGTTCATTTAACGATTACTGACTCTGAACTGCCGGCGGATGGTAATTCTACTACTCGGTTGATAGTCACATTGCGTGACAAGAAAAAACGCCCGATTGATAGCCATTTTGCTTACTTGGATTCTACAAAAAACCCACAATCTCCGACACTTGAAATACAAGAAGTAGAAGTTCGTTTTGATCCACCTCCAAAATATGGTCGCATTTGGAGTCAAACTCAAAACTTAATAGACAATATGCCGGAAGTTACAGATGATGACGAAATTGACAACATGAATAGTGCTAGATTTGTCGGTGGGCTAACGGGTAAACATCTAGCCTTCTATCAGGCACCAAACGAGTTCTTACCTGATCGAGAGGCTGTTAAAATTGTGGCTAAAGTAACTGTTTTTGACCCGAAGAAGGGAAGTAATATTACTATGAGTGGCGCGGCATCTGTTATTTTGTATAAACCAAATCGGTTACCAAAGCTAACGATCAAAGGTCCGTTGAGTGAAATTTCAGGTGAAACATTACCAACACCCCTTTATGAAAACGACGAATTAAAACTGGAATTGATAGTTGAAGACCCAGACCAAGACCCAGTTAACTTGTACGCCGAAAATCTGCCTTCGGGAGCGACTCTAACCCTTCCAACCGAAGATAACCAAAATGCCAAATTTGAATGGAAACCTACGAGCCAATTAGTCAAGGCAGAAGAAAAAGAGAAGCCTTTCACAATTACTTTTCATGCATCAGACGGTCGTGGTGGAAGTGTTAGTAGAAAATTGAATGTCGTAGTTAAGCATCTCAGTTCTGCTAAACAGATCAGTCTATTTGCTACACCTAATAGGCTGGTTGTTGGGCAATTAGAAGATATTTCGTCTGCTACCATTCGTGCCATTGTGAGCGATAGAGACGGGATTCGACAACCTTTCGAAAACTTAAGAATGATGTCCACATTCACACCTGACCCACCTGCCCTAAAAATCACAAATACTGATAAAGAAGTATCGTTATCATTGAATACAGAATCCCAGATAATAACAACTGACCTTACTGTTATCGAAGAAGAAGTTGGTGTTTATCGAGCAGTTTTTTCGGCTGGGACTAGTTCTGGCCAAGTCTCTGTAACAGCTCAAATTGAAGGAACTAATACCAAGTCCAAACCAGTTATACTTGAAGTTTTGCCAGATTCTTTATCAACTTTGTTGGTGTCTGGACCGCTGGTCAAAAAGCCGAACCCCATACAATTGGAGGCTGGAGAGAGTGAATTTTTTACGATTTGGGGACAGGATAAATATTACAATCCAGTCCCAATTCCTCAGGATGAAAAATCTAGTTTACAATGGGCAATAGTGGGAAATATTGGCCAAGTTATGCCGGAGGAACCAATGGCTTCTGAATTTCCTTACCGGCGTTTCCAATTTATAGCAGAATCAGTAGGACAAGGTGAGATTACTTGGTCAATTTCAGTAAACAATACGAAAATTGAGCAAAAAACTGACAAAATCAAAGTATCTCCTGGCCAATTGGACCGAGTCATAGTGGAAATGACTCAGCCAGAAAATCTTTCTGCTAGTATACCTATCGGTCAAGAATTGACATTTGAGGCCAAAGCTACTGATGCTTTTGGCAATACTATATCACTAGTAAAAGATGAAGTCAGTTGGTATGTGCTCAATGATATTGGAGACCTCGATACTGACTCACAACCGACAAGCCAGCCGATAGCTGTATTTAGCCCACGCCGAATTGGAAAAGGTCTTATTTCAGCTAACGTAGGAAAATTGCAAGGCCAATCGGCTCCAATCTCAGTGGTAGCTGGTTCTTTAGATCGGATTGAAATAAAACCTATAGAAGTAGAATATCAGTCACAAGATCCGATTGAAACATTGGCTGGAGACCAAATTCAGTTTTCAGTTCGTGGTTTCGACAGCACAGGAAATTCAGTCCCAATACCCAACGCGTTTGCTAATTGGCAAATCGTACGAATTGACGATAACAACGAAATGTCTGTTGGAATTGGTACGTATGAGACGTTGAAAAATGGAATTGGAGAGACAATGGATCCATCTGGTATTTATAACTTTCGGGCGACTACTGTTGGTCTTGGCCGGATTGATCTAACTTTTAAACCACCAATGGGCAATACTGTTAAATCCCAATCATCCGAAATCAATGTTTCATCTGGCCCGGTTCATAGCTTGAGTATAGAACCCAAAAATCCTACGGTTATTGCTGGAGAAGAAATCAAGTTTCGTATTATTCCACAAGACAGTTATGGTAACTCTATTTCATTTCATTCTAACATTGCTGCTGATAGTGAGGACGACCAGCCGAAATCAAAAGAAAAAATTGAAATTAGCCTAGAATTGGTCATTCCGAGTAATAACCTTGAGCCTATTGCTGAAATTTTGGAAGGATATAGGTTGAAAGCAAAAAAGACTGGAATTGGACAAGTGAAAGCAAGATTAATTCGCTCAGAAACAGAATCTCTGCCTCTGCATAAACGAACGTCCCCAATTGAATCATACGCTCCGATCACAGTGGTAGCAGGTCCAGTGGTGAAGGTTGAAGTTCATCCCAAAGAAGATTTTAGCGTTGAAGTTGGCAAAATAGTAAACTTCCAAGCAATTGGTTTGGATGCACTTAATAACCCAGTACCATTGAATACTGGCCTAAAGTGGACATTGGATCACTTGGAAGGAAGGCTGGGTGAGATAGATCAAGAAGGAAAAGTCGAAGTGAACAGTATTGGAAAATCTAAGATCACTGTGAATTTTACTGATCTAGAAAGTGATGAAGAAGACCCTAAGATACTAACTGGAGCTTCTGGTGAATTATCTAGTGGTATGCCCATTCCACTGCAATTTACCAAAACTCAACGGCCTAAAACCATAGTCGGTGCAGGACTTGGCAAAAAATTGACCTTACCTATATCAGCCCAAAATGTGCCGCTCCCCTTCCAACTCTTGAAGGGTTCAATGGTTTTATCTTACCCGTTGGACCTACTTCAGTTTGACAAAGTGAAAGTCGTTGGTGATTTTACCGTTCAAAATCAGTTAATTCAGCCCGGTCAATTGTCTTTAATGTGGGACTTAAAACTATCACCTGCAACGAGGCAAGAAGGTGCACCTGTTCATTTTGTTGATTTAGTTTTTACAGTATTACCAACAGCCAAAATAGGAGCTATATCTACAATCGAATCAATCTCTCTACAACTACAAGGAAGCAAAGGCTTAATTCCAAGCAATCGACCAAGAGTCGAGTTTCATCTTCTTCCAGATGTAGTTGTCGATCTAGTAATGGTTGAAACGAAAAACACAAATCCACTCAACCCAATACCAATTAATACTGATTCGTCAAAGGATAATAAAGTTGCTGACAACTCAACGTTAGAAAATTATGCAGCTACTGTTGAACCAAATGAAGTAATTGTTTTCGACCTGCGGGTTGATAAGCCTAATCCTTCACCCATTAATTTAGCTAGTGGACAAATTAATATCAAGTCAGTAACCGAGATCGCTAGTTTCGATTTGATGATAGATCCGTTATATCAACCATCTAATAATGAAATAGCTGAAGATGGACAAGTACTTGAGCAAAAACCGATGATTCGGATAAAACCCATTTCTAAAGGTCAAGCTCTAGTCATTGAGGATTGGGATATTGCCTTCGGTAATTCTACGTATCAAGCAATAGTAGCTCAACTCAAGCTAACTATTAGTCCAGATGCTGCCGCAAGATCGTTCCCGCTACCTATTACGTCGAATTTTGCGTCTAAGCAAGGCGACATTTTCGGATTGAAAATGTCTAGCTCTGAGCTATTAGTATTAGACAACAGACCTCCTACGGGTGAAATTATTATCAATAATGGGCGAACACACACTAACCAGCTAACCGTAGAGTTAACTCTGTCTGTAACTGATTCTGATGGTGAGGTCACAGAAATGTTGATTGTGAATACCTGGCAAGATCCCATTCCTGAAAATGGACAGATTGAAAATAAAGAAAGTAAGGATGCTCAACTAGAAACGTGGATACCATTTGCGAATAAAAGAGAATGGAAGTTGACCGAAGAAGATGAGGAAGGAGAAAAATTTGTATATGGTCAATTCAAAGACCAACTGGAGAATCTAACAAAACCACCTTTGATAGGAAAAATAATTTATGATACTACTCCCCCAATTCCTGCTATTCAAATACCTAGTTTGGACTTAAAAAAACAAATCGTTACCATTGAAATGCAGCCGGAAGATAATCTTTCTAATATGCTAATTGTGGGTAAAGTGCGGTTGAGTAATGTGTATTTTGACGGAAAACAAGACAAAGATAGTCAAGGTGAACCGTTAGAATGGTTACCAGTAAAAAAAGAAATGGAGTGGAAACTTTCAACTGGTAGCGGGACGAAAACTGTATATGTCCAGTTTCGCGATCCAGCCGGTAATCTGTCTAAAGTAATTTCAGAAGAGGCAGATGTTGATGTCACACCACCAGAGATTGTTGAATTTTCCCCTAATGACGAAAAAAACTTTGTTCCTGTTAACGCTTTAGTTACCATCACTTTCAATGAAATTATTGATGAAGAAAGTTTAACAAATAGCAAAATGGAAGTTATTGGGTTGTCCACAACCGGTAGCAACGAAACTGTTTATAAAGGTAGTTTAGGAACAGTCGGATCAACCATCCAATTCCTTCCGGACAATACTTTTAGTAATTTAACTGAAATTTCAGTTCGGTTCAAAGCTACTGTTATTGACCAATACCAAAACCCAATCGTCCAAGAAAAGGAATGGGCATTTTCTACTGGCTTAGGTGTCTGGCCAGGAGATACCAATAACGATGGTGTAGTAGATATATTAGATATCATTCCAATTGGTCTTTATTGGAAAAAACAAACGATTGTACGTGAATCGCGTTCGTTGATGTGGTTAGTTCAACCTGCACGACCAGCCGTTTCAATTGATGCACTAACTGAAGAAAAGATAGCCACCACCTTTGCTGATGCTGATGGCGATGGATTGATCTCAGCAAGCGATATTGTACCAATTGCACAAAATTGGGCAAAAACTCACCAAATACAAAATCAGCCTAGTGATGTTGTTGAAACAGCACCAGCAAGTTGGCCTAAAAATCAACAGCAATTAGCGGAGCAATTTAACATTTATGAGCAGATGCTCCACCGATTAGAAAAGTTGCCTGATTCGGAAGGGATATTACAACTTCGTCAATTTCTTGGTAAGCAGATATCATGGATAAACCAACAGTTAATACCCCATCAGACACAACTTTTGGCCAACTATCCAAACCCATTTAACCCAGAAACTTGGATGCCTTATCAATTAGCTAAAGATGGAGTGGTTGTTCTGATTATCTACAATACTTTAGGAGAAGTCGTACGTTCGTTTAACCTAGGTTATCAAACGGCCGGTTATTATCTTGACCAAACACGAGCTGTGCATTGGAATGGTAAAAATCGAACTGGAGAATCAGTAACCAGTGGTTTATATTTTTACCAAATCCAAGTTGAATCTGGTAAATGGAAATACACCGACGCACGAAAACTTGTCTTAGTGAAATAGATTCAGGAATAATAGCTGCCTGTCATTTCAGAATTCGTTTTGATATAATTGGGGGGTAGTTAGATAAGGAGTTGAAAACAGATGCTGAAATTTATCACTCGGTTGTTTGAAGGCTCAATGGATATTGAACGGACTTATGGGCACTGCGACCAGGCAATCGGTCTACTACAAAGCTATAACGAAAACCCAGATGAATTTTCGGAAAAGAAAAAAACTAATATGGATGAAACCGTCGAAGTAGCAATTCGAGAAGCAACTAATCTTATCAGTCTGGAAGGCGAAAAAAACTGGATCGGCGTTTTTAGGGAAATGCATTCAAATCTAGCGTCAATTCACTTGGAACTTGGCGATCGAGACAAAGTAGATTATCATTGCAAGAAACTAGCTGAATATGGAGAGCCTGGCCGTCTAGATGCTGAAGAAATTTTGGAAAAGCTCGATCAGGCTCAACCCGACACACCATCTACGAACTAGCTCTGAAGGTTTAGCTTTTACCACTGTTAGCCATGCATTTCTTCGAACCAGCGATGTTGACATTGTTGGTTTTGATACCATTGCTGATACTATTGTACTGGTTGCGACTCAAACGTTCTCGCTACAACGTGACAGCTTTGTTTTTATGGCCAGAACCTAGTCAAGTCACAAACGCTCGGTTTTCCTTTCAGCGATTCAAATCGTCTCCAACCTTAACGGTACAATTGCTTGTTTTAGCGTTACTGATTGCTAGTTTAGCTCGTCCTGCGTTTCGCCAATCTCGACTATTTTCGAAAGGTCAAGTGGCTATCATCGTTGACAACTCAGCTAGTATGGCAGGTTTAGTCGAGGTTGGTCGTGCCCAGACCCGCTTCGATTTAGCAAAAACTGTAGCACATCAGCTTGTTGACGAACTTGGTACAGAAAGCCAAATGGCAATCCTACAGCTTTCTAATACTAATCTGTTTTTTGACAGAAATGTCACATTTACTAACATGAAACAGCAACTTCGTCAAAATATTGGTCAATTAACTATTAAGCCCACCGAAATTGCCCCGCTATCGCTCCACCCTGATTTCTCACTAAACCAAGTTGTTTTCATTACGGATTACCATGACCCAGATCATGATTCTAACCCTTCGGTGCATAGAATCTATATCGGGCAAAGTATCGAAAATTTAGCAATC
Source organism: Candidatus Poribacteria bacterium (assembly GCA_036339735.1). Taxonomy (GTDB): domain Bacteria; phylum Poribacteria; class WGA-4E; order WGA-4E; family UBA9662; genus TMED15. The sequence continues at coordinate 50,623 of JAYZAL010000053.1, forward strand.
ACTAAGATTGAATTAACCTCGGATCTACAGCGGAAGCCAACTGTCAGGGTTGAAGTAACCTGGTTCAATGATTTGCCCGATTTTAGCCGTGAACCGACGGTTGAACTCCAATTGCTGCTTAATGATGTTTGGTTTACTAGCCGCTTTCTCGATCGACTAGGGGGGCAAATCCAGAACATTTTTTTCGATTTGTCGTCTATTCCCCCACAATCGCAGATCCTAACAGCAAAACTAAAAATTGAAGACGGCCTTTCTCTTGATAATTCAGCGAGCTTAATCTTTCGCCCCCAAAATAGGCCAGAACTGGTATTAGTGAATAACCGATGGTCTTCTCCATTGAATGCCTTTTTAGCTACTCATCCAGAAATTAATTTAACATTAGTGACTACAGATACTTACAACCCAAATTTTGGTGACATTATTGTTTTTGACCAGATTGTGCCCAAAGGGATTGAGATCGGTAACCCAACAAAACAAAACTTGCTGTTCATTAACCCGAACAAAGATTTACCTTTTGCCAAAGTTTTAAGAAACAACGATTTAACTGTAATCGCAGATCAACAACAAAACCATCCTGTCATGAGTAAGGTACCGATTCTGGACCTGAAGATCCGCAATTCTACTCACTATCAGTTACCGGATTGGGCCACTATACTAGTTTCTGCAGTTTCCTCTAATCAAGTTGCGATACCAGTCATTTGGGTAGGGGAGCAGCCAAATGGGCAGCGGGTTGGCCTAATCAGTTTTGATGCGTTTAACTTGCGTCAGAGCCGATTTCCATTGATGATCCCGGAGATGCCTTTAATGGTATCTCAACTGATAGAATGGTTGACTCCACCTCTTCACTTAGTTGAAGAAGCTAGTATTCAGACAGGAAATAATATTCGACTGAATCAATACCTAACTAGTGGAAAAGTCAGCGTTCGTCAACCCAATGGAGTCATTGTGGATGTAACAAAACCAATTTTCAATCAAACTGACCAGATCGGTATTTACACTGTTTTATCTGATGGTCAGCTGATAGATAAGTTCACGGCCAATTTGCTTAGCCCAAACGAATCGAATTTATCTACGGGAAGAGAAATAAGTGATTATGAGATTCCACCGAAAAATACTAAAGCTACATTGGCTCAACTTTGGTCAGCAAAACCTACTTATGATTGGAATGAAATTTGGTCCTACCTTGTTGTACTAGCTACGATAGGACTATTAGTTGAATGGGTCATATCTCGCCATCGTGTCCAAATGTAAAGTTATAAACTTGGGAAACGGCCAAAAAACACTATGGATGACTTATGAAGCAGCTTGACCCCTTAAATGGATTAATCATTGGTCTGACTGGTGGTATTGCATGCGGGAAATCGACGGTAACCCAACTATTGCAGAGAAGAGGGGCTGATATAATTGACTTGGATCAAATTGGGCACGAGTTGTTGAAGGCTAACAGCCCGGTAATGAAACAATTACTCAAGACTTTTGGCCCCGAGGTCTTAGATTTATCCGGCGATGTGAATAGAACTAAGTTAGGAAAGATTGTATTTGCTGACCCATTGGCTCGCCAGCAATTGAACGATATAGTTCATCCCGAAATCCACCGGATTTCACGTCAATTAGCTCAATCGAAAGTCAAAAATCAAGCTGATAGCATAGTAGTGATCGAGTCTCCGTTATTAATTGAATCAGGAGGGTATCGTAGTGTTGATTATGTTGTGCTGGTGTCTGCTACTCCCGATCAGCAAATAGTGCGGTTGATGAAACGTAGTCTGGAACAAAATAAAACAATGACCCAGTTGGATGCTGAAAAACGACTAGCTGCCCAAATGTCTCTAAAGGAGAAAATGGCTTACGCCGATTATATAGTCGATAATCAAGGTGATCTGACTGAGCTTGGGAAACAAGTTGATCAACTTTGGTTGATATTGACTAATTTGAATTCTTAAGTTTCTATCATATAGTTTTTCTTGAGCTTTTTAGCTAAAAATAGACAGCTAATAATCTGATTTCTCATTCTTTGCTTCTATATAAATACTTTTTATTAATCATGGCATATAGTTTGCAAAGTGTGTTCTAAGGCTAGAATACACTTTGCAAGCTAAGACGTTTGTGCTAAACTGGGGGAGTTTCCAATATGGATTTAACTGCTGTTAGTTATACGACAAGGTTAAGCATAATATTGGAACACGAACCGATTTTAATCACAAGGAGATAAATCCATGAGACCAGTTAGTCTGTGCCTTCTGCTAATTGTTAGCCTAGTTATATTTGGGTGTGCTGCCAAAAATACAGCAACAGTTTCTGAGGCGGATAAAACTCCCGTCGCCCAGACGGTAACTTTGAAGGTTGATGGCATTAAGTGTGGGAGCTGTACTACAGCCATTCAAACCGAACTAGCTAGTGTTGACGGCGTTTCTGAAGCTACTTTGGCTGACAGTACCGCAACCGTTGTAGGTACTGCGAACTCTGCGGATCTGATTAAAGCCGTAGGAAGTGCGAAAAGCTGTTGTCCTGCAGAATTTTCCGCCGAAGTTGTATCAAAATAGTTAAATAGGTCTGATTGGTCATATTAATCTGATCAGGCCTCCTTTCTTTGTTCCCAATTCCTACATTCTTGTTTAAAAATAGCTTGATATTTTCGGTTCTTTCTAAAGTATTCCTCCACACCTCATACTTGACTAGCGTAAGTTCCAACCTTATAATTGGCGAGATCTAACTTGGTGAGGAATTCGGCAGATGCAAAATCAGAACCTAAGCCTTTCATCTTCGCTTGCTGGCCAATACAAAGCTGACGGTTTTGTAGTTTGCCAAGACCCAATTATACCGACTGAAGTTGTGCGCAAAGCCAGTTGGGGTATGGATGAAATACGAGCTGGTCGTTATGAAACGGGGCACCCACCCCAACCATCCCCTTGGCAACCAGGCGACAGCCATGAGAAGTTATGCAAAATTGAGATGCCTCAAATTGCTAACACCGCCATCATGAATTTAATAACTTATCCTACTATCGGCCAGATTGCCGCCGAAATTACGGGAGCAGAAATGGTTCAAGTTTGGTGGGTACAGCTATTAGGCAAGCCACCTGTTTCAAAAAAGGAAAAGACAAATATAGGATGGCATCAAGACCGTACTTACTGGCAGGTTTGGGAGGAAGGTAGCCCATTGCTAACAGCTTGGGTAGCAGTCAGCGATGTAACTGAGAAAGACGGTCCGATGCGTTTTGTTAAAGGTTCTCATCATTGGGGCTTTTTGGAAAATCAAGGTGATTTCTATGGCCAAGATCACCAGCAACAACAATCTGAGATCAAACAGCGACAAAAGAGTGAGTGGGAAGAAATATCGGTGACTATTCCCGCAGGTGGTGTGAGTTTTCACAATTGCCTGACCTATCACGCTAGCGGATCTAACCTATCATCAAATCTCAGACGCAGCTTCGCCATTCATCTTCGAACTGAAAAAGCTAAACCCGTAGATAATCGGCGTATTGGCCTGACTCAGTTCATCGACAACCTTGACTATTGCCCAATTATTTACGGATAAATTCAGAGTAGCTGACCCGAATGAATAATCTTTCCAACACTTCAGATTCACATCCAGTAGATCGGCTACAGGTTAATTTAGCCGGTATTCGAATGCGAAATCCAGTAATGACGGCTTCAGGAACATTTGGCTATGGAAGCGAGTATGAAGATTTTGTTGATCTAAATAAGTTGGGGGCAATAGTAGTAAAAGGCATAACGAGTGAACCCTGGCCAGGCAACCCGATGGAGCGTATTGCTGAAACACCTTCTGGAATGTTAAATGCCATAGGTTTGCAAAACGTTGGCGTAGATGATTTCATTCAGCAGAAGCTTCCCTATCTGAAAGACTACGATGTACCAGTAATTGCAAATGTATGTGGAAGATATGATTCTGAGTATATGGAAGTCGTTGACAAGCTATCTGCTACCAACCAAATCGCTGGTATTGAACTTAATATTTCTTGTCCTAATCTCAAATGTGGCGGCTTAAGTTTTGGGTTAGAACCAACACTTACAGCCAAACTTGTTAATCAAGTACGTCAGATAACCAAACTACCACTTCTTGTTAAGTTGTCTCCGAATGTAACAGACATTAGTAAGATTGCTATAGCCGCTAGTGATAACGGAGCCGATGGATTATCAGCTATTAATACCTTGCTGGGTATGGGTATTGATATAAAAACTCGTCGTCCGCTTTTAGCCAATATCACTGGTGGTCTATCCGGTCCTGCTATCAAGCCTGTAGCGTTACGCTTAGTGTGGCAAGTTTACAATTCAGTACAAATTCCTATTATTGGTATGGGTGGGATCACAAATGGAAATGACGCTCTTGAGTTCATAATTGCTGGTGCTAGTGCTGTCGCTATTGGCACAGCTAATTTTGTGAACCCCCGCGCAAGTATGGAAATTATTGATCAACTAAGCACGTATTTAATGCAACAAGATATAGGTTCTATTAATGACCTAGTTGGCGTGTTGGAGACATAAAATATATTGAGACATTTTGTATCTACTGACGATTTTTCAAACTTTGAGATTCAACAACTCTTTCGTTTATCCGACCAGATGAAATCTAATTTAGCTACTTGGTCGGGTTTTTGCGCAGGAAAAGTACTAGCCACTTTGTTCTTTGAACCCAGTACTCGAACGCGTCTTTCTTTTGAAAGTGCCATGGCTCGATTGGATGGTAGGACTTTGGGATTCACCGACCCTTCAGCTTCCTCTGTAGCTAAAGGGGAAACCTTAGCTGATACGACAAGAATGGTTTCGAATTACGCCGACTTGATTGTTGTTAGGCATCATTTAGCTGGAGCTGCACAAGTTATGGCTGATTACGCCAGCGTACCAGTCATTAATGGTGGAGATGGAGCGCATTCACATCCAACTCAAGCGTTAATAGATCTTTACACAATTCAAAACCGAAAAGGTAATGTGGCCGATTTAACCATTGGTATTTGTGGTGATTTACGATATTCTCGATCCGCACATTCATTGTCAAAATTGATAGCGCGATTCGGTGGCCGACAAATTCATGTCGCACCTGATGGTTTCCATATGCCTAATTGGATTTTGAACCGGATCCAAAAACAACACAGTCAAAAACCAGTTATTGTCGAACACTTACCGGAAATCATTAATCAGTTAGATGTAATTTATGTAAATCGATTACAAGAAGAGCGACTTCCATCTGAAATAGATCCAATTAAAGCTAGAACAAGCTACCAGCTCAATGCAGAAATTATGAAAGCAGCTAAAGATTCAGCGATCATAATGCATCCACTACCTCGAGTCAATGAGCTTGCACTAGAACTGGATGAGGATCCTAGAGCCGCTTACTTTGAGCAATCTTCGAATGGTGTACCACTTAGAATGGCTTTGATCGCTAGCCTACAAGGATTAGAGCACTTAGTTTTGACTGACCCTCCATTGCTTCGTATGAGCAAAAAGCAAACTGACCTTGTATGTAAAAACGATAACTGTATTATCTCCGCTGAAAACTACATTGTAAATGAGATTAAACAAAATGATGCGTGTATTTACTGTGAAACAATAATAAAAACATAGATGCAAAAATCAAATAACTAGAGGAACCAATGATCACTTCAGAACAAGCTAACTTTTTTTGGCAACACGGATACTTACACATAACAAAAGTTTTCACTGATGATGAGATCGATCAAATGGCAAATGATCTAGATTGGTTAATTGAAACCTGGGCACATAAGACGCCAGGCTGGTCTGGTCCTTGGCGAAAGGATTATATGGACGAGGAAACAGAAAAGCAATCTAAACTGATAGCCATGCACGATCTGTACTTTTATTCCGAGTCATGGATGAAGGCGGTAACCAATTCAGGACTATGTGATGCCATGTCATCCCTTTTGGGGCCCAGAGTTGAGCTTCATCACAGTACCATGCACGTCAAGCCACCAGAGACTGGCCACCCCTTTCCTATGCACCAAGACTGGGCTTTTTACAAGCATCAAGACAATAGGTATATAGATGTACTGGTACACCTTGATGATACTTGTCATCAAAACGGAGAGATTCGTTTTCTAGACGCTTCTCACAAAAATGGGGCATTACCCCATATCACAAATAACCCTGACGGTAGCGCATGCACGCCACACTTACCGACTGATCAGTATAAGTTGGAGAATACGGTGCCTGTGCCTGCAAAAAGGGGTGATGTAGTTTGTTTCAGCTTGCATACCATTCATGGTTCATACATTAACCAAACTGAAGTTAATCGACGAATTGTGCGGTTTGGTTACCGACATCCTGAGAACCAACAAACCGGTGGACAAAGCCTTGGTCGTCCTGGCTTAATGGTAAGAGGTAATCGACAGCGTCAGGGGGGACAAGAACTGTTTTCTAATTCTGGCCCTAAGTAATTACTCCTTCCGAAAGCAACAAATTACCCAGACGTGGTTTTCCGATAAGGATAGGGTAAACACAATAATAAATCCCCAACTAAGACCGAGAAATTATTGTAGAGCTGGAATAAAATACTAATCATTCACAACGGGTATGTTTTTACATTTCGACAATTTGGCGCATCCGTTTAGCTATGTCAATTTGGGTTGGAATATCACCATCAACTTCGTGGATGACGGAATCTTGGTAGCCAATTCGGCGAAGCTCCTCCATGACGATGGACCAATTCGTGTCTCCATCTAGTAAGTTAACAAAACGATGCTCTCTTCTATTAAAGTCTTTGAAGTGAACTCGTTTAATACGAGAACCAAGCTCACGGATCCAATGTTCCGGATAACCATAAGCCATCATATTAGCCGTATCCAAATATGCGCCAACCCAAGGAGAAGATATTTCATCGATGATTTCTCGCATCTCTTTGGGGCTTAGTAGAAACTTATTCCATACATTTTCCAGACTAATTGCGACGTTCTTACTTTTGGCTAAATAGACTAAATCTTTCAAAGCGACGACTAAATTATTCCATACCTGTTGATAGGTTCCTTCAACGGCTAGTTGTCCTGGATGAACCAATATTGCGCCAACCTCCATTATTCCTGCGATTTCTATATTACTCACAAGGGATTCTTTGGCGGATTGGCGTTCGTTGTCATCGAGCGATAACAAATTTCCTTTTAAACCTGCTAAACTACTAATTTCAATATTAGCGGTGGAAAATTTTCTTGCGATTGTTTTAAACTCATCTTCACTCAATTCTGGATGACAGTCAGTTCCATCTCTTAGGGTTAGTTCGACAGCCTCGTAACCAGCATTCTTGCATAATTCGATTGTGTCATTAACGGAAATATTGCCCAGAATAATTTGTGTAATACCAATTTTCATAATTACTGTTTTAACTACCTCATCTGTAATTTAATTTATCAACCAAAATTTTCCATTTCTTTTAAATAAGACTGGATAACCAACGGATCCCCCATCATTCCCGACATAACTGCAACACCAAATGCCCCAACTCGTTGGCAACGTACAATATTTCTGGGCTTAATACCACCAAGAGCAAAAACTGGAATATCAATCATTTCTGACACACGAGCTAAGTCATAAAGACCAACAGTATGACCAGGTTTACTTAATGTCGGAAATATAGGACTGTAAGTTATAAAATCAGCTCCCTCAGCAGCTTGTTGTTGAGCTTCAGCTAAATTATGCGCTGAGCTACCTACCAGCAATCCAGTAGATTTTGCTCTTCGAATCTGGTTTGTCAGTTGTGCCGGCAGATGCACACCATCAACTCGCATTTTAGCCGCTAATTGCCAGCGAGAATTGATAAATAAATGAGTTTGGTAATCGACCATCATTCGTTGAGTTAAATCAGCTAGCTGCTTAAAGTCCTCATCGGATAATGATTTCTCTCGGAGTTGAATTGCTGGCACACCTAGACCTAGCAGATACCGAATTTGCTCCAACAATGGTGTTGGGTAGCAGCTAGATTGATCTGTGATCGCATACAACCGAAAATTGATCAGTCGAGTCCCTCCCAGTATTTCCACATATTTTCAGAGAAATCGTATCGGATTTCGTTGAAGTTTTTCCTTCTTAGTCGAGCAATGCAAGCAATCCGAATATTACGACTCACATTATGGCCTGCGGTATGAGTCATTAAACCATGCCAAAGGCAAACATCTCCCGCTTGCCCAGTAAACTCGTACCCACTTCCCATATCAAATGGAGCCACTCCTCCAGGCAAGCAATCTACATCGTGATAGCGAAAGAACTCAGCCCAGACTCGGTGGCTACCAGGCCACACAGTAAAACCACCTCCCATCTTTTCTACATCATCCAAATATACAGTAGCTCCAAGCGTAAAATGACCCACTGTTCCTTTTGGTACACCATTATGAGGTGTGTGATATCCATCTAAATGACCATTTGGGGGTGGGTTCCATTTTCCTTCTCTAGGGAAATTGACGTGTGGACCGGCACCACCGTCAGGATGAAGTTGATCTTTACCTACTAGCTCCTCTGCCATGGCGAAAATAGGATCTTGGTAAATTAGGCCCTTAATTTCAGATTCATTTCCACATTGTACTGTTCGATATCCATTTCCCATCCATGTCTCCGGTTGCCCTCGCTGAATTTCTGGGTTCATCTGATTCATATGCTCCCAGAATACATTCTGCGCACTTGCCACAATTTTTGGATCGATCGCTTGCCTAATCTCCAAAAAGCCATTTTCCTTAAAAAATGCTTTGTCCTCACTTGTCAAGTAAGGCATGTTTTTACCTATCCTTATACAAAGAACTAGCTTCATTTTAATTCTTTTGTTTTTTTGGGTCAATCTTTTCTACGGTTTTAAAGAAATAAAATTGCTTTTCTATCACTAGAAGTTAGAAAGGTAGCTTTTTTTTTGACAGTCCAAAATGATAATGCTATACTCAGCACTTGTCGAATTTTATCTTGGAGCTACAGTTGTCCAATTCCGTTGTTACTAGACCAGAAAATATCTCACTGTTTTCCATTCCAGAGACCACAGTCAACCTGTACGGTAAAAAGACCCCTTTTTCGGCAAAAGTTTTGGATAAATACCGGATTTCGGGATCATCTAGTCCTAATTATTGTTGGCACGTTGTACTTGACATCTCTGGTAGTCAGATGGCACAGAATTATCGATCCGGACAAAGTATCGGAGTAATACCCAGTGGTCGTTTCAACGACGCCAAATTCAATCAAGCACACAATCAAGTTCGAAATGGGAAATTGGCTGAGAAGATTCGCTTATATTCGATCGCTTCTTCTTGTTGGGGAGATGATTGGTGCGGTAATACTGTATCACTCTGTGTAAAGAGGGAGATTGGCGAGGATGCCGATAGTGGACAACTAGTTATGGGTTCGGCGTCGAATTACATTTGCGACGCAGCCATTGGTGACGAGATCACTATTACTGGCCCAGTTGGTAAGAGCTTTTTGCTTCCAGACAACCCTTTAAATTATAGTTATGTATTTGCAGCGACTGGTACTGGTATAGCGCCCTATAGAAGTATGCTAATAGAATTGTTCAATCAGGGTTTTCAAAAGGAGGTCTGGCTGTTCTTCGGTGCCCCTTATTCAACGGATGTGATGTATGACGATGAATTCCGATATTTAGCCGATCTTCATCCCAACTTTAATTATGTCACTGCTATTAGCCGAGAACAAAAGAATAAATTAGGTGGACGTATGTACGTCCAAGACAGGCTAATCGAACATTCTGATCAGCTTTTGCCTTTGCTAAGCCAACAAACAACACTGATGTATCTGTGTGGCCTCAAAGGAATGGAGTTCGGAATTTACCCTTGGTTATACCGTATTAATTCTAACCTAGTAAATCTACCGGAAGGAATGTCTGACCAAGACATTCAGAGCCTTCCTGCATCAGCGAAAGAGTGGGCTCAGGTCGAAAGGGCCAGAGATAAAGATCGTTTGTTCAAAGAGACTTACTAAACAAATCCCTCTTTTAATTTTCTTCTTCTTCACCCTTCGAACCGGACTTCAACTTCAGCTAGGCTGTCGGGTGAGCCGACGACTGCCACGTGATCACCTAACTCCAGTCGGGTATAGCCATGAGAATCCAGTCGGTTGCCTTGTCGATAAATAGATAATATTAACACATCTGATGGAAAATGGATGTGGCGAATAGCAACTCTGTTTAGATCCGGGTTTTTCACTTCGATCTCCATGAATTCTTCAGTTGGATCCATGCCTAACAGCAAAGTAGCTGCAAAAGGAAATCTAACGAATTGATCCAGCAAATTCACCATCGCAGTTGAAGGTTCAATAGCCAATGCACCAAGCTGATGGAACTCCTCGAAATTAGCCCGATCGTGTAATCTAACAATCACGTTTTCAATACCGAATTTCTCGTAGATTAGCTCACAAAGAACCAAATTTTCTTCATCTGATAACATCAACAAAATGCTGTCAGCCGCACGTAGATTCAAATCTTGCAGAGCGGATTCTGACATTTCGGGTAGACGTACGATATTAATTGGTTCGTCTTTCATTTGTTCAATTACCTGTTGATTACGGCCAGCCAGAACAACGTTCCAGTTGTGGCTTTCTAGTTGTTTGGCTAGTGCTACTGATTGGCTTTCTACACCAAAAATAATCACATCCCTAATACCATCGAAGTCAGGGCTATCAGCTCGAGTGTGGGATTCACCTACGTGGTGGATCACCCATTTTAGTAAAGGTGGACCTATAAGCTGATTAAGAACTACCACTCCGATCGACAGTGAAGCCAGGTCTGGCCCCCAGGCGTCAAATTCGATTCCTATTTCCTTAGCCAGACCAATACTAATTCCTGCTTGTGTAATGAAACCCAGAGTAAGTAAAGAGTTACCAGATGTTCGATCCTGAACTATTATGTCACCTATTAGACAACCAATAAAGATTGCTACTGTACGAACACAAACTAAGACCAATATGATCTGCCAAGCTTCTAGAACCACGAAAAGCTGTAACTCAAGACCAACCAAGGTGAAAAATAGTAGGAATATAGTAGGCGACATCCGTTCTATAATATGATGGAATTCGGCGGCTCTTGAAGTGAAGTTAGTCATATAAAAGCCAGCTATTAAACAGATGAGTAACGGTTCAGAAAATAAACTGATGGGCAACGACAACAAATGAAGATGATGTAATTGTTTAGAAAGCCAGAATACGCCTAAGCCAATTAGGAGAATAAAAGCCTCTTTTAGCAACTGTGTAGGTAGTAAAAGAATAGTTCGGAGTAGTAAGCCAATCAAAATACCGACTCCAGCATCGAGAATAATCTCGATGGAGACAAAAGCTAGGAGAAAAACGTTGAAATGTTCTCCTTTAACCAAGACTTCTGCTAGAGAAACTGAGATCGCAAATACTATGATGACAACAGCATCAGTCAAAACTGTAATTCCTAGTACCTTATGAGTAAATGGACCTTTAGCTCTTAGCTCTTTGATAATTCCTAACGCGGATGAAGGTGAACGAGCAACCATAATGGTTGAGCCTAGTAATGCGACTGCGAATAATTCACCTTGTGAAAGAGTAGACATAAAAGGTACGTGCTCCTTTATCAAGAAAAAAGCAGCTGAACCAATTCCTAGGATCGCTATTGTTTGCCCACCAATTGACGATATGATACTTCTGAAATAGCCACGTACTACCTGTAGTTCTAGTTCAGCACCTGCAGCAAAAGCAATAAAAGCTAAAGTTGACTTATCTAGAAAACGTAGCTGATTGACACTTTCAGCAGAAATGAAATTGAGGACAAAAGGGCCACTAATGATCCCCATACAGAGAAATCCACTGATTAAAGGTAGTTGAATCCGAGAAAATAGTTTACCCATCACTTGTGAAGCTAACACAACAACAAACAGGGCACTGAATATGGGTATTAGTGAATTGAAAATTGAAAAGCTAAACATAAAATATGAATTAAGGATAAGTAAAGAAAGATAAATTGATAAAAAATTCGCTATTACGAATAGTGAACAATAGTATTCAAAGGACCGTCTGCCAGATCGCCAGTTTGCTTACCACCCAGAAAGTGTTTGGCATCATTAACACGACTCGGATTGCTCAGTTGATCAACTCTTGTACCATCGGGATAATAAGTAACAATCATGGCCGATCGTACTTTATCTGTTTGGTTCGCTGATGCACCATGAATAGTCCAACCATTGTGGATGGTGGCATCACCAGCCTTCATTTCTTGATGCCAAATTGGATATTGTTTTTCGTCAATAAATTGCTGAAAAAAGTCCTGAGACTGCTCCGAAATAGCCACTTGCTTGACGAATCCATTTCTGTGAGAGCCTGTTGCAAAACGAATCGGCCCCATATTCAAAGGAACATCAACCAAAGGCATCCATAACCCAACGGCTTGGTCCGTAGCCAAGGGCCAATAGTATTGATCTTGGTGCCAAGGAGTTAGAGAACCCTTGGGTTCTTTAAATAGCGCCTGTTCGTGGAAAATGCGAATGCTAAGTGATTTTTTGTCTGGATCAGAGCTAATCGGCTTGCTAACTAGATCTGAGACAATTTTTCCCAGTCGAGCGGACATAACAAACTGCATCACCTTACTACAATGATAGCGAAGATTTAGAGTTTGTAAAAAAGGCCGTTCGTCGTTTTTTCCCTGAGGGAAATTTTGCCATGCTATTCTAGAAAT
>JAYZAL010000054.1:0-10506 GCA_036339735.1 Candidatus Poribacteria bacterium
CTTGTTAGTGAAAATTGGATAATTCAGATCATTACTGGAGTCCGAGTCTACTTGATCTCAATCTTAGCTCAATAATCCCGAAAGTAAGAGATCATAAAAAATAATATTACGCCATAACAGTAACGACTGTTGGCTAACCAAAACAAAAATTAATTCGTTATAGGAGCTGATTATTTCCACTATTTATAAAAACCCCTACTCTAGCTCATCTCGTTGGTTAAGAGGCAACCTGCATGCACATACTTGCTGTGGCAAGTTTATGGATGCCAGCGTTAGTGGACACATCTATGCTGAACTAGGCTATGATTTTCTAGCTATTACTGACCACAACAACGCTCATAGTTTCGACCAGTGGGAAAAGTGGCAAACAGAAACTGATTTGTTAATTGTTCCAGGAGAAGAAAACGGAAGCCGAGGCCATATTTTAGAACTCGGTGTACAGTCAGTTACCCAAACTGAATCAGATTTGTATAGCGATCGAGCAGAAAGATTATATCAAGCTGGCGGATTTATTGTGGGTTGTCACCCACAGGAATACCCTGAATGTGGAGAAGAAGACATTCGGTCAGCTGTTGACCATTTGCATGGATTCGAAATTTTTAATGGTTTACGTGAAAGCCGAGGTTGTGACGAAACAGCTAATGTCGAACTTTGGGATCAAATCCTAACCGAAGGTGGCCAAATTTGGGGAGTTGCGACAGACGATTTTCATTGTGCCTATATCACTCCTGGTCATGGTTGGGTCATGGTACAAATACCAGAAGATTCCCCTACCCCCGTCAGCTGGCAAACAGTAGTTGCTCAATTGAAAAAAGGGGCGTTCTATTCAAGTACTTACCCTTCTTTTGAAACAATTGATTTGCAAAAAGAAAGCTCCTCAGACCAACATTTACGTGTTACTTCTAAAAGAGCAAAATCTCTACGAATAATAGGGGATGGTGGTATTGTTCTACATACTACAAAAGGGAACCAACTCGAATGGTCGGTCGCTACTGATCTAACCTATTTCCGAATTGAAGCGGTAAGTGGCATTAAGCGTAGTTGGAGTCAGCCCTTCTACAAACGAAATTAAGCACTTCAGTTTAATCTTGTGGGTAGATAAGCCCAATAGCATCTATCTGGTTTAAACTGCCATCGCTTGAAGGAATTAAATGGATTTCTATAGATGAAATCTTGTAGCTTGTAGCGGGCATATTTAGTCGGAAAATTCGCCTTTTCAAGATGGTAATTTCTGGTATATCATTTTGCCAGACCATATGCCGTACACCATTTTGGTCAATTGCAAACACTTGATTTATTGCCCCAGGATTACAAGTTTCGTAAATTTTTAACCCTTCCATATAAGTCGGATTGGCAAAACCAACTCGAACGAATTCGGTTGGGGTTTTACGACTTATTGATGGGGACCAAGCTGTTGGCCGATCTCCATGGGCCGGGTAAGTATCGGGTTCACCTAGTATTTGTTCCGCAGACCAGTCAACTTCACCATACTGACTACTGAATTTGAGGACTTTGTCTGCCCACAAGATATTTGGTTCTCGATGCATTCTACTTCTTCTTTCTTTCGCGCGATTGAATAATCTGAGTAAGACTGTATCAGATAATTGATCATGATGTTGTTCAGAAAGAAATAGGCCGTCACCAATAACTGTCAGCGTAGTGGGAAATAGCTTGATCTGACTACCAAACCCAAACTCAAAAAGATCCCAATCTGCTTGATTGAGTTGAACCAACGGAAAATCAACTGAAGCGGGGTCAACTGTCAATTTTCCTAAATGATCACTAGTAATAGCAATTACCTGTAGACTCCCTTTTCGATTTTGAGCAAATTTGGATAACGTTTGTAAATTAGCCAGGTCAGAAGTTGGCACAAAAAAGTGAAGAATCAAAATCTTATCTTGGTAGTCGGACAAGAAAATCTCATTACTACCTATATCAATCATCGGGGTGGAAGGGATACCTCGGGTACTAGATTGCTGACGACCACCTCTTTGTCTTTCGGATCTCCAATCGCCACTGGTATTTTCTTCTATTTCTTTTGATTTACGGATTTGATCAGCCGTCTCAATTTCACCCATTAACTCATAAGTATCCGCAAGTGATGAGAGCAACGACCGATTATTTGCCTCGTAAATCCCACGTTTATAGAGACGAACGGCACTGGGATAATTTCCAGATAATTCGTAAAGTGTCCCCAAAACGGAAAAGATGTCTGCGCCATCAGAATAAAATTGTCGGCGATCTCTTGTATCCGACTTATCCAGATCATTAAGCCTTTCTTGTAGTCGATTAGCAATATTAATCACCTTCAAAGGTTGGTTTAGATCATCATATGTGTATCCCAAATCTCGGTAAAAATCATAGCGATCAGGAGATGAATCAATAATCTGTTCCAGTAGAGTAATTACCTGCTGACTATCCCCGCTCTGGCGATAAGCTCTGGCTAGACTCGCTGTTAATTCAAGTTGTTCTTCCCCTCCAGACCGCTCGATTAATTGTTGATAAATCCGAACAGCTGATTTAGGTTGTTTACTAGCCAAATAGACAGACGCCAGCAATTTTTGGTACGATTTGACGGATTCTTTACTCATACCGTTGGTAGTTTGCAGAATAGAGCTATAAAAGGAAGCCAATTTGGGTAAAGCCTCATATTCCGAGAAACTCTCTACCATCAAATTGGTTACGTAGTCATTGATGCGACTAAACATCATTGTATTTTTGATACGTTCAGCTAAAACAACTAATTTACCTAGTTCCCCACTGCTGCTGTACTGGTTCAATTGACCGAACATACGACCGAAATCACGGCTATGGCTTCTGGCACCAGACGACCAATTACCAACATCATCAACCGCATAAATAGTATAACCTTTTGAGAAATCACCGTTGGTATCAGTATATTGAATGATATCAGCGGGCAAAGTCACAATAACCTCTTCACCTTTTCTTATTCGATAAGAAACAACATCTCCCGAAGGGCTTGGTTCCCATTTGAGATGACGGTGCGAGATGTTGATGGCTGATTCATCATCGGTGAATAAGATTTCTTCTGTGATTGATTCTGGGTTTTCTGGAACTGTATTATCTGCTTCCACCAAAATTTTAACGAAATCCGTAGTAACAGAGAGGTTATTAATCAACCGAACCT
Source organism: Candidatus Poribacteria bacterium (assembly GCA_036339735.1). GTDB lineage: Bacteria > Poribacteria > WGA-4E > WGA-4E > UBA9662 > TMED15. Next base: position 3,149 of record JAYZAL010000054.1, read on the forward strand.
GATAGGTGATTTCCGTATCAGGTGGACAGTCGTAGTGTATGTATTCTGTTAGATCTGCGGAATTAAGGTGATCAATGACTTTACCGTTAGCTAACACTTGGTATCCTTGACCATTTGTATCAGGCTGCCAGTTCAAAATCACGTCATTTTCACCTTTGAGTGGTTGAACAGAAAAGTCTGACAAGGGTGGTTTATTTTCGTTTTTAGGTTGACTTTGCTTCAATAGTTTTTCAGTAATCGACCAGAATTTCGCCATTTGGTTTTTGCGTGATCTGGCATTCACCAGAATTTGTTTTAAATCATTAACCAATTTTTCATCGACAGATGGTCGTGTGGAGTCAGATAATAGGTCGACAGGTATAACCTCATCATCCATCAACATTTGTTTAGCTTCTTCGAATTTTTGCAACAGGTCTTGGGTAATTGTGGCCGATTTCTCTGTCAAAACCGTTTGGCTTACCAATTCAGACCTATAGATAACTTCTAGCTGATATTTCTTTTCTTCTTCTAATTCAGAATCACTTTGATCACTAAACCAGAGTTCATCCATTAATAACAATGCTTCGTCAGAACTAGGTTGATTATCAGTCATGTTGGGTAATGTAGCTGATAGTTGTAATTCGATTTCATTCACCAGTACTTGGCCCATTTTGATAGTCATTTGCGACCAATCGGGTCCTCGGATCCAACCGTTCACGGAACCAGTTTGGCTAACTTCCCACTGGCCAATAGAAGGATCATCAAAGTGATGGTGAGCAAACATAAAGTCTAGTGAAGTCTTAAGGGAAGTTGCCGTGGATGAAAATGCCCAAGCAGTTTCAGTCGGCGACAGGTGAGATAAAGTACCATTCTCTAGCTGATTGGCCAGCATAAATTGCCCTTCTAAATCATCAAAATTTGCGTATGTTTCGGGAGCTAATTTGCGACCATTCTGGGTTATATTTTCAATTTTTGTAGTTACAAGATCATACTGCCAATCGAATAATAAATAAGAGTCAACAGTATAGGCCAAAGTTATCACCAAATCGTTCGTCAAAAACCGGCAATGAAGTTGACTATGACTAGTTAGTTTAGTGTGTTCTACTGGATTGAGTGTCTCATCGTTAGAGGCAAAAGTAGCAAAAGCGAACTGTAGAAAAGCAAATAAAAACAGAAACCACTTAGACCGTCTGATTTTTGAATACTCATGTGTCTGAATCATAAGTTGTCCCTCTACTCTGACAATTGTTCCATAACAATGAGATTATGATCATTATCAAAAAACTGAATGCTGGTTGGTTTAGTTTTTTCAGACAAGGCTAAGTGCCAATCAGTTGCTGACAACCACTGAGGATGATAATCCACTACTTTTTGGTTCTGAAAGATGATTTTCATCATCTTGGTTTCTACGGGAGCCGTTCCTTTTAGAGTAAATAAACTGGGATCCCATTGGGTTACTTTAGCTTTAGCTTTTGGTATCACACTATCGAGGTAAGTTGTACGATCTTTAACGAAATCCATCAACATATCAGGAGACTTACCACCAACCATTCGATGGTAATGCTGAACCCGTGGGAGTAGATAGTCAACGTTAAAATACTTTTTAATCAGCTCTCGCATGAAACCAAAGTAAAGGTGTTGATGTTTGGGGCTTTGCTGGAAGCGCTTAATGGTTGGTGCCGCAGCCCAAACACTCATGTTAACTCGGTCATAACCCCATTCATTATCCCAAGTCAATAATTCCCATTTTTTACTTTTTCCTGGGCGATAAATATAAGCGTTTTGTCCAGAAGTTGCCCCAACGAAATCCCAATCACTGACAACGACTCTAGTTGCCAGCATTCGTAACCATTGTTCAACGTTGATGTGTTTGGAAATCGAAGTTTCGTAGGATAAGGTTGCAGATTCCTCTGTATTCGATGAATTAGTTTGGTAGTTCATTACTTTTAGCAATTCAAATAATTCATCAAAATCCCCCTTACTTTCACGAGATCTTGGCTGGTAGTTCCATCTATATAAATCCAAATCATCATCGCCATACCATTCGAAATTAGCTGATTGACTTCTGAAATTTTGTGCATCTCCTGCCTCTCCACGAAAATCAAAATAAGACGTAATTTCGAATAATTGGTCATTATCATCTCTAGGATAAAAAATTGACAAGAATTGGCTATTGGGTGGCATAATATCACCCCAGACTAATTGGTCTTGATCACTATTGAAACGAACAGTAACCCACTCTTGTTCCCCTCTGGGCAACCCCATTTTTTGAAGAAGGTAATATGATAACCGCTCATGATACGAACCTCCTGGTGCGTTATCATTTCGGTCAAAACGCGCCATTGAACGTAGGCCATGTAGTTGCTGGTCAGCATTAAACCGGATTTTATAACCACTCGGATAACCACTGCGGCCACGTCGGTAAGGACTACCAGTCCACCGGCAACCAACTTGATAATAAACATCGGTCTCATTAAAAATAAAAGTAGCATTCATCATTTTGTTACTAAGGGATGGACGGTTTTCGATCTCTTCTACGTCCTCAGTTCGCATAATAATGCGGTAACTGGGTAATTCTGGTTTGAATTTTGCGTCGTCGTGTTCAATTCGGTAGAGTCCTGGACGACTGATATCACCAGGCCAAGTACTCGTTAATCCTATCTCATTGGTAGACTGAATGTAAAAAGCAACCGTTTGCGGAGCAGAATGATTCGGAATTTTTGCCCTATAGAGAATATAATCCGACTTAGCTTGGCGAATTGGTAGCATAGTTATCTGACGATAAGATCTAGTTGACAATCCGCCCGAATCAGTTGAACGATTTGGTCGATCTGCTTTGTAATTTAGATGAACTTCTGAGATTCCATTCGGGTCATAAACTTGAATTTCAACTTGCACATGATCTTTAGCCGTTGGTGTAATAGGTGAATGAATAGGTTTTTGAAAAACGGGGCCAACCATAGACTGATAAACCGAATTCTGCCGACCTGGTGTGCCTGGTTGATTAGGTCTCGGAATCCAATGAGTTTCAGACAATTGGTTTCCAGAACATCTAGTTAGTAACAGGTTACTACCCTCCTTCCATTTTGCCCAAAATGAAATCAAATATTCATCACCTGCTACCAGAGGAAATTCGAGTGGGATCTCGACGTGGTTTGGTCCTGTATTACCAGAACTAGAAGCCAATAATCTTAGACTCTTACGCCCATGTTTCGACTGATCGACCACTGTCTGGCTATCGATATGTGTACCGATGATTTCCCAGTCTTCGACGCCGTACTCAAAAGAGCCATTAGTAACCCACTCTCGGTCTCTAGTAGCTTCAACGAAGAAAGGACTATTTTTCTTGGTCAATCGAACATCGTCGATCAAAATTTCTCCGGCTCCCTGTAAATGCAAGTGTAATCGAGGCCAAGCTTCTTCGCCTCTATCTTCTTTACAAATGCTCGAATAACTAATGTAGTGCCAATCCGATTTACTTGATTCCTCACTATTTTGCCAAACTTGGCTATTACTATTGTCTTGGCCTGGATTAATAAGTTCTAAACTTGAACCGTAACCGTCTGCCGATTTCGGCCAGCTTCCTCCATCGTAATATTCAACTTTATCGACCAAATTACCATGTTCGTTTCTTAATTCAACCCTTCCGTTGTTATTGCTTAGTGTTTTTTTGAAATTACCAACGACATCAACTGTCTTATATCGAGACCGAAAATAGTCAAGATCTTTAGCGACTACCAGATAAGATCCAATTGCTAGTTTAGTATTTTTCTTAAACCTAAATTCGATTCCCCCTGTAAGTTTCCATTGAGATAAATCGACTGTCTGCCCCCCACGATTATAAAGCTCAATGTACTCACCTTTTTTAGAGCCATCGGGTGGATGATACATAATTTCGTTAATGAGCAGGCTAGCGGTATCGTCAATTTTATTGGCCTTTGATAAGGAATTTGGCATCAAATACCATTCTTCAGCTGATCCATCTGGGTAACGTCCATAACTATGGTAATGACTGGTTGGTGTATGAGGCACACTAGCCACGTCTATTACTTGCTCAAATGATGAATGGGTCAAAAAAAGTCGTTCTGTTTTTCGAGCCAGCTTAAATTTTAATTCTTGATTTGTTATTACAAAAAAATCTTCAGGCTCGATTTTCGTGCCTTGAGGTATTTGGTATCTTTGTAGACGATTTGGATTGTCACTCAACCAATACCCGCTCAGGTCGATTTCTATTTCAGTTGGATTGTAAATTTCGACCGAGAAGAACGACGACTTGCTTTTATTATCTTTAAGCACTATTTCATTGATCAAGACATGGCCAAAATTTGTAGTACTATCTAACGATAAATTGTTAGCTTGGCCAGGTGTCCCACCTAAGGTTTGACTTGGTAGCCAGTTTGTTGATTCATTGTCATTGAGGCGAGGGGAGATTTTTGCCAATGTGTGCCCAGTTCCATCAGCAGCCATTGGCCATGGTTTTTTATCTTCATAGGCGAAATCAATTATCTCTCCCCCAGATGGATCATTCAGAACTAACCTATCTTTCTTATCGCTTAACAACCCTTGGAATGGACCAAAAATTTGGGCAGTAATATTTTTTTGGTAAAATTTAATATAATTTTCCCTCAATTTTTCGGGATTCTTAGCCACTAAAAAATAAGTCTGAGGAGCAATGATCACGCCCTCTGGAAATTGAAATTTTATCCCCTTGGTAAATTCCCATCCCCCCAAATCAAGGTAATCGGCTTTTTCATTGTAGAGTTCAATAAACTCCATAGTTGACTGAGAAGTTTTTTTCTCAGTTTCCCTGTTTGGTGGGTTATACATCAATTCTGTGATTTGTACAGAACTAGCAGGAAGAAAAATGAACCAGCTGATTAAAAAGATAAACAACTGATGGTAAAAACGAAGATTTTCCCGATTACGATGGATCATGCTAGATGAATTTGGAAAATTGAATACCTTTTGATATGCAGTATTGGCCAAATTTACTTTCCTCGCTTTATAAGTAAACGTTTTTGAAATATGCCCTAATTTCAGCAGCAACCGGTCAGATCAAATACATCTTTCTGGCTCAAATCTACCAAGATGCAGAGAGATGTTATAATATCATCGTTGTCCCAAAAATGTTACAAAAACATCTCAGGTCTTTATCAACCATTAGCAATTAATTAGAAGTAGTATTTACCTGATGTTGCGGTACTACTTTCTGGTATCTTAGAACTGAATGCTAACTGAATTACAAAAACTTTCTTCATCCTTCCAATTAACCGAATCAGCGACGTCGCAGTTGCCAAAAGCGTTTTCTGTTATAGTGAGTCTTTTATTAGCTTTTGTCTTGGGCACGGTTATCTCTATAGTCTATCGTTGGACACATAAACGTATTGCTAGTAAGTCTTTCATGGAATCTTTAATTCTTCTATCGATGTTGATAACGGTTGTAATGGTAGTTATTGGGGATAGCGTGGCTCGTGCTTTCAGCTTGGTTGGAGCATTATCCATTATCCGGTTTCGAACTGTGGTACGAAACCCACGTGATATTGCCTTTGTCTTTTTCGTTTTGGCGATTGGTATGGGAATTGGTGCAGGAAATCCATTAATTTCAGTAGTTGCAACTTTTACAATTTGTTTAATTGTATTGGGGCTAAATTTCACTCCTACTTTATTCAGAAAGTGGGGGAAAACAAAAAATAATCAAACAAGCAAAAGAGAGTTTATCCTTTCTTTCAAAGAGCTATCATCACAAGAAACCCAATCGAATTACTTAAGTGTTTTTTCTCGATATTTATCCAATTATCATCAACTAGAACAAAGGTTAACAAAGTCAGGAAAAACCGAACGAACCTTTTACATTTGTTTAAAACGAGAAGCCGATTGGACCGATTTCACTTCAGAACTCAGATCATTTGAATCTATTTCTTCCATCACCTTGCAAGAAGAGTAAACAGGCAGAAAAACCTGAAGTGCCACTGTTTCTCTTATTGACTCTTCGCAGATAAACTTGACATGACACGACAGATTTTATTGCTAATTCTATTAATCGGGTTAAGTTTAATTTTGTTAGTACTGTACGATCTGGTTCCAACACCCAATTCGGCCGAACAACAAATTACAGTTACGCAATTGCCTCACAAATGGGTCGGTAACATTCTATCCTTTCCAGAAGAAGAACTTTCTGGAATTACCTACCATACAAAACGAAAAACGCTCTTCACTATCAATGACGAAGGTGGACTCAGTGAATACCTAACAGATGGCCGGGTAGTACGTCAAGAAATGATAAATAGCGATGATTTGGAAGGCTTAACCGTTGATCCAACAAGTGGACTTTTATATGCAGTAATCGAAGGACGTGATTCAATTTTGGAGATTTCCCCTCAAGATTTTAAAATTCGGTATGAATTTCGCATTGATCGAGATTTTGAGGGAAGAGAATTACTCAAAAAAGGTGGTATGGGACTAGAAGCCATTACGTTTGTCGCTGATAAAAGTCATGCTGAAGGAGGTACATTTTGGGTGGGCAACCAATCCTTCAGCCTTAAACCAAACAAAGAACCATCAATTGTCTGTCAAATCGAAGTGCCTATTAAAACTCGTCAACAACAACAAAAAAGAGGAATTATAAAAAAATTGAAAGGGAAAATTGTACAATTTTTCCCACTAGATATTATTGATGTGTCAGGCTTAATGTTCGACCAAAATAGAAAGAGACTATTAGTTTTAAGCGATACAACCAACCTACTACTAGAAATGTCTCTCGATGGAAAGATTTGGCGCCGATATCTTCTAACAGGTGAGGATCAAGAAGGTATAACTTTAGACCATATGGGTTTCCTCTATTTCGCTCAAGAAAATGGTCAAATTATTAAGCTTGAAGATCGAAGAGAATAAGTGAATCCTATTGCTGTATCCCACACAAATTGATAAAATTAGTAACGATATCAATCGTTGGGTGGACATCTCCAGTTGCGAGCAAATCAGTTTGATGAAAGACTCAAACAAGAAGCGGTATGAAAAAAGAAGAAATCGAATTTTACGATGATGAGATTGACTTGTTCGAGTACGTTAGTCTATTCTGGCGCAGAAAATGGCTAATCATTTTTATCACGCTCATCTGTTGTAGTGTGGCAATTTTTTATGCTCTTTACGTGGCAGAAGAAATATTTGAATCAAAAACTACGCTAATGCCACTAAAATCATCAGCCGGTGGAGGATTATCTTCGCTACGTTCGATCGTACCTGCAGGACTAGGGTTTAACTTGCCAGTGGGTCAAGGTGAAGCGGATGTGAATCGATTTATCAATATTTTAAATAGTCGTACGATAACAGAAGTAGTTGCCAAAGAACTCAACTTAATAGATCAGCTTTATCCTAGTTTG
>JAYZAL010000055.1:0-7551 GCA_036339735.1 Candidatus Poribacteria bacterium
CCATGTGTGTGGCTATGCTGACCGGTCAAGATACATGCACGACTAACCGCACAAGATGGACTGGTACAAAAAGCATAATCAAAAACGACTCCCTGTTCTGCTAGTTGGTCAATGTGAGGAGTTTGGACGATACTGTCTCCATAGCACTTGGCAATCCGGCTCCAATCATCTGCAATCAAGAATAAGACACTACGGTAATCTGACATTTACGTGTTCCTAGAAATAAAAATTTCATCTAAATTCTATCAAAAAGCTTAGGAAGGGTTAAACAACGAAAAGAAAAGATTTTGCGAGAATTGTTTCACTCTTTTAACAGATAGGTCTGCGTCGATATTTTTAAATTCATAGTAGTCAGCTCCTATTGTTACTTCCCATTTAACTAACTACGACATAATTCAGTTTTTTGTACGCTCGTGGCTACCCAAAATCCGGATATTTATCTCATAATTTTGCTTGATAAACAGTCAAAATTATAAATCCAATTTGTTTCAGTGGAGAGATTAAATGATTTAATCATACATACCCTAACTTAATTTAATATTGACATTCAGATGCTAGGACAGGACATGTTTTTCCATTATAATTCCGCTATGCCTGATCGGATTTGGCGCAAGGATCGGTTTTTATGGTTTATAAAATTTTGATTTATCACGTTTAGATTAGCTCGGTTACATCCTATCAAAATTAGCTCGTAGCGTCAACCAGTTAGACAAAAATCAAATCGGGTTAAATTTTATAAGTCAAAACTAGTAAGTTGGTGTATCCAATAGCTGAATATATCGTTTAAGTACAAAGCGTCGTAAAAGGAAGAAAACCATTTATCTCTGGTTTCCCTTGGTTGACAGCTTTTTGGGTAAGTGATAGGATCACAGGTGTCACCTATCTACCGATTTCGATTCATAAATTATCAATACAGAGGGTTGATTTTGTTTTTTCGTATAGTGATCGTTGCCATAACGCTAGCATTACCTGCACTTTTATTCAGCGCCTGTTCAACAGGGGAAATTGATAATTTTGAAGGCATTGAAATTGAATCTTCTCTACGAGTTAGCTACGTCAGCGTACAAATTGTATTAGTCGATAGTAATGGAACACCTTTACTGTGGGGTAGTAGCATTTTGTCCCCTGAAGTAGGGCTCAGCGCTTTGCATCCATCGGAAATTATAGTTGAAGCGGAAGTTTATTCAATCAAGGACGAAGAAAAACATCTCAAAGTCTTTGAAGGGTCTTTATATAACTTGCGTTGGTCTAGAATACTGGGAACAGACACACGAATCTTGATTGGCGAAATTCCCCGGTCTATTATTCAAGAAGATCCAGAGCGAGACTCACAGCGAGGGGTCATTTCTGTAACAGTTAAGACTGAAAAACAAGGCCCATTTAAGGATACTACCAGTCGAGCTCGTATCTACTCGCAACCAATAATCAATTTCTGATCATTTTATCCACTATCACAAATTTCTATTCCATGCATGATTTTATCGAAATATTAACACAAAAGCTCGATCAAGCACTGGAAGAAACTGTCAAACAAATTGATCAACATGAGGAAAAGATCGATTTAACAATTTCCGATCTAAGCTTGAAAAAAAAGTCTCTGAATGAAGAAAAACAGCAAACTTTGAAAAGGCAAAATGATCATTCTTTGGCTATTGCATCACAAACGAAAATCCAGAGTCGTTATAGCCAAGTCTTAAGCCAAATGGTCGATGACTTAAAAGAAAAAGATAACCAATCCCCAGCGAAACAAAAATCTTCTGACATTGATATCAAGACTTCTGTCAGTTCTTTTGGTAATTATCCCATCGTTCATGGTGATATTTATCAAACTTATCGGTTAACAGCTAGCCAGTCTGATACTTATCAACAGATTGCACTATATAATCAATTTTATACTTATAGTTTCGAGAATTATTTATATGATTCGTCAAAGTTTGCTATCTATGTAGTAGATATAGTTCACCTACTAAAAACCTTGTTTAATGAGATCCGGCACGTAGAAAGTTGTCATAAGTATCAGGAAGCCGACTGGAAAACGAATCAAGTAAACGTAGTATTGAACGAATCTTATAGAGCCTTGATTCTTTTAATTGAGGAGTTGCTAACTAGTTATAACGCGAATCTACAGGTTGCCCCGGTTAGCGTTGGAGAAAAAGCACCAAGTAAGGTTCGGATAAGAACAGGAAATGGGTCAGAACAAGTAGTCGATCTCACCGAGTTGTCCAAATCTATTGAGCAAGTTACTAAGAATTCAATTACGTACCGATCAAAAGGATTAGGACAAAGGCAAACAGGTGAGTTCGCTGGCTTTTTGAAATCAGATGTCAACATAGTTTTTCCTTTATCTACATTTGACATCCTAAATCCACATGTATTGAGAATTATTCTAGGCGAATTTAAGCAGCGTCAACACCAAGAGACAATGGAATATTGGCGTCAGTCAGAACTTCGCATTCAAAAATTAGGGGATAATTTCAAAACCGAATTGCACGAACAGTTAATCGGTTGGTTAGATTAAAAAGTGCCAATTTACAAGCAAATATATAAAAAGTGGGAAGGAAAACTATATCGAACCTCTTGGTCTATTTGGTGGACTATTGCCAGAATGGAGTTTCGAATTTTGTTGCAACGAAAGTTTGTACGCTTGATTGTATTGATACCACCTCTACTTTATTTTGTGGTTCACAGTGTTCAAATTTATGCGACCAATCGTATACCACAAGCAGGAGTCGTTTGGCGAATTGATGCGTCTTTCTTCAAGAACTTTTTGCTTCGCAATGCAGCTATGCCGGGTTTGTTCATTTGTTTGATCGGAATTTTCAGTGGGAGTGGTTTGATCGCCAATGACTTACGCTACAATACATTACCACTCTATTTATCCAAGCCAATTAACTGGTGGGATTACCTAATTGGAAAAATAATGGTAATGCTAGCCTGGTTGGGACTCATCACTATCATACCCAGTTTTCTGCTATTATGTGAACACTTACTTTTGAGTGACGGTATCTCATTTTTAAAGAGTAATAGTAGGTTACTATCTGCCATCCCATTGTTTTCTATACTAATTATTTTGCCTATTAGCCTTTTAAATCTAGCTTTGTCTTCATTAACTACTAATCATCGATATGCGGCTATTGGTCTTGCCTCTGTTGTAATTGGAACACCAGTCTTAGCCGAAATAATATCTCAAATAACTCGCCGCGAGGCTTTTCGCATGCTATCCATTTGGTCAAACTTTGATCTGCTAGGCCATCATCTGTTTGGTTTAAATCATAATTATAAATACCCTTGGTACATCGCTTTACTAATTTGTGGAGGCTTAGTAGTAGGTAGTCTCTGGATATTACAGAATCAAATTCGAGCTGTAAAATCAATTCAGTGAGTTATTAAAAAATGGAAGGGATTAACAAAAAAAAGAGTATTTTGTCCCAACATGAAAAACTTCGTTCTTAGATTATTAAAGGAGCAATTAATCAAATAAGGTCTAATGTTCTTTTGCATACACTGATTATATTCATCCTTTGGGTTTCTGCGGTTAGCTGGACTAATGAAAATCAGAGTTTGCTAGAAATAGACGAAGCAAAACCTAAGCTTAATAGAACAGTGCGGATTGCTTTCACTCGCCGGAAGCCATTAAACAGTTTGGATAGCTTTCGGGCAACTGTGGAGCCGGAAAGGCGCCGTCCCAGCAAGAAATCGAAAAGCAAAGCCTGGTGGAATCTGTATCAATTTGATATTTACACGATTTCACCCGATGGAAAAGACGAAAAGGTTCTAACTGATGACGGCATCAGCCGAAAGCCTAGATGGTCATTTAATAAAAATAAGATTGCTTATATCTCAGGATTAGATCGATCGGAAAGTTTAATGGTGATGAACACAGATGGTAGTAACAAAAAGAAGTTATTGACTCGACAATACAAAATTCACGACTTTTGGTGGGCCCCAAATAACTTATCAATTCTAGTTGCTGTTGAATCCAATCGATCAAAAGAACCTATGGAGAACTGGGTAGTTGATATCAAAACCGGAGCAAAAGTCCAGCGTAGAATGCACAAGTGGTCAAAAGGCTGGTATCACTGGAAGCAAAAAGATGATGGTAGTTGGGAAGTCAAAGAACCCAGAAACCGTCTAATCACAAGCTTACCAGGTGACGTTAATTGGCCTGAATGGGCACCAAATCGAAAGCATATAGCATTCACAACGAACGGATTGCTGGCATTAGCCGAAGTTGAGGCTGTAAGCACCACTGGCAAGTGGTATTTACAACGAACCGAGCCACCGTGTGCTAAGGTAGTAGATTGGTCCCCAGACGGAACACAAATCCTGTTCTATGTTAACCAGGATATTTGTGTAGCTACAGTCAATAAAGGAAAAATCACAGGCCTAGATAACCTCAGCCTAATGCCAGTTAGCCATGCGGTTTGGTCTAGTGATGGATCAAGCATATCTTTTGTGGCAGATAACCAAAATCACCGTCGAAGTCGGGAGATTTTTGTTATGTCAGTGGAAACCGGCCAATTTAGACAAATTACTGATACTCGTTTTCATCATCAAGACCTAGACTGGTGACGAAAATTAGCTTTGATCAGTCCATTGGCTATCGACGGATCGCCAAATACCGAGAGGGTTGGCATCTTGTAATTCTACAGGTAGACGATCCGCCCGAATATTATCAAAACATTGTAATTGAGCAAAGCGTGTAATAGCTGCAGGGATACCAACAGCAGTAAAACCGGGATGAGCTGTAGCAGGATAAGGGCCACCGTGGTTCATAGCGGCACTGATAGCGACACCAGTAGGCATCTTGTCATTCAGTAACCGGCCAACCTTCCTTCGTAGAATGGGGACTAATTGATTATATGCTGCGTCGTCATCTCCACCTTCCGCAGAATATATTGTTCCAGTTAAATTACCTTCTAGACGGCGTAAAATCTGGCAGATTTGCTCTATACTGTCAGCTAAAATGAGCAAACTTTCGTTGCCAAAAGCCTCCTCCTGTAAAAGCTCTGCATTACTTAGGAATTGATCCCCCGATACCTGTAACAACGTATTTTGGTAACAGAAACCAACTCCACCACCAGGCTGACCACCAACCAAGAGTTCAGCCCCAGCCGATTGTAGGTTTTGAACGGCTGAGCCCATTCCCTCCTCCACACTTTTACTCAACAAGGAACCTACTGGTGCTGAACTGAACTGTTGAACCAATTTTTGGATAAATGTATTGGTTTGGGCGCTGGTTTGTAGAATCAATAGGCCAGGATTAGTACAAAACTGGCCTGTACCCAGCAAGCAAGAAGTAACAAATTCCTCAGCAATCTCGTCTCCTCTTTCTTCTAGAGATCCTGGCAATATTACCACCGGATTTATGCTACTTAATTCAAGATAAATAGGTTTCCCTGCTAGGTCGGCAGCTTTTTTCAATACGAGTCCTGCTCCACGTGATCCAGTATAACCAGTAGCCCCAACTGATGGGTGAGAAACTAAACGCTCTCCTACATCATGCGGAGTTCGATAAATAAGTTGTACTGTTCCACTTGGCAAGCCTAAATCTTTTATTACAGACAACGCGATTTCAGCAAATAGTCTTGTAGTACCAGGGTGTGATGAATTAGCCTTAGCAATTACTGGATTACCAGCCGCTATAGCCGCCGCAAAATCACCACCTGAAGCACTACCAAAAGCCAAAGGAAAATTGTTGGGACCAAATACAACCACGGGTCCATCTAATGCTGCATACATAGATCTTATGTTAGCAGTAGTATCGATCACTGGATGTACCCAAGAACGGTTCCGTACGGCTTGAGCCGATTGGCGCAATTGGTTAGTGGTACGTGGTAGCTCAACTCCATCTAATCGAGTTTCTATCGGATATCCAGTTTCTCTATTAGCCATTTCGACAATTTGCTTTCGATTATCTTCAACCGCGTCTGCATAGCTTTCTAAAAAAAGAGCTAATTGGTCAGTTGGAACAGATAATAATTTTTCGGAGGCAGCAGCTCCAATTTTGAGTGCCTGTTCAATATCGGCAAGAGAACTGACAGGATAAGTTTCACCAGTAGATTCCTTAGTAATTGGATTGACTGGTTGGAATGTACTAACAGCATTGGCTACTTGCCATTCGTTATCAATTAAGATTGGTTGGATCATGAGATTTCTCCTTAGTTCATTGAACATTAATTATTTCAGCTGGGGTAGTGTACCCACCAGGTATATGACTTTCTAACCATGACGGACAATCTTGTCGGGGCAGTTTTAAGGCTGGCTCACCTTTACAACTGATTCGATATAACAGTCGAGCATCATCAATTGAATCAATTTGAGTTTTTGATGGTGGTGAGTTGTGTAATGTCATATAGTTATCCCAGAGTGTGATATCACCCGGTTGGTGTAAGTGATCGTAACGGAACTGTCCCTGTAGTACATGTGATTCTAGTTGATCTAAAAAATTACGGGATTCACTATCCGTCATACCGTTAACGACTACAGGTGGACGCACACGGGGACGGGACGCCCAGATTGGGCTGTGAAATGATTTGATTCCTGAGCGAGGGTTAGTTCGGACTAATGGAGCCAGCCATCCTTCATCTTCTGGATTCAAGCGTCGTCTTAGCTGGACTTTTTCTAGTTCAGCTTGATCTGACGGTGATAGAACGCTGAAAGCAGCTGCGGTATCCGAGAAAGCAGTTTCACCATTTAATGGTAACTGCATTCGTCGTTGCGTTAATTCTTCACTACTACCATCGAAGTAAGGGCCGTTTCCATCAGGTCTTACCACCCAATTCCCACCTGTAGCAGACCGTGATGCTGGGGCACTATGGACAAAAAACATGGAGACATAAATTGGGAGTGGCTCATATTCAATATCAGTATGCCAAGATCCTCCACGATTAACTTGGTGTTTTGAGAAAGAAGGGGTAGGCTTTTTCCCCCGAAAATTACTCACGACCAACACTGCGGGAGATTGATGAGGCAAGCACTGTAATTTATCCGGAAATGTTAGATTAACAGCAGAAGCAGTTCGTTTTTCGAAGGGAATCAACTCGAATGCGCCATCACTTGCACCATCAGACTGTGCAGGCTTACCACCACGAAGGAAATTATTGGGATGTGGAACTGGTGCCCCCCAATGGTTAGAAAATCGTTCAAAATGAGCTAAAGAGAATTGGTTTAAGTCTTGACCAGACAGGCAAATGATCCGGAACTCACTCAGTGCATCTAGAAGGAAACTGACTTGTTCCGAGGTCAGAGGTTTGCACATATCAAGTTCAAGGAATCGCCAACCAGCTCCACTAGCTGCTAATGGTCCCTCACTATATGCCTGATTCCCAAACAATTTGCGAAGCCGCTGATCTAGACACCCAGATTCCGAATTCATTTTTTTCTCTCCTTTTTCCATATTAAAGAAGTAAATAATGGTTACTATTACAACTGCAAATGTTCCACGGTTACGTAGTAAGCACCGGCCAGCATTGAATCATTGGCATCGTACCACCAAGTTTTCAAAGTAGTTGGACCAGTTTCTAGTACCATTTCAAAACGGGATTCGGT
>JAYZAL010000056.1:0-10762 GCA_036339735.1 Candidatus Poribacteria bacterium
CGACAGGCTTATGTGGGGCGATCTGCTTTCGCTCATAAGGGTGGGCTTCATACCGACGCGATTCGAAAGAACCGTCTGACTTATGAACATATTGATCCAGAAAAGGTCGGTAATGAACAACGAATTTTGGTTTCTGAACAAGCTGGCCGTGGCACAATCCTGAAAAAAATTGAGAAAGAATATCCTGATCGAGACAAGAATTCACCTGAAATAATAGCCTTATTTGAGAGAATGAAAGAAGCAGAACGACAAGGTTACCAATACGAGGTGGCAGAAGCCTCATTTGAACTTATGACGGGAGAAGTTTTTGGCCATTATCATCCATATTTCCAGTTGGTTGGTTTTCGAGTTATTGTGGAAGGTGCAAGTACGATTGATATGAAAGCAGAAGCTACAATCAAAGTTACTGGACCAAGTGGTGAAACTGCACATACAGCAGCTGATGGAGATGGTCCTGTCAACGCCATGGATAACGCTCTGAGAAAGGCGTTAGAAAAATTTTATCCTACACTAAAGAAAGTCCGGCTGACTAATTACAAAGTTCGTGTCTTAGATACTAAGGCTGGTACTGGAGCTAAGGTAAGAGTGCTATTGGAGGCTAGTGATGGTACGGACTGGTGGGGTACTGTCGGAGTGTCTGAAAATATTATTCAGGCTAGTTGGGAAGCCTTGACTGAAAGTCTGGCCTATAAACTTTATAAAGATCGATCTCTTAGAAGTTCGTCGCAAAACTAATCGTAGAGTAAACAAATGCCTGTCCATATTTTGCCACCAGAGATTTCGAATAAAATCGCTGCCGGTGAGGTCGTCGAGCGACCTGCATCGGTTGTTAAAGAATTGGTCGAAAATGCTATCGACGCTGAGAGTAGCAGTATTCAAATTGATATTCAGGCTGGAGGAAAACGGCTAATTCGTGTTTCAGATAACGGTCACGGGATGTCTAAAGAAGATGCCACACTGGCTGTCGAGCGACACGCTACCAGCAAACTGTCTGAAATTGACGATTTACAAAAATTACAAACGTTTGGTTTTCGGGGAGAAGCTCTACCTTCTATTGCTTCGGTATGCAAATTAGAATTACAGACGCGATTACATCAGGCCCTGGCTGGCACCGAAATTCTAGTTGATGGTGGTATTTTTCAGAAAGTTCAAGAAAGTGGTTGCTCGCCCGGCACACAGATTTCAATTAACAATCTATTTTATAATGTGCCGGCACGTCTCAAATTTCTCAAGACCGAAATGACGGAGATGAGTCATATTACCAAACAAGTAAGTTGGGCTGCTTTAGCTCACCCAGATATTAGCTTCTTACTCCAACACAATCAGAAGAAAGTTATCGATGTGCGGCCATGTGAAGATCTGACACAAAGAATTCGATTGTTATACGGTAAAGAAATGACTGAGAATTTAGTTGAGATCGAGGCTGAATTGCCTAACTTTCACTTACATTGCTGGCTGGGTAAGCCCAATGTTAATAAGTCGAATCGGAACTGGCAGCTGTTTTTTCTTAATCGGCGGCCAATACGAAGCAAAATCTTGAGTGGTGCACTGACTGAAGCCACTCGCCAAACCATGCCCAAAGGTCGTCATGCAGTAGCCTTTATTTTCTTGACTATGGATACAGAAGAAGTGGACGTCAATGTTCATCCTGCTAAGATCGAGGTTCGATTTCGCGATGAGCGATCTGTATATTCCCAGGTGGTCAAGCTACTCAATAAAGGTATATACCAAACAAAGTTCATACCCGTTGTTGACTCAACAGGAGTTGACACGACAGAAAATGATACATTTGAACGCCCAGCGCAATTTGGAAAAGTAGGAGAAAGAACTTTTCGTTCTTCATCAATTAAGTCATCTAGACCAATTACAACTGAGCCTTCTCTTGGTTTTGGCTCATCAGTATCCAGGTTGCCAACCCCCTCGTCCTTTACTCCTCCTTCTCATACAGAATCACCACCTGAGATAAAAGTTTCGGAAAACAGCCAGCAGATAATAGATGTTAAGACAAATATTCAGCCACCAGATATAGATATCAATCCAGAAGCAACCTTGGAACTACTTGATTATCAAGAATTGCAGCTGAAAGCTAACCTATTCAATACTTACATCCTAGCCGAGGCAAAAGATCAATTACTTCTAATTGACCAGCATGTTGCTTCTGAACGGGTTCTTTATGAAAGGCTGGTTAACCAAATTCGAGACGACGGAGTACCAAGCCAAGGGCTTTTATTGCCAATTACAATCGAACTAACACCACCTCAGCTCAGTGTATTCGATCAAGAAAAAGACCTGTTTGATCAACTAGGATTTGAGATTGAGAAATTCGGTGGGCAAACGCTAATAGTGAGGAGTATCCCCTCAATGATGCCGAATAGTATAGTATCTACAACTGTAACAGACTTAATCGACCATTTATCCGATTCGGCTAATGGTGGTGTTGAAGTGTTGGATGTACATGATCAAGTAATGACTATGTTGTCGTGCAAATCAGCTATAAAAGCTGGGGACCGACTTCAGATGGAAGAAATGATCCATTTAGTCAAAGAACTATCGCAGGCAAAGCACCCATTCAATTGTCCACATGCACGTCCCATAATTATTCAAATTACTCAAAGAGAATTAGAAACACGGTTTAAACGACGCTAATTAATTTGCTTAAATCTGTTTTTAGCGTGATCTTCTGTAATAAGTCATCAAAGTTTTTGCAATACGGAAGCAAAGTTTATCAATTTCCGTTAGGATAATTGGATGCAAACACTTTAGGTGTAGGGTTGGCAGGTTCCCTAACGGTTTGCCAACCCCGTTACTTTATCTTGCCAACAGAATCACTGATCTTCACCAGATTCATCTTTCCCACTAACTAATCTCCTGATTTTGCTAAACCAAGACCAAATGTTAATCAGTTTGCATCCAATATACCGAAATTACTTTTCAAGACAAATGAGCAAACAACATCTTACTATTTGATAAGATATTATTGAAATACTATCAGAGACAAGATGAGAGACTCTAATGTGTATAGAAAGTGTTACTAGAGTGGGAAATCAATTGATTTTCCCTGCTCGTTAGACATGTAAAATCCTTGCATTAATTCGGTCAGATCACGACCGTCTTGAATGGTAATTGACATCGGTTTGTCACGCAAAATGTCATCAATCCACTGTTGCATAGGGGACGCCAGCGCTGGTGGACTATCAGCTAAGTAAGCTTGACGAGCTTCATCATCTAATTTTCGGCTTTCGAAATGTAATTCTCCATGTCCTATAGCAATTGACCCTTCAGTACCATATATTTCTGTCATATTGGGTCCGGATCGATGAACCCAAGAACAGTCAACAATACCGAGAGCTTTGTTCTCAAATTCAACGATTGAAATACTGTTATCGTCAATAGGGTAACTTTCAGAAAAGTTGTTCATCAAAGACATCGTGCGTTTGGGGGTACCAAGTAACCAACGCATACGGTAAACAGGATGACAACCCAAATCGAATAAAGCACCGCCGCCCGCGCGATCTGCATCTGCAAACCAGGCACTTGAGCCACTAAACCACTTGTCAAGACCTGCGCTATGGGCAATACGAAAGCGACCAAAGGTAATATCACCAAGCAAACCGTCATCGACCACTTTTTTGACCAATTGGATCCCTTCATCGCATCGTTGGGGCATAGAGATCATAAATTTAACACCAGCTTTTTCTACTGCATCGATTATTTGGTCGCAACCATCCACGTCAATAGCTAATGCTTTTTCAGTAAAGATATGCTTGCCGGCTTCAGCAGCTGCCACCATCACTTTTGGGTGATCGGAGGTAATAGCATCAACAACCACTGCATCGATATCATCTCGGCCTAAAATTTGATCTAAGTCATCGTAATAGGGAACATCGTAGTCTTCGGCAGCTTGTTTCCCACCGTACTCCTCCTCATCCCAAATAGCAACCAGTTCGGTTTCAGCATTATCTCGAACCTGATTAACATAACCTCTAGCATGGACGTGTGCCATACTTAACTTTGCAATTCGAATCATAAGAATCCTCCAAAAAATAAAACTAACAACTGAGTGATTATCTTAAACAGACCATCCTCAGTTTGAAAACTATTATACCATTGACTCATAAATTAGACTTCACGAGAGATGAGTTCAATTCCTATAAATAGTGAAATTCGTATTACTTAGCATAATAATGAGTTAATGATCCAATCACTTAACAAACCCACCTTAGTTTTTTATATCAATTATAATCTCGAATTATATGTTATGAACAATCTATGATTTTGTAATATTTAGGCGACATGAAAAAAATAACACAAATGGATGGCAAAAAGACGTAATAACCAGCAGGTATTATTCGCTTCTAAATTATTATTAGCGGAGAAAAGATCAAATATACCTGGATGAAGTCGACTATAACAGCTATCTCATTACGTCCTTTTTCTTACCAATTAGTTTCTATGCTGGCTTTTTTTAGCCTAATTGGTTTTGGATTTAATTCAAGATTAGTTGCACAAGAAAAAGAAGTTATTACTGGCATTTCAAATGTACTCGCGAGGTATAAATCTATTCGAATGAGTCCAATTCGCCTATATCTACGGCCCAGTAAGGCTACCGAAATCGGATTACTGAAGCAACGGCAAAAAAGTAAGGTATTCGAGGATAATATCAGTACTGAGTTAATGAGTAAGATGCCGGTTTCAGATGCTGGAGATGCGCTAAAGAGGGTTACAGGTATTAGTGTTGTGGGTGGTAAATATGTTTACGTTAGAGGCCTAGGCGAGCGTTACAGTAATACGCTGCTGAATGAGGTAGAAGTACCAAGTCCGGAACCTACAAGACGAGTGGTACCAATGGACATTTTTCCCGCCAACTTAATTCAGAGCCTACAAGTGATGAAGACATTTTCCCCTGATCAGCCGGGTAGTTTTGCCGGAGGATCGGTACAGGTTCATACAAAAGATTTTCCTGACAAACGGACATTATCATTTTCGGCTTCAACCGGTCTAAATAGCGGCGTAACTGGGAAAGATACCCTTAGATATGATGGAGGCAAATTCGATTTTCTGGGATTTGACGATGGTAGTCGTGAAATCCCAAGATTAGTTAGCAAGTATGCTAGTCAAATTCCAATTAGAGAAAGAGGCCTATTCTCTAAACAGGGATTTAGTGCTGCCGACATTGCCGTTTTGGGAAAGACATTCAATAACGAATGGACACCATACCAATCGGTTGCGCCAGCCAATCAGGGATACAAGTTCACCTATGGGGACACATCTACTGTCTGGGGCAAACAAATTGGATATCTAGCCATCCTTTCATATTCCAATAGCTACAGTAATCGCCAAGAAGTCCGTAACACCTTTACTCTTAAGGGTGTTGATCAGCAAGGAAGCGCGTTATTGGCGCCTTACACTGAGTACAAAGTTGAACGGAGTATTAATGATGTCATGTGGGGTGGTGTCTTGAATGCAAGTTTACGCTTCAATGAAAGTCATATAACTAGTCTAAAAACCATCTTCAGTCACAATGGAGATAATCAAGCACGAACATGGGAAGGGTATAACATGGATCGGGCTACCGATATGAAGAGTGCTAGGCTGATGTTCGTTGAACGCCAACTGGTCTCTAGTCAATTATCAGGAAACCACAAATTTGGACAATTAAATCTTGGAGCCTCAGACACAGAAATAAAACAAAGATCCCAACTAACATGGCGCCTAGCTCTATCTCGCGCCAAAAGGGATCAGCCAGATACCCGAGAAATGGTTTACGAAAGGGGGGACCTTGATCTTTGGTATTTTAGAGATATTACGCAGAGTGGTTGTCATTTTTTCTTCGATTTAGAAGACGTAGAAATCAGTGGCCGGGTTGATTGGAGATGGTGGTTTAATTCAGAGACAGAGTTAAAAGTGGGCGGACTATATCGAGATCGGAATCGTGACTTTGATGCTCGACGTTTTCGATTTCTACCGGCGGACGGCATCGACGATCGCGGTATTGACTTAACTTGGCCGGGTGAAAAGTTGTTTGCCAAAGAGAATATTGCGCCGCGAATTTTTGAGCTCCGTGAATCGACACTGGCAACTGATAATTATACCGCTGCCCACAGAGTTGGATCTGCTTATACTATGCTCAGCTTGCCTATTAGTAAAAAAATTCAACTTTCTACCGGTATCAGAATGGAGGATTCTCGCCAAAGTGTGACAACCTTCGATCCCTTTGCTGCTGAGTTGGTTCCCATTGTGGCAGAGATTGACAAAGCCGACTTTCTACCCGGCATCAACCTAATATACCAACTCACAGATCAAGCCAATTTACGGACCGCTGTGTCCCGAACTTTAACCCGTCCAGACCTGAGGGAAATGGCTCCCTTCGAATTTACCGATTTTGTTGGAGGAAGGACAGAGCTAGGGGACCCAGACCTGAAACAAACAACCGTGGATAATTATGACCTTCGTTGGGAATTCTTCCCACAGTCAGGTGGTGTAGTCTCTGTTAGTACTTTCTACAAGCAATTTACGAATCCAATTGAACAAATCGTAGTACCAGCTGCAGAAGTGCGCATCACATATGCCAATGCTGAACGTGCTAATAACTACGGAATAGAGTGTGAGTTTCGACGTAATTTCTCTTTCATTCATCCTGCATTGAAAAATTATTCAATTAACTCTAATTTGGCATGGATAAACTCGAAAGTTAAATTACCCGACCGTGGTTCGCAGACCAGTTCAGAGCGAGCGCTGCAAGGCCAATCGCCATACGTAATAAACCTAACATTGGCTTATGATAGCGAAAATAGTGGAATCACTTCTATGCTAACTTTTCATCAATCGGGAGAAAGAATATCAGAAGTCGGTAATAACGGCATTCCGGATGTTTACGAGATGCCTAAATCACAGTTAGATCTATCATTTAGCCGGAGGCTAGGTTCTAACATTAAAATTGGGTTCTCTGCCAAGAACCTGCTCAATCGAGATGTCATTTATAGCCAAGGTGGCGAAAATTACCTAATTTATAACTTAGGTCGCTCATTTTCTATCAGTCTTGGTTATTCACTTTAGTAATTAAATAAATTAGAAAAAATAGAAGAGGAATGTTTTCATGAAGTTTTACGATCTACGCATTTTATTTCTCATATTAATGGTAGTAACAGTCGTTTTTATGGGCTGTTCGGAGGATGATGATGAGGATGGTGATGAATTGGCTGGTGATTTAACGTCTGTCGGTGCATTAGGTGATGTCGTTGTCCTTAGTGGGAAAATTACAGAAGATACAAAGCTAACAGCCAACTATAAGTATCTCTTACGCGGCGGTGTATTCGTCGAACTGGGTGCCACTCTCGATATTGAAGCAGGAACCACTATCTATGGTGAAGGTGCTAGTAATGGTACGCTTATCATCTCCAAGGGCGGAAAAATAGAAGCTAATGGTACAGCTTCTAAGCCAATTATAATGACATGTGACCAAGCACCAGGCTCACGTGCTCGTGGACAGTGGGGTGGACTAATTGTTAACGGTTCAGCACCTATTAATGTTGGGGCAGAAGCGTTTGGCGAAGGGGATACCGGATCTTACGGTGGAACAAATCCAGCTGATAGTAGTGGTACTCTGAAATACGTTAGAATCGAATTTGCAGGTATTGAATTTAGTCCGGATAATGAGTTGAATGGAATTGCTTTCCAAGGTGTTGGATCTGGCACCGTCGTGGACTATGTTCAAGTACATTTCAATCAAGATGATGGTATTGAATTCTTCGGTGGGACGGTTAACGCCAAGCACCTCGTATGTAGTGGAATTCGGGATGATTCTTTTGACTGGACTTATGGCTGGACTGGTAAAGGCCAGTATTGGATTGCTCAGCAGAGAGGAGACGATGCTGACCAAGGATTTGAAATTGATAACAATAGCAAGAATAATGAAGCTACGCCTCGATCAGATGCTCAGATTTACAATGTAACCTTGGTTGGTGATCCCAAAGGTAAAGAAAGTGATATTGGCATGCTAGTTCGGGAAGGCGCCGCGGGAACGTACAAAAATATAATTGCAATGGGTTTTCGTAAAACTGGTCTCAGGATTGACGGAGATGTATCTCAACGAATGGCTGCAGAAGGTAAAACCATTATACAAAACTGTATCTTTTTCGGTAATACGTCTGAAGGTGCTGAAAAGCAATTCCATAGCGATTTTGAGAAAAATATGGCACTTGATGCAGCTAATAGTAATCGAGTAGTTGATCCTGAATTGGGTGCACCGTACGATTTAACGGCGCCAAATTTCACCCCTGCCGCCGGATCACCGGCTCTAGTTGGTGCTGCCACTCCACCTTCTGATGGGTTCTTTGATAAGACCAATTTTGTCGGAGCCATGGGAGCAGGAGATAATTGGATCGCAGGTTGGACTAACTTTGCACAAAACTAATAGGTTTTTGTTATATAGGCAGTATTTCAGTACTGCCTTTCTCCTTACAAAAAAACGGAACTGGCAGATTTTTTTGCTAGTTCCAGTTTTTTTTGGCTTTCTTTGTTTTATTGGTTGTGGTGATAAGCGAAATTGGTCTCATGCTCATCGTTCCACATCTGAATTAGGACAGGCTATCGTTAAGTCAATTTCGAATCATTCAGAAAACAATGTTAATGAGAATCTGAGATATCAGGCAGAAGATCTGCATAAACATCGAGTCTCCAAGACTGAATATCTTGGCTGGGTTCTACCGGCCTTTCCTGAAACGCATTTTCCGCAGGAATTTGTTTGGGATAACCTAAATAAAAAGTGTATAGTTGGAGTACAAAAATGGGCTAAACAATTCCAAAACCAAAAGCTAGAGTTCGTGTCCCTTGATTTTGAACAAGAGCCAATACCATACGAAGGATTTAGGTTATTACGAGGAACAATATTGTCAGTAAAAGATGATAGAGGACAGGTACTTAGACTTGACATTCTTGGGTCTGTCATCGAAAAATCTGGCGAATATAAATTACTTAGTTATAAAGATTAATCATGTGTCGTATTTTCTTTCGTTCAATTCTTTCTTTTTAGTTAATTATTCTTTTGCTATTGGCATGGGATAAATGCACGACAATCAAATGTATCAAAAAAAATCAGCTACAAAAAAGAATAGTACAGCCTTTACCATCTCCATCTTACTCCACGTATTATTGGCTGTTTACATCACCTTTTATGCTATAAAAGAAGTCGTCGAGCAGAGGCAGGAAAATTTCGCATCTATTACCCACACACGCCCCCCAGGTATGAGAAGATTAACAAAACCTAGGGCCCAGATGCGACAGCTGAAACAGCCGAGGATGACAAAGCCCACTGCCATCAAAACTCAGAAACCTCTGACAACAGCGGTTAATCTGCCAGTCAGTAATAATTCGGGTTTCACTCTACCTCCATCACAACTTCCTTCTGGCGGGTTATCTGCAAATTCATTGGGCGATTCGATGAAAAGTTTAATGAGTGATTTCCAACCAGTAAGAGTTGCGACATCAGTTCCAGTTACCGCGAACAGCCAATCGACTTCCTTAACTATGATGACGTCGATGGATATGGGGGTTTTAGATTCCAGTATATCCAACTTTGAACCAGATTCAATAACGATGGGCGCTGTAAATTTTAGTAACTCATCTGAATCCATAGACGCTTACATAAAGAAAGTTAGTGAAAAAATTAAACGTGCTCAGAGATTTGCCCGGAGTGCTAATGTTACTAAGGGAGGAATTATAGACGTGCAATTCGTGATTGACCAAAAAGGAAGTCTGGTTTTGCTAACAGTTGACCAAAGCTCTGGCTCTAAAACCCTAGATCAGCTGGCGTTGGCTGTAGTTCAGTCGGCCGTGCCTTTTTCAAAATTGCCCGATGATTATAACAACAATGAGCTCAGTCTGATTTTACCTGTGAT
Organism: Candidatus Poribacteria bacterium; assembly: GCA_036339735.1. Taxonomy (GTDB): domain Bacteria; phylum Poribacteria; class WGA-4E; order WGA-4E; family UBA9662; genus TMED15. The sequence goes on from JAYZAL010000056.1 coordinate 9,897, forward strand.
TTTCCAAGTACAATCTAACTGACCCATTTTTACGTACTTTTATTTATACAAACAGAAAGGTTATGAACCCGAAAATTTTGCTAGTTGAAGATGATATTGAAATAGTCAATATGCTAAGGGTGCCATTCGAACAGGCGAATTTTACTGTGGTAACTGTTCATGATGGAGAAGCTGCTATCGATTTCATATCAAAACAAACACCTGACCTGATTTTGTTGGACTTGATGCTTCCCAAAATTGATGGGTTAGAGGTATATCGATCAGTTAGACACAATAACCGCACCAAAAATATTCCCATCATTATGCTAACCGCCAAAGCTGAAGAAATTGATCGAATCGTCGGCCTTGAATTAGGTGCTGACGATTATATTGCTAAGCCATTCAGTCTTCGAGAAGTAATCCTTAGAGTACAAGCAGTATTGAGACGAAACCATATCCCAAAAGATTTATCCCAAGTTGAGGGCGACTGGTTCAAGGTTCATGATGTCCACATTGATATTGAAAGGCGAAAAGTTAAGTGTTTGTCTGATGATGATTCCAATCCAGAGGTTGAGCTAACCGCCACCGAATTTGATCTACTGGTGATATTAGCTAAATCACCGGGCCGCGTTTTCACTCGTAGTATTCTGATGGACCAAGTTTGGGGGCAAGATTACTACGGTGTTGATCGGACCGTGGACACTCACATGAGTCGATTACGTAGAAAATTAGGCACCTGTGGTGATCATATACAAACTGTTCATGGCGTTGGTTATCGGTTTAAATCATGATTTTAAGAAGACCGTAAATGTATAAATGCTAATTTATTAATTTTTGGGTATAACAAAGTCTATATTAGTTGTTCCCAATGGAACATGTAGAAAGCT
>JAYZAL010000057.1:0-16284 GCA_036339735.1 Candidatus Poribacteria bacterium
TCTAGTTCGTTACCGTGAAGACTTTCCCCCACACTTTTGTCCTCCAATAAATTACTCGCTTTGGATGGTATCGGATCAGTTTCATTTGAATCAGCGTCTACATTCACGAGAGTATCCAAGATCTTCTGCTTGGGGAATTCAGAATTCGATAATTGCTTTTGATTATCGCGGCTATCTGTATTCAGTTCAGTTTGCCCAGAATTGAGTTGTATATTTTGTTCGATTTTTTCTTTCTGGCTAGTAACAAAAATTTCTAAATCTTTAGCTTGTTCTGCTTCTGTAGCTGATTTGTGCCTGAAATCCAATTTTGTCTCTATATTCGTATTTCGAAGAGATTCTCCATCAGTAGTTAGTGAGGTTGGAAAAATGCCCTCATCTGATAAAAGATCAACTCCTAACTCAGTTTCTGGCTGATCCCCGGAATCTTCCACCTCCGACTCCTCAAATAATGCACCCTCATCTGATAAAAGATCAACTCCTAACTCAGTTTCTAGCTGATCCCCGGAATCTTCCACCTCCGACTCCTCAAAACTCAGTCGGTATCCTCTCCGTTCTAGGTGTTTGACTAACTCCTCAACAGTCAAGTTCTGCCGAGTTTGATCATAATAACCCCTTAAAATAGTATCGAATTGGTGGCGATTAACTTGCATCATTTGCTCAGTGTTTTTTCGATAATTTCATCTAAAATTTCTGTTTGAATAGGTGAATCTGTATTTCTTTGACTATCGTCTTCAGGCTTTATTGCTTCTGTAGAGTCAAATTGATTTTTCTCACTTTTTATGACCGATTTGAATGACTCATTTCCCTCTAAATCATCAAGTCCTAAATCCAAATTATCCAGATCTAAATCATCAAATTTCTGATCTAGATCTTCGAGATCAAGTACATCAGCTCCGCCAAAATCATCAAAATCAACTTCTTGGTCTGCCTCATAGAAATTTTCCGAGACTGAATCATTCACTTCACTAAATTCACTGTCGAAAACATCTATATCCGGTGATTCATCTTCAATCTCGCTCTGGGATTCGGAAATCAGTTGTAGGATATCGTCATGGGAGACGCTTAAGTCTTCTAACTGTTTTTCTAATTCTTCGTCAGATACAGAGTAGTTTTCGGGCAAACTCGCCTCTATTTTTTCATTCTCTGTTTTATCTATTGATTGTTGGTCGTTTAGAGGTTTTTCGAAATCTGTAGGTATTGGAGCAGCTAGTGATGGATTACCCCGTGATCCAGTATAAACGTCACGAATTGGTAGGTCATTAGCCATGAAGAAATCGATGCTGTCTTGTTTTTCTTGTTTTTTCGCACTGACGAACATTAATCCACCAGTAGTTATTCCCCCAACAACTAGGAGTAAAGCCAACAACACTGGAAAAATAGAACTAGAATGAGACGGTATAATCGAAAGTCTATGGCGGGGTTGCAAAACTACATAGGCTGAGTTTGGCTGAATCGTAATGTAATATGTACCAATTTCACTAGGCTTATAGATAGTACTGAATGAAGATTTTTTTGTTAAATTATCAGCAGTCAGTTGGATCCTATTTTGTTGATTGTTCGGTTGTCTTACCGTTGCATATAGAACATCTAAATCAAGATTATTAACTGAATTCGGCTTTTCACTATCAATTATTTTAACGGATAATTCTATGCCCTCATTAGGCGTAGCCGGAATTTCTTCGACAGAAAAACTTAACTGAGGTAGATTCGGATTCACTTCAGTTTTTGTACTAACCAACTGCGTAATCTGGTCAACATTACGGAACATAACCTCCCAGTCGCCTAGTACTGGCGTCGGAACAGTGAAAAGCTTAAAGTTTTTTGATTCAGCATAATGATAAACAAACTGATTTTGACTATCTCTTAACTCTAATTCTGGCATGTCTATTTGGTTAGTGCTGAAAAAATATTGTATTTGCAATTCGACAATCCTTGGATCATGGATCAAAAAGCTCGATGTGCCGAAGTTTTCAAGACTAATTGATTGAACAATCGCCACTTCAAAGCCCTGAATCTGATTGATAATTTGTGCCATTTGGGTCAATACTGCAATCTTATCCTGCCCAGACTTAATAGTGATTACTTCAACATTTACGTCACCGGTAGATAAGTTAACGGTTGCGGCATGCTGGGTTAAAATAATAATAGACTTAGGTCCTGTACTCGTTCGTTGATTGATAATAGACCGAAGTGCACTAGAAAGTTCAATCGTCGTTGTAGATAAATTGTGCTGATATTTTTTAAGGCGTTCCTTCAGCGATATTTTCTGGCGAAATCCACCGTCTAAAACTTCATCAATCAGTGGTTCACCGGGTTGAGATAAATCGATTACGGTCAGGTGGTTACCTGCATTCATTTGTTCGATTGATAATTCGACTCCCAGCCAACGATAGCCTGTACGATCCACCTGTTGTGTCTGCGACGAGTTATCGACAACTACAATCAAGCCAATTTCACTCTCAACAGAAACAGCAATCCAGCAAAAGATAAGAAATAAAACTTTAATATTCAACTTTCGAAAATACACGAGCGAACTATGGCGAAATCTTGGGGTTTAACTTATCTACGTAGTCAATGACAATTGGGCTTCAATCTTATTTAGAATTTTTTGAGCAATATCAATGGTCACGGCAAGTTCTATTTTGTGTCCTGACTCAGAAACTAAAATTAATATATTGGAACGAGTAAACAAAATATTTCGTTCGGCGCGCCACGTACAGTCGGCGGTTAGTACACCGGTTTCAGGTTGATAGACAGACTGTCGAGTACCATTTATAAATCGTTGACGTGTCGATATACGATTTATAGAAAGTTCACCAACTCGTATTGCTTCCGCCGCTGACGTGAACCCCCAGTAATTCAAAGATAAATTCTGTGCGGAAGTTTTATGCAGCCACCACCGGTCGCGCCAGCCAAAATTACACTCACTTGGTTTAGGCGCAACCGGAGATAGCAAAGCTTGAGATGAAGAATATCTGGGGCTATACTGCACTAAATCTTCAAATGTTAATCGAACTTGGTCAAGTACCACTAAATTTCCTTTTTACCACTAAATTTGTTCAATCCATCAACCGAAATCATTTTAGCACAGCTAATTGCGCTGGGACCAATTGAAAAACGGCACAGAAAATACGTGTTAGAGTAATTTTTAATTGAACCAGATAGGATTGGATGTTATTTTATAGCACGTCGGTGTAATCTTAAATATTTTTGCGAAAGGTAATATCCATGAAATTGAGGCCGTACGACCACTACAAGCCGGTAGCAGGAATTCCAGACGAAATATCACACAAGAAGAGAAAACCGAAATCTTTGGCAGTCGTTGATGACGGAAATTGCACAGGATGTCAGGTTTGTGTACCTTTCTGCCCTGTGGACTGTATCGAGCCTACGCCAGCCGAAGAGCACACTTTTAGTTCTCCTATTCCACCCGTCAGGGTTCGGTACAATGAATGTATCGGTTGTGCAATATGCGCTAGAGTCTGTACAAAGTTGACTTGGGATGCGATACACATGTTACCCTTATCTGATTTTCAGTCCATGTTTCCCGATGTCGAAATCACTGATAATTTCGTGCCAAACACGGAAGACTCCAGCAAGGGAGACTCACCAGTAATCGAAATTTAAACTCCTGTTAGACCTCACCGAAACGAGGTTCCGTTTTAATTTATTGTGTGGTTTTTCATGTATGCCTGTTATTTATTGACAGGTGTCTCTTTCGCTTCTCTGTTGGTTACGGGCCTTCAAGGCTATTTTAGCTTTGATGTATTTGGGTTACCGATTCTTCAGTTTGCACTACTGACATCCATTACCTACCTTTTTACTCAAACTCTAATCATCTTCTTCTTTGTCGGTACAGGCGTTAGCTTAAAAGAATTCGCTCAAATGCATGATCTCACGGAGGACTTTCACCGACGTTCCATTTCTATTAAGAGAATCATCTACCCTCCAACTCTTTTAAATATGGTGTTAGTGTGTACGTGGTTTTGTCTGTTAGGGGCCGTGCAGACTGAAGCAATTCCAGCGTGGATACATGGCGTTCTATTTCCTCTAACTTGGCTGCATTTCGCACGGACAATCGTAATCCAACACCGCTGTTTTCGGGACAACACACAAATTTTCTACGATCTGGCCGAACTAGACTTAGAAACAAACGCCTAAATATCAAATGTTATTTTATGTTAGCAAAGCTATTCAGGCTAGTGGGCTGATGGCAATCGCCATAGGGTTCGTAACCAAGTTCCCGAAAGTGATGGATATTCGACTATGGGGAGTTGGTTTGCTGATTTTTGGAGTCGGTTGGTTTTTGGAACGTTTCTTTTTGAAGTAAAACAATACCAGATTAAGTTAGATTAGATGAAAAAAATTATCAAGTTTGACACAGGAAAGAAAGGATTTGAGCGGGCCGCCTACTTGTTATTAACTATCGCAATTGCCTTATTAGTGATAGCTGTCGTGTTTCTCAAAGCCTTTTTCTAGTGAGGTAATCCCCAGTAGCTGACTTTGGTAAACAGGCCAACAAAAATCCAAAATGCCGACATCAAATATTCACCCAATATCAATCCAAGAAATAGTGGTTGGAAGCGGCGATAAGCGCCAACACCAAAGCACTTTAGCATGAGGATTTTACATTTCCACCCTAACAAAGTCGAAAACCATAGGTGATGAGGAGCATAGGTAACACCAACGATGTAACCAATGGGATGAAACGGCCACCACAAAAATCGTTGTCTCATAAACAAAAGAAACGCAGCCCAAGTTCCACCAAGGAACGCACTTAATATCCCAGATAAACTTGGGCCATATGGGTTTTGAGTGGCTACATACGCTTTTTCTAAGCCGCTTCGCCCAAACCAATTGTATACCCAACCTTCCAAACTAGATGCTCCCTGATAGTAGATGAACTTGAGTGAAGAAATGAAAGCTACACCAATTGCAATTAAAAGTGAGAAGACCATTAAAAAAATTAGTTTTGATTGGTACTCTCGAGCCTCTCTCAATAAACGTAAGCTTTGCATGGCATAAGGCATCAGCGACTCAGAAGACCAGTGCGAATGTACTGAACGGTCGAAAGCCATCAGTGTTAGGTTTCTTCGGCTAAAGGCACGAGATCCAAACAAAGTCGTAAAAAAAGAAAATGGCGACAAACCGACATTCACCAGTAACATACCGGCGTTAGCTACCATCCAACAGGTGATACTTGCTAAACTCAGCAATAGAATAAAAAATAAAATAACGACATGCGGAGACATACCTACCCAGCATAGTAAAATTGAAAAGCTTATGCTACTCATTAAAAAACCAACTACAGCTGATCGGTGGGGTATTACTTCGCTCGGCAACTGGTGAGATTCCCGCTGGTTTATAGCGCACCGAAATACTGATATTAAGTGTCTACGACCCATCCACGCTAGGAAAACAACTAAAACAATATCAGCTCCAATTACCTGCTGTTGAGTTGAAACTCCTCTGACCGAAAAAGCGGAAAATATCACTTCCTGTAGCTTGTAAAATAGGAAGAAAAACCACAGACTAAACGAGACATCTAACTGTAAAAAATAGGTGACACCAATCACCGACAGGTAAATACGACCCCACAAAGGCCAAGCTTGAACCAAGGCTGACCAAGGCTTTTCGGGAAACCAATTGTTAAAACTATAAGAAAGTCTGAAATGGGGAATAGCTGGATTATATCGGTGTAGACCATTCAAAATGTGAATTAGAAGAGCCGTAGATAACCCTAGCCAAAATAACCGATGACGAAGGAGTCGGTTCAGAATTTGCCCGTTACCCTCGGGTTGCGCGATCATTATTTTTGGAATCTGGACTAGTGGAAATGGGTAACGCTCTTTTTCTACCCACTGACGACGAATGATAACACTCCAAAAAATAATGATCAGAGAAAAACTAAGACTAATTGCTAGCCAAAATGTAATGGGCTTGGCCCAAGTACTCCAAGGAACTAAGCTCTCTCCAGCGTAAAAATCCTGAACTGCCTGGATATCGGAAATATAGGCCCAATTTGGTATGTTAGGAAGTAAAAGTGATTTCCACTCATTTTGATCGGTAGCATTATGTAAGGGGGCAACCAGGATCGGAAAAAGGAACTCCATCATTCCATACCCAGGTACGGCCGAAGCTACTGAAACCATAATCCAAATTATAACTAGCTCTGCTTCTGAAAATGTCGTTACAACTTGGGTTTTGTGGATTAATGGATTAATTACTAAAACCAGTAAAGTTAGGAAAAAAAGCCCACCCAGAGGCAAATGGTTGGCAATTAATTGACCTATACTGTTACTGTGGATGTAGCCTGCTACAGCACTTTGAAAGATAACCCACAACAAACCGACCAGAATGGCGCGAAGGGGTAGTTTAGAATTTGGGATATATGTTTTAATCGGTAATTCTCTCTGCAGTTAAGTGCTTTATCAATCGTCGAAGAGCGAAGGAAAGAAAGGCGGCGGAGCGGAATGTTCAGCTAAAAGTATCTGTTGGAGAACAGTTAATCCAATACTTGTGGGAGCTTTTACTTGTCTTGACGATAAATCCATTTGTGAAATACAGTATCCGTAAAGAAGCCTTCGGTAGTTATGGCCCCTTTGCCAGTCAGAAGTTGTGTGAGTCAGACTCTCAGAGAATAATATTACAGACCTAGCATATGCTTAAGAAATTACCACACAACTAACATTTTCGCTTTGATTGAAGATTTGTTATGGTAATTTATGGCTAACTAGAATACAAAAAACACATTATGATCAGAATCTGTACCACAGTCAGAATGAAAATGTAATCTATTCATCCACTGTTTACCTGAATCCCGTAAATTCAATTTGGACGAAGCAATCACCTAACCTAAATCGTAGAACAGGCAAAGTATATGATGGTCAATCAGGTTGCAAAAAGTTTGCTCTAATCTAAAAAAGCTGATGTTTCTATTGTAACTCCCTCTATAGCACGAAAATGAAATTATTGGTCAATGAGTTCATTAAGTTGACTAACTTCACCAGTAGTCAAGGCGTGTTTTACCATCAAATAATCTTCTAAGTCGAACAGATACTTTGATAGCTCTTGGCCACTCATCATCTACATCTCCAAGCATAAAAATCAAGGTATATTAAACAACTAAACTTAATTACCAACCCAAATGGTTGTGCAAAAATTGGCGATTGTTCTTAGCGCACTGTAGAGCATCGATACCACTATCTGGCAGAATGTCTTGTTCGACTGTTCCCCAACCATTGTAATTCATGTTGATTAACACGTTCTTAATACTTTCCCAATCGATTGTGCCTTCTCCTAATGAAGGAAAAACTCCGGAGGCAACCCCGTCGAAATAGTCACCTTGACGATCTAAAACCTGTGTTCTCACACGATTATCACACTCCTTGATATGCATATACCAGACACGATCCTTCCACTGGCTCAACACATCGACTGGATTTCCTCCTCCATATGCTACATGAGCCATATCGAAGCAGAGCCCCACGTAATTGGGATTAGTCCGAGACAGCAAAGCCGAAATTTCAAAATCAGTTTCGAAGTAGCCTCCAACGTGTGGGTGGAGACAAGTTTTGAGACCGTATTGTTCCCAAGCTAATTGAGCAAAAACGTTGACATTACTGGCAACTTGATCCCAAGTTGTACTATCTAGACTATCTTGGTGGCGAATTTGCCCAGCTCTTTTGGCTCGATTTTCTTCCACAAATAGAGAATCTGAAAGTACAAGATATTCACATTTCATTTCCGACAAGACTTCGATGGTTTCTAAGGCTTCCGTATATACCGTTTCGTCTTTTTTGCCTTTCAGAAAATTGAAAATTATAAAGGCCGAAATCAAGGATAGGTTACGACTTGCAAGTTCATCAGTGAGTTGAGGAATATCGAATGGTAAATAACCATATGGGCCAAGTTCTGTACCATGATATCCAGCTTTCCTTATTTGGTCTAGAACAACTTGGTAAGGTGGAACATTAGGTGTATCCTTCATTAGGACTCCCCAAGATACAGGGGCTGTGGCGATTTGAATTTGCATCCGAAGAACTCCGTGCATTTATGGATTAGAATTGTCGCGGCCTATCATACCTAACACAGAACCGCAACGACCTTGAACTTTCACCTGATCTATTGTAGGGTGAGTAGGCTCAAAATTTAAAGGTTCACAAAATGAAGTATATAGTTAAATCTGATGATGTAAATTGGCAACCTAAGTTCTTTCCCAATGAGGAGCAACAGTATGGCGAATTCAAACCACTGTGGCAAATACATGGAATGGAACAAATTGAGGTGAGAATCACAAAAATTCCCGCTCAAGGCACCCATACGAAATACCATACCCACACCAAGGAAGAAGAGTGGTTTTACGTACTAGAAGGCAGTTGTCATATCAATATAGAAGGTCAGTGGGAAAAAGTAGCCACTGGCGATTCCATCTATAAACCACCCGGTGTTTTTCATATCTTTCGAAATTTCGGCGACCAGCCCTGTTTGGTTATAATGCTTGGTACCAATATCGAAGGAAGCGATGTTTTGCGGGCAACCGAGCCATCACCACCAGTTAATCTTGATTAAATAAAATGACTATGCTTCTGCAATTACTTTCCCATCTCCCGTAATGCATCTAAACATTGCCTAGGTATTTCAAAACCAAATCCGTCTGGGCCACCCTGTTCAACTACATACCATTCGGTATTTTGGTTATTCTCGCAAAGATGAAAAATTTTCTCCCAATCGCCTTCTCCGCTACCGATTATGGAATTTGCCGGGTTACCATACTCCCCCAAGTGTACCGATCGAGCTCTATGTGGAAAAGCCTCTAATACGGCAACTGGGTCTCCTCCGCCCCCCGCACAGTTTCTAGTATCTAACTGCATTATGACTTCTGGTTTGGTTAAAGAAAAGAGATGATTCCAAGCCGTTTCTCCCGAGACCTTTTCAAAGTCAAATCCGTGTGCATGATAACCTGCAAACATTTCTTCATCGGCTAATTGGTCAGCCGCTTGATCTAGAATTACTCCCAATTCTCTGATGGTGTCCATACTACTCATTCGACTTTGATCTCCAGCTACGATAAGAAATCGATTGCCCAAGGTTTGATTGAACTCGATGGTCCGAGTAAGGTTGTCACCTAACAAAGCCTGTGTACTTAGATGGATACCACAACAAGTTAGCCCATTGTCATCCAGAATTTGTCGAAGTTCTGTGCAAGAATAACCCATCCATTCTAGACTTTCACCGCCATATCCCCAAGGTTCAACTGCTACGTAACCCATTTGATTAATTTCTTTCAAGGTGGCTGGTAAGTTTTTGCTACATTCACCACGAACTGAGAAAAGTTGAAGCCCTATCGGAATTTTATTTTTTGTCATATTCTAACTCCCTTACTTTAGTGGGTTAAGACATAAGTAATAATGTTTACAGCCATTCGAGCTGCTTGTTGTCTAAGGTGAGGTGGATCGTCAGGATGGATTTTTTTATCTTCTAAACCATCTCCAATGTCAGAACTGTAAGCATAAAAAACTACCAATCGTCCATCATGAAATAGGCCGAAACCCTGAGCTGGATCGCCGTCATGTTGATGTATTTTTGGTAAGCCTTTTAGATCGTAAAAACAGTGATAGATTGGATGATCGTTGGGTATCGGTTTTAACTGTTTTTTTGGAAAGACTTTTTTGATTTCACGACGGAAACTCACGTCTAGACCATAGTCATCATTAACGAACAAGAAACCGCCAGAATTGAGATACTCCCGTAAAGACTTAGTTTCTGCAGTAGACAGCTGAATGTTCCCGTGTCCAACTAAATATAAGAATGGATACTGGTAAAGGCCACGATCTGTTAATCGAACTATTACTCTTTGGTTAGATACATTCATACCTAGGCGTTTTTTCAAAATTCTGAGCCAATTGCTAACCGCAGTCTGATCCCCGTACCAGTCCCCTCCACCACCGTAACGAATCTGGGCAATCTCAAATTTCTCAGCGTTAGGAGAAACAATCAAAACAAACAATAGTAGGAAAATAACGACGATGTGAGTTAGTCTGTTCTGCATTGATTTCATAGACCTATAGGCTAATACCCAGCAATCCCCGGGTAACCTGAAAATCAGTATTGCCGTAGCTATGAAGTTTTGGGATGTACTCACGGGACGCCACTCTCTGAATCAAAACTAGCAGCTGTTTAAACGCAATATCATTGCTCACGAAATCTAAGTCAGAACCGTACATCTCTATAGTCGGAAGGTGACTTGAAAATTGTAGAACGGGAATAATCGGGTGAGATTGGATGGGTGTATTTATTACATGAGCAATGACCAGATCAACGCCAGTAGCACCAAGACCTGTTAGGGTTTCAACTGCTTGTCCAGTTTGTGTATCCATAATGTGAAGACCGGGCTTAATCTGGCACTCACCATACGAAAGCGTTTTTTTATCATGTTGTCCATCGACCAACTCCACAAAAGCTTCAGTTTGAATGAATGTTGCATTGTCAGGAATGACAATAGTTCCGCCGGATTGGACTGCTATTTGTACTAATTGTGTTAGTGAAATAACCGATTGTTCACTCATCGAGCCAAAGGACAATAAACCGATTTTTAGATTAGGCCAAGAACCTTCAGCTATTTGAGTTGGCATTTTTTGTTCTATTTTTTCCTGAAACCAATGCTCGACTTTTTTACTAACTGACTCGATACCGCCATCTAGCTGTACACTCGCCCATCCAAAACTATTTGTGTCACACCCCACATTTTCTATGGATTGACGTAGGTGGTCATTGTGTGTTTTTTCGCAACCATGCTCGAGTAAAACACCACAACCAACAGTTGGGTGAAGCAGATGACCGACTAATGTGCGAGTAAACATTTTTTCGGATTGACCGGCCGAGACCCCACACCCTTCAGTATGAACTAAACCATGAAAGCTAGAAATCCCTACTGACTGACCAAGTCGTTTATTATTGAGCTTTTTAGCAATCAGAGTGGAAATTTGACTTGAACACAGGCTAGTGGGTAATACTAAGCCAATTTGGTTGGTACGAATTCCATCTTGAGTTTCAATCCCCTGAAAACTAAATTGGCTAGCACTCTCAATCAAATCAGGATTTTCAGTAGGAATAATTGATAATGGTTTTCCATCTGGTTCACGGGTGTTCTGTAATTGGATCAATTTCGAATCATCAGTTTGTCGCCAATCTCGCCAAACCGAAATTTGAGAATGACCTGCTTTCTCGCCTATGCTCTTTTGACCACTTGCTATATTCAATGTTAAATCGAACAATTCCTGCCCCATTTGTTTCATTGATATGCCATCTTGGTAACGGCCTGCATTAACATCCATATCATTCTGCAGCAATCTATAACGATCGGTGGTAGTGACGATTTTGATCGTTGGTACAAAAGGAAAGTTGGTGATAGAACCGTTACCAGTAACAAAGTAGATCATGTTGCAGCCAGAAGCTACTTGACCCGCAATACTCTCTAGGTCATTGCCTGGGCTATCCATGAAATAATATCCAGCCTTAGTCATCGGTTCCCCATAATCTATAACCGCATCCAGTCGGACGTCGGGATGCCGCTTCATTGCAGCTCCAATCGACTTAATGGCGATATTATACAAACCACGATAGAGATTGCCTCCAGAAGGGTTACCTTCTGCTGAGTGACCATGCCAGCTGGCTCTCTTCTGAAAGCTATTCTGTGTCTGCATGAATTTTTCCGCGACCTCCACGGATTTTACATTTTTCAATGCGTAGGGCTCAGCGCCAATCAATTCATCTGTTTCTGCTAAATTTGCACTTCCGCCATAGTGAATAACTTCTTTGGCGGCATAGGCCGCCAAGGGATTTCCCGAAACTCCAGAGAAAGCATCTGAACCACCGCATTGCAATGCCAACTTAAGATAGTCGACCGACTGTTTAGTACGTGGCGTTTGATTGACCTTGGGTATCCAATTTTCAATAGTTTGTTTTGCTTGAACTACCTTCTGTTCAAAACTACCTTGGATGGACATAAAACGATGAGGCATGGACTGAATTGGGTAAATTTGTTTACCTTGTCCTTCCATAAATTGTTGTACCATCCGATTATTAACGGATTCAGTTGAGTAATCGACCATTAGAAAGGCGCCAACATTGGAGTGAGTCGCAAAACCAGCGAGGGTACGCAAAAGTAACTGTAAGTTATTGGGTTGATGTAACTCACCTCCCTCAGTGTGTGTTACTGCAACTACTCCATCTACGTTTGCGTATTTGGTAGTATCAAACTGATTTGCTACTTGTCGAGCGAAACTAGATGTCCGAGAAGTAGTACCAATGACCACAATATAGTTGCGAGTCCCAACACCTCTGCCACCATCTCGAAAAAAGCCATTGAAATGACGTATAGTCTCAGAAGGATTGATCTGGGGACCAACCTGAAAATCACCTTTACTCAAGTCAAAGCTTGGAATGTCATCAATGAAGTTACAACGATCTGGAAGATCAAATTCGAGGGAACGACCTTCTAAGGCTGCTAACATTTTTGGGTTACAAACATATTCACCTGCTTTTATCACAGATGTTGCTGTGCCGAAAGGTAATCCCCAAGATAACAGATATTCACCTTCATCAATGTTAGAGAAGGCAAATCGATGCCCTTCCAGTACAGTGTGTGAGATTGAGAATTTCCGCCCCCCGCACTGAATGCTTACTCCAGCATCAATGATTTTGGTAGCAATTGCCACATTGTCGCCATCGGCTGGTAATAGGGCAACTTCATCAAAATTAAAACTAATCATAAAATATTTTCAGTTAATCTACCATCCTCCGAGAAGTTAGAAAAACTAAGACTCCTTTTTATATTTTATATTATGTTTAAACGATCTAACTAGCCGTTATGTGGTTATTTACCTGTACACTGTCTAGGCATCTAAGGAAACATATTATCTCGAATGGATAAAATATATAAGGTAATCCTGATTTTTGGTTTGGGTAGACTACTGTGATATATGGATTTCCGTTGATGATTACTTATCTTTATATACCCGGCGAAAGGCATTAGGCATTTGAAAAAAAAGTCCACCGGTCTCTGATGCTAAAAGGGTTTGAAACTTATTGTTTCGAGTGGACACACCAAATACGAAAACTCGTACGGCTAAATCTTTACAGACTTGTAAAGCCTTATCCGACGAGTAGGTACCGGTGGCTAGTTCATCTGTCATAACGACAACATATCGGGCAGATCCAGTACGAAACTTGAACCTAGGCAATCCATCAACTATAGCATTAAGCAGTTGTTCATCACCACCAAAGGGATCAGTCAACGCAACCTCGATATCACTCTCGCTCAATGGACTATGTTTTCCTGAATCTAGAGTGAGTATTTTGGCTCCATCTATAACCCTAATGGCATCAGTGGCTACGGCAAAACGGATTAGACCAACATGGTAGTCAATAGGTAACAAATCCATTTCCTGATAAAATTCGGCAATTCCATGAGATAGAGCTTGAGATTTGCCACTCATACTTCGGCTATAGTCAAACATCAACACAATATCTGCCTTCCCTTCATCACTAGTTGATTCTGGTGAAGCATTAAATATATTCAGTTGATTGTTTTTATATTCAACAGTATACGCTCGATCCATAGTTTGATCAAGAGTGATAGAACTCATCGTGTCTGAGTTGTCCAGATTTTGTCTGCTTACGTAGTATGGTGATAGGTGATTATAAATTCTCCAACGATTTCTACCAATGCGTTTAAACTGAGCGTTGTCAGCAAAAGTGAGCCCACGTTTGTCAAATGCGTACCGTACACCACTGAAAATTTGGTTATCTATTTCCAAATCACTTAGGTTTTCTGGATTTGAAATGTGAAAATCAATTGGGAAAAGTTGCGTAGCTGAACGTCTAATTTCAGCCGAAATACGACGAAACACATTAACTAGACTTTCGTTAGATTTTCTATGTGATGGTAAGCTACCAGTGGTAAAAGTGCCACCTGGGATTTCCTGCCACAAGCCATTAGTTCTGCGAGCCAACTGCTTTTGAAATGGCTCATCGAATCCGAGAACATTAACTGATATCTCCGACAGGTCGTAGCCAAGGTTGATTTTGTCCTGTAAAACTTTTGTCATTTCAGGAGTTGCAGTTCCTGATGCTTCATCAGTGACTAGGATCAGGTGCTTATCCGCATCTATTTGAAACCGAACTGAATCGAGCGAATAGAGTAGTGCGTCCAGTGCATATTCGTCTCCACTCATTCCTATCTTTTGCATCCGATTTTTCAGCAGACCAACATCGGGGCGTAATGGTTCCACATTCATGGTTTTTTCGCCATGAAGGACACTAAATTCGATCATACCCAGAAAATACTCCAGCATATGTTCATCATAAGTATCGGTCATAGCGTACAGGTGTGCCGCAACCTGTTGTATGTTATCTCTCATACTAGCACTAGTGTCTAGGAGAAAGACAACGTTTACTTTTCCCTTCTCGCTGGTTTCGACGATATGCTGAGCAATCTTTTGTAAGGCTTTAGCAAACGGGTTGTTGCTTTCAATTTCTCCATCAGCTCCAGTCCCATTTCTAGTAGGAAGTTCACCGATCATGCCGATATCAGTTGTTCCATCGGACTTGATAGATCCAATAATGCCATCATCATAGCTACGTACTCTTTGACGGAAACTTTGAATTTCTTCTTCCGCCGAATTTGTTAGCTGACTGATTGGCTTCGATAATGAAGATTTGTCTTGGTCTAACCTTCGGTAGGTACTCATTTCAACTAATTTGTCATTTGAATTTGTCGGGGATTTGAGCGCATCATACACTAGAACTTCAGTCGAGGTTAGAACGGTCGTTTTGGTTTTATTATTGGCCGATTCCATTCGGATTGTTTGTGGGTGGAATTCCGTTTCGCTAACTGTTCGGCGTGGGGTGATTAGTCTCCGATCAGGGACCGGAGTTTTGGGTTGTTGTTTTCTTATTTCACTTTCATCGACTGCCGTAATTATTTCAACATTAACCGCGTCAGGTTGTATTTGCCACAGATTCGTCTTAGGTAGAAACACAGAAAAGTTTATCAGTGATAGGTGTATAACCAAAGATATTAGTAGAAAATTGAAGGTGCGCCTTAACCTAACATGACCTCGGCGCTCCATCAATTTATCGGTTTATCGATTTAGAGATAAAGGTAGGGTGGGTGAAAAGGGAAGCAAAACTACTCTACCAGATTTGCGCCCATCATTGGTTTCTACCTCCACGGTAGAACCTTGATCAGTATAGGCGTTTCGAATGTAACACATCGCAATAGTCTGACCGAAACTAATTGACTTAGTCGCACTGGTAATACGGCCTACGAGTTTTGATCCATCGAAGATTTGATCGCCTGGTTGTGGTGGTTGGTCGGCTTCGATCTCTAAGCCTCGCAACAACTTATTGGGATGTCCTCTGTACTTCATCCGAGCAACAATTTCTTGACCAATATAGCATCCTTTATCAAAACTAATGGCCCGGTCTAACTCTGCTTCCAAAGGAATAATGGAATCATCTAGTTCTGCTCCAAATTTCGGGATGCCAGCCTCAATGCGTAATATTTCCAGCGCTGACAAACCGACCGGTTGAATTTGGTATGATTGGCCTTTATCAAGTAATTTTTGCCACAATTCTGGTATTAAACTGGCTTTTTCAACAAGAAGGTTATAACCGACTTCCCCAGTTTCATTAGCTCGGACGCAAGTAACCCATTCTTGAGCCATTGATGACGAAATGTGAATCTGACGAACGATACTGTGATGTTCGTCCAAATCATCTAAGGAACAATCTAAGATGGATTCAGCTAACTCGGTTGATTTTGGACCGTTTACCGAAATTATCCCGGACTGATTTGTCAAATCAGTAATGGTAATATCTTCGGTGATTTGATATTTATCGAGTTCTGTATGAAGCAATTTTTTAGATTCTGAAGAAGTAGTCATCAAATCAATCTCACTTCCTGTAACAACTAGCTTCATATCAGAAATGATTTTGCCTCGATTAGTTAAGATCAGATTGTAGTTACCTTGTCCAACACTTAGCCCTTCGACTGCATTAGACACAATTCTATTGAGGTATATTGAACGATCCGGCCCGTTAACGCGTAACCTGCCTCTGTAGGAAAGGTCGCTAATGCCGATAGCAGACCGAACAGCGGTAATTTCATTCTTAGTGTTGGTGTAACAATCTACAGGTCTGTGCTGGTTCATTTGTATGTCTATTCTTCCAATTAAAAACAGCTACTATTGTCCAATTTAGCAATAACGATTATATCTG
>JAYZAL010000058.1:0-19509 GCA_036339735.1 Candidatus Poribacteria bacterium
GAGAGATAAAATTCGATCGATATTATTCTATGAATTGATATTCAATAAATAATAAAATGAGAAGAATAGTTTTAGCTTGTCGCAATACTTTTGGTCGTAATTTTTTGTTAGTAAACTTACTATAGAATGGTGGCACTACAGTGTATAACATCCGATTTGTGCTCTTCGTTTCAGAACAATTTGAAAGAAAAAAAACGAATGGAAATATTAAGGAAGATAGAGTAGGGAATGTTTGGACTTGTCTACCTTTCTCTGCTTATCTGTTTCCGTTCCAATAGACTATTGCTCTGTTAATATAGAATGACCTAATTGAAAACCGGTTTCTATTGATTGCATTAGTATAAGCGTAAAAAACCACATCTTTTGTCAGGTCATATACCCTTTGCTGTGTGTTTGCGCGGTACGCCTGTACGAGAGATGTGGTTTGTCGTACATCGTAAGCGATGCTTTTGAATGAGCGCTAACTGTACCAACAATAAGTTATCGGTTTGAAGGCCTGTTTTGTTTAGTCAAAAGAAAATATTTCTGTCATTGGTAAATACTAGTAAAACAATGTCTGATAATATCCATTATCGGCGTTTTTATTATCAGGCCAAAACTAGTTCAGTAAATAGCTTAATTAAGTAAAATCCACGTATCAGTATAAAACTGTTTCAGGTCAATCTAGATGATAGATTTCTTATCTTTGATAATTAGGAGTCCTTTCACAAGAGTTTACTTTTTGATTTATTATTTGAACCAATCTTTCCAAATTCAGCCTACTGTCGAATGGGGGCTTTGTTGAGAATCTATTCTTCATTTTCTTGTTGTTGAAAGATAAGGATGGCGACTTTATCCTCATTATAAAGAGTGAGTTGGCCGTCTCGAATATAGTAGGCCTTAGCTTGAGACAACAACTGGAGATAGGTGTGTTCTTGTTGCATGATACCAACCGGATTGGGGCAAGCCATTTCAGTTGCAACTATTCTTTCTATTGTCAAGTCATATCTATTTTTAAGTTGGTAGCCAGCGAAGTACCGGTTGCAACCAGCCGAACCAGATAATCTTTCGGTTGAGAATTGTATGGTTGTTTGGGTGTTGGCAATTACTTTCTTCTTGCTTCCCTGATCATCAAAATTTACCAAAAACCATTCCTGATCCAACTGATCAGTAAGATATACTGGCTGGGCGATTACAACATCTGGTTGCTCAGTTGTAGAAGGTGAAGATATTAAAACGGTTTCAGTGGGCTGTCGGCAACCTAATATCCCAAATATCAATAGCCAAATTGATATTTGGTTGAAAGTAAAATTACTCAATTTGTTTCCTCTAGAACTTACTTTACAACCCTAAGTTTAGCTAGACCTAAGCTGATTTAACCAGCCGTTTAGCTAATCAAGTAGGGATTGACGTCAAAACTTTTCTTATGATCTCGTAGCAATAATAACAAACTTCCTATTCGTTGTCGGCTGTTCAGATCAGTGCTATACTTTGTTGGGTTATTTTGTCGGCAATCTAATAAATATTTTTCGTCTTCTTGTAAAAACATAAAAAGGTAAATAATGGATTACAAACTTCTAGGAAAAACAGGTGTAAAAGTATCATCACTCTGTTTAGGGACCATGACTTTCGGTGATGCCGACGAATCTATGTCAGCCAAAATATTTCACCGATGTCGTGAGGTCGGTATCAATTTCTTCGACTGTGCCAATGTATATCACCAGGGGAGATCGGAGCAAATTTTAGGAACTCTGATCGCTGGCTGTCGATCTGAAGTCATAATTACCACTAAATTTTATGGTAGTATGGGGTCAGATATCAATGCTTCAGGATCATCGCGTCGCCATATTCTTTTAGAAGTTGACAACAGCCTTCGTCGCTTGAATACAGACTTTATTGATCTTTATTTTATTCACCATTTTGATGAGGAAACACCAATTCACGAAACATTGAGAGCTCTCGACGATTTAGTTCGCCAAGGTAAAATACTCTATCCGGCAGTCAGCAACTATGCGGCCTGGCAGATAGTTAAAGCCAATGGGATTTCGGAACAAGAAGGACTAGCACGTTTTGAGTGCATTCAACCAATGTATAACCTTGTTAAACGACAAGTCGAAGTTGAAATACTACCTATGGCTCTATCTGAGCAGATGGGGGTGATTCCTTACAGTCCATTAGGCGGAGGATTACTAAGTGGGAAATATGGTGTTAGCAATCGACCAGATAGTGGTCGTTTGCTAGAAAGTCAGATGTACCAGAGCCGATATGCCGGTAAGCATTACTACCAAATTGCTCAAGATTTTACCCATTTGGCCCAACAGAGCGGTTATCACCCAGCAGGTTTAGCCGTGGCATGGGTGGGGGCTCACCCAGCAATTACAGCCCCAATTATCGGAGCCAGAAATACAGATCAGTTAGAAGGGTCTCTAGCCTCACTGCAAATCAACATGACCAGTGACCTATATGCCAGTATATCAGATCTATCTCCACGGCCTCCATTGGCTACTGACCGGGAAGACGAGCGAACAGGATAATTTTTCTGAAACGTTAATTGTGAACCTGTTTTTTCTGATCACATATTTAAAACCAACTGATTTAGGGTGTTTATCAACATGAAATTTTCATTTATGACCTTTTCTTGTCCGGAACTTACACTCGACCAGGTCTTATCTATGGCTAAAGAATTTGGTTATGACGGGATTGAACCTCGTATTAGCGCTAACCATCAACATAGTGTAGAGTTTGAGACCACAGTCGATCAACGTCGTGAAATACGTCAGAAGGCGGACGATCACGGTATTGCCATAGCTTGTGTAGCTACTTCCTGTCGATACGCAGACCCAACTAACCGAGAAGAGATGATCGATGATACACACCGTGCGATCGACTTAACTGCTGATATTGGTTCGTCTAGAATTCGGTTCTTTGGAGGTCAGTTGGGAGAAGGTGTTAATCGTGAAAAGGGGGTTGAATTAGTAGCTACTGCATTAGCTCAAGTTGCTGATCACGCGGCAGATCGAGAAGTCTTTTTGTGCATGGAAACCCATGATGATTGGTGTAATCCATCTGATGTAGCTGATGTAATGCGAGCCGTTAATCATCCGAATATAGCCGTTAATTGGGATATCATGCACCCAGTACGTCGTCAGTTTGCTACTATCTCAGAATCATTCGATATCTTACGCCCTTGGATAAAACATCTGCACATTCATGATGGCGATTCGGACAATAACTTAGTACCGATAGGTACTGGCTATATTGATCACCGGGAAGCCATGAAGTGTCTTTCTACCATCGACTATGATGGCTATCTTAGTGGTGAATGGATCGGTTGGTCTGACCCCTACCGCAACCACCTAAAAAGAGAGTTAGACACACTAAAAAAATATAAAGTTGAATTAGGCCAAATTTAAGTTTAATCATACTTTATGATTTAGAAGTATAGATTACTTGAGTGTAAATAAGTATTGATTGAACATGGCTTTGCCCACTTTTGTAATTCTGTTCATAAATATCAGTTCTGACTTTCAATACACCAAAGTGTGAACTGATGAAAGAATTTTCAATTGCACGTCTGTTATATGTTTTTGGTGCCTGATCTTAACAAGACCAAGCATTCATTAATTTAGTGCTTTTAGGTTCCAAAGAATAACCTGGCTGGCAGATATAAATTTGGAACCTATTCTCTTAGATCTTCCTTTGAGACAATATAATTCACAAAAATTATGTTTGATCGTAACTCGTCTAAAATTATCCTTTGGGATCAATGGTCGTCAGAATATCTCTCTAAGTATATTTTTTGTTAAGTTTTCTGATTGTTTTTTATGAAAGGAGACTTCAATTGAGTACAATCCCAATTATTAATCGAGAAATCAACCCGAAGGCACCAGAAGCTTACTGGCAAATATGATAATGGATAACAGAAAGATTTTGTGGTTGGTGATATCGGTGATGGGATTAGTGATTCTAGTGAGTGGGATTTATATCGCTGACCTCCAACAACAATTAACGGAACTTAGACAGTCAACTCCTGAGACAGTAATTATCTCTGACCAACCGGTTGAAGTTGATCCGCAAAAAACTAATATACAAGTCAATAATTTTCATCCACAAGGTGTTGTTCCGCAAGACGCCAGCTTTACAATTACCTTTTCAGGTCCAGTGGTAGACCAAACTTTAATTGGTCAAGATCTAGCAGACCTTCCTCTTCGTCTTAATCCAAAAATACCTGGTAAAGTTAGGTGGATTGAGACTAATCAACTAAAATTTTTCACAGAAAAAACCTTGCCTCCTTCCACTTCATTTCAAGTCGAAGTGCTGCCAACAATATTAGATAACAAACTATTTAACCTGATTGGTAATCGCGTTTTTACATTTCAGACTGAACAGATAAAGGTTGAAAGTGCCGACTTGCAGTTTGCCTATCAGTCGAAAAAAGGAGTCCGAGCTAAGTTAGTGGGTAAAGTTAAGTTTAATTATCCAGTTAGCACTGGTTCTTTTCTGCAGGCAACTACTATTGAGCGTAATCAGGAGAAAATTGACTATAGCCTAGTTCACTCTACAAATACGAATAATGACAATAACCAAGTTTTTGATTTTGAGACGATTGAATTAGAGCGAGGCAATACTGACCAACCTATTGTCTTAAAAATTGCTAAGGGTTTAAAACCGGTTGATGGACATCAAGGTTTAGTTACTGAATATACTGTAGGTTTGGCTTTACGCCAGCTAGGTCAGCTGGTAGTCGAAAGTGCTTTCCCTTCTCAAGATAATATGGGGCAATACCTACAGGTTGAATTTAATACTGATGTAACGGCAGAAAGCCTAAAGTCATTTATTCAGATCAGTTCAGCTGAGGACCAACCAATACCTAATCAGAAATTGCGGATTAGTCCAAAATATCGACGAACGATACAAATACAGTGTGACCAGTTCAAACCTGGTAATTCCTACCAGTTAAAGATTCTTCGTGGCTTGATAGCTAATGATGAATCAGAATTGAAAAAAACATTTCAAAAGACTATCAAATTTGCAAATCTGAATCCTAGTCTTCGTTTTTTAGGGGATGGCATGTACTTATCCAGAACAGGAAACATGAATGTAGGTTTGGCCACTATCAATGTTAGTAAAGTACAGCTAGAAATTTATAAAGTCTTTCGTAATAACATCAATCATTTGGCTAGAAGTAATTGGTCTCAGTGGATGACTTCTTCGCTGGGACAACTCTTGTCGAGTCAAGAACTACCGATTAACTCAGTTAAAAACGATCAGGTTGTAACCCCGATCTCACTAGCGGATTATATCGATGCTGAAAGAAAAGGGATCTTTCTGGTTAAGGCACGGAAATCGGATCAGCGTTGGTTAGATGCAACTCGATGGGTAGTGGTAACCGATCTGGGAATAATTGCGAAAAGTTCAACTGAGGAGTTAAGGGTTTGGGTCAATTCGCTTGAAACACTAGAGCCGCAAGCTAATGTCACTGTCAAATTAGTTAGCAAAAATAACCAGACTTTATTGACTGGAAAGACCAATGGTAAGGGCTACACTAGTTTCACAGATCTGGAGCAAAAAACCAAGGATTTCTATCCATTTTTTTTAATAGCACAAAAAGGTGATTTAAATAATGGGCAAGACTTTTCCTTTCTTCAACTAGACAAAACAAGAGTTTCTTTGACCGATTTCAACGTTCGTGGCGATCCTTACACTACCGATGCTTATGATGCTTTTCTCTATTTTGATCGGGGAATCTACCGGCCAGGGGAAAAAGCTAATTTGGTGGTCTTGGTTCGGGATGAAAAAAACCTAACCCCAGCACCGTTTCCGGTACTACTTCAAATTCTAGGACCTGACCAGAGAATTTTTCGAGAGCTACGAGCAGAACTGAATACAAAAGGTAACAGTGAATTCGAGATTCCATTTCCAAAATATGCTAAAACAGGTGCTTATACAGCCCGTTTGATAGTAGCTACAAAAGAAGTTGGTCGACAGATTTTTCGATTAGAAGAATTTATGCCAGACCGAATCAAAGTGGAACTACGTACACTGCAGTCATCCTATCAACTAGGCCAAGAACTAACAGTAGAATTGAGAGGGGTAAACTTATTTGGACCTCCGGCTGCAGGTATGAGTGCAAGTGCTGTTTGTGACCTCGAATCAAGCAAGTTTCGGCCAAATGATTATGCCTCTTTCTCTTTCTACGATCAGGATCGTCTATTCAAACGGCAGCAAATTAACTTGGGTGAATTAGTCCTAGATGCAAATGGTAAAGGTCAATTTACCTTAAGTTTACCTCCGTCTGTGCCTGCACCATCAGCTTTAAAAGGCATCATCACCGGGACAGTAAGTGAACCCGGTGGTCGAGCAGTCAGTGCCTATAAACGGATCGATATTCACCCTTACAGCCACTATGTTGGATTAAAAACTGATTTCGAAGGCTACGCTCAAATTGGACAACCGGCTGATATTCTACTGGTATCAGTCAATCAAGCGGGTGAAGTAGTTACTGAACGAAAATTAGAGATTCAGGTGTTTAAACTACAGTGGAACTCGATTTTAAAACAGGATAAAAAAGGTCTGTATCGCTACCAGTCCGAAAAACAACCCAATTTGTTGCGAACCGATACATTGACTTCAACTCAATTAGTAAGTCGTTATACTTTCATTCCTGATGAATACGGGGAATACCAAGTTACCGTACGAGAAATTGAAAGTGGTAGCCGAAGTTCCATTACATTTTATACTAGTGGATGGGGATACTCACCTTGGGCGATGGAAAATCCTGATCGTTTAGATCTATTGTTAGATCGGGAAAGTTATAGATCTGGGGAGATCGCCCAACTACGGGTAAAGGCACCTTTCGCTGGCAAACTATTAATAACGTTAGAACAGGACAAAATCTTGGAATGGCAGACTCTGACAATGAAAGAAAACAGCGCTACGATTGATATTCCGGTTAACTCGCTCTTTTCTCCCAATGCTTACGTCTCGGCTATCTTAGTTCGATCATTGAAATCATTGGAGCAACATGCACCAGCTCGAGCATTTGGAGTCATACCAATCAGAATCAACACTGAGGCTAAGCAATTAAAGGTTAGCCTAACAGCGCCGACAGAGATTCAGCCTAATCAGTCTTTGGTGGTAGAAGTTCAGATTAATCAGGTTATGGCTCAACCTAGTCAGTGTCAATTAACCATAGCTGCAGTGGATGAAGGTATTTTGCAACTAACTAATTTTCAAACTCCAGATCCTCACCGCTACTTCTTTCGCCAACGAGGATTAGGTGTTACGTCTCATGATCTTTACGCGGGTATTTTGCCAGAGGTAGAATCCGCCAAAGGTACGATTAGTACTGGTGGGGATGGGATTGAAGGCCAACGAAAAAAACGATTAAGTACTATCAGCGTACAAAGGGTGAAACCTATCTCACTTTGGTCAGGTTTGATTACTCCTAATACTAACGGTGGTGGAAGCGTCACTTTTAAGATTCCTCAATTCAACGGCAAACTACGCTTGATGGCAGTTGCCATGCAGGGCGAACAGTTTGGTTCTTCATCGACCTTTGTCACAGTTCGTGATCCAATCGTCCTAACCCCAACTTATCCTCGTTTTTTGGCTGGTGGTGATATTGCTAAAATTCCTGTCCGAGTTTTTAATGGTACCGGGCTCGAAACAGAAATCACTGTTCACCTATCAGGCAACAATTTGGTTACCATTTTAGATGAGAGGAAAAAAACTCTAATCATCGCAAACAATCAAGAAAAACAGGTTGAATTTTCAGTTCAAACTGAAAAAGCAGTCGGAACCGTTGCTTTCAAATTGACGGCTGAAGGTAATAATGAGAAAACTGAGATAACAACTGAACTTCCCTTACGCCCCTCGGCCCCTCTAGTTACTCGTACAGGCATGGCTGAAGTAGTAGCCAATCAACCCGTTATTATCAAACTACCAGATGACCTTTTAACTGATACCAGTTTATTCACACTGAAATTATCTCCAAATCCGATGTTGAGAATGCTAGGGAGTCTATCTTATCTCTTAAGCTACCCACACGGATGTGTTGAACAAACGACTTCTCGCCTTTTTCCCATGCTCTATTTTTCTGATTTGGCTAAAATGCTGCTTATCGGCAATGATCAACAGGATCATAAAAATGAAAAAAGGGATGATTTCTTAACTCAGGGAATTGCCAAATTAGAAAGTATGATGATGCCCAATGGTTATTTCTCTTATTGGCCAGGTGGCTCTTACAGTAATCACTGGAGTAGCATTTATGCTTCTCATTTTTTGGTTGAAGCTAGAAAAGCTGGTTATCAAGTTTCTGATCGAGTCTATGATTCAATGTTAACAGGATTAAGACGAGAAACTCGTCAGGATAGTAATCATGATGCTAATTTTGAACGGATCGCTTATGCCTGTTACGTATTGGCAATTGCTGGTCAGCCAGAACTCAGTACCATGAACTACCTCAAAAGCCGTAATTTGACAGGGGCACCTCTTTATCAACTAGCTGGTGCTTTAGGTCAAGTCGGTCAATCAACTAGGGCATTAGCTATTCTACCTGACCAAGCACCAATCCTCAAAGGCCAGAGAGAAACAGGAGGCAATTTCAAGTCGCCAATTCGTTCTCAAGCTATTATGCTAGATATCTTATTAGAGCTTAGTCCAACTCATACCTCAGTACCAACTTTGGTTGACAATTTGATGAAAAAGTTGTCTGAAAATAATCGCTGGGGCACCACCCAAGAAAATGCTTTTGCTTTTTTAGCTTTGGGGAAATTTTCAAATCAACAGGCTCGTTTAGCTTACAAAGGCACAGTTCAAGTTGATAATCAAGATTATGCGACTTTTTCTAATCAAGATCGGTTTTTCAGCGAAAAAGACTGGTCTGGTGTAGAACTGGAGATAAAGATCGAAGGAGAAGGAAAAGGTTACCTAAGTTGGACAGCAGAGGGAGTACCAATCAGTAACAAAATTGATCACTTTGACAAAGAATTAGAAGTTCGCCGCCGATTTTTGACTGAATCTGGAACACCCTTCTCCGATAATCGCTTTCCTCACGGCTCACTAGTAGTAGCTGAAATCACGGTCAAGGCTCTAAATCAGGATCTAGATAACGTAGTTGTCACAGATGCACTGCCAGCCGGTTTCGAGATTGAGAATCCACGCCTCGAGTCTAGAGTAGGGATCTCTTGGCTTCAAGACCAGAATTTCAAGCCCAGTTACATCGATATTCGGGACGACCGACTAATTTTCTTTGGTCGATTTGAAAAGAAGAAGGAAACTAAATTTTTCTACGCCTTACGAGCCATAACCAAAGGTAAATTCGTTTTGCCACCGATTGCTGCCGAAGCAATGTACGATCCTTTTTCTGCTTCCGTCTCAAGTAGCGGATCCATTGAGGTGACAAGTACAGATGAAAACTCATCACCAACAAAATTAGTAGATTAGTTTTGGCCACTCTTACTTTAGAAGTAGCATCTTTCTTGTCTTTCTCCAAGTAGAACTAGAGCTCGATTCAGCCTGAATTTGGTAGTAATAAATGCCTGATGCTACCGACTCACCCAATTCGTTCTTTCCATCCCAATAGATAGCTCGATCTCGACTAGCATAGGTGCCTGCCGGTTGATGCCCAATTTGTAATTGACGAACTAACTGTCCCTTACTATCGTAAATGGAAAGGGTTACATTCGCTGGCTCTGTCAATTGGTAAGGTAGCCAAGTTTCAGGATTGAACGGGTTGGGGTAATTCTGTTCTAACGTGTACTGATGCGGCGGATTCTCTTCTTGTATTTGCAGTTGAATACGGCTATCAATTTCTACAGGTACTAGTTGACCATCACTATTGACTATCCGCAAATTCTGCAAGCTCAAACTCTCTAATGCTTGTTTAGTTTCTGTCTTTAAACGCAAACTTATGGTGGCTAGTACTGTTCCTGTTCTTTCAGAGCGATCATCTAGCTGGGAATTTTGAATTCTAACGGCTGCAATGTTTTGCACTAGACCTAAGCCAAATTTTGGCTGAACAGGATAGTAAACAGGACGCAAGCTGTCAGAACTAGTAGAAATCTTTCCTTTACTACTAACATCAATTATGCCGAGTTGGTAGGGATCGTAAGCCAAATCTAATTGGTAACCCTTCAGTGAGGACTCAGGCATATCCGCTTGAACTGTTATTTGGCAGATATTTTGATCGAGGCCTTGATTCTCAGTTTTAGTTACCTCAGCGGATAAGTGGAGGCGAATTGGCTGCTGGAATGAGGCTATAGTTGGAGCAGTTGCTACGGTTGAATAGACTTCACCAAAGTGCTTGACAACTAGGACCAAGTCAAAAATGTCGACTTGGCCATCGCCATTAACATCACCAGAAATATCATCACCCGTTTGAGCAAAATATTTAACTACCAGGACCAAGTCAAAAATGTCGACTTGGCCATCGCTATTAACGTCCCACGGCTCTGTCAGTGGCTTAGCCAATCCGTAAATACCATACCTATTAGCAGGGAAGGTAATTAAGCCTGATTCTACTTGAATATTGGGATCGTCAATGTCGGTAGTACTAGCAACTTTGACCCATTCACCATCCGATTGACCAGCTTGAATTTGAGTCAAATCTAAATTTAACCTGTAGACGTCTACCTGACGGCTATTGGTCGGATAAGATAATGAGACTTGAACAGATTGGTTAAAGTTATCATTGAATGCTTGCCCCGATTGGGTAGCAGCACTAAAAACAATGGCTTGATCAGATAAAGCTCCGGTCAGAGGTGGAAGGCCACCCAAGCTTAAATCTTCAATAGTAATAGCATTGAAAAGTGTCAAGTCAGATGCAATCGCTTGGGAACCAGCTCTTAATCGAGTCCCATCAGCTAAAATGGCAGTACCACCTTTGTTAACTGAAATGATAGTTACATTTCGATTGATCGAAACCTTAACACCTTCCAGTCCTGCTGGACTAACTGAAGTCAGTGCATAATAGTAAGTTACTTCAGGATCGACATTAGTATCAACAAAAGTTGTCTCTGTAGTGGTTGTTAATAAACTCACATCATCACGGTTCAGTTCAGTTGCCAGAATTGGTTTTTCTGAACGATATAGATTATAACTACCAGCATCAGGATCTGCCTGCCAATCAAGCTTAACCTCAGTTCCTGAGAACGTTAGCTTAGCTTGTAGATTGGTTGGAGTTGTTTCTGGCGGCAAGCGATCTACAATGATAGTTCTTTTTACAATTGAACTAGCATTTCCAGCAGTGTCAATAGCTGTCAACACGAGCTGGTTCTCACCATCGACTAACTCTACTTCAACTGATTTGATCAAGTCGCCCATTTTACTAGTATCGCCTTCGGCTGGGTCGATAGCAATCGGTTTATTATTAACAATCAAAGTGATGAAATCGGCAGTATCCAAGCTATTATCTTGATACTTGACTTTAACCGTAAAGGCCAAGTCTTTACTGTAGTTTGGCAGATCAATAAAATCAACTGTCGGTGGTTCTAAATCTAACACATAGGTTTTAGGTGCAGATAATGGACTTTGTAATTTGGATTCGCTACGTGTAAAGGCTGAGACAGTATTTTCGCCATTTTCTAAGATAATACGGTCAATGGTAAAAGTACCATCTGATTTTGCTTCAACTATACCCATAGTGTTGCCATTAACAAAGACTTCGACCATCAGACTTCTTTTCTTACTTAAGGGTACTTGGCCCGTCAATGGAATTTCAGGTGAATTGGTATAGATTTTTCCATCTTTTTCATTAATTACTACTTCGTAAGCCGCCTCTTCAAACGTCGAATCTTCCGCAACTAAAGTCCCATCTTCAGCCATTACTATCTGCCTGTTACGTGAGCCTCGGCGAGAACGGCTACGACCTCTTCGACTTTTTCTAGCCGGTGGCTTAGTTTCTTCGTCCAGAGCTGGATTTTTGAAACCAATATTGATTTCCTGAGAGCTAACTTCAAATCGGTTGGTTACAATTGTCTCATTTTCCGAAGCATCTTCTCGTTCCTTAACAACAAAGAGGCGCGTACTATACCTTCCACCAGCAATCTTGGTATCCTTGTTAATCGTCAATTGAGCTGTATAACGGTTAGCAATGGCAGGAACTGTAAAAGGTCGTGGATCAGTTTCAAGGAAAGCCAATGGTACTAATTTCATAATATCGACATTAATATCGCTAGGTAGATGTTCCGAAAGACTAGCTAGAACTGTCCAGATTGGTCCCAAATCTTTCTCAGGATCAAGTGTTACCCATTCAGGTAATAGACCATCAGCTTTCAGATCTTCGATTGGTTGTTTGTAATCAGTACTTGGGTCTGCTGATAGCAGTTTAGAGTCCAAGGTAGACAGATCTAAAAACGCGGCTACTATCTTGGGGTCGGTATTAAACTCAAAATTGAAGACTTCACCAGCAACAACGGTAGTCGGTTCTACCCCAATATCGTTGATAAAGAAGTCCGTATACATTTGTAGAGTTAAAGCATCAGGCGGTGCTGGTGGTGCTACCTGAGGCAAGAAATCTGGCGAATCAGGTGAACTCAATGAGACTTCAAATGAGAAATCAAACAAGCCGAAGTTCCCACTTATATCAGGAACGGTAATGCCAACTGAGTTCAGACCAACAGCTAATTCCATTGGTCGGTTCAATGCCCCTAATTCCAATGGATCTTCTAAACCACCTAACTCCAATGGATCTTCCAAACCTCCTAACTCCAATGGATCTTCCAAACCTCCTAATTCTAGTTGTGAACGATTAAACCTAATAAACAAGGTGACTTCACCTGTTTCTCTGTTTAACCGATGTTGGCTGCCAGGTTTAAATAGATCATTATATGTAACTCCATTGATCTCAACACTCATCTCATCGAAATCGACACCTTTATCACCATCCAATATCTGAAATTGAAGTGCATTAAAGTTTTTGATCGGGATTTCAGGTTGACCTGGCGGTGGAAACTGTTGTACGAAGGTTGGTGGCGTTTCGTCAACAGTACCTAAGTCGATAGTGAAATTGGTTTCTTTTTCAACTGTATTACCTGCTATATCAATAGCTGTGATCGTAGCGGTGTAGTTACCGTCAACCAATGGTTTTTCACTCTTGATTCGGATCGCCCCCTTGATTAGGTTAACTTCAGCCTCTGCTGATATTTCATTACCATCTTTTACCAACTTACCAGTCAGTTGATCTAAATCGGTCGCTTTAACAATAGCAGTAACTTCTAATTGATCGTTAGATAGCTTCTGGCCGTCAGTGGGTAACAGTTCTACGAAATTGGGCGGAGTAAGATCAATGAAGAATTTACCCGAGTTGAACGTCAGTGGATTACCAGCAAAGTCAGTGGCTGTGATACGGAAGAAATGCTCACCTTCAGCAAGCTTAATAGTTGGTGTATAAGAGACGGTTCGGCTCTCTTCGTCGTATATGAAATCGAAAACATCGACATTTCCGTCTAGTACAAAGAAAATACTATCTTTATCTAGTCCACTACCACTAGGATTATCGGCAACTTTGACTGACATAGTAACCGTTTGAGATTTATTTCGACTATCGGGAGCTGGCTGAGGATCGAAAGCGCTAGGTGGTCGGCTATCAACTAATATTTCTAGTTCAGGACTAGGAGGGCTAGTATTGTTAGCCTGATCGATAGCGGTAACAAGAACAACATTTGCTCCTTCAATCAAACTCAAATCAGGCAAAGTGAATTGACCGATGGTTGAGGATTTCGTTGTACCTGAGGGTTTACCATTTATGGTTAGGTTGATCCGCGATTCTGGGTCAGCCACTCCTTGAAGAGAGACTTTATTATTTTTAGTGAGATAAGACTGAGAGTTTATGTCAGCCTCAGGCCCAGCCATAGTTAAAGTTGGCATCTGACTAGTGGTGTCAACGAAGAAGGTTGCATTTACCGTCTGCTTATTACCAACCGTATCACGGGCATAAATAGTCAGTGTGTGTTCACCTTCTGATAGGTTGTTGGGTTGATAGGCAATTTCACCAATCTCTTCATCCTGATCTCTAGTTTGAATACTGACAATATTACCGTCTAAGCGAATTTGAATCTCTTCCACCCCACTTTCAACATCATAGGCCGCTCCACGTAAGGTAAGTTCACTAATTGATGCCGAGTTTACTAACGCACCTTTCTCTGGCGACAAACCAGTGATGATTGGTGGATTTGTATCCTCAATTCCAGCATCAATAATAAATTCGGTCTCGATGTTAATAGAGTTCCCTAGTAGATCTGAAACTTCAATCCTAATCTGCTGCTCACCATCTTCTAAAGCCGCTGAAATTGGGTAAAGCAGTTGGCCCGAAATCGGATCATATTTGGCGCCTCTGACATCGGTCAAGAGTTGATCGTTCAAGAGAACTTTCAGCGTGGTAGAATCAACACCACTAACTTTATTAGCCACTACTGTTGAATCTTTAACAATGGCTCGGATTTCGGCTGCTTTTCGTAAGGTTGTACCGCTAGCTGGTTCTAAAGACTGAATCAATGGTGGTTGGGTATCGAGGATGAAGGTGCCTTGATTTAAAGGACTACTTTTACGTCCTAGTACATCCTCGGTAATCAGTAAAATTTCGTTCATTCCTTCGGCTAAAGGAACACTAACTGAGAAATTTCCGCTACCTTCGTCAATCTTAGAACGTGCAACTGAGTTGCCATTGACGAAGATTTCGACATTTCCACCACCAGGCATGTTTTCGATTGGCACACTACCACTAATTGTGGTGAACGGTTCAGACGAAAAAACGGGTTCAGTCAAAATCCGAAACCTATCCGATTGTCCCGGGTTTGGAGCAGAAGTAGCAACTTCACCAAGAACCCTGAAAAGTTGGTCAGCACTTTGTGAGTTACCATTTATATCGGATGTAGAAACACTGATTTGGTAATTACCAGGCTTGTCGGTCAAAGCTAGTGCAGGGATTACAATAACTGATACACTTTTCTTATTTGTACTACTAATTTGTGGCGCATCTATTGAAACTGTAACTCCATCAGAGTCAGTTAAGACAACCTCCACTGACTCTGGCTTGGATAAGTCGAATCCTGCCAAATCGTCAGTTATGTCGAATCTCAGTTGAGGGCGAGCATCAGCGGTGATTTTATCGATAACAAAGCTAATCTGAGGGGGGGTTATATCTGCTGCAGCCTCATTAATCTTGAACTGATAGGTCGCAGTTCCTACTTGACCTGCTTGATCTGTCGCGATGACTGAGACAGAATAATTAAGACCATCGATCAGTTCTCGCAGTGGCGTAATTGTGTCAGAATATCTGACGATTTCTGAAGAAATGGAACGAGTATTTCCCCCAGATAGGGCAACTTCTACCGAACCTTCCAGCAATTTAAATTCGATGATCTCTAGTCCGCCAGCATCTGATACTTCTATTGGAATCGACGGCAACTTGTTACCTGTTTCGTCCAAATCAGACGAGAGGCGATTGAATTGTACTGAATCCAGTAAGACTCCGAAGTCTCGATCCCGATCAGGTGAAGTGGAAATACTGTTACTACCAAAACCACTAATGATAATTTCGGGCGCGGTACTATCAACTACTAATTCAGTTAGGATGACAACACTAGACTTGTTACCGGATACATCGGTAGCGCTTCCTCGAATGTTATATCGGCCGTCAATTAAGCCTGAAAGGGTGACCGCAAAACTACCACTCTTATCACTTGTTGCAGTTACCATATCTGAATTAGGTCCCTCGTAACTAATTTCTACGTTAGCTTCTGACTCGGCTTCATCCGAAGCTTTTTGTACTATACCTGTTAACTCAACACTGTTATCTGTGATGGGACCATCTATGATTCCCTGGTCAAGTAAAGGTGGCTGTGGGGCTTCGTTATCCAACACCTCGATTTTAGCGGTGGTGATGGCTTTGTTGCCAGCCTCATCCTTAACCTGTAACGTTACAGTTGTACTGATCGTGGCCTTAAAACTAACTTGCTTTGCATTATAGCTTGTCGCATCGAAAGTAGCACCATCGCTAAAATCAATATCCCAAGCATATCTAGCAATTCGACCACTATTATCAGCTGATTGACTGCCATCAAGCTCAACTATGTCTCCTTGAGCTACACTTAATTGAGTTTGATCGATGATAGCTTCAGGTGGAGTCTTATCCAAAATCTGGATATCCTCGGTTGGTAAGGTCGCAACATTACCAGCAATATCGGTAGCTGATATCGAATAAGGTAGAGAACCTTGAGTAATACCAGCTAACTTGAGTTGATCTATCACATCTGTTGGGATAACGACCTTGGACTGATAAGCTCCTTTACTAGGAGACAGGGTAGTTCTAACCACTTCAGATACGAACTCAACCGTTTCTACTTGTCCATTATCATCCACGTTAACCGAAATTTCGACTAATTCACCAGCTCCAGCCTCTAGTGAGCCTGACTGATTTAGTGTGATGATAGGAGGTAGATTATCAATTATTACCGGTCCAATTTTGACAATATTTTCGACGACACCATCACTAGCTTTGGCTTCGATTTCGTATTCAGTTACATCACCTAATCCAAAACTTGTGGTGTCCCAAGTGAAGTCTATTGTTTGACTTCCTTGAGTTTGAGTGTTGTAAAGAAGCTGAGCGCCTGTTCCAGTCAATACAGACAAGGCCACACTAATCTGGCTAGCCGCTTGTTCGACTTCTAGTCCAACCGAAATTTTAGCTTGATTGCTTTTTCCATCGATTTTCAAATTACGAAGGATAGGACCTTCCCGTTTGATAACTACTAATCTAGTTTCAATGGATTCTTTGTATTCTCCATCAACTTCCTGAACCGTGATTTTTAAATTAAATTTACCCTCCTGACCAACTGCTGGTATCCAACTGAAAGTACCAGTCGATGCACCAGTATCAAATTGAGCACCATCAGGTTTACCGTCTAGAATGAAATTTAACTCGTCTCCGTTGGGGTCACTGGCTGTCACTGAGAAACTAATTTCATCACCCACTACTCCATTGTAAACAGGGTCAATTGTGCTTACTTCCGGCCTGAGGTTGAGCGTAGCAATAGTCAGAATAACGGATACTTTGTCTACACCACCTGCAGTATCTTCAGCCACCAAAGTTAATTCATATTGGCCTTGGTCACCAAGAGCGGGGGTAATCAACAATTGTGAGCCAGCAACGCTAACATCACCATTTGGGAGATTACCTCGAAGCTTATATTGAATAGGTTCTTCAGGATCATCAGGGTCTATAGCTTTCAATTCGACGGTCTCTACATCTCCTTCTATGACTTGAGGAGGCATTTTGATCGGCTCAAATTTTGGCTCTTGATTTTTATCTTTGACTTGAATATATACTTCTACTGGTGTCTCCTCAGTATTGTCCAAACCAAAAGCGTCAGTAGCCGTAATTACAGCCTTATAGCCTTCTTGGATATAAGACTGATAATCTGTAGCCCAACGAAAAGTTCCACTACCATCACCACTATCGATCAACTCTGCTTCAGGGGGCCCTTCAACCAAATCCAAAGTCAAGGCATCACCATCAGGATCAATAAAAGATACCGAAAACTGAAGCGTTTCACCTTCTTCGACTTCTGGAATCGTAACGTCAGCCACGGCTACAGGTGGCTGGTTAGTATTAGTGACTTCAATTTTGAAATTCTGGCTATTTTGCCCCTCTTTAGTCGAACCACTTGGATCTTTGGCTGTCACCGTTACTATAATTGGTTCTTCTGTTGCATCATTGAAAGTCGGTATCCAAATGATCTGACCTGTGACGGTATTATCGTCACCAGCACTTTCTACGAACTCTGCTCCTGGAGGTAATCCTTCAGCCGCTAGTTGTATCGGATCTTCATCCTTGTCTCCAGCTATAAAATCGACTATCAGCTCTTGGCCTTCCTCCACTGATTGATCGGCAATTTCGGATAGAAGGGGAATTAGATTTCGGTTCTGTACTCGAATCCGAACAGTTTTTTCATCAGAAAGTGGTTCCTTCTCGTCATCTCGAGCTCCTTCTACTACTCGAACTGTCATGGTCAAGATATTAAAACCTTCTGGCCCATCTCCAGCATCAAGGGGGGGGGCCCATGTAACTGTACCTGTTCCATCACCTGAATCTTCTAGTTCAGCACCTTCTGGAGCTCCTTCAATCTCAAATTTAATGGTATCTTCTTCTGCGTCTTCAGCTTTGAGACTGATTTGTAACAGGCTTGATTCGTCGATTTCCGTCGCCGCTGGTAGTGCTTCCCGAACGTTATAAGTCAGAGTTTCCAAGATTAACTTAGGTGGGGTGTTAACACTACCAACACCAATCGAAAATTTAGCGCTAGCGCTCAACGGATTTTCTGCCCCATCGTCTTCAGCCGTTAGATCAAATTCGGTTACCTGACCTAAATCTTCGTCTCCTGGTTTCCAAGACAGCGTTATATTAGCAACAGTACCGCCTTTTTCGTCTTCACTATATTCAGGTTGACCAATAATTTCGGGCTTTGAACCTTTACTAAATCGCCTAATATTAAAGCTAAACTTTTGATTAGGATCCGGGTCAGTAACAGTAACAGGAATTTCGGCCACTGGACTGACTTCAGGATCGATCACTACACTTGGAATATCCGATAAACTTGGTGGTCGGTTAACTTGTGTGATTGTCAATTGAAAAGATTCTGTGGCTTTTCCACCATCGCTTGTAGCCGTAAAGTCTATCGTATAATCACCAGCAAAGGCGGACTTAGGTAGCCAAGTAAAACTTGCGCCATCAAGTGTTGACCGAATGGTAGCTCCCGCATCTTCAGGTACCCCTTGGAAATCGTAGCTGATCTCAGTTTTATCAGGATTATCAACAGTAAATTGAATATTAACTGGCTCGCCTGTTTTACCAATATCGTCTCCATCGATTTGAGTAAACACAGGTGGATCAGGGACTGACTCAATCGCAATTGAAACCACGACTGGCAGACTTGGGCTAGTACCATCATTGACTATAAAACTAAACCTGTCCTGACCAAAGAAGTTGGGAGCCGGAGTATAGACTCGATCTGGCCCTTGACCTGTTAGTTCTCCGTTCTCAGGTTTTAGATCGATCTTATACTCCAGTGGGTCTTCATCCGGATCTTCAGCAATTAGGGTAATTTCAACTGGTTCATCCTCGTTTGTCTGGACCGCTAAAGGTTCAACCACTGGCAAATCATTAACAGGATCAACAGTGACTTCAACTTCACCAATGCTATCTCCACCATTACCGTCTGAAACGGTATAAGTAAAAAAGTCAGGTTCGCCATCTTTACTAAAGTAATTCTCATTGGGTGTATAAACAGGTAGCCCGTTAGGTCCAATTTCAATATTTCCATTAATGGTTTGAGTGACGGAGATAACCTGCAACTCATCTCCGTCAGCATCAATGTCATTGAATAAGACATCGATCTCGAAACCTTTTGTATCTTCAGGTAAATTGGCTTTATCAGTCGTAGGTTCTGGAACATCATTAACTTCTTCCACTTCAATTTCAACCGTAGCACCAGCCGTGGCATTTTTATCATCTGAAATGGTGTAAGTAAA
>JAYZAL010000059.1:0-12741 GCA_036339735.1 Candidatus Poribacteria bacterium
CTTTTTGCATTAACTGAGTTGCTAATTCAATTTTATCGGTCTCAACAATGGAGTTTCCAATCTCATGACCTAGTGCTTTCAGGAAAGTATATGCCATACCACCACCAATTAGCAACTCGTCAATTGTGTTGATGAGATTGTTGATTACCCCAATCTTATCAGAGATCTTCGCTCCACCAATAATCGCCACAAACGGCCGTTGGGGGTTTTCTAGTAATCCACCTAAGTAATCAATTTCTCTTTCCATTAATTGGCCTACAACCGACAATGGATAGTGGCTTCCGGTAGTCGATGCATGGGCTCTATGAGCGGTACCGAAAGCGTCGTTAATAAAAATGTCAGCCAATTGTGCAAGTTTGGCAGCAAATGCAGGGTCATTATCTGTCTCTTGTGGATAAAAGCGTACGTTTTCTAAAAGCAATACATCGCCTGATTCCATTTCTGAAACTATAGCTTCCACCTCTGAACCGATGCAATCTAGTGCATGTTTAACCCGTATACCAAGTAGTTTACTCAGATGCTCCGCGATTGGTAATGTTGAAAGCTTATCGTCAAAACCACTTGGCCTGCCCACGTGAGTGACTAAAATTACCTTCGCCTGACTTGCCAGTAAGTGGTGAATAGTTGGTAGTGCTAAGCGGATACGGCTATCATCAATGATAGCACCATCATCGAGAGGTACATTGAAGTCAACTCGGACTAAAACTGAACGATCTTGGAAATCAATATCATTTAAGCGAAGCTTCTGTCTGTGGTTTTGCATGAATTTCGTCCTGTGTACTGTCTGATATGTTAGCTTGGCTCGCTATTAGAATAGAATCATTTTCACAATAGGTTGCAGCCATAAAAAAAGTTGCTCCCGAAGAAGCAACTTTGTAATTACGTTATATCAGTCTAACACCTGAGGTGTCAACTAAATACTGGTCGGTATCTAGTTTTGTTTTTTCTTTGCCTTCAGTTTAGCTAACAAAGCAGCTTTTTGTTTGGCTGCATCGTCGTCAGCACCACCAGCTGAGGCTTTCATTGCTTTACGCTTAGCCATCAAAGCAGCTTTTTGTTTGGCTGCTGCGTCGGCACCGGCTGATGTTTTTTGTGTTGGCGTAGATTTTGTTACCTCATCTTTGGAGATGCCAGCTAATTCCTGTAGCAGGTGCCAGTTATCCAATCTCTCTTGCTTAGAAGCCAACAATTCTGGTGATGGATTTCCATCTTTATCGAAATGCTTGGAAAAACGACCTTCACTTCTAGCAAAGGTAACAAAATCGATGACTTCTCCGGTTTTCCGGATAGTATACCAATCCTCTTTCACTGATGGATTGCCTCTCAAGTCAAGCCTCTCTTTGATGCTATTACCCTTTCGTGGATCGTAAACAATCAAAGGGAATGCACGAGAATCGGCCGCCAACTTAGCTTGATGCATTGCCATGTTATCAGCAACACCGTGTTCCGGTTGACAAGTTGAATACGCAATCACCACCGATGGTCCATCGAATTCATTGGCTTCCATAATTGACCTATAGAAATGATTGAAATGAGCACAGGTTGTTTGCGCTACGTACACATTCGGATGCATTAGGCAGATGTTGGCTAACTCTTTCCGGCCTTCACTTTTCCCTTTTAGCTCTTTACCGTGATCAGCCATGTCTGACCTTTGTGCCATAAAGGTCGCCGTTGACGCTTGGCCGCCAGTATTAGAATAGACTTGTGTATCCAGTACTAGAACGTTGATGTTCATCCCAGTCATGAGCATCCTTGACAAAGATTGGAACCCGATATCTAGAAAAGCTCCATCTCCACCAACAACCCACAGCTTTTTATCTTCCCATCCCATCTGATCCCACCTCGACCGAACACCCATGGCAAAAGTTGCACCATTTTCAAATAGCGAGTTTGCCCAAGGAATTGTGTAGGGATTATAAGGATAGGTCGAAGTATACACCGTATTACACCCAGTAGATGCCACCATGCCGATGTTTTCAGGTCCATGAACGAATCCGGTGGCGGCCACCATCATTCGTAGAGCAGTCGCTTCTCCACACCCCATACAAGAACCAGCTCCACCGACGTACAGAAGAGAATCTGGACTAAGCATCATGTCAGTCAGTAGGCGATCGTTGATAAACCGCTTCGGTGTATCAGGTAGCCGGTTGTAAAAGTCAAAAGTGTCCTGGAATTGTTTAAGTGAACTGTCCGTCTTTGGAATCATAGACAAAGCCTGATGATCCCCACAGGCTTCGACGCATTCAGCACATCCTTTACATTTGGTAGGATCGATAAAGATACCAAACAATCCACCTTCCTCACCTTTTTTCTCTACGCTAGTCGTGTATTTCTGTGTCTCAGCAAAACGTGATTTAAAAATAGCATGTGCTGTTGGATCTTCAACACCATTGAGCTCAGACTCTAATTCAGCTGGCTCGACAACTTTTCCCAAAATAGCTGTGTCAGGACACTCGATCACACATTCCATACAACCCACACAGTTCGACGGATCATATAGAGGTATTTCAGGTGCAATGTAACTAAAATCTCTATAGGCTCCCGTGCCTGCGGGGATAATACTTCTGGCAGTATGGACATCAGCTTCTAGGGCTAAAGGCCCAGAGCCTTCGTTATAGCC
Organism: Candidatus Poribacteria bacterium; assembly: GCA_036339735.1. Taxonomy (GTDB): domain Bacteria; phylum Poribacteria; class WGA-4E; order WGA-4E; family UBA9662; genus TMED15. Next base: position 2,621 of record JAYZAL010000059.1, read on the forward strand.
GTCAATTACACGACTGTTGAAATCTTCTACATCAACAAGAGTTTCGAGTCGATCTTCGATAGTTGGTGCGGTGGAAGGGATTTTTTCCATTTTTTTACCTTATAAGTTGTTGAGCCTAAATTTCCTGTAACGTGGTGATTACTAGATCCGTTAGCTCAGTTCTAAAGTTCACCTTCATTTTTGAAAACATCACCATTTACCCGAATCTCGGGTAGGCCGAGTAGTGTCCAGTCAGGTCGTTTCCCAGCTTCTATAGCTTCAATTTCGCCTTCTGCAATTTCATGCTTCATTAGGCTTTGACCTTCATCATGAACTTTTTTTGAGGTCCAGCCATTTTCAGTTTTGCTATATTCGATGTAGTCGATGATCTTTCGTAGCATTAGCTCTCCGTCAATGGAAGGTCTTTTACAATCGAAGTTTTTTCAATTATCTGACGAGGTATCTCAAAAACCTCTGAGTAACCACGACGAATCGCCTTCAGGTTATCGGTTATAACTTGTTCACCATGCCGTCCCCAGAAGCGTCGAATTACCGACTCAACTCTCTCAAACAACTGCTCCTCTGTCATGTTGAAATCTTTCAAGAATGGAGCACTTTTGAGGAATATACCCAGCAAAACGATTCCTTGCATTCTTTGCTGCAATTCCGCTTGAGTTGCAACGTCTCGGGCAATAGCGACTGTATCCAATGCAACCACTTGAATTTGCTTTTTGCGCACAATTTCCTGAGCATGGACGGGAATTGAATCCCAAATTTCTTGTGGGTCGGTTTTTGAACTCTGTAGAAAAACCATTCCTTTTTCTTGAAGACCTGCGAACGGATTGCCTGTATGGAAGGCATTTACGTCGTTGAGCGGCACAAATTCGACGTAGTTTAGTTCAGAATGAGTCCGAACAGGATCTTTAGATATTGTCAGGTAGTATGTGGTCGGCAAACCTGCCTTTTCAGATCCATACTTGGGATAAGCTTGAACGTAGAATCCTAGTGAACCCAGAATAGTTGCAATTACTTTATTTGTGGTCACCGAACCATAACCACCCACTGAGTGGCCCCTCATAGAAAACGAGCCTGCAGTACGATTGTCCGGATCTAATGGGGTGTCCAGTGATAATTCGTGTTTGATACCAATGACGAAGAAGCGTTTGGGTTCCTCTTTGCGCATGTTTTCAACCATCGAGATAAAGTCTCCAGGACGGACATCCCGACTACCCAATCCACCAGCACCAGACAAGATATCAGGTACTCGATCAATTTTTGTATAACCTGGAGCACCGTTCATTGCATCTAGGAATGCTGACTTGATTTCAGCTGTCAACGGATTTGATTGTGCTAGTGGGTTATCCATTCGTTCCAGAACAGAAAAAGACTTGACATCTTTTAAGGACTCAACTATGGCTGGGCCTGGGAAAGGTCGAAAAACGGATATGTTGGTAACACCAACGGGTATTCCCATCTCTTCTCGGATGTAATCGACCGTGGCCATCGCAGTTTCAGATGCACCACCCATCGCCACGAGAGCATACTCGGCGTCATCCATTCGATAGTTCTCGACCATTGAGTAACGGCGACCGGTCAGCTCAAAAAAACTGTCCATCGCATTTTGCAGAGCTTCTGGCACTTGGTCATAGTAGTGACGTTGTGCAATCTTCCCTTTCATATAACTGTCTTGATTCTGAACTACACCAATCATCATTGGGTTAGCAGTATCCATCAGATTTAGCAATTTTTCTGAAGAATGCCCAACATACTGTTTCATCATTTCTGGTTCTGGGTCGAATACTGATTCGACAGTATGAGTGGTTAGAAACCCGTCCTGAACGTTGAAGAAAGGAGTATCGCTATCTTCTGCTGCCCGTCGAGAGATCAAGGCAAAATCACCAGCTTCCTGTGCATTTTTGGCGAAGATCATTCCCCACCCACAATCGGCTACCCCCATGACATCGTCGTGTCCAGCGTGAACGTTCAGTGAATGTGAGGTCAAGGCTCTTGCCCCAATGTGGAACACTATCGGTAGACGTTTACCGGAAATAGTGTAAAGGACTTCTTTCATCAAAATCAGCCCTTGACCAGAAGTGAAATTACACACACGGCCACCGGCTAAGGCAAATCCTTCACAAGTTGAAGCTGCACTATGTTCCGATTCCAGTTCCATAAAGGCGAGCTTTTCTCCCCATAAATTTCTGAAACCATCTGCTACTAGCTTAGCGTATCCTTCCCCCATCTTCGAAGAAGATGTGATCGGGTATGCACAGGCTCCCTGTGTAATGTAAGTTTCAACATATACGACTGTCTCACCACCATCTCGTGTGTTGGGCACACCTGGGAAGGGGAAATCTTGGACTGCACTCATTTTGTTGTCTCCTGCGTCTACTCAATTCTGAACCACCTCGACCATCAAAATTACGAGGTTGGACAAGACCAGTTCTGACCCGAACCGTCTCAATTAGCTATTGCCTAACCTTGTCAGAAAACGATTTTTTAGCCTTACGGCTCAATCAACAGAGACAATAAGACTACCATATCTAATGATGAAAAACAACTGCATTCTTCGGTTAGACCCACGAGGGGTTTTGGTCAATACCCCTTGGTATTGGGTGATTTTTTATGATATTTTATGCTAGTTTGATTTGCAGCGATAGCATATGAGTATTAGATTAAGATTGTTCCTAAGCCATGTTGTTATTATTTTCTTGATCTTGGTGGGAATATACTTTTTCCTAGATTTTTCCTTAACTGATCTACTTTCCAAAAACATCGATACCCAACTACTAAGTCAAGCTGAAATGAGTCGTGATTTTTTATCTTACGTCTTACCAGATGTCGCTGACTACACCTATCAGCAGATTGATAGTTACGTTGATAAACTGCAAACTAGTCAGCCAGGTAATCGAGTTAGCTTTATCGATTTAGATGGTAAGGTTTGGGGCGACAGTAAACAAAACGGAGAGAACTTAGAGAATATGGATGACCACAGCAAACGTCCAGAAATTATAGAGGCGATTGCTGAAGGATGCGGGACTAGTGAAAGATTTAGCGATACTTTAAAAAGAGATCTTCGCTATTGTGCTTTATTAATAGAGCGTGACAGTAAACCGATTGGTATTTGTCGAGTTTCTATGGATGTCGAATCAATACAGGTAACGCCAGTAAAAGTCAAAAAAAATATCTTGTTATCGGCGTTCTTTGGATTATTCGTAGCCGTTATCTTAGCTACTATTTCAGCCCAAGCTATAACCTCACCGTTGCAGAAGGTACGAGAAACTGCTGATGAAATTGCCCGTGGTAACATCCAGTCCAGGGTAAAAATCCCACCTGGAAAGGATCTAGCCGACTTTACTCGCTACTTTAACCAGATGGTAGATCAAGTTCAAGAACAGTTAGACAGATCTCATCAAGAACGTAACCGGCTAGAGACAATTCTATCAAGCATGAATGAAGGGGTTTTAATGGTCAATGATCAGTCTGAGATTATCTATGCAAATTCGGCGGCCCAACGATTACTCAATTTGTCCGATCAGTCAATCGGTCAAAGTTTAATTGAAGCTAATCGGAATCCGCAGCTGTATAATTTATTCCAAATGGTGAATGTAGATAGAAAATCGGCGACGGACGAATTGAAGTTAGATCCCATGGAAGCTAGAGAAACCCAGGTGACAGTCGTACCACTGAAAACTAAAAATGAATCTTTAATATTGTTTTTCGATGTTTCCCAATTACGACAATTGGAAAGAATGAGGAGTGATTTTGTAGTCAACGTATCCCATGAATTAAGGACTCCTTTGACGACTATTGAAGGATACTCGGAGATTCTGTTAGATACTGGATTAGAAAGCCAGCAAAAACAATTTGTTGAGAAAATCCTTCAACAGTCCGGGCAAATGGCTTTACTTGTTTCCGATCTTCTCAGGCTTGCTCGCCTCGAATCTGGAGCTGCTCCATTGGAACGAGAGTCCTGCTCGCTAGATGATTTCTATCAACCATTGATTGATATATTTGCTCCCATTATTGAAGACGAAGAGCTAAAACTGGAATGGTCGATGCCAGAAACATTACCAGCTGTTTTCGTTGACCCAAAGCTGATTCGTCAAATTTTTGTCAATCTAGTGGATAATGCTATAAAATACACCGAGAAAGGAAACGTGATTTCTGTTAGCGCAAAAATTGACAACAGCATGATCCAATGTGTGGTAAACGATAATGGAGTTGGAATTCCTAAATCAGCTATTCCGAGGGTTTTTGAAAGATTCTATCGTGTAGACAAAGCTCGAAGTCGGAGTGTGTCTGGTACAGGCCTTGGCTTATCGATTTGTAAGCACATATGCCTTCAACATGGAGGAGCTGTCTGGGTAGAAAGCGAAGTTGGAAAGGGATCGAGTTTCTACTTTACTCTACCAATTTATCGACCAGAAATACACCACCCCTCGGTAGTCGGCTGAAATTCGAGGTTGACTGAAATTTAATTAATTTCTATTTCTTTCTATCAGTTCGATGACTTGCTCCCGCGTAGGGATCGATGGTGCAGCACCGAGCTTAGTTACAGCCAAGGCTCCAGCTGCATTGGCAAAGTTAACAGCCGATTCCCAACTGTCTCCACGAGCAACACTAACAGCTAAGGTGCCGCAAAAAGCATCGCCAGCAGCAGTTGCATCGACAGCTTTGACTGAATAAGATGGAACTAGCTGAATATCTTCTGCTGTTGCTAACAGTGCTCCTTGATCACCCAAAGTTAAAACGACAGTGGGCACTGATTCTTCCAGTAGATGTTTAGCGGCCGATTTAATCGACTCCATATCAGTCAAACGAAAGCCCGTAAGAAATTCGGTTTCAGTTTCATTAGGTACCAGAATATCGACTAAACTCATTAACTCCATTGGTATTCGGCGGGCTGGTGCAGGATTGAGTAATACTGGAACGCCGTTTGCTTTTGCGATTTCTGCCGCTCGTTGAACAGCCAATAAACTCACCTCCAGTTGTAACAACAAAATATCAGCCACGGCTATTGCGGATTCGGCTTGGTCAATATTGTCTGGGTTGAGACTCATATTTGCTTTCGGAACGGCCACGATAGTATTATCACCATTTGCATCTACCGTAATCATTGCGACTCCAGTTCCCATTTCAGTATCTTTGACTACGAACTGGCTATCAACACCTTCAGCTGATAAGTTTTTTAACAGTTCATCACCGAAGTTATCTGTCCCCACACGGCCGATCATCGACACATTAGCTCCCAAGCGGGCAGCGGCAATTGCTTGGTTGGAACCTTTCCCTCCCACGAAAGTATTGAAATCTTGACCAACTATGGTCTGACCTTCAAGAGGTAAACGATTGCATTGAACAACTAAGTCCATCATAAAACTACCGACTACAGCTATTCGGGGACGAAACTCTTGATTCATTTAACGATTTCAGATTCTAAAGTTAGTGCATAGTCAAGAAGAGCCTGAGCATAAAGAGGGTTATGCATTCCAAATCCAGCATCTCCGTTTACCATGTCATAATTCAATTTTGCATCTTTGTATGCTTTTGATTCTAGATTAGTAGCAGAATCAAGCACGGTTTTGACTTCTGCCATTTTTTTTCTAATATCAATTCTATATTGTTTGATTTTTGTATCCATATTTTCATGGCATCGGGAACATGTAGAATAATCAGCTTTAAAAGTATGACCTCCGTGCTTAGCAACTGTTTTAGTGTCGTCTTTTGCCATGTGGCAGTAGATGCATCTTTTTTTCATAATCTTTGCATGTTTTGCTGGCATTGTTTTCACTCCAGCTCCTAATCGTCCCATGAACATCTCTGACTGAGACTGGTGAACGACTCCGGCTCCTGCGCAACCACAATCCATTTTATGACAAGAAGTACAAAGTGTCTTCGGGTTTTTGGTCAGATAGTTCTCGCGTTTACTACTATGAAGATGACAAGAAGAACAAGAAACCGCATTTACTGCTGTTGCGAGAGTTAACTTTCCATGCTGACTCCGCCATTCGCCACTGCTGAATTTTGTATAGCCGGCGGAATGACACCCCAAACAGGAATCTTTTGTTTCATATTTACCTTCAATCAAGTTTACCAAAGCGTGCTTGTGATTGGAACTATGCCACTCCTGATAGGCAATTTCGTCGGCATGGCAGTCAGCACACTTTTCTCGAAAGGGACTTTTTGAATCTTTCTGAGAGTTTAGATGCTTATTATTATCATTATTGGCAACAGCTGGAAATAGACACACAACTAGGGTTAATGTTAGAAGTACTCCAAAAGCGACAGCCCAGAAAAACAATAATCGTTCCAACTATTTCTCCAATTTTTGACTATCCATCAGTTACCGAAATCGATGTCAGTTTAGCAAACCAGGGTAACCGAATCAAGATAAAATTTGAGGAGCTTTAGGCTCCACATTCAAGGTTTTTTGGTGAGTATAGTGAACGAAACCTATACCACGCCGTTTGGTTACGTATTTGAACCATGTGTAATCAATAGGAACGTGACTTGAATGCTTAGCCTTACAGTTAGCAGCAGCTAATTGTGCTGCCATTAGTAGAGTCGGCATTGGGATCCCGGGCTTGCGCTCTGGATTACGAATAATGACGTGAGAACCATTTATTTGTCGGGCGTGTAGCCACATATCATCACTTTTGGCGACTTTTCTGAGCAGAAGGTCATTTTCCAAATTATTTCGACCAACATAAATTTGGAATCCCTCGGGTGAAGTATATCGCCGGAAAATGGTCGTTGGATTCCGTTTTTTTGATTTTTGTTTATCACTTATCCACCCCCGATTCGCTAACTGTGCTCTAATAGAAAGTAGTTCGTCTGTCGTCTTGGCTGATTCCACCTCAAGTTGATAATACTCTACGATTTCTAATTCCGCTTCATTATCCGCGATTAATTGTTGAATGACCGTTTTTCCTCTTTTAGCCTTATTATAAAGTTTAAACAAGCGTTGTGCATTTTGAGTAGGACTTAATTCTGGCTTTAACTCTAAGACTTGCGTTTTCAAGTCCGGATCGTAGTAATCAATTACCTCAACTTTCTTCTGCCCTGATTTGATTTGGTGTAAATTGGCTGTCAATAATTCACCCTGCTTGCGAAAATTATCAGCATTCTCCGCATTTTTCCAGTCAGTCCTCAATTGGTATAACTTTCGTTCTACTGATTTTTGGTGTTTTTTTATTGCTTGTAGTATGGCTTGTGTCTGACGTCGTTTGATTTCCTGTCGTTCAATTTGCTTGTAGTAAGCACATACGGCTTCACTGATAGTGTCAAACAACTGACATGTAGCATCATCTAACTGCTGTAGAGGTATGGCCGTTACAATACTTTTTTCACTATTGGAGATTATTTGTGGTTGTTTTTTTGTACTTAACCATTCCACCTTAACTTGATCAAAAGCTAACCAAACGGCCTCTGTATTAGTGTCGGCCTGTTTTGATTGATCGTTTTTTTTGCTGGCACGGTACAAAATCTCTTTTGCAATGGTTGGAGTGATTCCGTCAATAGATTGCATTAAAGATCGCCAAGATGGAATAGAATCACCAAATATATTAGACCATTTCTGAAAATCGAGGTCAAACGGGTTAGCTTTGTCAAGCTGGGGTGGAAGTTTATATGTCTCCCCGGGTTCAACCGTGCGTATTCGGCTCATCGAGCCATCAATGTGCTTGATGCTTTCCAATATCTTCCCATTAGATTGATCTACCAAAATAATATTGCTATGTTTACCCATCAACTCAGCAATTAATATCTTTGGTGAAATTGATAGTATTTCGCTATACGGTTGAACCGTAATTTTGATGATTCGATCCCAACCAACCTGCTCAATGCTGCTAATTACACCTCTTGACAAATGACGAAACAGAAAATCAGCAAAATGAGATTGTTTTTGACCAACTGGTCGGCGTTCATCGAGCAAATGAGTACGGGCATGAACGGCATGTACGGAAAATAGCAGGTGGATGGCAGTTGAAGTTGATCCTTCAACTTTTGTCAAATTTGGAGAAATTTTTAAGGTAATAGTGTCAGAATTCAATTGTTGAACGTGGCGAATAGTACTACCTACCCACTTTTGATACTCGTACACCAACTGTCGTAACACAAAACTATCCACTTTTACTCACCCTTGAATAGCAAAAGTCTAGCATCCTAATTTTAGATTAATTTACACCTATATACTATATTAACCTAGCCGCCCATCACCCCTTCAAGTTTAGGTGTGGCTGGATAGCTTTGGCGACGGCTTGACCAAGGTGTACTGAACCTGACTGATTAAAATGCACTCCATCTAACAATAAACATTCATTAACTCCAATATTCATAATGAGCTGATGGAGGTCGTTAACATGAATACCGAGGTCATCAGACAAAGATACAGAAACTTGATTATAGTCTGAAACGTCGGTCGAGAACCTGTCAAATCCTTTATTTTTTCGATGCCATTCTGAATTCACAGGAGTAGTTGTGGCCCAAATAACGGTTTCTACCTTTGAAGAAACCGTAGTGAGGATGTACTGTAAGTTGGTCTTATATTCTGACAAAGAAACTGCCACTTCTCCAGAACCAAACTCGCGCTTAATATCATGTAGACCGCAGTTAATATGCAGGATATCCGGTGATTGGTCGATGACCCACTCATCTAGCTTTGATTTGACTTTTCGACTATTCCCCCCATTTTCGACTGGAGCAAAGATTTCCACTTTATCAGCGAGCAACTTCTTGACCTCGTTTTCGTAACCCATCCGAATCGAATCGCCAATTAGTACTAGCTTTTTCATAGAAGTTGACATCAAAAGTATTATTACCAGCCACCATACTGATCAACGAATTCGATGACTTGATCGTAGGTTGGCATGAAGTTCGCGCAGCCGTGCTTGGTTACTACTATTGCTCCACAGGCATTACCGAGTCGAGCTGCTTTGTACCAATCCCAGCCTTTCGCATAGCCAGCTATAAAACCAGCCCCAAAAGCATCGCCCGCCCCTAGTATGTTGTGAACATCAACCGGAAAGCCAGGGGCATCAATAACCTGATTTGGCAGGTGAATTTTTACACCTTCTACACCTCTCTTATGCAAGACGACTTCTGGTCCTAGTGTTAGCATTAGATTAATTGCAGATTCCACATCACCATGCACTTTAGTATCTGAAACTTGTGAGTGAGTTAATTCTATCTGATTGGGATCAGTTAACATTGTTGCATTTATTTCGTCTTCAGTACCAATGACTATGTCAACTAATCTCAGAATTGATCGAATTGCCACACCAAAAGCTCGAGGGTCATGCCACTGATCAGGGCGAAAATCGATGTCTAATATTACTTTAGTATTGCTCTGCTTTGCTTTTTCTACAGCTAAAAAAGTTGCACTACGGCAGGGGTCTTGATACAGATTAGTACCGGCAAATTGGAAAACTCGACTGTCACCAATCGGTAATTTTAATACATCATCTATAGTCAATTCAATATCTGCACAGTTATCCCGATAGTATACTAACGGAAATCGGTCTGGTGGCTGAATCCCCAAAACTACAGCACTGGTCCGGTGCCCCGGCTTGCGAGGACAGTATCCGGTTTCAACACCCTCTTTTTCGAGGAAATTGAGAATGAAATCCCCGACTGGATCTTCTCCTAGTCCTGTCAAGACTCCAGTTTGTAAACCTAATCGTTTCACACCAACACTGGTATTCGTGGGAGATCCACCCACGTACGCGGCAAAGCTTTCAATATCTACAAATTTTGCTCCCACATCATTAGCGTATAAATCAATCGATGAACGGCCCATATGGAGAGAGTCGTATGTTCGGTCAACAAGATCAGTCATCAGTTACTCCTAACTAGCTGTTGATGGGGTACAAAGGTAACCGTGCGTCAACATTTTGATAAGATTCTTTGACCCAACTATAGTTAGGGTCATCTTGATTGGCTAAGCTTTGTGCTGATCCAGCCAAAACGTTTAAATAGTAGGTCATATAACCTGGAGCACTGACAACTGGATGATATCCTTCTGGAACTAGAACAGCAGAATTTTCGACTGCTTTCATAAGCGAATCAATAGGTTTACCTGCTTGATGAAGAGGAGAGTGCTTGTCAGTGTAAACTCGCTGGTAAGCATAGCCGTCGTTCTGGTC